>CAZGJF010000017.1:15700-44813 GCA_964526595.1 uncultured Akkermansia sp. | reverse complement strand
TTCCATATTGAACGCAAGCAGTATGAATAGAGACCATTATTCCGTGAAGTTTTGTATCAACTTCTTCCGCTGTCCAAGAAAGGCGCAATGAATTTTGTGACATTTCCAATCCGGAAGTAGCAACACCACCGGCGTTAGAAGCTTTGCCGGGAGAGAATAAGACTTTAGCATGTTGGAATGCTTCAATTGCTTCCGGTGTTGAGGGCATGTTTGCTCCTTCTGCAACACATTTCACACCATTTGCAATCAATGCTTTTGCTTCTTCTCCATTTAACTCATTTTGAGTTGCACATGGTAAAGCAATATCAACTTTTACTTCCCATGGACGTTTACCAGCAACAAATTTTGAAGATGGATATTTAGAAGCATATTCAGAAATTCTTCCGCGCTTCACATTTTTAAGTTCCATTACAAAAGCAAGCTTTTCAGCATCGATTCCTGATTCATCATAAATATATCCTTCAGAATCAGATAATGTTACAACTTTAGCCCCCAATTGAGTAGCTTTCTCACAAGCATACTGGGCCACATTTCCTGAACCAGAAACAGCAACCGTTTTACCTTGAAAAGAATCGCCTTTGGTTGCAAGCATTTCTTTTGCAAAATAAACAGTTCCATATCCCGTAGCTTCCGGACGTATTAATGATCCTCCCCAATTTCTTGCTTTTCCGGTCAAGACCCCCGTAAATTCATTACGAATTCTTTTATATTGACCAAACATGTAACCAATCTCTCTTCCACCAACACCAATATCTCCGGCAGGCACATCTGTGTCCGCACCAATATGACGTGATAACTCAGTCATAAATGACTGACAAAATTTCATAACTTCGTTATCTGATTTACCTTTAGGATCGAAATCAGAACCTCCTTTTCCTCCTCCCATTGGCAATGTAGTTAGGGAGTTTTTGAAAATTTGCTCAAAGCCTAAAAATTTCAAAATAGATAAGTTTACGGACGGGTGAAAACGTAAACCACCTTTGTATGGTCCGATAGCAGAGTTAAATTCTACGCGGTATCCTCTGTTAACTTGTACTTTTCCATTGTCATCTAACCAAGGAACTCGGAAAATGATGGTTCTTTCAGGTTCAACGATTCGATCTAGAATTTTCGCTTGTTTATATTTTGGTGTTTCTTCTATAACCGGAATGACTGCTTCAGCTACTTCTTGAACAGCTTGTAAAAACTCAGGCTCGTGACCATTTTTCGCTTTCACACGCTCCATGAAAGCATCAATTTCTGCTTGGTATTTATTAGACATCTTTTAGATTTTTATAATAACGCGGCAAAATTAGTAAATTATTTCAAACAAGGATAGATCAAAAAATCAATTAATAAATAATCAAGACTGTTCTATAACAACAGGATAATTCTGGGAATAAATACAATAGCTCCGATCAAAAGTGCCGAGATTGAACAGAATAAAACTGCTGATGCAACCAAATCTTTAACTTTTTTGATGGATTGGCTTGTTTCTGAACAAACTTCATTTGCTAAGTTCTCAATGGAAGTGTTTATTGACTCCGAAGCTAGCACTAATCCTATTGAAAAAAGGATGAGGCAAAACTCCGTTAACGATATTTTTAACAAAAAAGAAAGGCATATAACTCCAAGGCTTACAACTAAATGAATTCTTGCATTATGTTCCTCCTTGAACAGTATTTTTATGCCGTTAATAGCATATTTGAAGCTATTGACTCTATCAGTTAATGAAAATTCTTTCTTTTTATCAATCATTGATTCAATTTATTTTGATAATAATGATTGACGGCCTTTCTGACAGATCTAAATTGATTCAGTAATGAAGTTGCTTCAGATAAATCAACTGGAATTTCATCCATAATCATGCGGATTCCCCGATCTTGTAATTTGTTATTTGTCAGTTGCATATCAACCATTTTGTTGCCCTTAACCCGCCCCAATTTTATCATAATGGATGTTGATATCATGTTCAATATCAGTTTTTGTGCTGTACCTGACTTCATACGAGTACTTCCTGTTACAAATTCAGGACCAACAACAGGAGTGATGGCATATTGGGCCAATTGAGAAAGAGGACTGTCAGGATTACAGGAAATTCCACAAGTTAACACGTTGTTTTTATTCGCTTCTGTTATAGCTCCCAATACGTATGGGGTTGTTCCTGATGCAGCAATCCCTACAACCGTATCTTTATCATTTATTTGATTTTTTTTCAGGTCTTCCCATCCTTGTAATACATCATCTTCAGCAAATTCGACTGCTTTTCGAATAGCATCATCTCCACCAGCAATAATACCAATTACCACTCCGTGATCAATACCAAAAGTAGGTGGACATTCACTGGCATCGACAATTCCCAATCTCCCACTGGTTCCCGCACCGATGTAAAAGAGTCTTCCTCCATTTTTCATACGTGGTATGCAAGCATTGACAAATGCTTCAATATGATCAAGTTCTTTAGCGACAGCATTTGAGACAGTGTGGTCTTCTCGATTTATATTGTTCAAAAGTTCACCCACAGACATTGTTTCCAATGAATGGTAATTAGATGTTGACTCAGTAATTTTCCTCATAAAAAAAAACATTCAAATGCTAAATAGTGAATTTCAAACCAAAAAAGCAACAGCTTCAGAAGCTGATAGAACCACATCTACTCGATTTCGGATTGTTGTTGACAAACTCAGACCGACATAATCCGCTTTAATTGGATAACGCCTGTGTGCACGATCAACCAATACAACCGTTTTTATCGACTTGCTGGGTTGATTCAGTAGCCTGACAATGGCATATTGCATTGTTTTTCCGGAATTAATAACGTCATCTACAATTACAATGTAGGCAGAATTTAATCTGGAATCATCAATTGAAAGTGTAATAGGGGAGGACCAAGGTTCTTTTTTGTTAATTTGTATCTCAAATGTTTCAAGTCGAATATTTACTTCAGCTTGAGAAATCACATTTTTTATTTTTTTCGCAATCGTATAGCCATTACCAACGATTCCCCCAATGAATAGTTCTTTCTCTTCAAAACAATGCTCTAAAACTTGGTATGCAAGTCTGGTGATTTTGTGATCAATTTGCTTGTCTTTGAGTATTATATTCATTATCCTAAATTTAGATGAGCTTTGAAATTTTGATAGGACAATAGAAATTAAATAATTCAGATTACCTACTTTTAGTAAAAAAAGCTAGTTAAAAAATCATATTATTTTAGTTTTATCAATCCATTGGTAGTTATCAATTTCCTTTAGCATAATCAGCTAAAAATTGTTGTAACCCGAGATCTGTTAATGGATGTTTTGCAAGTGCCTTAATGGCATTTAACGGCCCCGTCATAACATCTGCACCGATTTCTGCACACTGTATGATATGCATTGGGTGTCTGACTGATGCTGCTAAAATCATTGTTTCAAATTGATAATTATCATAAATCAGTCGAATCTGTGAAATTAAGTCAATCCCATTCGTTGAAACATCATCCAAACGACCCAAAAATGGAGAAATAAAAGTGGCACCTGCTTTAGCAGCCAACAAAGCTTGACCTGCAGAAAAAATGAGGGTACAATTAGTACTAATTCCTTTGCTGTAAAAATATTTGATAGCTTTGATTCCTTCAGGTATCATTGGGATTTTCACGACAATATTAGAGTGAAGATCCGCCAATTGTTCTCCTTCTCGAATCATCCCTTCTAAGTCAGTTGAAATAACTTCAGCACTGACAGGTCCATCTACGATATTGCAGATGGATACATAGTGCTTTAGAATGTTATCCTTTCCTGTTATTCCTTCCTTGGCCATCAATGAAGGATTTGTAGTCACTCCATCCAAAATACCCATTTCATGAGCTTCTTGAATTTCCCTTAGATTGGCAGTATCAATAAAAAATTTCATCTGATTAAAGTAATTAATTTTAGATCACTCTTTAGTACCAAATTTCTCTACAACTTGTTGTGTCACACCGGTATTTGAAAACCCACCATCATGAAATAAATTTTGCATGGTGACATATCTTGTCATGTCTGAAAATAAGGTAATGCAATAATCTGCACACGCATTGGCATCAGCATTTCCAAGCGGAGACATCATTTCCGAAAAATTGATGAATTCACTGAATCCCTTTACTCCACTTCCTGCTGTTGTCATGGTTGGTGATTGAGAAATCGTATTGACACGAACTTTCTTTTGAACACCAAAATGATAACCAAAACTTCGGGCTACTGACTCCAAATAAGCCTTGTTGTCGGCCATGTCATTATAGTCCGGAAATACACGTTGAGCAGCGATATAAGTTAGGGCAACAATCGACCCCCATTCATTCATGGCATCCAAGTTCATGGCAGTTTGCATTACTTTGTGAAAAGAAAGAGATGAAACATCCAGTCCCTTTAAAGTGTAATCATAATTTTCATTCGTATAGTGATTTCCTTTACGAACATTCACAGACATACCAATAGAATGTAGGATGAAATCAATTTTCCCCCCTAAAACTTCCATGGATTCCTTGATTAGTTTTTCCAGATCTTCCACACTAGTTGCATCAGCAGGTATCACTTTTGAATCAGTTTTGGAAGCCAACTCATTAATTTCACCCATCCGCATAGCAATAGGGGCATTGGTTAATACAAATTTAGCGCCTTGTTCGTGGGCTTTTTCAGCAACATGCCACGCAATAGACTGACTGTTAAGGGCACCGAAAATGATTCCTTTTTTACCTTTTAATAGTTGATTTGACATGAAATACAAATTTTAACAAATTTAATAAAATAACTTTTTTCAATGAGGATTTATTACAGTTATAAACATCTTTCTTTTTTACTTTTTTCTAGCAACCATAAGTCCATCCCTAATAGGAAACAACACTTCCTGAACTCTAGGATCATTATGAACCATTTTATTAAAGTCCATTATAATTTGAGTGTCTTTATCTGCATTTTCGTAATCTTTCAGAACTTTTCCTGACCATAGCACATTATCTGCTATAATATATCCTCCTTTTTTGACCTTATCGAATGCCAAATTATAGTAATTACAATAATTTTTTTTATCGGCATCTATAAAAACGATATCAAAAGTTTCATTGAGAGTGGGAATTATTTGCATAGCGTCACCGATGATGTATTCTATCTTGTGCTCGTTTCCTGTTAATACAATAAATTCACGGACTAACTCTTCCAACTCCTCATTAACATCAATGGTAATTACTTTTCCATCCTGAACAAGACCCTCAGTGAAACAAATAGCAGAATATCCTGTGTAAGTACCTATTTCCAAAACTCGCTTTGGTTGAATCATGTGTGATAACATACTTAATACCCTACCTTGGAAATGCCCACTTAACATTCTTGGTTGAAGGACATTCAGGTGTGTTCTTCGATTGATCTGATGCAAATGTTCGGGCTCTTTTTCACTATGTTTACATACATACTGATGTAATTTCGAGTCAATAAATTCCATGATTTTGCAAAGTTGCTCAAAAGTGTTGGATTACCAAAGATATTTGCATTTATGGGGTAAAAAACTGTTGATAGAAAAAAACTTGTCATAGCGGATGTTATGTATAATCAAATATCCGACAATTGAATTATTATGGATTTAATTTCGAATAGTATCTTTGAGCTTAATAATATAAATGAAAAAATGAAAAATGTAGCTATAATAGGATCAGGAACCATGGGGAATGGCATCGCTCATGTGTTTGCACAAAATGGTTATCAGGTTTCTTTGATTGATATTTCATCCGCTTCATTGGAAAAAGGTTTGGCAACCATTACAAAAAATTTGGATCGTCAAATTTCGAAAGGAACACTTGAAGAATCAGATAAACTAAAAACTTTATCGAATATCAAGACCTTTACATCAATGGGAGATGGTTTAAAGCAAGTTGATATAGTTGTTGAAGCTGCAACGGAGAATTTAGATCTTAAGTTAAAAATATTCACTGAATTGGATCAACTGACGGATTCCAATGTGATTCTTGCTACAAATACATCATCAATCTCCATAACACAAATTGCCGCTGCGACAAAACGACCCGATAAGGTAATTGGTATGCACTTTATGAATCCTGTGCCTATAATGAAATTAGTAGAAATAATTCGAGGTTATTCAACTTCTGACGAAGTCACACAACAGGTAATGGATTTATCATTGAATTTGCAAAAAATACCTGTAGAAGTTAACGATTACCCCGGCTTCATTGCAAATCGAATCTTAATGCCCATGATCAATGAGGCAATCTGTTCATTGCACGAAGGAGTTGCAGGTGTAGCTGAAATTGATACAGTGATGAAATTGGGAATGGCGCATCCCATGGGACCACTTCAACTGGCTGATTTTATTGGTTTAGATGTTTGTCTCGCTATTTTGGAAGTACTTTTTAAAGGGTTTGGAAATCCTAAGTATGCCCCATGTCCTTTGTTAGTTAATATGGTTATGGCAGGAAAAAAAGGTGTAAAAAGCGGAGAAGGATTTTATGACTGGACTCATGGTGGAAAAGATCTAAAAATAGCGAAATCTTTTGCTTAAAATGTAGTTCATTGCTACTATTTACCTTTTGCCTTTAGAATAATCATGATTGTATATAACATTATTTTGAAATCTAAAGCTAATGTTCTGTTTTTCATGTACAGCATGTCGAATTTCATGCGTTGCAGCATCTGATCTACATTTTCGGCATACCCGTATTTTACCTGACCCCAAGAGGTAATGCCGGGTCGAACTTTTGTTAATTGCATAAATTGAGGTGCTATTTCCAAAATTTGATCAATGTAAAACTGTCTTTCAGGTCTTGGACCAACTAAAGACATATCACCCTTCACCACATTTATAAACTGAGGAAATTCATCCAATCTGAATTTACGCATAAATCGTCCGAATGGTGTTATTCGGGGATCATTCGATGATGACAATTTCGGACCGTTTTCTTCTGCATTGACATACATGGTACGGTATTTAATAATATTAAAGATCTTTCCATTTTTACCAATGCGTTCTTGTAAAAAAAACACTGGCCCTTTGGATGATAATTTGACTCCAATGGCAAGGATGATATAAAAAGGAAGTAATGCTATGATTGCCATAAGAGCAATCAAAACGTCTAGGAAACGCTTTATCAACTGTTGCCATATAGGCATTGATTCTGTAGTGACTTCGATGAGTAATGCCCCAAAAATATTTGTCGTACGTGCAGACAGTGAAAGTATTTCAGACATGTCAGGTAATATTTTGATGACGTTATTTTCACCTGATTGCTGAATAATTGAGGGTAATAAATTGTGTTCAGAACTGTCTAGAGCAATCAATATTTCTTCAATTTCGTTCGTTTTTAATACTTTTTCTAACTCATTTAGATGACCTAATTTGGGGATTTTACATTCCAATTGTATATTACTCTCTTGCACGGCAACGAATCCAATAAACTGATTGGATTTTATTGGCAGATTATTGATTTCATCATAAATTTCGAGTGCTTTTGAACCACTTCCGATTAACAAGGTCTTAAATCCGAATGTTCCGGAATGTATACGTTTGACTAACAGGGTTATAAAAATCATTCTAGGTGTTAATGAACAAGCTAATTGAATACCAAAAAGTAAAATCATTGATTTATAGTATGCTTTGTATCCGGCTATTTCATCATCCAGTAACAGCGTAAAAAAGAGAAGAATAGACCCCATGAATGTTGCTTTTACTGTCAAATTAAACAGCTTGAAACGATACAAACGTTTAATGTTGTGATAGGTTCCCTGCAGATAATAAATGAACACCCAAAGCAAAGGAATCAATACAACTCCGAGGTATAATGCATTGCTCACATTGAAAGCCATACCTTCAATTATAACTTTACGGCAATAAAAAAAAAATCCCCAAGACACCAATGAGGATATCCAATCCATCAATACAAAAGAGACAATAAGATTGCGATTTTGTTTCATTAGAAATGAACAACTTTGATGTTATCAAGCATAATGAAGCCTTCACTGTTATTTTGATCAATCATTGCTTGGAATGATTGTTTGAAATATTCCGCACTTGACGAATTAGAAACTAACTCTTTCAAATCAATATATATTTTTTTCCACTTTACTTCATCAGGATTTTGTGAATTTAATTGTATATTCTGATTGTTTTTGATGGAAGTCGATGATATGCTTAACAATCCTGTAATCAGTGAGTTTGTGTTGTAATAATCAATTTCCAGATAAACTTCTTTCCCTTTGGGCAAATACATTTCCCCGGATGTAAATGCAATCCAAGTTGAGTCCGTTGAACTTAGATTTACTTGACCATAAAAATTGCCCCATTTTAAGATATTTGGATCACTCCCAAGTGTTAAATTAACTGCTGAATTTGCATCATTTTCAATTTTTGTGATCACATCTTCAAACTCTTCTACCCAAAATTGGACATCATCATGATACTTTGTTGTAGGTTGAATTTGAATTGTTTGACTAGGATTAAGTGTGGTTTTCAATTCGTAAAAGTCTACAAAAGGATAGATTTTTTTGGTTGCTGAAATTCCATTATTTCTAATTGCAGGATACAAACGTACAGTGGCCTCACCACTTACCAATACCGGAATTTTTACAGGCAATTCAAAAACTCCTATGACTTTTCCATTGATGAATATCCAAGCATCAGAAAAGTTATGTGTCATTTCCCCTTGATAATAAGTGGCATTGGGATTTTTGTTCAACGTCCAAGTACCAATTTCAATCCAAACGGGGTTAGGATTATTTTTAATACAAGAACTCAGTACAAAAAGTAAAAAAGTATAGCTGAAAATGTTTCTCATAGCTCGAAGGAAAAACGAAAATTACGTTTACTTATTGTTTTATGAAAAAACGTTCGATGCATTTAACTTCTTCTGGATTTTTATAGCAACATCTAATGCTCTGAATCCATCTTCAAGAGAAACAAGTGGCATTTGATTTTTGGAAACCGATGTTTGAAACGAACGCAATTCTTCCTTAATGGCATTAGTCTCTTCAATATCAGGTTTGTCGAAATATATTTTTTTCAATGGTTTTCCATCACCGGCATCAAACACAAGGTCAAGTGGATTTGGGGTACCTTCAATAGTTTCCATTCTAACAACTTCAAGTTCTTTACCCAAAAAATCAACACTGATATAAGCATCTTTCTGGAAAAAACGTGATTTACGCATATTTTTCAAAGATATGCGAGAGGCAGTTAAGTTAGCTACACAGCCATTATCAAATTCAATACGTGCATTGGTAATATCATGTGTGTCACAAACGACTGCGACTCCTGAGGCTGAAATTCGTTTGATTCCTGAGTTAACGATGCTAAGAATAATGTCGAGATCATGAATCATCAGATCTAAAACAACAGGAACATCGGTTCCTCTGGGATTGAATTGAGCTAATCGATGAGTTTCAATGAACATTGGTTGGTTAAAGTACTTTAATGAGGCTTGAAATGCCGGATTGAATCTTTCAACGTGACCGACTTGTACCTTTACATTTGCTTCACGGGCCAGAGACATGAGCAGACGAGCCTCTTCAACAGTTTCTGTTACCGGTTTCTCAATAAACAAATGTTTGCTTTTTCTTAGAGCCTGTGTAGCAATATCATAATGCGTTAAAGTGGGGGTTACAATATCTAAGCAATCACAAGCATCTATCAACGATTCAATTGTTTGAAAACGTTTGATTTTAAATAGATTGGTTACTTCTTGAGCTACTTCATCGTTGGGATCATAGAAACCAATTAACTCAAATTCATTTACCAATTCTAAAATCAACCGAATGTGAATTTTACCCAAATGACCGGCTCCAAAAACTCCTATCTTCAACATCTGTACTTTTTTACAAAGTTAATTTTCATGTTATTTGACAAATGTGTTTTTCTATTGATTTTTTAACATTTATCGTTAATATTAACGGTTAATTAAACGAGATTGTAAGATTATCTCGAACATTTTTTTCGAAATAATGCCACAAAGCATCATCCGGTACAGGTGCAATAATTGAAATTTTATCTTTGGTCGTTGGATGATAAAACGTCAGACTACGTGCGTGAAGTCCGATTGAAGCGTCTGAATTTGCTCGTTTAGCCCCATATTTAACATCTCCTTTAATTACACATCCGATGTGTGATAATTGCGTTCGAATCTGATGATGTCGACCGGTTTCTATGGTTACCTCGAGCAAAAAATAATGTTCAGATGAGCCAATTAATCGGTACTCTGAAATTGCTAATTTGGATTCCGGAAGTTCATGCAGTGAAGCAAAGGATTTATTCTGTTTTTCATTTTTTTTTAAAAAATGTACTAGCTTTCCTTCCTTGTGGGGAGGTTTTTGCTCAACGATGGCCCAATAGGTCTTGGTTGTTTGTTTTTCTTTAAATTGTTTATTAAGGCGCTCAAGAGCTTTACTTGTTCTAGCAAATACAACCACTCCGCTTGTAGGCCTGTCCAAGCGATGTACCACGCCACAAAACACATTTCCCGGTTTGGTATATTTTTCCTTGAGATATGCCTTAATCATATCGGGTAAAGTAAGATCTCCGGTTTTGTCTCCTTGTACAATCTCGGACGCTTTTTTGTTGACAACTATGACATGGTTGTCTTCATATAAAATAGACAAGCTTTTCAATGATATTATATTGAGATTATCATTTAATATTGCTCTTTTTCATTTGGAAAATCACCATTTTTCACATCATGAATGTAGGCGTTGAATGACTTTAACATTTGCTCATAAAGGTTGTTGTACTTCCTCAGAAAACGGGGATTAAATTCATTATTTATTCCCAACATATCATGAACAACCAATACTTGACCGTCAACACCATTTCCTGCTCCAATACCAATAATAGGAATTGAGAGTTTTTCGGCAACTTGTTTGGCAAGTTCAGCCGGGATTTTCTCTAAAACAATAGCGAAGCAACCTGCTTCTTCCAATGCTTTGGCATCTTCAATCAGACGCTTTGCCTCTTCATCTTCTTGTGCTCTGACAACATACGTCCCAAATTTGTAGATAGACTGAGGAGTAAGACCCAAGTGCCCCATTACGGGGATCCCTGCTGTTAAAATTCTTTTGATAGACTCAATAATTTCTGATCCACCCTCCATTTTAATAGCATGTCCTCCAGTTTCCTTCATAATTTTAATAGCACTTGATAAAGCCTCTTTAGAATTCCCCTGATAAGATCCAAAGGGCATATCAACAACTACTAATGCGCGTTTCACAGCCCTCACAACAGATGAAGCATGATAAATCATCTGATCAAGTGTAATCGGTAACGTTGTTTCATGTCCGGCCATAACGTTGGATGCAGAGTCACCCACCAAAATCACGTCAATGCCCGATTCATCAATGATTCGTGCCATGGAAAAATCATAACCGGTAAGCATAGTGATTTTCTCACCTGTATTTTTCATTTCCTGTAAGGTGTGAGTGGTAACTTTTTTTACAAGCTTATGTACTGACATTTTTCGATATTTATTGTGCTAAGGTAAGTTGATTTATAATTCAGTTTTAAAATTATCCAAACCAAATGTCTGTTATCATTTCAAAACCTGCTTTTTCGTTCACCCGATGAATGATAATTTGTTTTCCGTGTAAGAGTTCATCCCTCATGACAGAGGAATCCATCGTAAGGTACATTATTTTGTTCTTTATGGAAATTTTACTTGTACGGTTAGCTACAGCGACCCCCATCATTTCCGGCCAGGCTTGTATGATATCCATTTCTTTCATTTTTGCGTCTAAGCGATAGGCGCGAAGCAATTTATCTATCACCTCATGCAAGGTAGTTTCATTTGGATTTCTTGTTTTTTCGGTCATTTCAGCTAAGTAGCATGTAAGAAATTAAATTTATAGTTGTCAATACAAAAATAATCAGATGATTCGCATAAAGTTCAAAAACCGTCTGATATACATAAATTTGACTCGTATTATTCTTTTTTAATTGTAAAATCTCAAAAAAACAAAATAAAGCAATGAACATAGCTGACATTTTTCGCGATAAAAAAATGAAACAAAAAGATCAAATTCAACTAATCTGCGATGCGCTTATCAAAAAGGAATTATCACTGGATGAATTACTAGATTTTTCTAAATCAGCTAAAGACTCTATGAAAGCATCATGCATCGAAGCGGTTGAACACCTCACTTGTAAACATCCGGAATTTGTAACTATACAATGGTTGAATTTTGTGACTGAAAGTTTAAAAGATAAAGCGCCCCGAATCAAATGGGAATCAGCCAGAGTTATTGGAAATGTTGCCCATTTATTTCCTGAAAATATAGAAACTGCCATTGAGAATTTATTGAAAAACGCAAAACATTCCGGGACTGTTGTGCGATGGAGTTCAGCATTTGCAATAGGGAAAATCATTGAGTCTTCAAACAGAAATGCTGAAAATTTAAAAATTATTTGTGAAGAATTGTTGAAAAATGAAGAGAAAAATAGCATTCAAAAGTTGTATTTTCGCGCGATTAAAATGACACAATCGAATAAAAATGATTTTAACTCCAGATGAATATGTCGCATCGTTACCTGCTGAGCGAAGGGAAACATTTCAAAAATTACGCTCTACATTTTTTGAAAATTTACCGGATGGATTTGAAGAAGTAATCCAATATGGTATGATAAGTTATGTGATTCCTCATTCGATTTACCCCAAAGGCTATCATTGTAATATCCAGCTTCCTCTCCCTTTTATCAGTTTGGCATCACAAAAGAATTTCATTGCGATTTATCACATGGGAATTTATGCAGATAAACATCTTTATAATTGGTTTACTGATTCATATAATAAATTAGTTGAACAAAAACTTGATATGGGAAAAAGTTGTATTCGTTTCAAAAGAATGGAACAAATACCATTTGAATTAATCGGTGAATTAGCTCAAAAAATGAGTGTTGATGATTGGATTCAACGATATGAGGAAAGTTTTGTAAGTAAAAAAAAATAATTCAACTATTAGATGCAACGAAAAACGTACCATCGATCAATTACAAATCTGTTCACCGAAGCTCAAAATCGATTGGTTTATGAACAAAACACCTTATCGTCATTTATCGATTTACCATTCTCCAAAATAAATTTTATCGAACAAATCAAATCTAAAAAAGACAATTATAGCAAAGAGGTAAGAGGCTTGTTGTCTAAACACATGTCTGACAGATACAAAGATCTTGAATGTTCCGAAAAAACAAAGTCAAACATAGTTGCTCTTGCTGATGAGAATACATTTACCATTACAACAGGACATCAGCTTTCACTTTTGAGTGGACCAATATTTTTGATTTATAAAATATTACATATTATTAAATTAACTGAAGAATTAAATAGTGAGTTTCCCGAATTTCACTTTGTTCCTGTGTATTGGATGGCTTCAGAAGATCATGATTTTGAAGAAGTTAAAAAGGTACAGATCTTTAATCAAGTCATTGATTGGGACACGAATCAAATAGGTCCGGTAGGAAGGTTCAAAACGGATGGTTTGGATCAAATTGTCAATAATGTTTTATCTTTTTTCCAGAATCATCCCGGATGTGATGCTGAAAAAGTCTTGCAAGTTTACCATGGAAAAACATACTCGGAAGCAACATTCAACTTAATCCATGCATTGTTTGACAAATTCGGATTGATCATTTTGGATGGAGATCATCCTGAGTTAAAAAAATTGTTTAAGCCTATTATGGAAAGGGAATTGTTAACACAGTTTTCATATAACGCAATTACTCAAACGAATAAAAAAATAGAGTCTGAAGGCTTAAAAATTCAGGCGACTGCCCGTGAGATCAATTTATTTTATATTGAAAATCAACTACGTGAACGAATCTTAAAAACAGAAAATGGTTTTTTTATTGAAGGTAAGGGAACCTTCAATAAAAATGAGATGATTGAAATTCTTGAAAGCCACCCGGAATTTTTTTCTCCTAATGTGATATTACGACCTGTTTATCAGGAATTTTTACTTCCAAATCTGTGTTATGTGGGGGGAGCATCTGAAATAATGTATTGGTTACAGCTAAAAGACATATTCAATAGTATTTCATTAAGTTATCCAATGATTCAAGTGCGTAATTCTTTGCTGTGGATTGACAGTGTAACATCGCTAAAAATGGATAAAATTCCCTTGGTTTTAGAAGATCTGTTCAGAGACAGAAATGATGTAAAGTCTGACATTTTAAAATCCTTAGCCTCTGATGAACTCGATTTTAGTGTTTTAGATTCTAATTTACACCAATTGAAATATGAACTTGAAAAGAAAATAATTGAAACAGATACGGGGTTGGATAAATTTGCACAAGCTGAACTGGCGAAGCTTTCGAATCAAATCAAATTCGTTAAAGAAAAATTAATAAAAGCTACGAAAAAGCAAAACGATCAAGTTTTGTCTGTTGTTGATCAAATTTTCGATCGCTTACTTTCGAATGGATTATTACAAGAACGATTTATTAACTTATTTTCTATTTGTCCGAATGGTAATGTTTACGAACAAATTGATAATTTATATCGATTCATCGATCCGTTTGACCCTGATTTAATTATTGTACGTGATTAAAAAATAAATTCAGTCACATTGCGTTAGTAGTGCTACTTTTGTCCCATGCGAATATTGCTCATTTGCTGCTGTTTGTTTACCGGTCTTTCTTTTGCTCAGCAAGTGAATCTAATGGGGCGCTGTTTGGATAAAAAAGGAAAGGGTCTTGATAATGTTCAAATAACAGTATTAAAAAATGATTCAACTTTTTACATCTACTCTAATGAATCAGGCAATTATGAACTAACATCCGACTATTTAGATACCATTCAATTTATTTATAGTAACAGTGATAGCACCTACAAACAAATTATTATTGTTACAGAAAAGAGAAAACAACGAATACCCGACATTCGCTTTGATATCAGCGATATCAGTCAAATAACCATCAAGGGCAATGCTGCTGATCCTTTTGAGTTGCCCAAGCTTTCCCGAGTTGACGTACAGAATATTCCTTTGGGAAGTATCGAACGTTCATTGGTTTATACAACTGCAGCAACTTCTAATAATGAATTGACAACTAATTATAATGTGAGGGGAGGAAGCTACGATGAAAACTTAGTTTATGTCAATGGTTTTAATATTTATCGTCCTCTTTT
The DNA here is from genome assembly GCA_964526595.1 of uncultured Akkermansia sp. GTDB lineage: Bacteria > Bacteroidota > Bacteroidia > Flavobacteriales_D > Crocinitomicaceae > M0103. The sequence continues at coordinate 29,707 of CAZGJF010000017.1, read as the reverse complement.
AACTCGAAGCGGTCAACAGGAAGGAATGAGCTTTATCAATTCAGCCTTGGTTGAATCTGTACGTTTTTCTGCCGGCGGTTTTGATGCACAGTACGGAGACAAGCTAAGTTCTGTATTAGATATAACCTATAAGACCCCTACTAAGTTTAAAGGTTCTTCAATGGTTTCATTATTAGGTATCGAATCTCATGTAGAGCAATCTGTTGGCCCCCGATTCAATTATCTTGCTGCGGCACGTTATCGTTCAAATGGTTATCTACTGAATTCATTACCTGCTAAAGGTACATATAATCCCGTTTTTTGGGATGCTCAGTTCCTGACAAATTATGCCTTGGATGAACGAGTTACATGGTCATTAATCGGACATTTTTCGAGTAACAATTACCGCTTTTCACCACAAACCCAACAAACAGATTTCGGACCAATCAATGAATCTTATTCCTTTAAAGTGTATTTTGATGGGAGAGAAGATACGCGATTTCAGACCATGATGGGAGGTACAGCATTGAAAATCAAAGCAAATAAACGAACAAATCTCGATTTTTATGCAACAATTTTCAACACGCAGGAACGAGAATATTTTGACGTTCAAGGACAGTACTTCATCAATGAATTGGAAACCGATCCCTCTAAGGCAAATTATGGCGATTCCATAGCAGTATTGGGAATAGGTACATTTTTGAACCATGCCAGAAATAGATTGAACGCAACCATTGTTAATATTTATCACAATGCACAACATATTTTGGTTAATAGCTATCAAGACAACGACCGAACACGATATAAAAATCAAACTTTAAAGTGGGGCCTTAACTTGCAGCATGACCTATTCCGTGATGTATTGAGTGAATGGAAAATGATTGATTCTGCTGGTTACAGTATTCCACAGGGCAATGACGATCAAGTAGAATTATTTGAAACGATCAAAAATAAGGCAAATTTAGAATCGTTCAGGCAAACAAGTTTTATGCAGTTGAATACGATTTGGTCCAAGACAAAACGTAATTTACCTGTAACTGTCAGCCAACGAAAATCACTTTTTAGTAAAAAAAGTGTGGAAACAATCAGTGATACTATTCCGGAGTCGAATTCAAGATTAGGATTCAATATGGGAATAAGACAAGGTTACACAACAGTAAACAATGATTTTTTTATTACACCACGTATATCTTTTGTTTATTGCCCAAGGGCTTATATGATTAAAAATCATCAAGTAACCAGAAGAGATATGAGCATACGATTTTCGAGCGGAATGTATTATCAACCTCCCTTTTACAGAGAGTTTAGAAAGTTTAATGGTGACTTGGATAAAACAATTAAATCGCAAAAATCAATCCACGCTGTTGCCGGTACTGATATCTTTTTCAGTATGTGGAATAGGGAAGCTCCTTTTAAGTTTACTGCCGAGGTTTATTACAAATATTTGTGGGATGTTAATCCTTATGAGATTGACAATGTCAGAACACGCTATTATGTGACAAACGATGTGGTAGCTTATGCATACGGTTTGGATTTGAATGTTCACGGAGAATTTGTGGAGGGGATCGAATCTTTTTTTAAAGTGGGACTATTATCAACGAAAGAAGATTTTAAACACGATTCTTACAAGGAATACTATAATGCGGAGGGCGAAAAAATCATTTTTGGATACAGTGAGGATCAGGTAGTTGTTGACAGTGCTACCATTTATCCCGGATATGTTCCTCGACCGACTGATCAGTTATTAAATTTTGGGGCTCTCATTCAGGACAGGATGCCTGGATTTGAAAACTTTACAGTACAAATGGGCTTGCAATATGGATCCAGATTGCCCTATGGTCCACCTGATTATAATCGCTATAAAGATACGTTACGCATGAAGGCGTACTTTCGTGTTGATATAGGAATGTCGTATGATTTTATCTATCAGAAGCATCAAAAATCAACTTTTTGGAACAGAAATTTTAGTGATGCAATTTTTTCATTCGAGGTGTTCAACTTGTTGGGAATTAACAATGTGTTATCAAAACAGTGGGTTCAGGATGTAGAAGGTAAGTACTTTGCTGTGCCGAATTATTTAACCCAACGCCGTTTCAATTTGAAGTTGATTTTGCGGTTCTGATTTAACAATACTAAATTAATAATTTTTATTTAATTCTTTGTTTTTCTTCAACCCCATCCTCTTACAAACTTAAGTGTTTGATTATGAGTATTTATTAAGGCTGATTTGAAAACCGAAATTATAGTTATTTGATAGTTTGAAAACAAAAAATAAAGAAGGATTTTGTGCAATAGGCGTGTTCCGTGGAAAAACCGAACATAACCTCGGAACATTGTGGCGTTCTGCTTATATTCTGGGTGCATCTTATATATTCACAGTTGACCATCGTTATCAAAAACAAAGTTCAGACGTCTTGAAAACTTGGGCAAGGATTCCACTTTTTCATTACAAAACATTTGATGAATTGTTAAAAAATATTCCTTATGATTGTCGCTTGGTAGGGGCTGAGCTGGATGAAAATGCTTGCATGATGGGAGAATTTCAACATCCCAAAAGAGCAATTTATTTGTTAGGTTCAGAAAACGATGGATTGCCTCAGGAGATTAGAAATCAATGCCACTTTTTGGTTCGTCTACCGGGAAATTCATCATTAAATGTTGCTGTCAGTGGAAGCATTATTTTATATGACAGAGCAGTAAAAATGCCTACACATTTTCCCCCAAACCACTTGCTTTAATTACTTCAGGAGATACCGTTTACTGATCGGATAGTGATATATTGGTCTCATTAAATGTTGAAGTTTTGATTTGGAAATTTGATGTATCAAATTATGTTTTTCTTCAGGATCTTTTTGAATATGATATAGTTCATTTCTATGTGGCACAATGTTTAATCTGCGTAAAAAATGGTATTTATTTGAAATGATGGACACGCCAACATGAAATTTCGCAATGTCGTTATTACTCAGCGTGATGACACTTCTGTCTGTAGGGATGTGCTGCAATAAACTATAACCGGTAAAGTTTGATTTGATCTGTTTAATGTCATCCTTTTCACATAGCTCTAACAAATCGATAATAGTTGGAGCAATGTCTATAGTCGAAACAGCCTGATTAGTATTCCGAATAAATTGTTCTAAATTAATTTTACATTTAATTTTATCAGGCATATAGACTAATAGCGGTATGGAAATTGTTTGTAGATAATTGTTATCCACATGACCTATATTATGATGTTCTTTCAATGATTCTCCGTGATCACCGGTAATAAAAATAACAGTGTTAGACAGTTTACCGGATTGATTGAGGTAGTTGAAAAGTTTTCCAATCATTTCATCCTGATAGAGAATAGAATTATCATAAGTGTCTACAAATGTCTCTGACCATTTTTCGAATGATGGAGGAACGTGGTACGGATAATGTGTACCATTCAGTTGAATAATACCAAAAAAAGGCAAATCGGCTAGTTTTTGAATGTGTTTGATTACGTGTTTTATAGTATGAGAATCATCAATACCCAAATCATTGAAAAAAGGGTAGGGGGCGTTGTCTTTTCCCCAAAGATAGTCCGGAGGATTTTGGTCGTAAAATCGGTCAAAGTGATACCATTTGAAGGTATGTGAAGAAATTAAAAAAGTTTCATAATTTACTTTTTTTGCCAATTCCCACAATGTGGGCTGTTTGTAAAATAGTTCAGCAGACTGATAGGGAGCTATTCCACTTAAGATTGCGGGTACTGCCAGCATGGTGGTGGTTGAAACAGCGTAGGGGTTATGAAAAACAAAAAAATGTTTGGGATGCTTTTTTTGGAAAAGTTCAAGATTTGGTGTTGTTTTACGACGATAACCATAAATTGAAAGGTTTTGCTTCCTTAAACTTTCGCAGATTAATACGATAACATTAAAGTCTCTTTTTTCGTTGGTGATACTTAGGGGTATAGGATGACGAGCTTGTAATCCCTTACCGGAATAACTTTTTTGATTAGATTGTTCAGAAAGATGACGAAGAATGGCAGTTGTGAAGTTGGTGTCAACAATGTAACATTGATCATATTTTTTTACATTGGCGGTCAAAAAAATCAATAGCATTACAAAAAGCGGAAATATTATATAAAATTTTGTTATATAATACGTTAGTTTAAATTCTTTAGTCATTTTTGTCAAATAGAAATATATGAATACAAAGCCTGCTAAAAAAAGTAAAATGTCCAATGAATTTATTGAATCTCTGAGTAAGGTAAAGGCACTTAAAGGTTCATTTTTAAAATATTCGTAGGTATAAAAATTAGGAAAAAAACCATTAAAAAAATAAAAAGTATATGACCCCAATAAAGCAACCGATAAATAAAATGAAATTGATATACAAACCATCCGTTTTAGCCATGAGTGATTTCGGAGAAATTCAAAAATGTGAATGATTAAAAAATAAAAACATAGAAAGCAACTAATTGATAAGATGTAAAAAAATAACTGTTTGAATGAATATAGAAACAGTAAATCTAATCGAATAGCTATATCAGTGATAACATAAAGAAAAGGGAAAATAAGTACCGATTTATATCGTTCGTTTTGTGTTTTCATCGATTGATTTAGTCAACAAAGATAAATGGTTCAAAATGTAACGGATGATTTTTTCTAAAATGAACAAAAGAAATCATTAAGCGTTAGTATCTTTGCAATCAAAAAAAAAGAATTATGGCAATAATGATCACAGATGAGTGCATCAATTGTGGTGCTTGTGAACCTGAATGTCCTAACAATGCTATTTATGAAGGGGGTGCCGAATGGAAATATTCTGATGGAACATCTCTGAAGGGGATGATAACCACATTGGACGGTGAAGAAATTCAAGCTGATCAATCGTTTGAACCACTTCACATGGATGTTTATTACATCACACATGATAAATGTACCGAATGTGTAGGCTTTCATGATGAACCGCAATGCGCTGCCGTATGTCCCGTTGATTGTTGTGTCGATGATCCTGATTATCGAGAATCTGAAGCTGAATTATTGGCTAAAAAAGATTTTTTACATCTATAGAAATCACGGTTTTAAATAATATTTCATTCCGTTTTTGTACAATTGTTTAACTTATTTAATAGAATAGGTAAAACCAAGCAAATATTACCTTAGCTTTGCATAGTTATTCTAGCAAATAGAAAGGTATTTTCAAAATTCAATTTTGATTTGACTTTTCTACCTTTTGATTTCTGGTATATTTTGTATTTAGAGTAATTCATATTTAACATAATATCATTGGTATCATTCTCGTATGGCAAAATCACAAGAAACATTTAATAAGAAAGAAAAAGAAAAAAAACGTCTAAAAAAAAGGCAAGATAAATTACTTAAGAAGGAGGAACGAAAAGCTAATTCAGAAGGTGGCTCTTTAGAAAATATGATGGCATATGTTGATGAATACGGTAATTTATCGGATACGCCACCGGATCCATCAAAGAAAGCAAGAATCAATGCAAGCACTATTGAAATTGGAATCCCTAAGCGTGAACATGAAGTAATTGATACCAGACTTCAAGGAAAAGTGACTTATTTTAACGAATCTAAGGGATATGGCTTTATCAAAAATATTCTAACGCAAGAAAATGTTTTTGTTCATGTTAATGCAATAGATGGAACTATTAAAGAAAATGATACCGTGACTTTTGAAGTTGAAAGAACTGTCAAAGGAATGAATGCAATCAAAGTCAAAAAGGTATAGATTATGTCCTATAATTAATATTATGTTAAATATACTAATTTACCAAGTTAATTAATATCTCTTTAAACTCTTGGTAAAACAGATCGAATTCTATGAAACGTAATTTGAGAAATTCATAGATTTTCGAATAGTCTTCAGAATTGAATAAACTAACTTTTTCTAACCTCCAGGCAATACGTGAAATTGATTGTTCTGCATCATTGGTATCCTTTTCTATCCACAATGTTTCCCAATTCATTGAAGACTCAAGTACTTTTTTTAATTCAATCATTTGTTCCCAAATAATAGTTCTTACTCCGGCATCTTTAGATTGAATATCAAAACATAATTGCGCAAATTCGTGATTGACCAACACCCTAATATAAATACCTTGAACATCTGACGAATATTTTAACCATTGAATCCGTCGTCCGTTAGATGATTTATATTTTTTCATATATTTTGTAAGCCCATCATAAAACAGTTTGTGATGTAGTTTCCGTTCTTCTTTTGTTAACATTCCCAAGTATGTTAGTGGTCCATCACTTTATTTAACATAATTCTCTAAAGAATTATATTCAAAGAATCATTTGATTGTTTACTAAAGTGTTTAGAATATCTTTGGATACTGAATCTTTAAATTCAGGTTTAATATGTTGTCTCCATGTGGATCCTTCGATTAATTCAACGCTTTTAAACTCATATTTGTTACCATTCCAAGAAAACAAACAGTTATAAAATACCAATTCTCCCCCAATGACATCATTAAATCTTAAAATTAAATCATTGTAATGGGTACTCGATCTTCTGATGGCAATTAAATTGGCTACAAATGCATTCACCTTAACCAATTCGCCCCGTTCTCTCACAAATGCTACCAAACGCCTCAATTTTATTCCTCCAACTTTTGATTTTATTTGTAGTAGAAATGCATTTTCCTCAATTAAATCATCACACATTGGAAATATTCTGAAAAATCTTGGCGAACAAGCAGGTCTGAGATAGTCAGATGTATCTTTTTGAAATTCGTCACATATCTTTAGCTCTTTGAGTAAATTAACGTGTGTTTGGTCTTCAAATTGATCAGAATCAAACAAAGTTTCAATGGATGTAATCTCCCCTACTCTGGATTTTCTAGCTAAATCTCTTTTGATTTCATTATCATTTGAGCAAGAAAGTAAGAAGCTAACGAATAGTAAACTATAACAAAATTTCATGGTAATACATTTAATGATTAGGAAAAATGCGATCTGCCAATTCTGTAGCTTTCTCAAAATGAGTAACATCTATTCCGGTTGAAATACCATTAGTTACAAACCAATTAAGCAGCAGTTCCGTAGGAACATTGCCTGTTAATTCATCTTTTGCCATGGGACAACCACCAAACCCTTTGATAGCGCTGTCAAATCTCCTGCATCCGGCATCATAAGCTGCCTTAACAAGAAAATCTACTTTATCAGGTCTTGCGTGAAAATGGGCGCCAAATTCAACAGTTGGTAATGATGAGATCAGCACATCAAATAAACTGCTAACATCATCAATTGATGCACATCCAATGGTATCTGAAAGGGCAATAACAGCTATACCTATTTTTTCATGTAGAATTTCAACCCATTTTTGGACGATTTCAGGACTCCATTCTTCGTTATAGGGATTGCCAAAGCCCATTGAAATATATACGACAGCTTTTTTATGCCGATTGACACAGATTGATTGAATCTTATCGACCAATTTTAGTGACTCGTCAATAGTTGAATTCGTGTTTCTTTTTTGGAACTCTTCTGATACTGAAAATGGAAATCCTAAATAATTTATTTCATCATAAAGTGCAGCCTCAAGTGCACCTCTTTCATTTGCTACGATTGCAAGTAAATTTGTAATGGATGATGTTAAGTCTAATTTTCGTAATACATCTGCTGTGTCACGCATCTGTGGAATTGCTTTGGGTGAGACAAAACTTCCAAAATCAATTGTATCATATCCACAACGTAGCAAAGTATTAATATAGTTGACTTTATCCTCGGTTGCAATAAAATCGCTTAGACCCTGCATAGCATCTCTAGGGCACTCTATGAGCTTCAGCTTAGTTTTTGACTGTCGTTCGTTCATTTTTTTTCTTTAGGATAGACCGATTGATTCGCTTTACAATACCGGGACCTTCATAAACGAATCCTGTATAAAGTTGGACAAGAGAAGCTCCTGCATCTAATTTTTCCAAAGCGTCTTTTTCATTATGAATACCTCCTACACCGATGATTGGAAACGCATAATTTGATTTTTTTGAGATATAACGAATGACTTCAGTAGATTTTTCTTTCAGTGGCAAACCGGATAATCCACCAATTCCAATTTGTTCTATGATTTTTTGAGAGGTTTTTAAGTTTGTTCTTTCAATGGTCGTATTTGTTGCAATTACTCCTGAAATACCGGTTTGAATAACAATTTCAATAATTTCATCTAATTGACTTTCGTTTAAATCCGGTGCGATTTTCAAGAATATGGGTTTGGGAGTTATTTTTTGTCGATTGATCCGTACCAATTCTGTAAGTAAATTACTTAGGGCATCCCTTTCTTGTAATGCGCGTAAATTAGGTGTATTTGGCGAAGAAACATTGATAGCAAAGTAATCAACCCAATCAACTAATTCATGAAAACAAGTTACATAATCACTTATTGCATTTTCGTTAGATGTATTTTTGTTTTTACCGATATTTCCTCCAATGATAATGTTGGACTTCCGTTTTTTCAAGTTTTGAACCACTGATTTGATTCCCTGATTATTAAAACCCATTCGATTGATCAGAGCATGATCTTTTTTAAGACGGAACAAACGTGGCTTTTCGTTTCCAGATTGTGCCATTGGGGTAACTGTTCCAATTTCAATGAATCCAAAACCAAACGGTTCAAGAAGATCAATGAAACTGCCATTTTTATCAAAACCGGCAGCTAAACCAACCGGATTTGAAATTTTCATACCGCAAAGAACCAACTCCAACTGTTTGTTTTCAACAGAATAAACACGTCTAATTAAACACTTGAGAAATGAAATCTTAAATAGGATTCTCAAAAATGACATTGCTCGATAGTGAACTTTCTCAGGTTCAAAAAAGAACATGAAAAAACGAAGAATTTTGTACATCAAACGCATGTTTATCTATAAGAAAGTAGAATCCAGCAATTAAATCGGTCTGTTGTATTCTTTTTCTTTTGCCTTTCCTTTCTTGTCTTTAGATTTCTGCTCTTTACTTACTTTTTTACCTGCAGATTTTCCTGTGTTGTTGAGCGTTATGTTTTTGATTAGAGTAAAATTCAGAAATAAATAAGAATCTTTTGTGTTTGGGTTACCTCTTGATTGCCCGGGAGCAAACCAATTTGAATTCTGTGAGGCAGGATTAGAGAGGTATTTGGCCGCCTCAGATTTAAGAATACTTGGGTCAATATAAACACCTGATACATCATCCAAATAATCAGTAAAGGTTTTAACATAGGTTGCTTCAAAGCCTATCCGCCATAACTCACCAAAACCGAATCGCACCCCGAATCCAACAGGAGCTATTGGTGTAAATGAGCTATATGGTTTTATTTTGGTACCTTTAATACCCTCTCCTTCCGTGCTCAAAGGTTTTAAGTCAACCCAATTTCCTTTATACTCAGCTTGTGGATTAAAATAGCACATACCGACTCCACCAAATACGTACACCTGTTGAGTATGTTTGGCCACATTTGTTTCAGGATCATATTTTGAAAGCCCCAAAACTGTTAGTTCCAAACGTTGTTGGTAATCCACGATAAAGGTTCTGAAGTGTAAGTTTCGAAACCTTTTTACCATTTCACGTCCCAAAGCATCATTCTCTCGTATCATGCCAAAATTGAACAATCCAGTTGTTGCAAACAATTTGTTAAATCGGAATCGGTAGCCGGCACAACCAAAAAATGATGTTGTTTTTATGTTAACATTAGCAACTCCATACTGCTTTGTTCCGTACTCAGCACCTGCAAAATCACCCGATGATGAACCACCAACATCTCCAATGTATTGGGTAGCACCCAAACCAAAAATGAGCTCTCTTTTGTAAATAGAAAGCCCTTTCTTTTCCGTGTTCAAATTAATCTTCTGGGCAAAAGAACACAATGGAAGTATCAAGACAAGGATAATTCGTAAAAATTTAGCAGAAAATAATGTCATTTTTAATGAATTCACTGTGCTAATTTAAACAAAATTAAACATTAAACTATTATTCATCTAATTTAAAAAGAGATAAGTTAATCAGTTAAGTTGATTTTTTAGAGCTTGTCTTTGTCGGTTTTCCTTTATCAATTGATATGGTTAACTCTTCTTTGTCTGTAACTTTTTCTATAGTAATTTGATCACCTTCCTGCAGATTAGATTTAATGATCTCCTCTGCTAATGGATCTTCGATAAACTTTTGAATAGCTCTCTTAAGAGGTCTGGCACCAAATTTTTCATCATAACCGTTATCAACAATAAAATCCTTGGCTTGATCGCTGATACCTACTATGTAACCAAGATTATTGATTCTGCTGTATAATTTATCTAATTCTAAATCGATAATCTTATGAATATCATCTCGTTGAAGAGATTTGAAAATAATCATATCATCAATTCGATTTAAAAATTCAGGTGAAAATGCTTTTCTCAGCGCATTTTGAATAATCATTTTTGCATCTTCATTTCGAGCATCTTCCTTAGCTTTAGTACCAAATCCGACTCCTGTCCCAAAATCTGCCAATTGTCTGGCGCCTATGTTCGAGGTCATAATCAAAATCGTGTTTTTAAAATCAATTTTACGACCTAAACCATCTGTCATGTGGCCATCATCTAAAACCTGTAACAACAAGTTGAATACATCCGGATGTGCTTTCTCGATTTCATCCAATAATATAATCGAATATGGCTTTCTTCTCACTTTTTCAGTCAATTGCCCACCTTCTTCATAACCGACATATCCCGGAGGAGCACCAACCAATCTGGAAATCGAAAATTTTTCCATGTATTCAGACATATCAATGCGAATTAACGCATCTTCAGAATCGAACAAATATTTCGCAAGTACTTTTGCTAATTGCGTCTTCCCTACCCCTGTTGGCCCCAAAAAGAAAAAAGAACCAATGGGCTTATTCGGATCTTTGAGACCGGCTCTATTTCTCTGAATTGCTTTGACGACTTTGATTACAGCTTCATCCTGACCAATAACTTTTCCTCGAAGTTCATCAGCCATGTTGACCAATTTACCTGTTTCTGATTGAGATACACGTGTCACAGGTATTCCACACATCATTGAAACAACTTCAGCTACATGTCCTTCTGTTACCACTACTCGGTTGGATTTAGTCTCTTCTTCCCATTTGTTTTTGGCATTTTCCAATTGATCCTGAAGCTTACGCTCATTATCACGAAGTTCAGCAGCTTTTTCGTATTGTTGAGATTTGATAACCTCATTTTTTTGCCCTTTTAAGGCCTCAATTTTGGATTCTATATCCAATATTTCTGCCGGTACATTGATGTTGGTCAAATGAACCCTTGATCCTACTTCATCCAATGCATCGATAGCTTTATCCGGCAAGTGTCGATCGGTAATATATCGTTCAGTTAATTTTACACAGGCTGAAATTGCTTCTGGGGTGTAAATAACAGAGTGATGATCCTCATATCTTTCTTTGATATTGTTCAATATTTGAATAGTTTCATCAACAGTAGTAGGTTCAACAATTACTTTTTGAAAACGTCTTTCTAATGCCCCATCCTTTTCAATATACTGACGATACTCGTCCAAAGTTGTAGCACCAATTGCTTGCATTTCCCCTCTTGCCAAGGCAGGTTTGAACATATTTGAAGCATCCAACGAACCACTCGCCCCGCCAGCACCTATAATGGTATGTATTTCATCAATGAATAGAATGACATCAGGATTTTTTTCGATTTCCTGCATGACAGCTTTCATTCGCTCTTCAAACTGTCCACGATATTTGGTTCCGGCTACCAGCGAAGCGAGATCGAGTGAAACCACGCGTTTATTGAACAAAATTCTTGAAACTTTTCGTTGTACAATTCTTAAAGCAAGGCCCTCTGCTATAGCACTTTTACCTACGCCAGGCTCACCTATAAGAATAGGGTTGTTTTTCTTCCTGCGCGACAAGATTTGACTCACACGTTCAATCTCTTTTTCTCGACCTACAATTGGATCCAACTTTCCTGCCTCAGCCATTTTGGTTAAATCTCTCCCAAAATTATCCAAAACAGGTGTTTTGGATTTAGGATCTCCTGTTTTTCGTTGTGCCGAGAATTGCTCACCATTATCATCTTCATCCTGTCCCCCAGGAAACTCTGCTCTTGGACTTGTTTTTTCTTCCATCATATGTTCAAATTCATCACGTATATTATCATAGTCAACGCCGTGATTGTTAAGTAATCTGTTAATTATATTCTTTTCATCTTTAAGTATTGAAAGTAACAGGTGTTCAGTGCCAATAATCGGACTTCTTGAAAGTTTAGCTTCCAAATAGGCCATCTTCAGTACCCTCTCGGATTGTTTTATAAAACTGGAAACGGTAGGCTGCTCTACTGGTGTAATATTCTTTTTTAAACTAAATTCTATTTCGTTTTTGATTGCTGAAAGGTCAACATTCATTCCCCTGAGCAATTTAAGAGCTGTGCCGGAATCATTCCGCATAATTCCTAAAAAAAGGTGTTCAACCCCAATAAATTCACTTCCCAAACGGTTCGCCTCTTCCCTGCTGTATGCCATTACATCTTTAACATTGGGTGAAAAATTTGCTTCCATAATTACTATACTTTTGAATGTAAAAACACAGTCATGTGACAATATACAAATTTAGCAGGATTAAATTGTTAATAAGTACTCAGAAAATCCAATTTTCCACAGATTTTTGTTAGTAAAAACACGATTTCTATCAAATTCCAATTGTTTAATTTGACTAATTTCGAAACTTTCTATTTAGAATACAAAAAAAATCCAAAAATTAAACCAAAGATAAGATGGCAGATGGCGAAAAGATAATCCAGATAAACATCGAAGATGAAATGAAGTCGGCTTACATTGATTATTCAATGTCGGTTATAGTTTCCAGAGCACTTCCGGATGTTCGTGATGGCTTTAAACCTGTTCACAGACGTGTTTTGTATGGGATGCAGGATTTAGGTGTCTTTTCAAATAAACCCTACAAAAAATCTGCAAGAATTGTAGGTGAAGTATTGGGTAAATATCACCCACATGGTGACAGTTCTGTCTATGATACGATGGTCAGGATGGCTCAGCCATGGTCACTTCGTTATCCTCTGGTTGATGGTCAAGGTAATTTTGGTTCTGTCGATGGCGATAGCCCTGCTGCCATGCGTTACACAGAGGCGAGATTACGCAAAATTACCGAGGAAATGTTGGATGATTTGGGAAAAGAAACGGTTGATTTCGCTCCCAATTTTGATGATAGCTTGGAAGAACCAACTGTTTTACCTACAAAGGTCCCAAATCTTTTGGTTAATGGTGCTTCGGGTATTGCCGTTGGTATGGCTACCAACATGGCGCCTCACAACTTAGGTGAAGTTGTTGATGGCGTTATTGCCTATATTGACAACAAAGAAATTGAAACGGAGGAATTGATCAAATATGTCAAAGCTCCAGATTTTCCTACAGGTGGAATCATATACGGTTATGAGGGGGTAAGAGAAGCCCTGCTAACCGGACGTGGACGAATTGTAATGCGCGCAAAGGCTGAAATTGAGGAAGTCGGAGGCAGAGAGCAAATAATCGTTACAGAAATCCCCTATCAGATCAATAAAGCAGAAATGATTAAAAAAACTGCTGAATTAGTGAATGATAAAAAGATAGAGGGGATTTCAGATATACGCGACGAGTCAGACCGAAACGGAATGCGTATTGTATATGAGATTAAACGTGAGGCTATTGCAAATGTTGTTTTAAATAAATTATATAAATATACATCTCTACAGACTTCATTTTCAGTAAATAACATTTGTTTAGTTGACGGTCGTCCACAACTTCTCAACTTGAAAGAATTAATTTCAAATTTTGTTGATTTCAGACATGAAGTAGTTGTACGCCGCACCAAATACGAACTTAGAAAAGCTGAAGAACGTGCCCATATTTTAGAGGGGTTGATTATAGCTTCAGACAATATCGATGAAGTAATTGAAATTATAAAGTCATCATCAAGTCCGGATGAAGCTCGTGAAAAATTGGCTACTCGTTTCGGTCTCTCAGAAATTCAAACGCGCGCAATTGTTGATATGCGTTTGCGCCAGCTTACCGGTTTGGAACAAGACAAACT
>CAZGJF010000017.1:0-15690 GCA_964526595.1 uncultured Akkermansia sp. | reverse complement strand
AACTGCGTGCTGAATTCGATGATTTAATGAAACTGATAGCCGATTTGAAAGATATTCTGGATCGTGAAGAACGAAGAATGCAAATCATCAAAGATGAATTGATTGAAGTAAAAGATAAGTATGCTGACGAGCGAAGATCTCAAATAGAATACGCGGCAAGCGAAATGCGAATGGAAGATTTGATCGCTGATGAAGAGGTTGTTATTACAATCTCTCATGCCGGATACATTAAACGAACCAGCCTTACAGAATACAAAGTTCAAAATCGTGGTGGTATGGGCTCAAAAGGTTGAACCACACGTGATAAAGACTTTTTAGAACATTTATTTGTAGCCACAAATCATAATTATTTACTCGTATTTACCGAAAAAGGAAGATGTTTTTGGATGCGCGTTTATGAAATTCCTGAAGGGAATAAGTTAGCCAAGGGACGTGCGATTCAAAATTTGATCAATATTCATCAGGATGATCGGGTGAAGGCATACGTCAAAGTACAAGATCTAACGGACAAAGAATATGTTGAAAATAATTTCATCATCATGTGTTCGAAACAAGGAGTTATCAAAAAAACATCCCTTGCTGCATATTCACGACCTCGATCAAATGGTATCAATGCCATTAGCATTCGAGAAAATGATGAGTTACTTGAAGCGAAACTGACGAATGGCAGCAACGAAATTGTATTGGCTACCGGCTCAGGAAGAGCCATTCGATTTAATGAATCAAAAGTGAGACCAATGGGAAGAAATGCTTCCGGAGTACGTGGTGTTTCACTTTTGAGTGATAAGGACTGTGTTGTTGGGATGATTTGTGTTGAAGATATTTTTTCAACCATTCTTGTTGTTTCTGAAAAAGGGTATGGCAAAAGAACCTATCTGAATGACCCTGAAGATAAGGAGCCTGTTTATCGAATAACAAATCGAGGTGGAAAAGGTGTTAAAACATTGAATATAACTGATAAAACAGGGCCATTATTATCTATTCTCAATGTCACTGACGAAGAAGATTTGATGATTATAACCAAATCCGGTGTTACAATACGTATGCACATTGATACCATCCGTACCATGGGGCGTGCAGCACAAGGGGTCAGGTTGATAAATCTGAAAAACAATGCAGAAATAGCTGCAATTGCAAGGGTTCCAAGATCAGAAGAGGAGGAAGAGGAATTATTGGATGAACATGGAAACCCAATCCAACCTGAAATAACTGATGATGAGAGTTCTTCAGCGGATCAAAATGAAGCATAACCTATTTATACATTTAATATGAACAAAAGATTAATCCATCAACTAGTTATTGCAGCACTAATCTTGTTAGCTATCCCCGTGTGGGCTCAGAAAAAAAATGAAACGAGTGCAGCAGTTGAATTTAAAAACAACTACCAAGCTGCTTTGATGGCAAAAGACATGGAAAAAGCCAAGAAATCACTCATTGCAGCCAAAGGGTTTATCGATCTGGCAGCCGAACACCCTGAAACCAAGGAAAGTCCAAAAACGCTCTATTACAAAGGAGAAATTTATTCAAATTTCATGTTACTTGGAATGCAGGCAATGGACACAAGTTTTATAAAATCAGCAGGAGAAAATGCAATGGAAACAGCAGTTCAATCTTATGCTAAAGCATTTTCCATCAGTGATAAATTTGATGATGACATCAAACAATCTATTAATCAATTGCACGCATTGGTTGATATGTCTTCAAACTATCTATATAAAAACAATCAATTCAAAGAAGCTGCTCAAGCATTTCAGTTACAAGCTGATTTATTGCAGGCAATTAATGTGATTGATACGATTTCAATGTATAATAGTGCCTTGTGTTTTGAAAATGCAAATGAATATTCTAAGGCATCTGATAATTACTTGAAAGTAGCCAAATTGGGTTATAAAGGAACCACTTGTTACGTCTTCGCTTCACGTGCTATGCGAAAAAATAAACAAGCTAATGAGGCCAAAGCATTGATAGCAGATGCCAGAACAAAATTTCCATTAGACAAGGATTTATTGTTGGAACTGGTTAATATCAATATTGAATCAGGCGATGCTACTGCCGCGGAAAGCGCTTTGTCTGAGGCCATCAGCAAAGACCCAAGAAACAAACAATTACATTATACCATTGGTACAATTTATATTGATTTAAAACAAAATGAAAAGGCTGAGACTGCACTGTTGAAAGCACTCGAAATCGACCCAAATTATGAAGATGCTTTGTATCAAATTGGAGCACATTTAGTTACATGGGCAGGCGAAATTCGAAATGCTGCCAACAACCTAAAAATAAATGATCCCAATTACGATAAAATGTTAGCGGAATCTGATGCAACATATAAACGAGCAGTTGATCCATTAGAAAAATACATAGAGAAAAATCCAAGTGATAAGTCAGTGTTGACCATCTTATTTCAATTACATCGAAACTTGGGCAATATGGAAAAAGCACAGGAATATAAAAAGCGTGCTGACGCGATTAAAAAGTAAATTCTCATTTTTTCTATTATATTTTTTTCTTTTTTTTTGATTACTTTGTCAAGAGCGAAAAAATAGATAGGTTTTTAAACTAAAGAAAGAACTGTTGTTCTGCATTCACGAATATGACATTGCAGCATGTTTTCAATAATTATTAAGCCCTTTCAAACTAGTTCGTTTAACGCGTGTTTTGTTCCAATAGCACAGGTGATGTAGTCAATCTGTTTTTTGGGGTATCTTGCCGGTGAGTATTCACGCCCATAAAAAATAATCTGTAAATGGAGTTTGTTCCACTTATCTTTGGGGAATAAAGCTTTGGCGTCTTTTTCGGTTTGAACAACATTTTTACCATTGGTAATTCCCCAGCGAGTTAAAAGTCGATGAATGTGAGTATCCACAGGAAAGGAAGGCACACCAAAAGCCTGAGCCATTACCACCGAAGCAGTTTTGTGTCCTACCCCCGGAAGTTCTTCCAGTAACTCAATGTTTTCAGGAACTTCACCCTTGTATTTTGAAATCAACAGATGAGATAATTCGTAAATCGCCTGTGATTTACGTGGAGACAGGCCACATGGACGAATAATCGTTTTGATTTCTTCTACGGTCAATTTAACCATATCAAAAGGATTGTCGGCAAGTTTAAACAAATGTGGCGTGATTAGATTGACTCTGACATCCGTACATTGTGCGGATAGCAGAACACCAATCAACAAGGTATAAGCATCTTTATGATCAAGCGGAACAGGTGTTTCCGGATATAATTTTTCTAATTCATCAATGATGTATATTGCTTTTTCACGCTTTGTCATAGAGTTGTTTTTTGAGTCATTTCAAACATTTTTCTTAATTTCAACTTCATCAAAAACGCCAAATGCCTCAAAACACATCATTTCCCACATATCGAAAACTAACAAATGGTCGATCTTTTTACAAAATAGTTAATGAAACAACGTTCATCGAACTTCAATTGATGGGCACAAAAATAATCCGCTACGAAATAAATGCAAAACAGTATCCCGAACTTTTGAGAATTAAAGACATGATTGAATTGGCAAACGGATTTGAAGTGCTTACTGAAGATGAATTTATGAATTTAATAAATCAATTTTGATGATCAATTTGAGCGAGACACCATCCCACTAAGTGTGTGAACTGAAAGTTTCATAAAATCAGTCTATCTTCAAAAATAACCATAAATTGATTCAGAATGGTTCCCCTATCCCGTATTGGCATAGTCCATTTTTTAGTTGCCTCTTGGATTGCCATTAAAGCAAACTTAATCTGTGGGGGCATCGTTTCTTCAAAATAAAAATAAAATGTTTCTCTATTTAGATTGTTAGTTGTTAATTCAAAATGTTCAACCGACAGTACAGGTAGAAATAACTTCATTAATTCAATGTGTTTTTCTAGTATCTATTTTTAAACAAAAACACAATTTTACATCAATGCATCCCTAACTTTTTGTGTTGATCCGTTACTTCATCTCTTCAAATCAAAGCGATCAGCGTTCATAACCTTTGTCCATGCAGCCACAAAATCTTTCACAAATTTCTCTTTTGCATCATCACTTGCATATACCTCGGCCAAAGCTCGTAATTCAGAGTTCGATCCAAAAATCAAATCCACACGAGTTGCAGTCCACTTAAGCTTTCCGGTATTTCGATCTCTTCCTTCAAAAACTTGTTTTGATTCAGATGTAGCTTTCCACTCAGTGTTCATATCTAGGAGATTTACAAAAAAATCATTTGTTAATGTCCCCGGACGATTTGTGAATACACCACGCTTTGAATCATCGTAATTAACTTCCAGTACACGTAAACCGGCAACTAAGACCGTCATTTCAGGAGCCGTCAGTTGCAAAAGTTGAGCCTTATCAATCAATAATTCTTCAGGAGAAACAGTATAGTCTGATTTTGAATAGTTTCTGAAGCCATCTGCAATAGGTTCAAGTACAGCCATTGATTTTACATCCGTCTGTTCTTGTAAAGCATCCATTCTTCCTGCGCTGAACGGCACTTGAATAGAAAAACCTGCATTTTTGGCTGCCTGCTCTACAGCAGCACATCCACCCAACACAATCAAATCAGCCATGGATACTTTTTTGGATGGTGATTTAGCATTGAAATCCGATTGAATTTTTTGCAGAGCCGTAACTACTTTTTCCAATTGTTTCGGGTTATTCACTTCCCATCTTCTTTGAGGCTCTAACAATATTCGTGCTCCATTAGCTCCTCCACGTTTGTCAGAACCTCTGAATGTTGATGCCGAGGCCCAAGCCGTTTCAACAAGCTCCCCGGTGGTCAAGCCTGTTTTTAAAATCAAGCCTTTGAGTTTTTCAATATCTTGATTATCAATTACCGGATGGTTCAGGGTCGGAATCGGATCTTGCCAAGTCAGTTGCTCTTTTGGCACCTCAGGACCTATATATCTTGAACTTGGTCCCATGTCACGATGTGTAAGTTTAAACCATGCTTTGGCAAAAGCTATTTCAAATTCTTTAGGATTTTCTAGGAATTTTCTTGATATTTTCTCGTATTCGGGATCGAAACGTAAAGATAAATCTGTTGTCAGCATCGTAGGCAGGTGCTTTTTTGTCGTATCGTAGGCATCCGGGATAATAGCATTTGCATTTTTAGCTACCCATTGATGAGCTCCGGCCGGGCTTTTGGTCAATTCCCATTCGTAACCGAATAACATATCAAAGAAAAGATTTCCCCACTTCGTTGGTGTTGGAGTCCATGTCACTTCGAGACCGGAAGTGATAGCATCTGTCCCTTTCCCTGATTTATAAGAACTTTTCCAGCCAAATCCTTGTTCTTCAATACCAGCAGCTTCCGGCTCTGGACCTACATTAGATGCAGAACCTGCTCCATGCGTTTTTCCAAATGTATGCCCTCCTGCAATCAATGCTACAGTTTCCTCATCATTCATCCCCATACGTCCGAATGTTTCCCGAATATCTTTCGCCGCAGCAAGAGGATCAGGATTTCCATTAGGACCTTCCGGATTGACATAAATAAGTCCCATTTGTACTGCTGCTAAAGGTTTTTCAAGTTGTCGATTCTCTGAATATCTTTTATCTTCTAACCATTTTGATTCTGATCCCCAATACACATCTTTTTCCGGTTCCCACACATCTACTCTGCCTCCTGAAAAACCAAATGTTTGAAATCCCATGGATTCCAAAGCAACATTTCCTGTAAGCACCATTAAATCAGCCCACGATATTTTACTTCCGTATTTCTGTTTAATTGGCCACAATAGTCTTCTTGCTTTATCCAAATTTGCATTATCCGGCCAACTGTTTAGGGGTGCAAATCGTTGCTGCCCTGCACTTGAACCACCTCGGCCATCCCCTGTACGATATGTTCCGGCACTGTGCCAAGCCATACGTATAAATAAAGGTCCATAGTTTCCAAAATCCGCCGGCCACCAATTTTGAGATTGAGTCAGAACTACTTGAATATCTTTTTTGAGTGCAAAATAATCCAGTGAATTAAAGGCTTCTCTGTAGTTGAAATCAGTACCCATTGGGTTTGACATTGAACCCTGTTGCCTCAAAATTGATAAGTCCAGCTGATTTGGCCACCAGTCTCGATTTGACCTTCCACTTCCCTGTTCTTGTGTTTTTTCTTCTTTTAACTGTTTCGAAACACTTTTGTCGTTACCTTTTCCTGCATGGAATGGACATTTGGAAGTCTCTGTTTCTGAAAGTTCTTGACCGTTTAAACAACTGGTAATAATAATGCTAATTGCCAAAATTTGTTTCTTCATAATTTTATTTTTAAATCGTAAGTAAACAATTGTGACAAAAGTATGCGCTATTTGTTCATGGATGTTATCACTATTTTCAATAACATCATTGATATTGTCTATAGGGAGTTTTAAGAATTAATTTTGACTTTTTTAGAATAAAATCAAGCTATTCATCTTTCATTTCTTCATATTCCTCAAACTCTTCATCATTCTTCTTATCAGTCGAATAGCGAACTGAAGAGTTTATTTTCAAAAATAACTGTCCGGTAAGAAGCATTATTAATCCGTTTAAGAACTTCATCAACACAGAAACAAGAAAAAAGAAACCAATCAATTTAAAGAAAAATCCAAGTATTGGTAACTTTTCGATGATTATTATTGTGCTCAGAAACCATTCAGATATCGGATTGAATGCCAATGGCGAGAAAAAAATACAAACCGTAAAAGTTAAAAGACCGAGTAGCATTATGATGATTTCTGATCTAAGATGAAAGGGCTTTTTTTCGGATAAGTTCTTTCCGACAAATTGAATAAGTACTAAATTACTTTGTGCTCGTTGCAACCTGCCTAGGTAGTAGGTGAATAAAATTAAGCCTCCGGTGATTATTTGTTGATTCGTCAGTAGTTTATTTTTCAAATCCAAGCAAAACAAATAACTGACATCTGCCAGTATCATGTAATTAGCTGCCATGACAATATAATGTTCCCAAAGTGAACGCTTTTTTTCAAAGCCCATAAAACTGATTAAAAAATCAAAAAGCCACCATACAAACCGATAAACAGCAAATAAGACGCCCATTCGGAATATAAAATTGAATAATTCCATGTCGTAAAGTTGGGAAATAAATCCGTGTAATAAATAAACAAATTATCTTTAATCCTTTTTAAGGAAATGTTGTGAAACGAAGAGACTTTACCAAAAAGAGTTTAATCGCATCCGGAGGTGCTTTGATAGCAGGCCATTCGTTCGGTCAAATCAATCGTAGAAAGAATCAAAAAATAACCATTCTTCATACGAATGACACACATTCAAACATAGAACCTTTTCCTGCCAACCATCCTAAGTACCCTAATATGGGTGGGGTTTCAAGAAGATTTGAGCTGATTCAAAACATTCGAGAACAGGAAGAACATGTACTTCTGTTGGATTCCGGCGACTTTTTTCAAGGCACACCCTACTTTAACAAATATGGTGGCGTGCTGGAGATGAAATTGATGACCGAGATGGGATATGACGCGGCGACATTGGGCAATCATGATTTTGATGGAGGTATGGATGGTTTTATCAGAGCGAAAAAATATGCTGATTTTCCCTTTTTGTGCGCTAATTATGATTTCACGGATACGATTATGCACCAACAAACCCAGCGAAACGTTATATTCAAGAAAGGAGGTATAAAAATCGGGGTCTTTGGAATAGGCATTGAGTTGGCTGGTTTAGTGCCGGAAAGCAAATACGGTTTAACAAAATACCTTGATCCCATTCAAACAGCCAATAATGAAGCGAATCATTTAAAGAACGAAGGTTGTGACCTCATTATTTGCCTTTCACATCTTGGATTGGAATACGATTCCGAAAAAGTTTCAGATCGTCTTTTGGCAAAAAACTCGAAGCATATCCATTTGATATTGGGCGGGCACACCCATACTTTTATAGAACGACCAATTGTTGAGAAGAACAGGGATGGTCAAACAGTTTTAATCAATCAAGTTGGTTGGGCAGGACTTCAAATTGGAAGAATCGACTTTCATATTGATTCAAAGCAGTTTTCAAAAAAAGATTATATCATTGTACTCTGATGAAAAAAGAATATGCGTATATTTACTATCAAATTTAAGCTTTATGGATTTTAAAAAGTTGTTTATTACTAGTTTTTCTGCTTTCATTGCCCTCACTAGTTTTTCTCAAAAAGAAAAGACAGTTATTATCGTTGATAAAGAAAATTCAAAAAAACAGAAGGAATATTCTTATCCAAACAGACCCCTTGTCGAAAATGTTAGCGTCACCAAATTCAGTCCGCTTCAACTCATAGCAGGAGAAATCAATTTTGGATGGGAACGAAAAATCAATAAATTAAAAAGTATTGAATTCGAGTTTGGACCAACGTTATCTAATATCGGGTTCACGGTAAATAAGTTGAGTACGCCATACATTGACACTTTTTCATATTCTGAAGAATCTAGCAGAATTGGTTTTTTTGGATCCATTGGAATGAGGTTTTATCCCTTGGAAAAAAGTGTTGCTTTAAACAACTTTTATGTTTCTCCTGTTTTTAAGTACCGAGTAAAAAACACAGGCTATACTGATATTTCGGGCAACTTACCAGAACGCACTGGATCAGAAACGAATTTGATTTTTACGTTCAATTTTGGTTATCAAAAATGGTTAACTCAAAATTTTTCGCTTGACTTTTTTGGTGGTGTAGGTTTGGCGCAAGAATCTCATCGTGATTTTGATATTATCTTAAGTTCTACCTCAGGAAAACAAGAGTGGAAACAAATTTCATACAGTGGGGTTAGATTTTCTGCAACTGCAGGTATCAAAGTTGGTATTGGACATTGATATCAAATTGTTTTGCACCATTCATTTGGTTAATATGTTCCCCTACACAAATCCGTTGTTTTAAAAATGAAATGGATTGGCAAGCGCATCAGTTTCATAGATGATAAGGATAAAACAACCATCGTTATATATCCTGAAGATGTCGTTTTGATCAAAGGTTTGATGGGTGCATGGTTTGCGATGTGGATAGCCATTGGAGCTTTAGTCATCTGGTCGTTTTTTAATTTGAAACTAACAAACCAAGAGCAATTAATCCTATGGATCTTCCTGACATTTTGGTTCTATTATGCTACTAAAGTTGGTCGTTCATTCCTTTGGCTGATGTGGGGAAAAGAACTCATCAAAATTGATGAAACAGCCTTTCATTACAAAAAATCAATTCGAAACTATGGTAAATCTACACCATATTATCTTGAAAATATCCAAAGAATTAAAACAAATGAACCTATAGAAAGGTCGTTTCAAGCTGTTTGGGAAGCCTCGCCTTGGATTATGGGAAACGAACGAATTGAGTTTGATTATTTGGGGAAAACCATTCGTTTTGGTAGAAAACTGGAATCAAAGGACACCCAACTGCTTTTCAATCTGATTGTCAAAAAAATCGAACTTCGGCTAAAAAAATCAAAATAATTTAGGCAAACTTGATTTTATAATCTTTGGACATCTCCTTCCCTCCTTGTAGTCCACCTGTGTGAATAAATAAGATGCTGGTGTTTTCGATGTTGTTGACTTGAATCCAATTCATCATTGCATAAATCACTTTACCGGTATAAATCGGATCTAGCGGAACTGAAGTTTGAGCATAGAAATATTCTATAAAATAGAGTAATTCAGTATCAACCTTACCATACCCACCAACATGTGATTCAGGATGCACCAAAACATTTTTCAATGAATTATGAATGGTCTGTTCTTCAAATCCGACACTATTCATTAAGTTTTTCATTTCATTCATCGCATCAAATCCTTTGAGAACAGGAACTGTGTGTAAGGTTGTTTTCACAGGAAGTGACAAAGCAATTCCTACGCTGGTACACGTAGTTCCCTGAGCGACAAAGACGTGATCAAAATCCCGATTAATTTCTCTCATTATTTGCTGACAACCGATGATACCAAGATAATTAGCCCCTCCTTCGGGAATTAGCATATAATTTGTAAATTCAATCAGCAATGATTCTTGATAATATTTTTCATGGCGCAGAGCATAATGATCACGTGAAACAAATTTCAGCTCCATTCCAAAATGACTGCATTGCTCCAACATGTGATTAGAATACATGGACAACTCTTCACCACGAACGATTCCAACAGATTTCATGCCCACTTGTTGACAAGCTGCTGCCGTTGCTAACAAATGATTTGAATAGGCTCCTCCAAACGTTAAAATTCCCGATTTTTTTTGATGGATGGCAGACTCTAAGTTTAAGTTCAATTTACGACCTTTATTTCCTGAGATAAATTCATCTATCAAATCATCACGTTTGATAAAAAACTCAATGGATCTGGACTCAAGTTCATCCAGTTTATAGCATTGCAATTTAGATTTTTGAAAATCAAACATGTTCAATATTGAATATATTTATTTCTTATTTATCAATGTTTATCAAAAAGTTAGACCATTCATTTTGAAGTATCAGTCCAAATAGATGCATGTTCTCTTTTTGCAATGCATCACACTTATTACAATTGAATTTTAATTTCTTGACAAAATCTAAAATAACCGGTTTATCATATTCGTTCTCATCCGTATCTATGCTAAGTTCAAGCATTACAATTTTACCCCAAGTTGTTAGATCTTGCTCTGTAAAACAAGCTTTATTGTCAAAGTTTGATATGAACTCCCGAGTATTATTTTCAACATACTCTTTACCTGCTAAGCCAAGAGCTTCAGCAAAATATCCATCAGACTTTTTAAATGCTTTGGTTACAACTTTGAAATAGAACGCTCTTGCTTTTTTGTTTTTCGCTTTCAAACTGTCAAGTAATGCAAGAGCTTCACCTTCTTTGATTAAATCCCAATTGTTGCCAAGAAATATCTCTTTTGCCAGTTTGGGGGTTTTCTTGTCAGAAATAAAGTCGTTGAAATTGCATTTATGAAATTGGTCGTTGGCTTTTCTGTCAACATCGTTTATTTGATTCTTATCATGATCAAAATCGCGCATGGATTTTTTTTTATTTTTTTCATCTGGCAACTTATCTCCTGTGGTATTCATACAGGAAGTAACACTTACTAATAATGATATTATGACAGTTATCCATTTCATGACATGTTTCTACTCGTAAAACTGAATCCTTGTTTAAAAGTAGTAATTTTGTAGGATGTCTGATGATTTAGAACCCTTTTCAAACAAAGCTAAATTTGCTGAAGAAGATTACTATCTTAGTCCGGAAGGTTATATTGTTTTTACGGAAGCCTATCATTTGAAAAGGGGGTATTGTTGCAAAAGTGGTTGCAAACATTGTCCTTATGGGTATGACAAGAAAACCGGGCAAGTAAAAAAGGATTAATAAATTCCTTTCTCAGGATATTTACCCTTGAATTGACTCAAAATTGACTTAATTTCTAAAATATCTTGTTCAACGTTTCCGCTTGGGTGAAACAAGCTGTGAAACCCACCTATTTTCCGATCATAATCCATGTAGCAAATGTAAATGGGAACTTCGGCTCTCAACGCTATGTAATAAAAACCTTTCTTCCAATGTGGATTGTAGCTTCTTGTTCCTTCCGGTGTAAAAACCATAAACAATTTTTCATGTTGATTGAATAATTTGACCGCCTGATCGGTGATATTATTATTTTTTTTTCGATTTACCGGTATTCCTCCAAGTGCACGAAGCAACCAACCCAATGGAGGAAAAAACAATTCCTTTTTGATCAGTATTTTAGGCTTAATTCCATACATCACAAATGCCATTCTTCCAATAATAAAATCCCAGTTAGAAGTATGAGGACCAACTACTATCACCGCCTTTCTGATCCCTTCAGGAGCGTCAATGTCAATTTTCCAACCAAAAATTCTGAAGATGATACGAACAAAATATTTCATGTCATAAAGTTAGCTATTTAACAAATAGCTCTACTTTTGCTTATGCATTTCAGAAAACCCCCATTCATTATTTTAACCATCGTTTATATGCTGGTTCTGTGTTGGGGAATGTTGTATGTGAGTCATAACATATTACTTGAGAAAGCAAATGACAATCTACAACACATACCTGAAAATGCCAGATTTGTGATGCGATTGGATTCACGTGAATTAATCAAGAAATCACTGTTTTCTGTCTTTTTGGAATCAAAAGATGTGGAAGCAGTCAATTTAATCCAAGAATCGTTCACCAAACGTTTGCAAAAAAGCAAAGCTGGAATGGGTGATGGAATTGATTATTTATCTGATATCATCCTGTTTGAAGTGCCTTTTGAGCATGATCGTCTTTTGGGAGTTTTAGTCAATCTGAAAGACGAAGAAGCATTCCAAAAGCAATTTAGTAGATCAGAATATGTATTTGCCTTCAATAACAAGGTGGGCGTCATATTCATCGACCAAATTGAACTACAGAAAAAACAAAAGGCAGTTTTGCAAAAATATGCTCAAAAAATAGTGAGTAACTCCAACAACATGACCCGACAACATTGGAATAAAAATCGAAATGAGGGTCAATTTTTCAATACCGAATCGCAAATTGGATTTTGGACCAAAAACACTTACTTCGGCCATTCTAACACCTTTTTTTCACTACAAAACAGAAGTTTAGAACTTTCCGGAAATTTCGACTTAAATCAACAAAGGAAAAAAGAAGTCCGACCCGTGCAATACATCATTCATCCTGATGGTTTACATTTTTCTTCGGCGATGTTGCCTCAAACAGTCAATGACAGTCTGCAAATTTGGTTCAATAAATATGCTGTTTCACTGCCTACGATTCAACAAATATCATTGAACTACAAAGGATTAAAGTTTGAATCGTATTCTGATGGTTTTTCAATTGTACCTCAAATTGAGCTCGTTCTGACGTTTGACAAACCAACTAGTATCAAAGACTTGCTTTTAACTACCAAACTTTCAGATAATTTCAATTATAAAGTGCATACAAATTTCATTGCATTTCAACACGAACGGCTCTATTTCAAACAACTCAATCAGTATTCTTGCTACATTGGTGTCTCAGCCATACCAAATATCAGTTCCACTAAAAAAGAGCTTTTTTTAGCTGTTCAAGGATCTTTGGATGCGCTTGTGACTGTAAATGGTGGCGGTCTAATGTCCTCATTTTTAGAAATGTTGCCCCTCTATCTCGCCAGTAAAAATTTAGCCAACAGTACAGATTTTATTGATATTCAGCTACAAAAAAAATCTGAAACCCATGCGCAACTTACGGGAGAATTACGATTTAAAAAAGATGCTTATCCGATGAATGAATTGATTAAATTCTTGTTAGTCAGTCAATTGGTTGAATAATCCTTGGAAATAGGTAGGTGCGAATCTCATTCGCGAACCATACCAGGAAAAATATTCGCCATCCACCAAACAAACTTGAGAATTAGTGAATTTTTGTTGAAATCGGCGAAGATGATTTTCTTTAAACGGATAAGGTTCTGTGCTTAAAAACACGTAATCGGGCTGCTCTATAATTTTTTCATCATCCCATGTCGGGTATCTTACATCTTTGCACACATTAACGAGTCCGATCCGGGATAACATCGAATCAATAAATGTGTCTTTTCCGACAAGCATTTCGGGTTCATTCCAAATGTAATACAACACGGTTTTGCCTTGAAAGAGATCATTAACCGATTCAAATGCAGATGCTATCTCCCCTACCAATTTTGCTGCTTGTATTTCTTTACCTACCACGACACCAAGATGATGAATCATCGATAGCGCTTCCTCAATATTGGAGATATCACTCATCCATACGGTTGTATTTTTTTCCAAGAGCTCGATGTCTTCACGCGTGTTTTCCTCCTTGTTACCGATTACTAAATCAGGTTTAAGCGTCAATATTTTTTCAATTGCCAATTGCTTGGTCCCTCCTAATCTGGTTTTGGTTTGATACCATTCATCGGGATGAACACAAAATTTAGTGATTCCGATAACTTCATCCCTCAATCCTAAATCATAGAGTAATTCTGTCTGAGAAGGAACAATCGAAATGATTCGCTTGGGTTGGTATTCCAAACGCACCTTGCGATGCATCTGATCTGTAAATTCAGGTAACATCAAGACATAGATGCAATGATGTCATGTCGGGTAATGATGTGATGTTGCCCATCTGGGAGTTCCACTAAAACAGCGGGTGTGTGCTTATTAATGAACTTACACAAATGATCAAGATGCACATCTGATTTCACAACCGGAAAGGCCTCTTCCATGATGGAAGAAATTGGTGCATCTTTCAACTCAGGATGATCCATCAATACTTGATACAAATTACTATCATTGATTGATCCGACAAACGTACCATCTTTCAAGACCGGAATTTGTGAAATGTCGAATTTTCGCATTTTTGCTATGGCATGAGACACCAATTCCTCTGCATAAAGCGTTACCAAAGAACGGTTTCCATGTTTTTCAATCAAATCTGATGCCGTCGTGTATTCTTCTTCCAAAAAACCACGTTCACGCATCCATTCATCATTGAAGATTTTTCCGACGTATCGGCTGCCATGGTCGTGAAAAAGGACAACGACGACATCATCCTCTTTCAAATGATTTTTTAGTTGCAACACACCTTTAATGGCTGCACCTGCGGAATTACCAACAAAAATCCCCTCTTCGCGTGCCAGCCTTCGAGTATAAACTGCCGCATCCTTATCCGTTACCTTTTCAAATAAATCGATGGTATCAAAATCAACGTTCGCAGGTAAAATATCTTCACCGATACCTTCCGTAATGTATGGATAAATTTCATTTTCATCGAAGATACCTGTTTCCTTGTACTTTTTAAATACAGAGCCATAAGTGTCTATACCCCAAATTTTGATGTTTGGATTTTTCTCCTTCAAATATTTGCCGACTCCGGAAATCGTACCGCCAGTTCCTACACCTACTACGAAGTGTGTAATTTTACCGTCTGTTTGTTCCCATATTTCAGGCCCGGTTGATTCGTAGTGCGCTTGTCTGTTTGATAAGTTGTCGTACTGATTGACATACCATGAATTGGGTGTTTCAGCTGCCAAACGTCTGGATACAGAATAATAAGAACGTGGATCCGAAGGTTCTACAGCAGTTGGACAAACAACTACTTCGGCCCCAACAGCGCGTAAAATATCCATTTTTTCTTTCGATTGTTTGTCGTTCAAAACACAAACCAATTTATATCCTTTGATGATACACGCAAGAGCAAGCCCCATTCCGGTATTTCCGGAGGTTCCTTCGATGATGGTCCCTCCAGGTGCAATGAGCCCTGCTTTTTCTGCATCCTCAATCATCTTCAAGGCCATTCGATCCTTGACAGAATTGCCGGGGTTTGTTGTTTCAACCTTCGCTAAAATGGTGGCTTTGATGTCTTTTGTGACTTTATTTAATCGAACCATGGGTGTATTCCCGATGGTTTCCAAGATGTTATTATAAACCTTCATGAATGGATTTTTCAATTTATCATTCGGCAGCTTTGCGAATTGGGAGATTTAAAACCAATATCGATTGAAATCTGCGGATCAAAGATAGGATTATCTTTCATAAGAAGCATGAAGACCCCATTAAAATCGATGCTTCAGATGAATTAATTTCATAAAAAACGTGATTAAAAGCCGAATATGTTCCATACAATCGATTCTTTGAGAATGAAAGAAACTATTATTCGAATAAAAAATGAATGACGGCGAAGAAACTTTAGTTTGAGG
This sequence comes from uncultured Akkermansia sp., assembly GCA_964526595.1. Lineage (GTDB taxonomy): Bacteria > Bacteroidota > Bacteroidia > Flavobacteriales_D > Crocinitomicaceae > M0103. The sequence continues at coordinate 59 of CAZGJF010000017.1, read as the reverse complement.
TTTAGTGCTTCGATGGACTCAGCAACCGAAGTTCTTGGTTGGAGAGCCTGTCGAACCAA
>CAZGJF010000016.1:44577-47305 GCA_964526595.1 uncultured Akkermansia sp. | reverse complement strand
GAAGCACTTTGGGCTAAATTCAATCAGCGAGTTGCCGAGATACGAGGTTGGAAAAACATGGTAACGCACACTAAAAAAGGTAGAGAAAAAAGAAAATAATCTAAAAAACAACAATATGAAACGCAACGACACAATCATTCACTTGGAGTTCAGAGATGAAAACCGACCACAACAACATTACTATTTCGGCTCTATAACAGCCATTTTCGACAAGCTCAAAGCAAAGGACATCGGAGTATCAGCCAGACGTTTGTATCAGATTGACATCGACAGCGAACATCCATACATCAACAAGACTTGCATCATACGAAAGGGTGAAGTTATTCGTAAGTCAGGCAATAGAAAGCCACCAATCAAAATTATTAGAGTTATTTAACACTTAATATAATACATCTATTGAGTAGATGTATTATATTTGTCAACGTATCACAGTGATACACTTAAACCAAAAAACATAAAAGCCATGAAAAAGACTATTTTTTTACTGCTTGCATCATTGCTCATATTGGCAAGTTGCTCAAATGATGATTCACCAGTGATCATCACCAAGAAAGACACCGTTTATGTTGTCGAAAAGAAAGACACTGTCGTCACTCCTAAGCCGATTGACAGCACAGCCATTGCCCCTGTATTCAACCCTGAGGACTTGTATGGAACATGGCAGTTAGATACATTCAATATCTACAAATGTGATAATGACAAGTTCAAGGTTACATACATTACTTTCAATAGAGATATGACATATACGTGTTGGGAAATTAAAACCAAAACTATAAATATGGGTTGGGTTATAGCAGGAACTAGTGGCACATTCAAAACATACATGAAGTTCATTGAGTTATACAATGACGCACCAGGTGTAGGTATAAGGTATCTGTACGTAGCACAATTAACAAGTACATACTTGTCAATTGGTATTAGGGGTGAAAGAAATACGCCAAATGGAACATCAGCCAAATGTCACAAGTTAACAGACATTGAAGCTGCAATAGTACTTGATTCATACAATAATACACTCAAATAAGCATGAAAAAGTACATTAGAAACATCACAGAAGCAAAAGCATGCTGTCTGTTTGACGAAAAGTTCGGAACTGATATAGTAACGAGGGCAGAGAAAGTGGATGAGGAACATAATGAGTTCCAACAGGCACTACAGGCATATAAAGAAAATCCAACTCCCGAAAACCTCGAACACCTTAAGGATGAAATCAGCGACTTGTACGCCACTGTAACGCACACAGCAAGAATTGTAGAGCTTTATCAGAACGAACTGCTTGACATGGCCATTGATAAGGTGAAAGGTCGTGAAATAGATGCTAACTACAAAAGATATTAACCATGGTCATACTAATTGGAATCACCATTTTATTCATGCTGGTAGTGGCATTATCTCTTTGTGGAGCTGCATCACATGCAGACGATGAAGCTGAGAGAATATTCGATGAATATATGAAAGAACAGGAAAAAGCAAACGAGTAGACCATGGAACAAGAAGAAATATGGATTGATTGTGTTGGATTTGACGGTTACTATGCTGTTTCTAATCTTGGTCGTGTTAAGTCGCTTGAACGCACCATTTACGATAAAAATGGTAAAGAAAGGCGTATAAAGGAAAGGATGTTATCAATAAGCTACAATAAGAAGTTAAATGATGAACCAAATGTTCATTTTTCAAAAGATGCAATACATTACTCAAAAAATGTTATTGAGCTTGTTGGATTAGCGTTTATAGGCTTCAAAGATGAAGGGCAAATTTATCAGAGAAAAAACAAAGCAAAACGTGATGTAAGAGCAGTAAACATCGAGATTACTACTCGTTCAGAAGCACGTATTTTGGAGCATAAAATGGGAGTAAACTTTGCACCTGTTTGTACTTCGCACACTGAAAAACGGATTGAATATGAAAGAAATAATTTCATATTTGACGGTTTGGAAATAAAGGCTATAAAGTGTAGCAAGTGCAAGAAGATTAAAGATGTTAGCGAGTATCACTACCATAAGTCAACTGATAAATATGGCAATTATCATGAATATAAAAAACACTGGTGCAAGAAGTGTGAATCGGATCGTAAAGGTATAAAACATTATGGAAAGCTTAAGCATCTTGAAGAATTGAGAAATAAAGGCATTCAGGAATGTACAGACTGCAAAATAATAAAACCGTTTGAAGAGTTTAGCAGAAATAAAAGAAACCGTAATGGAATACATTGTGTATGTAAGCCTTGTATGGATATAAGAAACAAGAAGTATGCTGACAAACGCAGGTCATACAACGAACAACTAACAGATTCAGTAGTAAGATACATACTTAAAAAACAGGGATTTTCTGTTGATGAAATAACACCTGAATTAATAGAAACAAAAAGACAATTAATCAAACTAAACAGAGAAATAAGATGGCAAAATTCGAAGATGTAATACAAACGCTTATTGAAACAAACAATAAGCTTATTAAAGGAGAAATTGAATTAAAATTAGCACAGCAGATTAGTTATAGTACTCAGATACTAATTAATGCAGCACGGTTGCAGTTAGATATCTACAAAGCAACCCAAAAAGAGCAAAAATTCATTGAACAGACTACCACAATTGAAGAATTAAAAATGTTATCTATAGACGCATCAAATCTTAATAAGGATGATGAAGAAGATATTACAGATAAACGACCTTTTGACTTTGATAGTGCGGTATTTTAAAGAAAACGAGTAGTGTAATGCTACTCGTTT
>CAZGJF010000016.1:23661-44477 GCA_964526595.1 uncultured Akkermansia sp. | reverse complement strand
CCCTGTGGAACATCTGTTATGGTATTCCTTGACTTTAACTGATTGTACTCAGTTCCATTTATTGCAGCTTTAAGTTCATTTAATTCATCTGTGTTGAACTCGTCAGGGTCTTGTAGTATTGGAACAGCATGACACCTGCACTGTGGGTGCCATCCTTTGAACTTAAATTCCTTAGGGTATTTTCCTTTTAGATCATCGCAAATGTCAACAAACGGCACACCGTTAAGCGTGTGGTTGTTTGAAAGCTTTACTTCGAAGCCCACAACAAATTCTAGTTGTTGCCAACGAAGCTGGTCCGACTCCCGATAAGCCATATTTATTTCTGTCCGAGTCAAACGCATGGCATTCTTGTACGAACTTCTATATTTCCCTTGTCCAGGATTGAATGTTTTAGCATTCTTTGATAAAACCAATTGTCCGTGCTTATCTCTAACACGCCTGAATAGTTTATCAGGATCAACAAGGTACTTTTTCAAGTCTCTTGATAACAATGCAGCAGACTTACCATCCCCAAGCGCAATATCAATACCTAGCTCCATTTGATTTTGCATCTGTCCTGCATAGTTCCAAATACGGTCAGATAGTCCAAGTCCGTTAACCTTACGTGTCTGGAATGCTTTAAGTGCGTCAAGGTTTTTGTCCTGCCATTTTGAAAGCTTTTTTTTGGGTAATGATGAAGTGTTGATTATAGACTCCAAAAACAAATCGTTTTTTTCACAAGCGTATAGCCACTGACTTCTGCTTCCTTTAGTGATAACAGTTTCCATGTTGGAAGCAAGATTATTCGTAATAGCTTGGGCTTTTGCCTTTGTTCCTGGATAATCTTTGAATGAGAAAGGCTTATTATGGTCAAAATTTATAGTGCTTGCTATTTTTGCATAATCAATTATTGCTTGATTATACAGCGCATCTATAGCTTGTACATATTGTTCAGTTTGCTTAATATGACTTGCATCAAATCCTATAAGTGAAACGACTTGCTTTTTAGGTGTCTTAGCCATCGATTTCTTGTTTCATAAGTGTTTCTATGTCTTTGGCTCTTTTATTGCGCCTTAGCGAACGGAAATAGCCTAAATCGAAGTTTTGCCTATCCCATCCTTTGCGAACATTTTCCGAAATTGTTTCAGAAAGTCCATGTAAGTATTTATATGCTTGCCTTTGTTTGTAATCCTTAGACATTGTATTGTTTCCAAACGCATGGTTTGCGTGTTTCTATTACTTGAATCATTTTAACGTGAGGTTCAGCGCAATATCCGTGTCCTTTGAAGTCGTTGTATGGTCGGATGAACTTACACCCGACACAATCAACATATTCATATTCATATCTTATTTTTTTGGTGGTTTCCCTTTTCCTGCCTTGCATTTGTTTTTCATAATTATGGTTGTGTTGGTTCGTTTAGCGAGAACTGACTGTTTGAGTTTTGCTCTTTCAAGTATTGATCATAGTCAGTGTCTGGGTCTGATGTCAATCCAGCCTTTTCGAATGAAGCTTTTTGTGATATTATAGCATTGCCACCATTAGCATCTGACCATATCTTTAGTTCTGCTGCTTCGTCAACAACCATGTAAGGCTTAATCTCAGGCTCTACGATAAGTCCTGCTGCATCATTTTCAAGCTTAGTATTGAACTTACCGATAAACGCCTTTTGGATGTTTATTCTGCGTTGCAAATAGTCGTCAAATACTTCTTGATGGTCCGCAACCTTAAGATGCGCATCCATGAACAGAAGCTTAAGCGCAACACCTGAAATGTTTCCAAGTCCTTTGACAGAATCAAACGATATGTCAGGCGTTTGAGTAATAGTGTAAATCATCCTCAACAGCGTTTCAATTTCGAGTTTTACAGATTCGGGAGCGTTAGCCCATGAAAGATATTCGGCACTTGAATTTTCATCTCCTTGGATTATGGCACCTGATTCTCCTTTCTTGGCAAATCCAAGCAATTCACCCTTGATGAATATCTTAGGACTTGCGTGGTAGTCGTTAGTATCTGCAAAGTTTGACAACAGCGTTTCAAGCCTATCAATAAGGTTTTGAACATCGTGCCACTCTGTGTGCAACTGGTGTCCGTAAACCACTGGTATTTTTCCAATGGTTATTTGCTTTGGATAACCATCAACAAGCTCCCATTTTCCTGATTTTTCGCTCCACAGGTAGTGTGTTTCATTGGTGTATGTTTCAAAGTAAAATTGCTGTTTGCCGTCTGCATTCGTTTGAGAAAAACCACGTGAGAATGCAAGCATATCCCCCTCCTCATTGAAGTATGGATATAGCTTATCTCCAAAATAAGGAGAGAACAGCTGACATTTTAACTTGAATTTGCTACTAAACCCATAAACGGAATTAGTATTTTCAACCGGGAACCAAACCTCAGCAACCTCACGCATGGTAAAGAGCTGTCTTGCCACTTTCCTATTCAATGACTTTTCTTTCACATCATGCTGAATGCGTTTCAGTGCCTTGTACACTGTCTTTTCATTGTCGCTTGATGCATCTGAACTTAGGCAAACAGGATTACCAAACAAGAACGACACAGCACGCTTTACTATCAGCTTTTGGATAGCCAGTGCAATACGATTAACTTTCTCGTACTTATAACCTGTTTCTGGGTTTTCCATTCCGGACGTTACAGTCTTTGCACTATCGTCCAAACTTTCAGTATCAACCTTAACTTTTTTGTCAGGGCGTTTTATTGGATTGTTGACATCGTGATGACGTGGGTCTATTTGGTTGATGTATGCTTTGAATTCATCATCACGAATGGATACCAACCTACGTGATTTTAGTTCATCCAATAGAATTAATGGATCGCCAGTTTCGGCAATAGCAGTAGATAGATACTGATTTAGTTCTTGTTGTGTCATGATGTTGTATGTGTATTACTGTGATACAAATGTAGTTATAACTGTTCGATTTTTTGTAAATTATAATGAATTATTGCTTCATCCTCTGAATCAAACGCCTGACAGCAGGTTCCAGGCGTTCCACAATCGCCTAATCCTGTACCACATTGGCTACCAGGAGGACAGTAAAAACGAATTTCCGCTGTAATTAAATCAACTCTCTCATTATCAGAATTCATAAATACGCCATTATCAGCGTTCGGTATTACTTTGTATAACATATTTCATTTTGTATTTTTTAGTTAGCTACTATGTATCCTTTAGCCGTTGCAATACTTTGGTCACAAGTTCCTGCACCAGTACATCCTGTTATCTTTATGGTAACAGTACCAGGTGTAACGCTTGGAAGCGATGTAAATCCATTGTTCAATGCTGTTGCCGACAAGTCGCAATACTGCCAGTCAAGTTGTGGGTTTGTTCCTCCAAAAGTTGATGTGGCATTCGTGAATATTAGTCCAGTTATTCCAACCTTGTAATTGGTTGTACCTTTGCAAGTAAACTTACTTAGTTTGGCACCAATGGTAATACTTGTTTTGAAGTTTTCACATCCATCAAATGCACCACTAAAAGAAGTATTGCTAATTGTAGAGCCTAGATACTGCAAATTAGTGATTGATTTCACGTTGTAGCAGTTGTTGAAAGCATTGTCGCAAGCAGTTAGTTTGTTGTTTCCTACTCCTGCAGGTAATACTATTTCGATAAGTGCATTATTGCCACTAAAAATATTGCTTATACTTGAAACACTACCCCAAGTAGGTGCAGTGAAAACAATATTTTTAAGGTTATCCATTCCTGCAAATGCATACGCCATTGAACAGATACTTGCACCCTGATAGAGTGCTCCAATAGTTACGGATATAAATGCTGTCTTGTAGAAAGAATACGTTCTACTAACTGCATTAGGCAAATCAGGAAAGTTGTAAAATCTGAAATTGTTGCACTCGTAAGCGAAATAATCAGATGTAGTAATGTTATCACCTGAAACTATTCTAACCTTTTGCAGTAAATGACATCTTAGTGGATTTATTGCTATTCCATTACTGAACATCTGACTAACATCTACCAATGTAGTTACGTTGATGTCAGCCCATATAATACCGTTATGTTGCTCTGTGTATTGACCTGCAACCCTAGCGACTTTGAAATACTTAATAGCACTTGTTGCAGCATAGATTTTAACCACGTAGGCATAATAACCCTCATTTGCAATCCAAACGCCTTTACCGCTTGAGTTGTTAGGGTCATAAGTATGATTTACTTGTGCTAACAATCCGTTGGCAGTAGATTGATTGGTGTATGCAGTAGCAGTGATTGTTTCTATTGTTCCGTCTCCGTGATCTATGGCGTATGTTCCACCCGCAGTTAATTGAACAGCATAGCCAACCGCACTGCCTATGTCAGCAACGACAAAGCACATTTCATTATTTTGTGCTACTCCAGTAATGTTAGGAAGCGAACTATCCAACGCTTGACCTGTGCCATTTGCACCTCCTAGTGTCTGTGGCAAATTAAATTTTAATCCTGTTCCCATGTTAGTAACTTATTACAATATCAACAATAATGTCCGCCTGTGGAGCATTCTTTGCGTACATAACACAATTTCCGTTATTTACATCACCGTTAGGCTCTATCTGTGCTCCTTGAACGGTTGATGTGCTTTCTTTCTTTGCAGTTATTGACACTTGACTTTCTGTTGTTATCTCAGTATAAGTCAATGTGTATGTATAATAACCTGAACTTAGTACCCAATTAGCTTTTGTTAGTGTTACACCCGACTTCTTAACCAGTTTTTTGGCAAATAATCCTGTAGCCCAATCGTATATCGCTTTTGCAGTTAGGTAGATAATGTTTGAGTTTTCGCTACCTATCATTGTTGTAGCCTTATTGGCAACATTCTCTGGTGCATAACCCAAATTAGACTCACTAACAGCCCAGTTTGATGCAGTTTGTCCAGGAGCGTTTTGCAATGCTCTAACTTGGTCTCCAACATTAACAGCAACGCCACCTAAAGTACCTACAACTGATATAAACCAAATATCGCCTTTAAGAATTGCACCAGCAACGCCACTGCCACCAGTAGTGGGAAATGTGTTTGAGCTTGCATCATGGTTTCCTCTGTCATTCAACAGACCAAGAACAGCGTTATCAATGGCTGACTTTACTGCTTTTGTAGTCGGAAAACTTGTATCATCAGGGTTTGACAAAGATGTTTTCTTATTGGCAGAATCCTCTTTTTCGTTCCAACTTGTTATCTGAGTATCAGTTACAAATCTGTGATTTGCATCTTGAATAAACCCATCAGAGGTTATTCTTTTACAAAAAAAAACCGCTGTTGCTGCTTCGTATGCAGCTTGACTTGCGTATTTTTTTCCAGCTCCGTCAGTAAAATCTGTTGGTAACAAATCTTCAACGTAAACTGTTCCGTCCATATCCTGTATGGTAATTCTTCCTGTTACATCGTTGGTTATTTCAACGCATGTTCCGGATGGTATAGCAAAGTTTCCCAATTGCCACTTACCGTTTGATTTTTGATAGAATTTCATGTTGTTGTATTTAGAGTGTTTAGAAATAATCAGCTGCATTAGCTCGTTTAAAATTGCTTCTATGTTCTACTATTCCAGTAAGTACGTCAGGAGCATCGTCATGGTCGTTTTTGCCTACTTTCATGTATGTTGTTATCTGTCTGTGGAAGTCAGGCCACATCTTTTCCCATCCGTTTGGAAAATAAATCAGGTTCTGAACATCTGCCGACTTGGTGAATATCCGCACCTGCTTGTTTTCTGTCTGTTGAAACCATTTAAAACGTGTCTTGTTGTTTCCAAGTATTCTGCTTTGACTTTCCACATTACGAGCGAAACCACGCCCACCGTTGTTTGATTCGACAATGCATTCTTCTGTTTGGTTCTTAGCCAACATTTCTGCCGTCTTAGGTTCTGTGTACTCCATTGGTTTACGAGTAAACAGAATGTCAGTAACGAAACAAGCCACCTCAGTTTCAGTATAGCATATCGAACACAAAAAGTCGCTACCTGTGTCCGCTGTATCGGTATAGTTTTTCTTTTTCGATAATTTGCTGAAAGGAATAAAATCATAAGTCTTGAACCCTTGCTCATACATCAATCCCTCCAAAGGCTTTGGCTTCTGCATGTACTGAGTGTCGAAAACAAACGAATTCTTTAACCGCAACGCTTTCAGTTCTTCCAGTGTATGTTTGAATGGCCACAAAGCCTGCTCCTCTCCTTTTTCATCCTCATAGATACATGGAAGCGATAACACAAACCATTCGCCAGGCTCTTGATTAATCAGATGTCCGCAAAGGTCGTTTTCGTGAAGCCTTTGCATTATGATGATAATCGGTGTATTTCGGCTGTTAACACGGTTACGGATAGTTGTATCAAACTTACTGTTAACCTTATCCCTTACAACAGAAGAAAGCGCATCATCAGGCTTTATCGGGTCGTCAATAACAATAGCACCGCCAAATTCATTATCAAAGAACTCGTCAAAGTCCGTGTCTGTTTCCTCTTTGTCAACAAGTCCGGCACCGAATCCAGTAACCTGACCTGCAGAAGAAACAGCATATAGACCACCACCCTGTTCAGTGTACCATTTCTTTGAGCTTATAGACTGTGGGCTTGTTCCAAACATCTGTTTGTACTTCTCGGACCGCATAATCTCTTGAACTCCCATTGAGTTATCACGTGCCAAATCATCAGAGTAGGACAAATGAATAAATTTTGATTTCGGATTTATTCCCAACCCCATCGCTATGAAGTTTTTAACCGCTATTTCTGTTTTTCCGTATCTTGGAGCAATGTTGATTATTACCTTTTTCAGCTCACCATCCAATACTCTGTCAAGGACATCAGCAATCTGTTTGTGATGATCACCAACGACTAATTTCCTGTTGTACCTTTCCTTGAAAAAGTATCGAGTGAAATTGAGAGAACTACTCGTACAAAAGGATTTATCAATCTGAATTTGCTCATACGTCATACCTCTTTTTCTAGGTCGTCCAAATACTTCTTGGCTTCCTCTCTTGACATTGGTTTCTGTGGGATAAGGTCTTTACCGTCCTTTCCTGTTAGTTCATTTGTCTGTTTGTTTTTCCAGTTATCACCATCAAGATTGGTTAATGCGAACACAATAGCCTGTGTGTCGGGCTGAAAATGTTTCTTAATAACTTGCTTTTCTTTGATTTTAGGCTTGCCTGTTATGTCATTGCCATAAACAGTCTTTGTTTCTTCAACTTCGTAGCCCTCTAGCTTCATTGCCAGTGATTTACGTGCCATTTTCACGAAACGCATGTTAGCATCTATCCTCGCCTGCGTGATAGCTTCTCCAAATTCTCCATGTTCAGATTGCCAATTATAAAAGCAACTCTCTGATATTCCGACACTTGCACAAATTTCGGCAATAGTGTAGGTATCTTTCTTAATCAGGTCTGTTATAGCCTTAACTGTCTTCTTGTTGTACTTAGGCATAATCTCACTCCTTTTTTTGTATTAATTCAAATCTTTCGAGTAGTAATCGCTCGAATATCTCGTGTTTCAATTGGTTGCAGCTTGAAAGTTCTATGTATGTCATGTCATGTTCCGGAAATGTGTGTACTGCAAAATGTGATTCTGCAAGAAGCCACAAGCCAGTAAATCCATAAGGACTGAAACGGTTCTCAGCATAGTTAAGCACTTTGAATGTTGCTTTTTCAAGCGTTTCATTCATGAATGCTTTGATGTAGTCAGCATCTGCGTGGTTTATCCATCCGCTAGTATTCCAAATTCTCGCTTTCATCTTCAAAGTCCTCCTTATATTCAATTTTTGGAAAATTATCTTTGATTTTAGAGGTGTCTCCTTTGTAGAAGACTAAGACATATTGGTGCATTTTAGCCACTTTCCTGCGTTCCATGTACTTGCTTGCTCTAAGTGCAGTACTAGCACCTGTCTCAATGAGAATAATCTCGTTGTAAATCTTCATGCCATTTTCCTTGAAAACGTCTTTCACATCATCATGGAAACGGTGATAGAAACCATCTTTATCTCTCACATCACCAACTACCACTACAGCAAATCGATTATCTTTCAAACACTTTATTGCACCAGTGAAAGCGTTTCGGATAATGGCCATAAAATCATCATACGACTTCTGGTTGCTTGCATCGTTGTCAAGGTCAGAGTACTTTTCAAGATTGAAATATGGAGGACACGAAAAGAGTAAATCGTGGCTGTTTGGTTGTATATGCTTGCTCACGTTTTGTCCATCGTCGTTGATGTACTTTGCTGTTATGCCTGCTTCTTTAACTCGTTGGTTGTTTAGCGAACACTGCTCGTCCCTTAATTCTATTCCAGTGAAGTCCTGCCCCATTTTTGCCGACAAGAAACCAAATACGGTATCACCTGCGAATGGGTCAAATGCTTTTCCATTTTCAAGCCCGAACCAGTGAACAATTATTTCAGCAAGCACAGGATCAAGAATGGAAACTCCTTGACTAAGTACTGTTTTTTCGGCATTGCGTTTTTCTTCCTCTGAAACGTGTTTCTCAAGGTACTCACGAAAGGAAATACCCAACTGTTTGCGTTTCTTCATGGACTTTTCGTAAATGTCCTTATACTTGAGTTCGGGTGATTGAATGAGTGTATCGTTTCGGCTTTCGCCATAATCACCGATAATGTGTCTCCACATCGTTTTGCGTTCCTGCCAGTAGCCTTTCCTGGTATCAAGTATTGAGAATGGTGGAACAACAAACTTTTCGTTGAGTGATCTTGATTTTTCCTCATTTGCATTTTGGCTCAAATCAACTTCTTCAAAGTCTTTAATTCCCCATTCTTCTGGGTCAACATCCCACTGTTCTTGAATAGATGTCAAAGCTTCTTCATCCCATTGTAGGTTGACATGAGCAACAGAATTGTCAGCAATTGCCAATTCACGCCCTGCCTTTGAGTCTATATCAACATCGGTACGTTTGACTGCAACAAGCTGTGTTCCGTCTGTTTCCACAATTATAACATCCTCTAAGTTGAGGTTTGATGCAGTCTCAGTCACTCCATTTCCACCAATTATCTTGTTGTTCTTGTCAATGAGAATGGACCTACCAAGTCCGTTTTGTGAAATTGACTTTTCGAGCAAGTGCATACCATACTCGCTGTGCTTGTTAGCGTTCAGGTCATCGGGTATCAGCTCACTGATTTTAGTTTCTTTGACTTTTGCCATTTCTTACTTCTCAAAAACGGTTCTTGTTCCATCAATCCAAACAGGTGGTTGTGTCTTTCCACTCAAAACAGATAACCAAACCTTTCCAAAAATCAAAATTGATATTCGCTGTCTTAGCGTTGGTTTCCAGCATGAAATACATTGTTTTCCGTCAGTCCATACGTTGAGACTGCTACACTCGCTTTCTGACATTCCACTAGGTCGAGAAAGCACTTTGTTTGATTCTTTGAAGTTTATCGGATTCATGGATTTATGGATTAAGTCGCAAATATAAGATTATGTTGTACTACTGTGATACACATTATCAAAAAGTTATGGATATTTTATGCCACTTTTCACTCTCATTTTGATTGGAAACCCTGCGAAGTTCCAAGCCAGTAGGGCTGCATCCCTTGTCTCCTGATTAGTGCGTTTAGGTAATCCATGGATAAATTGGCTTATTTCCTCATAGCTTATTTTTCCATCTGGTCCTTTCCAACACTTCCTAAGTGGTAGAACTTCTTTCACTTCCAGTTCAAAGTGTTTCGCTATTTCTACAATCTTCCTACCTGTTTCCTGGTTCCTGCCTACTGCATTACCTTTGGCGGCTGCACTTGCTTTCGAGTCGTACTTCGTGGTGTGCCAGTTGTGAGTAGTGAGCCATGAAGCCTCAACAAGAATGATAACGCTGTCTCCCATTTTTTTCAGAAAGAATAAATACTCAACAAGCATCGGAAATGACCTTGTATCGCACTCAATATGCTTATCATCTGTTCTTAGCGTTGCCACACCTGACTTTTCGCAGTCTGGGTCTATGCCTATGATGTAGTTGTATTTCATGATTAATAGGTTACTGTTGTTAGTTTACTGATGTATTCCTCGGCATACTCTCGGTTGCAGTTCTCGGGCTTAACAAGGATGATTGTATTCGAATTGATTCTGAGTGGAACTTTTCCAGCATCTCTTTTTTTCAAAGTGATGATGTCTATGTTACCATTATCATCCAAACTCTTTTTTACTTTTTTTCTTGAACCGTCTGCTTTAGTTCCAATGTTTTTTCTAGGCATAAATGTATTACTCTGATACGTTATTAAATAATTTTTCACTCACTTTTTCGGCTAATATCCTAAACTCTTTGTTAAACTGAATTTCGTCGCTGAACATACGTAAATACCTGCGAATGGTTCCGTCTGGCTTATTGAGCATTTTTGATAATTCGCTGTTTTCAACTCCAATCCTACTGCAATGGTGTGTGAATAACAATCTCGAATAAAACACCTCTCTTTTACGGCAATTAACGTTGTAGTCAGAGTATTTGAGTCCTGTTATATCCTCAATGGCATCTTTCACTACATCAACTAATTGGTTGTGATATTCAATTTCAGATTCGTAGAATATGATCATGTTGAACTCTTTGGCAATACTTCTTTCAATTCTTGCGCCTTTTGATTCATTCCAATTGGACTGCATCAAAATTGCATCACACTCAAGAAGCATCTTAATATCCATACCCATGTGCTCATGCCATTCAGATTCAATTGGAATACCGTTTTTCATTGGATTGACAGGGTTCATACCAATGTTTGAAATTATTGATTCGGAGCGTTCAAAATTGTTTATCGCTTCGTTGATGTCCAGTCCTGTTATTTGTCCTGAAATATATACGTTGGCTATTTCCATACACTATTCAATGATTTTAGTTCTTAGTTAATTATTTTTCATATTTCGGTTGGTAAATTGTAAAGTTCTTTATCCGAATTACGAACGTAGAATCTTTTTCCATTGATAAGAACAACTGAGTAGCTGTTAAAACTTGCTTTTTGGCTTGTAACAAGGTCGCAAAGTTCATCGTATGAGATAACTTTCACCCTTTTGTCAAAGCTTAGAAAGTTCGCGAGCGTTGGAGTTGGGTACTGGCAATTGTCTATAACATGATTCACTGCGTCTGTAAGCCTTTCATCTGTGAATCCTTTATCTTTCACCCTTGATATGAATAAAAGGTAAAATTCAGGGGTTAGGGTTGGAAATGCAGCTTTAATTTTAGCCACTCCTTTTGCTACTGTTTCCTGTTTCAATGTTCCATGGTAAACAGTCAATGTTCCATCATTGTCCAGTTTCTGCAAAAGCTCCTGCGACGATTCCGGCAAGATCATTCCAGCTTGTGCCCTCTTTATTAACTGATTTATTTCTTCCATTTGTGTTTATTTTTTGAAGTTCATATTTTAACCAATTTGCGAAATGCGAGCAAGCATCCGCAGGCGTTTTGTCCTTTACATTTTCTGATTTCAATTTTTCAACGAATTTTCGAATCAAGTCGGCCGCCCCCCCTTTATCGATTTTGTTTTGCATGCAAATAACATCAATCCATTGTTCCTGCGAAATGAGGTAATTTTCCAATTCTTCAATTTCAATCAAAAAACGATTTTTTTCGGGCGGGGGTGTATTCTCTCTCTCTATTTCCTTTTCTTTAATTTCCTTTTCTTTCCTTTCCTTTCCTTTGTTGCAATTTGTTGAAATGTGTTCAACATGTGTTGACACTTGTTCGACACGTGTTGCGTTTTTTCGCTTTTCAGCTGATATTTTTCCTGCTTTAGAACGCTTTGAAGATAGTTCGCTTCTGATTTTTATGTTTCTAAAAGCTCTATTGGACCAAAAAGTGATACCATCACTATCAAACAATTCAAACACATTTATACAATCTTGAACAATTGCTTCCACTTGTTCAACAGGTGTTGACATTTGTGTAGATATTGCTATATAAATGTATTTTTTTAGTTCAAGTTTGTGATTTTCGTCAGAGTGTAGCATTTCGACAATACGCCAATAAATACCATACCCCTCAGCTTTATATACACCTATCAAAGCCTGTATTTTTGGGTCGGCTGTTGGGTTATAATCATGCGAGAAATAGAATGTATCTTTAGCCATAATCAATTGATTTTTTTGAGTAGTTCTATCTCCCCAAGCTTCCAGTTATTCTCTGCAAAACGCTTGTAAAGAGTAGGTTTTGAAATGTCTAACTTTTTTGATAATTCGTCAACTGTGTAGCTGACTAGAAGTGTTTTTGCCAGTGTTGTCGCTTCTGATTTTGTCATTATTTTAATTTTAAATTGTTTACTATTTTTGTTGGAAAAAAGCCCCCACCGCTGTAGGGGCATGAATAGATGTTTGTTTGTATGTCAAATTGTAAAGCGATACAAATATACGAAATTATTTTTGAATTGCAATACTTTATCAATCTTTTATCAATTCATTCAGCAAAATAATATGATAATCTCGTTTGTCATCAATGTGAGGATAATCTTCCAGCCTACGGATATAAGTTGCTAGATTGATTTTGCATTTAGTTTCGAGCGTGAACCAATACCAATCAACTAGCAATGCAAATTTGATACCATTATCAACGCAATACTTTATATCTTTGAAAGACAAATACATATCAGCGCATTCATACACTTCAAAATCAGTTACAGGAACGCATTCGCATTCATTTATTTTACAAAAAACATTAATATAGTTTTTCACTGCATTTTCGTAGTCTGTTTGTAAGATACTTTTACTCATAGCTTTGTTTTTTAAATTGAAAGTGATTTTATCTCCTCATGCACATCAATAAATTCATAATTATTATGTATATATTCTATCCACGTGCAAGCATCTAATGTGTGCGTATGTTTCCATCCACGTTTCAGTAATTCATAGTTCTGTTTCTTTGCTGTTTCTTCATTTAGGACTTTGATTTTCCCACCATAGCTATAAACGAATACAAATGTTTGACTATCAATATAATCATCAAGCATTTTTTTTAATGGATTTCTGCATTCAAATATTTCTAATTCGACAAATTTATCGCTACATTGTTTGCTAAGTTCTTTTTCCATGTTTATTTGTTTTAAATGTGTTTTTCTTTAAGTTCAACATACATAAATTTTTCATCCTTGTACGCCTTTTCAATTTCCCAATGTCCACAATACTGATAAACAAGTGATTTGTGCTGGTTACTTTCGGCTGTAAAGTGCAATGCTGTTGATGTACAGTCGTGGATAACGCTCAAATTCATGGCGTCTAATGGTAGTTTGTCAATTTTGCTCATATTTTTTCAATAATTAATTTGATTTGATTCTTTAATTCTTCAATGCTCTCAATTTCTAAGGCTTCATTTAAGGCTTTTTTAGGCTCGAAAATATTTCCGTTGATAGTTTGTATTATGCAATCCATTTTGTCGCTATACAGCCTATTTGTGTCGCATAAATCAGCACATTTCTCTAGTCCATTCATTACGGTAGCATGGTCCCTGTTAAAAATCGCCCCAATATCTTTTAAACTGACATTATTTTGGTAATGATCCCGGATAAGTTTGTAAACAAATGCCCTAGCCATAACATGATTGTGGTAGCGTGTTGATGTTTGAAGTGTTTCAAGTGATACTTGAAAATTTTCACAAACAGCCGTTATAATTTCTTGTACTTTTGGCTCATCTAGTAGGTTCATAATTTTTTATTTCGAAATTTATAAATTCATTTCCTTTTTTCACAATTACTTTTTCAACAATTAGCTTATAAATCAACTTATCATTAAAATTGTACTTTTTTTGCAGACAGTCAATAAATGGCTTTAAGGCATTATCAATGTCTGATTGAACATTGCTATATCCAAACTCAATTAACAAAGAGTAAGGAGGGTCAGGAAGTTTAATTCTAGGTAAAATAAACAATAAATCATTTATGTATTTGTCGTATTTTACAGTTTTGAACCTGCGACCCTGCCAAGCTTCATTTACGCTTAATGGTTTAATTTTGATTTCAATCATTACCGATTATCACCACTGCCTTTTAACTTGTTTCTTTCCGCTCGTGAGGTTAATTTTTGAATGTTTAGTTCTGCTATTTCTTGAAGTGAGTAATTAATATCTGTTGCCATTGCGCAAACATACCAAAGTACATCTCCCAATTCCTTGGCAATTTCTAAACCATCGTTTTGTGATATTTCGCCGTTCTTATCTCTCAAAATCTTTTTCACCTTTTCAGCTACCTCTCCAGCTTCACCGTTAAGACCTAATGCGGGATAAATTACTTTTTGGTCATAGATTGCAAATTGCAACGCCTGTTTTTCGTACTCTTTAATTTCCATTTTGTTTTACTTTTTATTTGCTTTTTTTTGAATTTTCCCACTCTCTTATTAATTGCCATGTAGGCTGTTTTCTGCGTTCTAATTCTAGTTCATTTCTCAATCTTGTATTTTCATCGCTAAGAAATTGGTTTTCAGTGGCGTATCTGCCTTTATGTGTACGTAAAACCTTTTTTTCTTCCTGTTCAAAAAATCGTTTTTGAAGTGATTTCATAGAATTTTGTTTTTGTGCTAGGGGCCGAATCCCCCAGCTTGTTAGTATTAATTTGCATTGTAATTGTACACGTCAACAATCTTTGTTTCTGTGATTGATTCTACCTCATAGTCAGCAATTGTGCCTTTCATTCCAAATTCTAAAGCTTCCCGAGCGTCTTTAATATCGGTTGCCCGTATAAGCATATAAGACGCTGTTTTCTTTTCAACGCTTTTTTCTTCATTAATGGTGATGAAGTTTACTTTTGCCTTGAAATATCTATCACTTTCAAATTTCACATTCTCAAATATCTCATTGATACGGGCACGCTTAATTGCCGATACTACGAATTCACCCGAAATAAAAGGCTTCATTTCTTGAATAATACGAGCTTCTGCATCTGTAAACGAAACTGCATCTATCAAGTATTTTTCACTGATTTTTACCACTTTGCCGTTTTCGGCTGTTTTCTCATATTTTACTGTTGTTTCAAAATAATTTCTCATAATGTTTTGTTTTTGTGCCTTTCGGCTGGTTAATTACAAGTTTTCAATCTCTTTTATTATTTCTTCTTTTTTAAATTCAGTCTTTTTTTTGCCAGCAAAACCAAACATATAAAGCAGTATCATTGAGACAACTAAAACATCAATTACAGCAGAATGAGCTATATAAATTGAAAACAAGATGTCTAATCCTATTGCAACAATTAATACTATTATGGTTATAAAATCTGATAATATCGACTGAATTGTAGTTTCTCTGTAAACTACAATTGTCCCTTTTGATAACTTTTTAATGTAAAATCTCATACTTAAAATGGGTATTTATTAATGTTTAGTTTCAATCCTTTTTTTGCCACGTTGGTTGGTATTCCAGTCAACATTTGGCACTCTTTTTGGAAGAGTTTTTCGTCTGAATTTCCGTCCGATAAGTGAATGAGTACTATGTTCACGCAAGCAGATAAATCGTTGCTTTTCAATATACTTTTTGTTGTTTCAAACTCCATGTGTGAGTTGTAAGTACGATTCAAAAGCGACTGACTCAATTGTCCATTATCTACTCTGTTGTGTGCTATTCTGTCAGAGTAATTTGCTTCAATAACATAGTGGTTAACACCAGCAAATTGATACTCCAAAAACATGGTGTCAGTTACAAAAAGCAACCGCCCCATTTCGGGGTGTTCTACTATGTAACAAACACAAGGTACATCATGCACAACATTGAACGGAATTACTGAAAACCCACCCACACGGTACCCAGTACCGTGTGAGATAGATTTTGCAAAGTGAGAATTAAGTTTCTTTGACTCAAATACATGCTTCGGTGCAATGGTTTTAATTCCAGCTTTCAAGAACTCCGAAATATACTTAGCGTGGTCATTGTGAGTGTGTGTAACAATGCAACCAGCTATCTTTGCAATATCGAAATTGAGAGCCTGTTTAACTTCGTTGAAGTTTATCCCTGCTTCGATTATTAACGCTTCATTCTCACCATTGAGAATATAACAGTTTCCTGCACTGTTTGAGCCTAAAACGATTAATTCCATAGTACTTAGTAGTTAGGCATGTCAGATTGTTGTTCCTCTGTCTGTTCGCTTTCTTTCACTTCCTCAAATTTCACATCTTGGATGTCAACTTTTTGAGTATTGGCGTGTTGACTAACTAACTCGTTTCGCTCTTCTGCAGGTTCTTGCTCCTCTGAAATAGCCTGTTGCATTTCAATTGATAGGTAGCCGTATTTGCTCAATAGTCTCCTGGTGCAAGTCTTAAGGGCTTGATTTGTGAAATTTCCGAGCCAACCAACAGTCTTTGATACCTCGTTTTTCTTGGCTATCTTGATAAGAGCGTCTACGGTGGTGTCTTTTCCGATACTTGGTGAGTATTGTTTTGCATACTTGGCCATATCCTCAACGCTCATATAAAGCGTTTTTTCAAAGCCGTTATTCAGTTTGAAATAACAGAAGTAACCCACCACCTCATCGCTTTCACGTTCGCCCGAAAAGTCAATTTCACCGCTTAGCTTATCGACTCTTTTTAACTCACCTTTGTAAACAACATCGGCATTGATATTCTTGTACTGCCCCGTTCTCATTGCAAGCTGAATCAATCCTTTGTACCCGATAATCATTGTCGGTGTCATTACCTTGCTCCAGGAGCCGTCGGGATTTTTCACGCTGTTATTGAATGGAACTATGTACGCAAAGCCCAAAGCCTTGTTAATCGGCAATTTCAAAACTGCTGCTTTCAATGCTTCCATAACTACTTTGTTCGGGTCGCAAGCCTGCAGATTGTTGTCTGAATTGTAGAGGTCAATAATGGAAGCGGTGAACGGTCCTGCATTGTCTTTCAATGCGTTTCTGAACTGTTCCGTTACGCTGTCGGCTTTCAATGTAGCTTTAAGGATTTCAATCCCTGTCTTTTTTGGTGCTGTTTGCACTGCTGTTTGTGTACTCATAATTGTTGCGGTTTTATGCACCCCCATTATAGGGGTGCGGTTATTAATTAGTTTACTGAAAATTCGGTGTTTGAGCCAGTCACCTGCATGGTGATTTGCTGTGAGTTAGTTTGCATGATTTTGTTACAGCCCTCTGCATTATCAATGAAAATAGGTGCGAATGCATTGTGATGCTTAGATATTGCGTTGATAATGTCAAGCCCTGCGTTTATCTTTCCTGCGCTGTTTGCATCTGAGAATGGAACACCTTTTACCAGTGCTTCGCAGGTTTCAACCTCTGCCCCATTGATTTGGTTTTCAAATAGCTTGAATTTTACATTCGTGAATAGGCTGTTGATTGCTTTCTCAACGCTTGTGATTTTCGCCTTTGAAAATTCCATGATCGTGAACTCTGTTTTTTCCAAATTTGCCAGTTCGTGGTTAAGCGTTTTGAGTTGCTTTTCAAGCTCCGAAATTCGAATGATACTTGAATCAATAATTGCCTTGGTTGAGAGCTTCAAAACGATGTTATGAATATCGTTTTGTGTCAATCGCTTTTTGTCTATCAATTCGGCAGTGTCTGGTAATGAGTAGCCTTTTTGAAGTTCCTTTTCAAGCTCAGAAATCAAAGTATCAAAGTCAGTTATTTCAGTGTATTTGCTAAAGTCTATATTAGCCTTATTTGGCTCTTTTGGCTCGTCTATCGGTTCGAATGATGCAATAGTATCGGTTAATGTTTTGTGCTTTTCTTCCCATTCGATTAAAGATGCTGTAAGGCTTTCAATTGACTTTTTAGTAGCAATTCCGTTGGATTGATTTTCAGCAAGTCGTTTAGCTTTTTGCTCGTTAAAGCGTGCTGTCATTTCAGCTTGTTTTGCATCAATTTTGCTCGGTTCAAAGTTTGCTCCGCAAGTAGGGCAAGAGAAATCGTTTTCGTTGAATATCAGCAATTCACCATTGATAAACTTCCATTCATCAATCAATTTGTTGCGTTTCAAGTTGTCATTTTCAAGCTCAGTTTTGATTTTTGCAATTACGTTTTCAGCTTCTTTCAATTGTTCTTTCAAGCCCAGGCGCTCCTGCACTGTTTTTTGGTACTCGGCTTTATATTTGTAGAAGTCTGCAAGGAAATCTGTTTCAATCTTGTTGATGAACTGTGCCCTTTCTTGTTTGATTTCAAAAATGCTACTTTGCATTTTCTGTTTTTCCTTGTTGTGAGCTTCAAAGGATTTGTTTATGTCGCCAAGTTGCTCGTCAATTGCTTGAACCTCTGCTAACAAGTTGTTTTTTTCTGAATCCAATTTTTCCCATTCCAAAGTTTCGGGCATACCTCGTTTGACTTCATCTATACGGTCGGGAATACCAGCCAGCTCGTCTTTTACTCGCTTCTTTTTAGCCCCAATCTCACGCTTGTACTCTTCCAGTGTTTTACCGAAAAGCATATCCAAAAGTGCTTGAAAGTCTTTGTTTCCTTTGGCGATTTCCTCGTTACTGATACCGCCAACCATTGAAAGTAGAATAGATCGTTGCTGGTCTTTTTTAAGACTTGGAAAATAAAGAGGGTTTGTGATTAATTTGAAAATGTTCTCGGGGATAATATCCTCAATCTTTTGCTTGAAGTCCTTTTCTGTACATGGTACACCGTTGTAGAATCGTTCTACTTCATGGCCTGTGAACTCTTCGGTTTCTGCACCTCGTTTCTTCGTCCATTTTTCGGTGTAGCATCTTTTCAATTCTACTGTTTGTGGTATTACTGTGCTAATGTCCTTAACATCAAATAAACAAGTAACCTCGTGGGCTATGCGTTCAATCACATTGCCGTTTGCGTCCAGCGTTTTGATGTTGAAGTCTGTGCGGTCTTTGCTGTCCTTTCCGAAAAGACACCAAACAAATGCGTCCATTACTGTTGATTTTCCACTTTCGTTTGGTCCCGAAATCACGGAATAAACTGTGTTAAAATCAATCTCTCTGTCTCTACACCCTTTGAAGTTTTTGAGGGTGATTTTTTTTAAGCGTAAATCCATTTTGTTGCGGTTTTTTATTGTTAGACAATTATTGTATTGCTCATGCAAATATACGCATTTATACTCGGTAGATGTGCATATTTACTGTTAAAAATGTTTAAGATTTTGTAATTTATAACCTCATATAGTTTGCTCTGTTACAAGTCTTGGCGACTGTTTCTAGGTCTATCCTGTCAAGTCGGACACTTGCATTCCTCGCACCGTCTTTTATGGGCTTAAGTAAACCCTCTTTTATCCACCTGTTTACGATTGATGAACCGTACAATCTTTGCGCTTCTCTTAGCTTAAGATATGGCTTAATCAATCCTACTTGTTCCAGTGCCTTTTTTGCACCTATTTCTGCTGCATCAATAAGAGCATTTCTATACTCGATTTCTGTTTGTGGAAGTAACATGGTTAGGTTGTTCTATGGTTTATTTTCAGGTGGTATTCCGTATATTTCGCAAAACCACCACGCTGATAATTCGTTTGACTTTGATACGTTTATTTTCTTGAAAATAGTTCGGGTATGGTTCTCAATGGTCCGTACTGAAAGTTGTAACTTGTTGGCAATATCTTTCTTTGAATATCCCCAGGCTATCATTTCAGCCACCATTTTTTCCTGTTCGGTAAACCGTGAAAGTGTTGCGGTACTTTTCATGGCTTACTCCCCCCATACTTGTTTTATCCCATGCTTAGCGAAAACTGTTTCTACTGATTTAATCTCGCTTAATCGTGGGTCAACATTACCCTTTAATCGTCTTTCCCACGCAGCTTTTGATTTAATGTTAAGCGACTGCATGATTTCCGTTTTAACTTGATCTGCCTTTCCAATAGGTACTTGGTCAAATCCCTTTTTGAATGAATTGTTTTTTTCCATTTACTAGGTATATTTTGCACGTTAATAATTAGTATTTGACACATTGATTGTGTAATTTTGATATACTGAGTGCAAATATAAGGCATTGTTGTGCAATATGCAAATTTTTGCACAGATATATTATTCATTAATTAAAATTTATTATTACATGCTTGTAAAAGAAAGACTTATAGAGTTCATAAAATTCAAAGGAATTAGCGTTAGGGAATTTTGCAGGGAGATAGGTGTATCAGAAACCTATGTATCTTCTATGAGAATGTCGATACAGCCTGATAAAATGAAAATCATATCTGACAAGTTTCCTGATTTGAGTATGAAATGGCTATTCACCGGAGAGGGTGAAATGATTAATCCTGTGATACTTCCACCAATTGACAGGGATAAATTAACCCAATTGAGTAGTGATGTATTTAAGGACAAATTGATTGATATGTTCAAGAACGGTGAAATATATTCAGCTCACGTAGTCAATGAACAAAATAAACTTATCAGCTCACTATTCGAAAAGGTTGGAAAATTACAAGGAGAGGTTGAATTTCTTAAAGGCAAACTTGCACAGCATGGGATATCGATGCAGTAATATGTTGTGCAATGATTTTTGTTCTTGCACAATAAAATTATTTTTATAACCGCAACAAAAACATGGAAACAAAAACAGTAAGGCCACAAGTACAAGCAATTCAAGATAGGTTTTTCCAGGCTATTGACATGCTGATTGAATCAGACAAAATAAAGAGCCTGCAGGCATTTTGTTTTGATTATGGACTACACCGACCCAAATACTCAAACTTGCGTACACGATCCAAAGACAAATCAAAGATTGGCACAGGATATAAATTCATTGACGTGGATGCTCCGTCATACTTGGTTAAGGACTTCAATATATCGGCTGATTGGATATTGACTGGTAGGGGTGGAATGTTTAAGAAGTGATCATCTTCCTAATGTCAGGAAAACGATAATAAAAAAGCCAACTACATTGATGTAATTGGCTTTAGTTCCTTATACGTTTCGATAATAGCTTGAAGGAATCTACCCACTATTACCTATCTGATTAGACAGTCAGAACCGTCGGCAACACGCCCTATCC
>CAZGJF010000016.1:9583-23561 GCA_964526595.1 uncultured Akkermansia sp. | reverse complement strand
AATTACCTACCACGTTTCACAACGGAGTAGGCTCAAACAATAATAATCAAGTATTAATTTATGGAACACGATTAGTACGTTGCAAATATAGACTACACCTAAACTTTAGCTATCAAAAAAACTGTTAATTTTCTTTAATAGTTATGCTTTTAACATAGTCAATCACCTTTCTATTGGCGTTATCGATTAGCGACCAGTCCTTTTTAATGTACATGTCGGCTACTTTTAGGCTTAAATCAACATGATTAAGGCATAAATCAATATCATCCTTGGATATGCCACATTTGTTTCGGGCAATGGTAGCCCATGTGTGGCGTGCATAGTATGTAGATAGTGGTATGTCGGAATTTCCGAACACCCACTTTGCTAATACCTTAAGACCTTTATTGACATTGGAGCTGAAAATGTGTGAAGTGGTGTACCTGGTGTGGAAGTCAAATACTCTTACGCCTGTTTTATCTCTGTATTTTTCGAATAGTGGCATTATCTCAGGCTCTACCATTATGGAAATAAACGCTTTGTCCTGCCTACGCCCTTTGGTTTTCTTTCGATTGTATTCAATGCGTATCATTTTGTTGACTTCAACAATATGTTCTACATCATATAAGTCCGCTAAATTCATCCCAACCAAATAAAAGGATAAAAGGAACACGTCACGAGAGAAAATCGCTCTGTGAGTCTGCAATGAATCCGTAGGGCAATTTATCACCTTATACAACTGCTCGTCAGTAATAGTCCTTTTCAAATTATCAGGGCGTGGCTTTATTTTATATTTTCTGAATGGATAATGGTATATCTTGATTTCGTCCTTGTCCTCATCGTTATACTCTACCAATGCAGCATTGAATAACACCCTTAAATCAGTCATGTAGTCGAATATACTCACCTCTGAGAGTGGCTTGTGTTTTACGGTAACAAGTTTTCCAAATTGGTTTTTACGTTTGATTGTTCGGGTTGTTCGTAGGTAGTTATCAAACTGGACAAGAAACTTGGATGTTATTTCAGTGATAGATATCCGTTCCCGACCGTTACAGAAGTCAATCAGTGCGTTTATGGTCCTGTTAAGGTTTGATGCTGATGTGGTACGCTCCTGCTGTTTCAGTAAGGCAATGTGCTTTCTTGAAAACTCTATGAAATTAATGGAAGTATCGGTGCCTGATTTCGTTTCATTGACAAAGTACTGAGCCAGTTCCTTTGCCGAGTACATATCAATGCGATAACCTAGTTTCTTTGACTTTATATCCTCGTACTTTTCAATTCTGCGGTTTAGCTCTTTGATGATGTAAACATCCTTGATGGTGAAGTTCTTTTTTGTGATCTGTTTGTCCGTAACGTAGTATTCTGTCTTGATGTATGCACACTTCCTTTTCCATGTCACCCGGATAGACACTGGATATTTATTGTCTGTTCGTTTCTGATGCTCGAAAATACATATCTT
Source organism: uncultured Akkermansia sp. (assembly GCA_964526595.1). Lineage (GTDB taxonomy): Bacteria > Bacteroidota > Bacteroidia > Flavobacteriales_D > Crocinitomicaceae > M0103. The sequence continues at coordinate 22,123 of CAZGJF010000016.1, read as the reverse complement.
GAAAGTGGCCATTTCGTAAAACGTTGGTACAACTTAGTGCAACAAACGTAGCTACTTTTGATATTATTTGCAATTTCTTTTTCAGTTCTTTTATTTTATGCCATAAAAAAACCTGTAAGTATCAATTACTTACAGGCTTTTCTTTTTGTAGCGAGAGGGAGAATTGAACTCCCGACCTCATGATTATGAATTATACAGTCATGTATTTGTACTTGGTTGATTTTATGATGATAAGAAAATTCTTTTTTGCGCTCCGTGCAATAGATGTAAAACAGTTTGCATTTTGCATCATACCCCCGAACCGAAATTCGAGGGTACTTTTTGCCGTCCTTTGATCCGCAACTACCAAAGTGCGACATGCAAATATATAAAAAACTGCATTTCGTAAATACAGCAAGCATTTTAAGGCAATGCCAAAAGCAAACAAGTTGCAGCCACGTCCTTTACTCTTTGAGCAATGACAGTTTATTAGTTACATTTCCAACCGAGAAACCAAGCCAAGAATTTATGCTTGATTTTCCAGTTGTATGCACATTCAAGTTTATTGATGGTTGAGTCCTTAGATGTTATCATTATGTTTTGTAACTCATTCTTTGAACTAAGTAGAAATACTTGCCGTGAATAGTCTTTATTTTGGTCGTCAAGTTGTTTAATGACAATGTTTTTTTCTTTTATCAGTGAATCTTTAGCATGTAGTACGGAATCACATCCTGGTATTGTTTTATTTGCCAAATAAACAGATTGGAGACTGTCGGCATAATTCTTAATGTCGGATATTTTCTTTTTCTGAACCTCGATGACAACCTTTTTTGTGTTTATCACCTTATACGAACTGTCAATCTTGACATTCAGACTTTGAATAGCGAAAATCAAAGAATCAATTCTGCGTTGCTCTTTGCTGTTGGCTACTATCTGTACAGGTTGCTGTGGCTTTTCAGTTTTGCGAAACAACTTGAAGTAAGCTGCAACGGAACCAAGCGCAATGATTATACCAATCACCGCACCGAAAATGACTACTCTTAATGTGTTCATTCTATTGGTTGTTCTTTAGTGAACGGCTTTCCGTCCGAGTTAGAAAATAGGTTTTTAATTATGTATGCAACAAAACCGCTTGCACCTGCTATTGCAACAGCCTGAAAGTTTATTGAAGCGAAATCTGTAGCGTTCAATAATGTGTTTTGCAACGCTGTTGCCAGTGCGGTGAACACCGCCACAATTAAGCCTTTCCAAAAATCGGCTTTTTTCAATTTTAAGAATTCTGAGTTCATAATTATAATAGTTTTAAGTCATTTAACCTGTTCATCCAACCCTTTTGGAAACGCAACTGTGTTTCCTTTAGCAATTCTGCTTTTGTTGCATCCGGGTTGCTTTCTTTGTACTGTGCAACTGATCTATTCACAATGCCATTGATGAATTCCTCTCTTGCATCGTATAGCTTAGTCAAAAAATCATTTTGATTGGTGCGGTTCAATATGGTTAATGTTTCAGGACCAACTAAACCATCTTGCTTAACTCCAAGAATGCGTTGTGGAATAACCACGCCCCATTTTCCCGAAGCCCATACCCAGTCAACAAGGCAGTTTGCTACTTTTTGATTTTGGATAAGGTCGGCTTTCCATCTGTTCCAGTAGAATTGACGTAAAACCTTGCTTACCATATCTTCATTGGTAATAAGTTTCAAGTCTTCAACGTCAATGTCACCGTCACCATCTTTGTCATATCCTACCTGTTTCCAAGTGGAAATAGTGACACCCTTATTAGTAGCACCACCTCTATCAGTAGGATCATTTACGAAACCTCCCTCGTGTCGTAGGATGAATGGTGCAAGAATTTCAATTTTTGCCATAATTATTTATTGTTAAGTTTGTCGATTAGCATGTCCATTTTAGCTTCCATTTTCATGTGGTCTTGTCTGTTTTCTTGTCGAACTACTTCCGTAGATGATTCAATTTTATTTATTCTTTGCTCGGTAAACTTGTTTCGCTCGTCAAGTGTTGCAACCTTTATGTTCAAGTCAATGTAGGTGGTAAGAATGCCACCTATTAATCCAATCAGCGCAAGCAGTTGCCCGAATGTCAAGCCAAATTTTGTCTCTCTGTTTAGCATTTCGTTTTGATATAAGTATCAGTGTGATACAGTTATTGTTAAAAATTTATTTGTTTGCTTCACGTTTTACGGTTATAAACTCTTCCTCACATTCTCTATAACTATAAGGCTTGGTTTTGATATTTTCAGATGGAAATAAACTAACAGTCCTATCGCCTGACTCAATTTGAGCAATTTTGACAAACATTTCATAATATAGTGTATTCACCCAGTTGATATTAGCAAGCGATTTAGGTGTTAAGCTGATTGTACATGATGCTGTACTTTCGCATGCTAAAGCAATTGGACAACCTGCCAACTGGCACCCGAACTTTGCATATTCGTTTGTCTTAATCGCTCCACTAGCTCCAATGTTGTTGAACTCACACTTAGAGTAGTTCTCTGTAGTCATGTCAACTAATTGTTGCAATGGTACTTCAACTGGCTCATTGAATTTACAGTTAAGTATTTCTGAAACACTAACAGTTCCATTGTCATATCCAACTTTATTATCCAAGTAGAATTGTATTTGGTTTTCCGTCAAAGCATCGTAATTCAACTCAGCTTCTGTTATGTATATTTTCCCTAGTTTGTGGTAATAGTTCATAGTTTTTTTCTATTCAAATACGTTGTTAATATCATTATTATAATAGCACATTGCAGAAGTAGTAAGTGCTGACCATGCTGAATTATCAGTAACCAATGGGATATCACTCATATTTCTAAATTTTGTTTCTGCCAAATTGCAAGCCATCCAAACTTCATCACCTATTCTTGTAGTTGGATAAACTAAACCATTATTACCAGTATATGTACCTACTGGTTGACCATCTGGTATTGTCTGCTCGCCTAGCTGAATAGGTCTAACTAGACGAATTGAGCATCCATATTTTTTATTGGTAAGATTATAACCAGCACTTTCTGTGTAATTAGTCATTTCGAATGTAGCTCCTACTGTACCATCATCATATAATGTCCATAATTTTGTGCCAGTTTTAAGGCTGCTATATAATCCACTAATTTCTCGATGTCCAGCACCTCGACAAGAAAAATTATAATTATTAGTTGCGCCTGCGTTCGGGGATTCCCAATATGTAAAACCAGCTTCTTTTAATTTCCCACCTGCAACCGAATCACCACCCAAATAGGCTTTCATTACGTTGAAATGTGTAGGAATTACCCATCCAGCATTAGCCATTGCAAGCGGTATGATTGAATTGTCACCAGTTCCTTGAGTTGTTGGCCAATTATACAGACAACCTAGTTTTACCGCTTTGGATTTAGTTGCTGAGCCGAAAAAACGTCTTCTTTTACTTCTTCTACTCATGGTCATTCCTCCTTAATCCATCTAATCAAAACCTTACAGGTTGTTTCACTTGTCCATGCAAATAAATAGCTTATCTCTGCATGTTGATTTTGACTTAATATTAGCTCCTCAGATTGCTCTAATATGTATGAGAATGTATTACTACCTACAACATCATCACCTGTGTTAACAACGAAAGTAACATCGCTAGATTTAGCATTCATCAAAACCAAAAGCCTATCATCATCAATTATAGGTGTTTTTCCGTTGAAAATAGGGAAATCAATTAGAACAGCATTTCCACTTGCATAGTTAGATGTGTATTTTGCAACTTTAAATTCTAATGTTGGAACAATGAAAGACTGTGTAGATGCTGTAAACGATTTAGTGTTTTTGAATATCGAAACAAACTCCTCATTGGTAATGAAGTATGTTTTGTTTGAAATTAAGCTCGCATCACCTCCGCTAATTGACTTAATGCAAATATAGTCTACGTATATTCCTACAGAACCACCTGTTCCAGTTATCCTTATTTTATCTCCTGCAGAAGCAGAAATATATGGAACAAGGTCATGCTGAATTATCATTGGAACAGCATTGATAGATATTAATCCATCATCATCAGGATTAACCTCGTTCTTATTGAATAATATACCTGAAACAGCTGCTCCACCTGCCAAGAAATTTATGTTTAACGACAACGAATTATCAATAAATACAATATCAGATGTTGTTGATACATCAGTTCGTGCGTTACCGTCAAGATATGGGTCAGCAATCCTACAATCAATTGATTTGCTGATTATCTTTCCGTTTGAAGCTGTGAATTCAAGAACTATATTAAGTTTGCCAGGAGTAAGGTCTAAGGTATCCTCTTTAGGGAATGTGGCTTTGAAATTTTTTGTATCTATGACTTGAAGCGTTGCGGTTTTAATAGTTGAGTAAGGCGTGAAATACTTCACAACCTTAGTATATCCACTCATGTCTGATTCAGAAGTGAATGTCAACTGTATATCTTCGCCCTTATAAAATAGGATATTTGCCATAATAATAATTTTACACTACAAAAATACTTAAATGCGTATCAGTGTAATACGTTAATATATAATTAATTCATAACTTTTTTTATTACTAAATAGATGTCCAAGAAGAACCACCGTTTGATGTCTTTTTCAATCCTGACGTTGTACACTGAATACCGTAACTTCCAAACATAACTTGAAACCCAAAATCAGTGCGCAAATACAAGTAAGCAGATGCCCCCCAGTAGCTGTAAAACCCATCGTTGGCTATCTTGGTAAGTGCAGCAATTGGACTAATCGTGATATATGAACCCGAACCTCCATACCCAGCAAAGCTAACAGTTTGATAGTTGGAACTATTTGAGTTAGTAACCGATAATGTTACTTGTATGTAGTAAGTTCCTGCAGGTAGGTTGTAAGACTGATCATAATTATTGTTGAATGTTCCAATAGATGATGATGAGCTGTTGTTTGTCGAAAATACAATACTACCAGTGGCATTATCAATAACCTTTGTTATCAATGTAACATAACCTGCCTGAGCCATGTATATGCTTTGAGATAGCCTAAACCTCAATAATGAAAGCTTTGAAGCCGTGAACGTATTCGAAGTGATTGTATTGGTATATCCACTGGCCGTATTAGCCGTTTTTGGTGATGGAAAAGAAACGTTCACCGTACTTCCTGGTATTGCAGTTAAATCCTCCAATGCATCACTTGTGAATGATATATTGCCACTTGACAACATGTTGCTGAATATGTTGAATAAACCTACATTCATTGAGCCTGCTGAATCCCAGTTAATCTTACCACCTGCCAGTTGCCCTGAACCATCTTTACGAAGTATTATCTTAGCAACATCGCTCAAAGCTTCGGCATAAGTTCCACCAGCCCACATACCAATATTATCACTGTTAATTCCAGACATACCGCCTGTGATAGCTCCGAGTGCTGTTTTCATTAACAACACATTTGTTGCGAGCAAACCGCCTGAAATATCTGTTGAGCCCTCCAATGCATCTTTAAGGTACTGCAATGCTTGTGCCTGTGTTTGTGCATCATTGGCTATGCTTTGTGCGGTATTTGCAGTGCTTTGAGCATTACTAGCTGTACTTTGAGCAGAATTGGCTGTTGACTGCGCTGATGATGCTGTACTACTTGCTGAATTAGCCGTACTTACTGCGGAAGCTGCTGCAACATTGGCATTATTAACTGCTTGCTGTGCATCCACACCCGATTTGAATTTGATATTACCTACCAATTCTCCACTGTCTAAATCAAAATATGTTTCTCCATCTGTAGATTGAATTCTTCCAGTACGCATATAACGCCCATTTATGGTAGTTCCACCATAAGTCAAGGCGATTAGCCTAGTGTTGTTTGAAGTGTCAACAGAATTGACTACACCAACAAGAAAATGGTAGTTAGAGCCATCACTCTCTGTCATTATTGGAGTCAGAGAGAATATAATTATCCCTGTGCCGGCCGTGCGTGAACATTTGGCATAGATGTAGTAAGCTACGTCTGACTGCAATGTAACATCACCGTCGGAAATAGTCCATATTTTTGGATTACCCGAACTATCCACAATAGCATAGTGTACAAGTACTCCACCTGTATATACTATTCTGTTTTTTGCAGCTCCATAATTCGGTTGGAATAATGTATTTGTAAGTGCGAATTGTTGTGACTTGGCACCAACCGATAGCATTGTAGTTTCAATAGATAATGGCTTAATTGGTGGAGTGAAATAACCATCAGCATCATAAATCATATTGATTACTTCCTGAGACGATTTATAATTTTGTCTAGCCTTTGCAGGATTATTCAAGTCATTAAGCTTGACAACAACATTCACACTCTTAACATCCGATATAGTTCTTACTATTGTGCTCTTTTCAGTCTGAGCGTTGTCTATCGTAAGACTGTACGAGTATTCATGCAATAAATCACGTGAGAAAGACTTCAACCGTATTAAGGTGTCAATGTTCAAATCAATATCTCTTATTGGAATTAGATCACCGCAATTAAAAACATTTCCACTAAGCGAATTTGTAAATGTTTTCAAAAACATTTGGTCGATTGTCAAAGAGTACTGTACTCTTGGATTTGCGAATTTACCTAAATAGTCTTGCGCTTTAGTTAGCAATCTACTCTCTGCATCAGTGATATACGAATCTGGCTGATATATGTCGGTAATAACGTACTTATCGCCAACACCTATCCTAAATACTGGATTATCTTTTGATGGGAATAGACTATTGTTTTGGTCTGTATAACTTCTGATTGTGAATTTTTTGGAAGGACTGTCATAGTTTGATACTTCAAATTCAAATCCTGATAGTTCACCAGTAGTAAAACTAACCTTGCAAACTGAGTTATTACCATTCAATCTATACAACCAATCACCAGAACTATTCTTGGCATTTAGGTCGAAGTTAATGCTTGAATCGATAAATTGTAATTCATCACTACCAAGTCCGCTTACTGTACCTGTCCTGCTTGGATAAATCTCTTCGAATATTTTAACCCCCTCCCATACTCCATATTTTGCAATTGAATCATCATCGCTTATGTAGCTGTTTCCCTTTTTTCTTGAATAATAAGCATTTATACTTCTTGGAGTGTCTGTTTTTTCGAGTATTCTCAACCTATTAGCTCCTGCAGGTACGTCAATTACTGTATCTATATTTACAGTTCCATATACATTAGGTCCAATTCCATTATTGACTACTTGGTTCAAGTCATAGAAAGCATAAGCCATAACATCATTTGCGGTTAATGTGCCTTTGATTTTTACTTTTTGACCATCCTCTATAATGTATGTTTGTACTGTATATGTATTAGAACCGTCATAATCACGTGTTACTTGTCCAGTTGAGGGTAATATCTTATATCCAACTTGTGCGTATGCAGGCATAATCTTGCTTGAGTCAGACTCAGGAAGCAATAGTTTGTCATAGCCATATTTTGGTGCTATAACATTCTTTGAACCGCCATACACAAATAGCTTATTGACGATATTAGAATCAGAACTCTTTTCACGAGTCAACTCATATATACCCTTGCCCTTTCCGTATTCAAATTTATATCCGAACTCGCTTCCAACAAGTCCGATATTCAACACCCTACTTCCATCTGCAAGAACATCAATTGAAAATTCAGTATTATAATTATCTTGGCTGCATAGTGTTTGTAACACTGATAAGCATGTGTCTCCGTCTCCAAATGTAAGTGTCTTGGTTATTGTGTCTGTTGGATATTCTCCTAGTGACCATTTATTTTGGAATACCCTGTTTGCGTTTCTTATAAGTACATCAAGAAACATCTTCATGTCGCCAGTCAGAGAGCTTCCTATTAGTTCCTTGACTATGTTACCTGTAGTGTCCGTGTTCACATTGTACATGGCTCTCAGAAGATCATATCTTGGTCCTTCGAATTGAAGTTCATATACGAAATGACTTTCAGATATTTTTCTTTCTTTTGGTGGGATATTTAGCGTATAATCTACGCCCCAAAGTTCTATCTTATCACCAACAATGAATGTTATATGCTTAGCAGACTCAACAGTAATATCAATTGTATCAGCACCATTAATTTCACACTTCTGTTCGGCTTTAGTGATCGTGCTTCTATTCTCCTTAGACTGAATAGAAAAATTTGATTTATTGCCTAAATAATCTGTTCTTATGATTATAATTTGTTCCATACCAGCTTTGCGTTTGTTGTTATTGAATTGATAGAATCTACATCACCAGTTATTACTATGTAAAACGTTCCGTTGTTAGGATAATAGTGAGTTCTTTTACCTGGATATATTCTTGTGAAGTATTCTGTATCTTCTATGTCTATTGGGTCTGTATATGGATTATAATTATAATCTTTAATGCACTCATACCACATTTCCCATGCACCATCTGGTCCAGCACCTCTTTCTACAAAAATCTGCCCTACTTTAAACTCAAAAGCGGAAAGCGTAGATACTATATTCCATGATAAGTAGTTCGTAAGTTGATTGCACACATCAAATGTATGTGTGGTATCTCCCCAGTATATGTTTACCATTTTGTCAGTTGAGATATCAATTTCAACGGTGTCATTTTCACTGCTAGACCTAACATATTTATACACACGCTTTATAGGCTCAGGCTCAACTAATTTCAGCGAGAAAGTAGATACAAGTATTGAATCAGTCCATTTTTTGTCGAATTCAATTCCATTTGATAAATACACCTCAAAAAGTAAAGGCTCTGAACTGTCAACTGAAACAGACAAACGTCTTGTTCCTTTTGCATCGAAAATACGACTGAATTCTACTGATTTACGGATGAATTCTTCGTTGCTTTCACACTCCATGAAACAATCCAATTGAATTTCTCTTGGTTCGTAGTATTTGTTTTCCAAATCAACAACCTCTCCATGGTATGTTTCCCATTTTGTGGTTAATGGTGTCTTTAGTTTTGGTCGGCCAGTTATTCCAATTGACTTAGAAACTCTAATTCCGTATGTGGCAATATTAACGCCATCAATATGATAGTTTACTTCCATTATTAGTTGTGTATTAGTGTGATACAAAGTTAGTAATAATTACCCCTGAGAACGTAAGTTGTCACTACTTAATTTGCTTATATTTCTATCTATGTTAATTAGATAAGCCGTGTTTCCTGCAATAGTATCAAGTTTCAGAAGAACACCATCCATTTTTGCCAAACTGTTAGCTTGGTTGATTCTTATGTTATTGATATATCCTGAAAGCACTGTGGCTGTTTCCTCTGTGACGGATGCTTGTATTGCACCTGATAATGAATTGGAACTTTTTGAGCCTGGCTGAAATCCTGCAAATCCCTCTGACTTTAAATCATTATTAGCATCTGTCATTGCTTGATTATAAATTCCAACTCGTCCCTTGTATTTTTCTTTGTACCATGCAATATCATCTGTAATACTCTGGTCTCCACCAGGACTAAAGCTATCCTGCATTCGTTTTTCAAGTTCTTTAAATAAATCACCAAACACCGCAGTGAAAATAAGTTTTGCAACAATATTATCTACAACATCATTGAGTTTTGCATCAAATTTATCTATGGCACCGTAAACATTACCATTGCTGAAAGCTTCTACAAGAGCATCCGATAATGATGAACCCAAATCACCTGCTAAATCAGTGAAATTTTGTTTCATCTGAGCCTGTGATTCTTCTTGCTTAGCCTTTAGTTCTTTCCAATTATCAATCAACTTCTTGGTTGCATCGTCCATTTTGGAGTAATCGGCCAATATCTGTTTATTCAGGTCTCCATTTGAATCTACAACCTCTCCATACTTCTTTTTCAAGTTCTCGAATACTGGTACTGTCTTTGTGTTAACTGCTCCAACTATACCTCCAGCTATAGCTCCAACACCTGCACCTATTAATGTTCCCAATGGTCCAAATAAAGAACCAATTACAGCACCCGTTGCAGCTCCTTCTCCTGCTCCTTTCGCAACATTGGCACCACTAACTACCTCTTTTGTATCTGTTTGTACCTGACCATTATCTAATTTTAAAGTTGCATCTGCCAATTCAGAAGAAGCCTGTGCATACTCTTTAGCTCCTGCGATAGCCTTAGCGTATGGGTTTTCAACACCGAATATATTATCTTCCTTATACTTTAGTGCTTCTATCCGCATCATAGCAAGGTTATGAGCACCTTGCATAATTTTCATGTTCCATTCTTCTTGAAATCTCTTATTGGCTTCGATTTGGTCTGCAACCATTCCTACCAATGAAGCAAGCCCAGATATTCCTGCTGAAATCTTATCACCAGTGGTAGCTGTTTTCGAGAATGCAGTTGTAATATTTCCAATTTGGCTTGAAACTCCTGATAGTCCTTTTCCTATCTCTCCAACATCACCACCAAATTTCTCTAAAGAACTACCAAGTGATCCGAGTGAGCCACTTAGTTTATTGGCCATGTCAAGTACTTTGTTCCACTCGTTTTCGTCAATAGCTTCGGTAGAACTTTTCTTTACTTTTTTAAGAGCTTCATTTAGTTTGTCAACATCAATGCCTACTTCTTTGAATTTGGCTAACTGTTCCGGAGTAAACTCAATTTTATCAACTATGCCACGAACTTTTTCGAGTTCATTGTATGTTAGCCGAGTTATATCCTCGAATAACGGCATAGTTTCTTTGATTTTTGACTTAATAAAGTCTGTACCATTACCAACAAAGTAAAGGTCTATAAGTCCCTTATTTTCGTCACCTAGCAAGTCACTTTGTACCTTTTTTATTTCCTCGGATAGTGTCTTTTGGCGTTGCTGAATAGCAGATGTAATTCGGTTCTTATCATCATCAGATTTAGCTCTGTTTAACTCCTTGTTTAGCAATAGTAAATCATCATTATATGATTTCTCTATAGCTTTGATTTGCTCTTTGTAGTTTTTGTATTGAGTAAGAAGTTTATCAAGTTGCTCCCTGTCAATTTCCGATTTGTCAAATGTTGCTTGAGATGTAGCCACATCACGCATCTGTCCGAATATGGTTACATCAGGTTTTTTTATTCCTGCCTTATTCGCCTTTTCCTTGTAAATTTTCTCCATTTCGTTTATTCCAGAAATGGTATTTTTAAGGTCAAGGTCAATAAGTGCTTTTTTGTCTTTTACTTGGTCTTTTTGTGAGGCCAATAGCATTTCGTCATACTTCTTTTGAGCTTTTATCTTTTCCTCGTTAAACTTGGCAAGAGCATCGTTTTCCTCTTTTGCCGCCTTGGCACCAGCCTTGTCATTGTAGGCCGCAAGATGCATTTCAGCTTCTTTGATAAGACGAGTATATTCAATCCATGCCTTACTACCTTTTTCGGTGTCGGCAAGGTTATCTCTTGCATTAGTAGCATTTTTTTTCTGATCCTCCCAAAACGCTTTATTCTTGATAATGACATTGGCAATCGCATCATCAGCTTTCTGTCCTGATGTTGATATTTTGGCATATTCATCATCTAGGGCTTGAATAGCATCAACTACTTCCTGTAAGTCCTTCTTAGACTTATTAACAAATCCACGAGCTTGTATTGCCAAACCTGATGAAACTGAACCACTACTTCCAAAACTATTCGGACCTTGCGTTTGAGCATTTGCAGCAGCTTCAGCATCTCTGGCTGCTTGTTCTTTCTTAGCTACATCCTTTTCAAGTTGACGTTTTTTCTTTGTCAACTCTATTTTTTCGTCCAAGGTTGTTTGGAGATATATTTGCTTTTCAAGTGATGTTAGATAGCTATCTATTGCTTCTTTGTTGTTGTTTATCAATTTGCCCTCATTGGTAAGGCTAGCATGATAACCAGGAATGATCGCCTGTATTTTCTTTAGTGCATCTTGACGTTGGTCAAGCGCAACCTTTTCATTGTTAAGTATTCCTATGAGCGATGTTACTTTTGCTTTTTCATCGTCATACTGCTTACTTGCCTTTTCCTTGATGTCATATTTAGCTTGCTCAGTAGCACTCAATTGTTTTTGTGCTCCAATAAGCTCATATATCACAACAGTAAGTCCTATAACTGCCGCTGCGGCTAATGCGTAAGGATTGGCTAGCGTTGCACTATTGAAAGCTATTTGATTTGCAGTTGCAAAGCCTAAAGCCTTTCCCATTGCAAAGTATTCCTGAACAAATGTTGCCGCTGCAGAAGCTTTTTGAACTGCTGCAATAGTTATAAGTGCCGCCTTGTAAGCTCCGTAAGTGGCAACAATAGGAGTTAAAATCTTAAGTATGTCTTGGTAGTGGTCAATTAAGTAAGTAGCTCCCTCAATAGCACCTGACAAAACGCCCTCGTTGCTTTGACCTATATCGTTAAGCATACGAGACCATGCATCTTCCAAGTTGCTTATTTGTCCCGTAAGTGTTTTTGATTGTTTTTCCATGAGGTTGAAGAACATACCACCCTCATTTGTAAGATTTTGAATTACTTGTTGTACTTGTGGAAAACCAATTTTTCCCTCCTCAACCATTTTTTGAATAGCTGTGTCGGCTACTCCCATAACCTTTGCAAGTTCGTGTATAATCGGAATACCAGCTTCGGTAAATTGTCGCATGTCATCACCTTGAAGTTTACCTTTTGCCTTTACTTGACCGTAAGCAAGAATAAGTCTGTCAAGAGG
>CAZGJF010000016.1:0-9483 GCA_964526595.1 uncultured Akkermansia sp. | reverse complement strand
GCTCCGTTATCTACGTTCATGTTAATGAATTAATGAAGTTCATAATACTTTCAGCGTTCTCATTATTTACCTCTATTTCCTCACTTTCTGAATCTTCATCATAATCGTAAGATGGTAAATCGGACATTATACGCTGTACTGTTGCCCATGCAATGCCATTGTGAAGATAATCCCAAGTCCAACCGAAATGAGCACATATCGCACCCCTACGGCCATAAGGGCTGTTTAATCCTCGTTGTTTGCCTCTACCCGATTTGGCATTGTTGTTCTTGCTGCTGACATCAATCGAATAGAGTTGATAAAATCCCCGATATTGGACATTGTGTTAACCAATACGAAGTATTTGAATAGCTTAGATGGAGTGACATTGTGGAATAGTAACTCCGTCAATTCGTTTAATTTTTTCTCATCATTGGCAAACTTTCCGTTTTCTTTCTGAATAACGTAATCGTTTCCAAGTATAGCGAGTGCCAGTATTTTTGACATTCTACGGCAATGTCTTGGTACAAGCCTTTTGGCTTCTTGAACACCTATCTCTGAGTTTATGACAGTTTCGTCAATAACGAGGTCTATTTGTTCAGATGCAATCCTGTCAAGTGTTGACAGTGTTGGCTCATGTATAGTGAACACCAGTTTTTTTACCTCTACAGTCTTTTTGCCAAAGAAACTGCGTTTAGTGACATGCTGTTCTACTTCGATGTTAATGCCTTTGTCGAGCAATAAATCAAGTTCCTGTTTCTCTGTTTGTATTTTATCCATGTTGCGGTGTTATTAAATCTCTTACTAATTTTACGGCGCACTCTGCATTTATTTCAGAATGTTTTATTGTGAAAATATTTTTTTTATGACTTGCCATATAGCATATCTCACTAAGAGCTCTGTTCAAATCGTCATTTTCTTCTTTTAGCTTTAAAATAAGCTCCAATGTTTCTTTATCCATGTTGCGGTTGTGTTTTATAAGAAAGCCCCAAACGTACATCCGGGGCTTTCTGTTGGTTAATTACTTTTTTGATTATGGAGTTACCACAGGTTTGTATCCCAAGATTGGTTTGCCTGCTTCTACTGCCAAAGGAGTAACAGTTACATCAATCAAGAAAATACCTTTCTTGCTGAACTCTCCGTTAACTACTGCTTCAATATCTCCGTTAGGGATGTCGAATACAAGTCCTTGCTCTGTTGCTACTCGTACTGCCTTGTTGGCTACTATTTCAGTGCCATCAAAACCCCATTTGGTTGTATCAACCAATTCACCACCTACCAATTCGGCAAGCAATGCTTCGTCAGGGTCCATGATAGAGAATTTCAACTCAGGCATTTTCTTGTTCTTGATACGAATTGCAGGAGAAGCATGCCCCTCCTCAAAATGCTCTGTAATGTCTGATGCAGATTGATTCAATTTACAAGTATCCTTGTATGTCATGCCAATTTTTGTCAGAGTTGTAGGCATTGCGCCTTGGTCTGATGCTGTACCCATTTGGATTTCAGACAATCCTAGGGTAAATGTTGGTGAAGTTGCCATTTTTTTTAATGTATTAAATGTGAATATTCCAGTTGATTCTTATATTTACAAAATGTTCATTGATAGTTCTTTCAGGAGTAATATTTTGACTTTCTACTTGCATAGTCAATCCAGTTATTTTTGCAGCTCTAACAATTGACAATACTTTTTCGCTTATTGTTGCCATCCTTACGTTGTCAGGCATGAATTGCTGAACACCTCCAAAGTTTATTGACATATCTTTGACATGGATATTTATATTTGAAACTCCGAATTGTGGATAACTGTCTTGAGACAACACAATTGTGTTTATCACAACATCCTCCAACTTAGAGTTTAACGGTCTTTCACCATTATATACTCCACCTGTAATTTCATTCACTAGGTCTGAATTACTTGATAGAGCTTCAAACAGTATTCCGTTTGTGTCAAAAACTTGTTTCATTATTCTAATGCTTTGTTGATGTTAGCTTTCAATTGTTCAAGCATTTTAGGCAATTGTTGCTTTGCAAGTATTTCAGCTGATGTAAGAACGTCACGTCCTGTAGCTTCCACATATAAGGCATAGTTCATACCTGCTGTAACAACAAGAGAATATCCAATACTGTGTTTTGAGCCTACTTTTTCTGCTAATTCCTTACCCTTAGATACTCCATCGGTAGTTCCAGTGTATGATTCTTGTACGGAAACTCCGTCTTTAAAAACTGTATACCCTATTGACGACCTTAGGTTTCCTGTTTGGTCATTAAAACCAACGCTTGCAGGTATTGTCCTAGCATGAGTAACGCATAACTCGCCTAAATACTGTAGTCTTTGGATGATCCTTTTATCAATCACTTTGAGAAACTTCTCAAATCGTGCATGAATATCCTGCTGATTGAATTTTGAATCTATACCCATATCCTACATGCTAATTGTCCTGCTTCGAAACGCAATACTTGTTTCTCAACTAATTTGACAGAATCAATATCCTTTTCTTCCATAACCAAAACGCTTGTTCCTGGATTTAGCCTTGCGGTATTCTTAGGAGCGTATATGATGTATGAATAAACGATTTGAGTTCCATCCTGTGCAGCAATGGAAGAATTTTTTACTCCCGAATTCATTTCCTCACGGCATTCGCAATGAAACATGTACTGCTCGTCAGATTGAATCCAGTTACCTGAATTGTCTCTTTGAGTTTCCGAATGCATTGTTTTCATATAAAGGAAATGTGGGTATTGCTTAACTGACATATTACCACAGATTTGAACGGTTCTTGACTAATGGTTTAAGGACGTTTGGCTTTCCTATTTCATTGCATAATGTTTTGTAGAAAAGTTTAACGGCTTCCAAATTCCATCTTACTGAATAACCACCCTCTGTCACATCCTGCATAGGCAAAATGCTACTGAAAGAGTTGTATATCGCCAATTTGCATAGACTTACGTTTAAGCTAATTGTATCTAGCGATAAATCTGCGTTATCGAGTATGATCATCTCAATATCGTCAGATGTCAACCCGAAACGTGCCAACTTTGCTGTGATATATTCTATGTTAGTTGAGATTGCCATTTTGTAATTATAATAGGGGGAGGTTTAACGCTCCCCCATGTTTTTCTAGTTGATGTTCCAAGAAGTGTTGTTGGTTTGCATCAAGTAGGTGCGTGGTGCTTCACTCCATCCTGGGAAAGCATTGGCAATTCCTTGAGTACATTCCTTAACTGGTTCTTCCTCGCTGTACTTTTTGATGAGTGTGTGGCCATTCAAAGCCATATAAGCATCAGTTTGCAAGTTCATGTCGATAGGACGTTTCCAGTAAGTTTTACCTAACACGTTGGTAGCCGATAGAGAAACCACATTTGTTTCAAATGGGTTAACTGTTGCACGGCTTCCGTCTGCCAACTCAATGGTGATCCATTGGTCAATAACAACGATTTGAAGACCGTACAAGTCAGGTCTACGAGACATTGCTGCATTTACATCTACTATACCAGGTGTCATTGCTGCACCTGCTACATTAGCAAGCATAGTAGCACACATCTTGATTGTTTCGTCTTGGCTAGCAAGTTGAACGAAAGTATCAAGGTTCATAAATGCATATTTCAAATAGATACCTTTTTGACGGAAAGCTTTCACTACTGCAGGGAAATCCTTGCTAAAAGGTTTACCACTTGTTCCGGAAGCCCAAGAAGTGTTTACACCACCTTTTTGGGTTGTAGCATCCAACTGATAATCTACATCAAACTGACTGATTACAGAAGCGTTGTTTGCATTGGTGATAGACACCTTACCCAAAGAGATTTGTTGAAGTGCAATCCACTCCAAACGAGCAGCAACACCATCCCAACAGTATTTCACATCCTCAGCCCAAAACTCTACGATAGCACGTAAATCAGGACTGTTGCTTGACATTGCAAGCATGATGTCATATTCTGTCAACTCGTCTTCGAGTTTGTCACGACCTACGGCAATCTTAGGAATATCGCCTTGGATTCTTTGGATTGCTTCACGTGTTTTGCGTGGAATTGAGGCACCACGAGCCACCAAGTCAGCTGCAATACGCAAACCAGCTTGTCCTTCCAACATTTTCCATGTTAGAGTTGTTGTTTCCTTAAGAGGAAATAAAGTCGGATAGTAGTAATCATTCAAAGCGTAGGTATTAACCACTGCTTGCATGTCTTTTTCATTCAAACCGACCATTAATGATGTTTTCATAATTTGTTTTCCTTTCTATTAATGGTTATACAATGTAGTTAATACCTGTAAGCGTTGCTGTTACGGTTGCATTCACAACTGGCGCAATTGAAGTGCGAAGCACTGCAATAACCCAAGCATCAACGAATAGGTTATCTCCTGATACAACGTCATAAGACGAACCTGCTACAACAGTAGGAGCGTATTTTACAACTTTGTTTCCAGCCGCTGATTCAAAAGCTACTGTCTTAGATGCGGCAGTGATAGCAACTCCAAGAGTTGTTCCAACAGTGATCACATCATAACTAGCA
Source organism: uncultured Akkermansia sp. (assembly GCA_964526595.1). GTDB lineage: Bacteria > Bacteroidota > Bacteroidia > Flavobacteriales_D > Crocinitomicaceae > M0103. The sequence goes on along the minus strand of CAZGJF010000016.1, from coordinate 4,998 downwards.
TTTGTTTTGTCGATAGCTGTAATAGCTTGACCGTTTGCACCCTCAGTAGCGAATTTGTCACCCACTTTGAAGTGAGAGCCTTTTGCTACATGGTAAGTAGTTGCATCGTTTGCAGCATCAGCTACAATTAATGCGGTTTTGCTGACATGGTAAAGACCGTCAGTTGCAGAGTAAGCAAGTGGAGTACCCTCAATTAAAGCCGAACCACCAAGCTCAGCGATATTAACCGTAACACCACCAGGAACGTCTGCGATTCTGTGCAGGATAGAGCGAACTACTCTACTGTCTGCTTGTCGTTTGATTTGAAGTCCCATTTTCTTTATAAAATTTTAAATTAAAGTTTCTTTCCCTCCAAATTTTTTGGAGCGTCTTCTTTTTGGCTATCAATGAATGAAGCCACAGCCTGAGAAACTCCCTTGTCGTTAGCACCACCCATGATAGGGCGTGGTTGACCTGAAAGTCCTTTGTCGGCTAATTCTTGCTTGAAACCAGTAATGTCCTGCTCTACCTTTGTCAAGTGTGCTGCAAACTGTTCGTCTGACATATTACCAACCAAAAGGCTGTTATATTCGAGTTGCTGTTTCTTATACGATTCAGGAACTCCGTCAAATTTTCCAGTAAGCATTTGCAACCTTGATTCTGATACTTTTTGTCCCTCGATTTGAGAAATCTTATCAACCAACTTTTGATTTTGGTCAATAATTGCCTTAGCCCATGAAGGCATATCATCAGGACTTGGATTACCAGGAGTTGGATTGCCTGGATTTGGTTCTTTTTTCTCCACTAGGTCGAATTTTGTTTTCAGAGTTTTTTCAAAGGTCTTGTTAGCTTCGGACACCTCTTTGTCCACATCTTTGCGCCAGTCTTTGACGAAATTGTCAACCTTATCGGATGTCATTTTTTCGACTAATGCTGTTGCTTCGTCTTCATTGTCGGCTTGTAACGATAGGCTAACTGCCAATTGTGCCAATCCGTCTTTTCGCACGCCTGCAAATTTTGCGGTCAGTAGTGCTAAAATCTTTTCTTTCATGTGTTCAATTTTTATTGGTTTGTTATAAGATTCAGAACACAAAGATAATTGTATCAGTGTGATACGTTTAATTGCAGGTATAAAAGTTATGCTTATGTTATGAACTATAGACATGATTGTTTATGTCCGAAATACTGTTTTAAGTTTTTTTAAATGTTTTTTAACTCAACATATATACATATACTGTGTATATGTGTTATATTTGCATTGTATTTTAAACAGTAATAATCTTTAACACCGCAACACTATGGCAACGTATCAAGAAATCAAGAACCAGCAACCCGAACTATTTGAATGCTTTTTCGCCTTTTCCGACAAACAGTTTCAAGATGGAATCGAAAAGCATAACCTGCAAGGTAAAAAGCTTTATCGTGGAATAGGTGGGCTATTCGGCACACATGAAGGTATCAGCAAACTATATGCTGATTATGATGCAATCACAAAGCAAATCAGTGAGCAATGCTCCCCACAGGAAGTGTACGACTACGAGTTTGGAAATCACGAATGCAGTTACGTTTGCGACGATTCGGAAGCTATGAAAATCGTTATAAGCTATTTCAAGCCCGAACAGTACAACGAAGTAAAACGCAGGTATAATTACCAGACAAACGAAGAAATTCTTGCTGAAATCGAAAAGGAAGCACAAAAAAATTAGTACTAACTAATGGCGTATCACACTGGTACGTTCTTAAAACTCAAACAACATTATGGTAGAAACATTAAACAAAGAAAGCGAAGTAGTATCAATGGTAGTATTAGACTGCTGCAATGGTACGGTTAACTTCTACGAGGGTTTGAAACGCTCAGAAATTGGAGAAACGCCCGAAGATTGGATTTGTGCAAACACCTCACACGGTCTTACAGATATTAATTATATGATAGTAGAAACCCCACAAATTGAAGTGAATTATGAAAGAGCAAATTAAGACAATGTTTTGGCAGTGGTTCAGCAACGAGCCACTTAGTATTGTGAGCGTGAAACTTACATTCATCACAATTCTATTTGTGTTATTAATAGCAGGAGCAATAATTCAAGTTATAGGGTGAAAGTTGCAATGTTAGACATAACAGTGAGATACAAGGATAAATCCTTGCAAGTGAAAGAAATCAACCGTACACACGTTGTGGCGGTTGATGATAAGGGCAATAAGTATTGGATAAAATTCAGAGAACTAATTAAAAATTGATATATGGAAACAAAACACACAAAAGGAGAATGGGAGTATATGACAGTAGGTACTGTCAGTGGTTTTTATAAAAAAGTATTTTCAGAAAAAACATCTATTTGTAATATCACCACAAGAAATTTTAAAGAAGCAGAAGCCAACGCAAAACTAATAGCATCCGCACCCGATTTATTGGAAGCATTGATTGAACTGTACGATAGTTTACCAGATGGCTATGAATCTGAATGTTTACCAAAAGTTAGACAAGCAATCAAAAAAGCAACCGAATGAAAGCAACAGAACTTAGAATCGGGAATATAGTTAATTACTGTAATTCGGTTAAACAATTAGACGCAGAATTATTTTTACAATTGTTGAAATATACAACTCCATTTGAACCAATCACACTCACCGAAGAATGGTTGTTGAAGTTTGGGTTTGTTGATAGAGGATTAGGAGATTTTAGAAGAAGTTGGTTGCATTTGATTAGAAATTCATCAACAAGTTTTGAAACGAATTGTTTTTTTGTAAAAATTAAATACATCCACCAACTCCAAAACCTTTATTTCGCACTAACAGGAGAAGAACTAACAATTAATCAATAACATGGCAAACAAAACATACCTCGAACTGACGTTCAATGATGTACTATTTAGGCGGTTTAACGTAACAACAACTCCCGAAAATATAATGTACGGTTTTATTGATAACCTACCAAAAGGAGTAGTTTCTGAACTGGTTACAACGCAAAGAGATTTACCAACAGGAAAAATAAACGACTTAACAAACAAAAGCAATGAAAATAACTAAAGCAATAGCATTATTCGTACTGCTCATTTCGTCAGCATTACCAATTTTTGAATTAATATCGATATACAATCAAAGCAATGAGGGAAAACACTTCTTTCTGTTCTCATGCGCTGCATTATTGTACTGTATCGATTTAGCGTTTGAAAAAAAGTAACCAGGTATGAGATACGCATTAAGAAACCAAAAGAAGATAGCTGTGGCATTCTCACCTATAAGGTTAAAACATATTATTGATTCTCTTGCAGCTTACTTCAATGGAAGAAATTCAATACCCGATGGAGATTGCATGTTTATTGCAGATGACAAATTTAAAACCCTAATAATCCCGGATGTCTATAACTCAACTAAGATGATAGCATTATATGTTATCGAAGTAAAGTATGATGTTTATAGACTTGCATTTAAGGAGTTCATTGAATAATTTTTAACAATAACCGTATCACAGTGATACATTAACCGCAACAACCATGAGTAATTCTATTTTCGGGATTGACCTATACCCGACCCCACGAGAGGTCATTGAAAGAATGCTTGAGTTTTCAAGCGTATCAGGCAAAACAATACTTGAACCCAGTGCTGGAACTGGAAACATAGTTACCTACTGTCAAGAAATGGGCGCAAAGGATGTCATTACCTGCGAGATTGACAATAGACTTGCAAAACTACTGTCAGATAAATGTAATGTCATTGAGGGCGATTTCTTGAAGCTTACAGCCGAAAGAATATCGCACATTGACATGATAATAATGAACCCACCATTCAGCAGTGACGAAACCCACATACTTCATGCTTGGGATATCGCACCTGCAGGTTGTGAGATAATCGCACTTTGCAACTATTCTGTATTGGACCGCAGTTCATGGAGAAGCAAAAAGGTTATACAGGAGCTTATCAAACTGAACGGAACATCACAATCATTCGGTGACTGTTTTTCAAATTCCGAACGAAAAACAGGCGTTACAATTGGATGTGTTAGACTTCATAAACCAGGAACAGGAGAAAGTGAATTCAATGGCTACTTTGACCTATTCGATTACGAGAAAGAGCAGGTCAATCAATCGGGCATAGTTCGCTATGACTTTGTTCAGGACATTGTTTCTAGATACGTGGAAGCCGTGAGTATGTTCGACGAAGTGGAACAAGCAAACATCCGAATAAACAATGTTATACAAGGAGTAAATAAGAACTTCAACATAAAATTCGGAGCTAGACAATCAGGATATGGAAACGAGTATGTGAATGTTGACCGTGACACGTTTAAAAAAGAACTGCAAAAATCGGCTTGGAAAAGGCTCTTTGACATGCTCGAAATGGATAAGTATGTAACTAGCGGAGTTATGGCCGAAATCAATAAATTTGTAGAAAAGCAGGTTCACGTTCCTTTCACGGTTCGAAATGTTTACTTGATGATACAGATGATCGCAGGAACACACTCAGGTCGCATGGATAAGGTTATTTGTGAAGCGTTCGATAAAATATGTTCTTTCGCATACGAAAACAGCACAGCAGGCGAGGGTTGGCGTACCAATACCGACTTCTTGATAAACAAGAAATTCATTTTGCCATACATGACAGAGTTCAAATGGAGAGGTGGTGGCATGGGTATAGATCACCGCAGGTCAGAATTTCTTGTTGACATTGTGAAAGCACTTTGTTTCATGACAGGAAAAAACTATGATAAACAGCCCGACCTACGAAACTGGTTTAATTCTCCGTATCGTATCAAATGTGATGGCGAGTTGCTATTTGGATATGAGAATTGCGCATCACACATGGATGATTTCAGTTTTAAAAATAGAGTTCAAATGTTAAGGAATAATGGACATGAAGTTGAAGTATTCAAGGTTTGCGATGATTGGGGAACATGGACCGAATGGACTGACTTTTTTAGAGTAAAAGGCTTCAAGAAAGGAACACTTCATGTGGAATTCAAAGACGAAGCACTTTGGGCTAAATTCAATCAGCGAGTTGCCGAGATACGAGGTTGGAAAA
>CAZGJF010000015.1:0-47473 GCA_964526595.1 uncultured Akkermansia sp. | reverse complement strand
AGTTCGTCGAAGCACCGAAGCACCGAAGAGTTGGCAGCATTTAAGGGTGGAGTTATGATTGATGTAAGTATGGTTGGTTCGATAGACTATCAACCGTTTCGTTTCGTTTGAAGAATTCATGGAAGTAAACACTTTACTTAAATAAGTGTTCTTAATTTCAGGTTCATCTTTAATGCTTCAAATCATTCATTCAATTACATTCTCTAAATCTAAAATTGAAGAAATATTTTCAATCTTAGTTTAGTATTCTTGTATTTTTGAATAAAAAAACATGAAGATATTTCTTTTACTATCAGTGAATTTATGGTTGATTTTAACTTTTAAAGCACAAACCATTCAATGTACGTTTCCATCACTTGCAGGGCAACTAGTCAAATTCGGAACTTTTGATGGCTTACAATCCGTCAATCGTGACAGTGTGCGTGTCAGTTCAGGAGGAAAGTTTTTGTTTCGTTTTTCATCTGAAAAACCCGGTGTTGGCTATTTGATTACTGCAGAAAACAAGCCTTACTTTTTAATTTTGGACAAGGAACATATTGAAATTTCAGGGGAGTATCTTTCTGATCCTACTGCCATTCGTGTAGTTTCCGGAAAGCAAAATCAAGCATTTGCTCAATACGGAAGCGAACATCCCCGAAGGGAACAGGCCTTGAGTGCTTGGCGCTACCTTGATCGCATTTATTCGTTGGATCCCTTGTTTATGGAAGATAAAAAGTCAAAGGATTACATTGCCCAACAATACCAAGCCATTAAAAAAGAAGATTTGGCGTTTTTAAAAGCACTTCCCAAAGACAGTTACATTGCTTGGTACTTGCCTGTCAGGCGTTTAGTGAGTGACGTCTCCATCATCGCACAATACCGAACGGAAGAAATTCCGGCTACAATTTCGGCATTTCGCAAATTGGATTATACCGATGAGCGCTTGTATCGCAGTGGATTACTGAAAGATGCCATCGAAAGTCATTTTTGGTTACTGGAAAATTCGGGTAGATCCATTGATTCTGTTTACATAGAAATGCAAACTTCGATTGATTCCATGTTCATGTACTTAGTGAAAGATGAGCAAAAACTTAATCAACTTACGGATTATTTGTTTGATTTATTGGAGAGACACAGCTTATTTAGAGCTTCAGAATATTTAGCATTGAAAGTGTTGAATGAAGTGAGTTGCACCATCAACAGTGATTTAGCCAAGCAATTGGAAACCTATCGTGCCATGAAAAAAGGCAATATTGCTCCCGAAATTATGTTGAAGGGCAATGCCTTCAGTGCTTCAATGGATCAGAATCAACTTCCACGAAAATTGTCCGATATACAAACGCCCTACACCCTCGTTGTGTTTGGTGCAGGATGGTGTGAAAAATGCAAGGAAGAACTGCCTAAAATTGCCAATTTATATACCAAATGGAAGCAGAAGGGTTTAGAAGTACTATTTATTTCATTGGATGAAAATGAGCAAGATTTCAAAAAGTTTGCGAGTGCCTTTCCTTTTATATACTACTGTGATTATCAAAAATGGAACAGCCCAATAGCAACTGATTGCTACGTTTTTGGGACACCAACGCTCTTTTTACTCGATAAGAAACGTGAAATCATCCTGCGTCCGAACTCCATCAACCAAATGGATGCGTGGGTGGATTGGTATTTGAAATAAGAAAAACGGTGTATGTCTTGTGGGGTTAATGAAATACCTATCCGCCAAACAACCAACGATATAAATCGTTTCCGTTAGCATACAATAACAAACTCATCAACAAGAAAAATCCAACGTATTGGGCATATTCCAATACCTTCTGAGGTGCTTCTTTTCCGGTGATGATTTCATACAGTAGAAATACAACATGTCCACCATCCAATGCCGGAATAGGCAGGATATTCATAAAAGCCAAAATGATTGAGATTAACGCAGTATTCAGCCAAAACACTTCCCAATTCCAAACAGCAGGAAACATGTTTCCAATTGATCCAAAACCTCCGATGGAAGAAGCTCCTTTCTTCGTGAAAATGAATTTCAATTGAGCTACATAATCGCTGAGTGTGTTAACTCCTCGAGAAATACCTTTACCAACGCTCTCGCCAAATCCATAGTACACCTGATGTATTTTAGATTCGTCTATGTAATTGTTCAATTGAATGCCAAAACCGATTGTTCCCTCCGGTCTGACTCTCGTGACTAGATTCAATGTGTCATGGCCTCTTAGGACAGAAATGGTTGCTTTTTTATCTCTCGAATTATATAAAAACTGTTGAATTTCATCATAATATTCAATGGTATTCTTATTGATAGACAATAACTTGTCTCCTTTTTTTAGTCCGGCAAAATCAGCAGGAGTATTGGGCATCACCGTATCTACGATTGTCGATTTCATTCGTAACGATGCAACCGGAAAAGCTCCTTGTTGAAATAACTCATAATCAATTTTTTCCGGAAGGACGATGTTTTCTTTGGATCCGTCTTCATGCACAACACTCAACGTTCTTCCATTCCGTAACATGATTGATCCGTTAATATCATTGACGTGATCAATAGACTGTCCATTGATTGCCACAATATTGTCTCCGGATTTCAACTTGTATTTTTGAAGGTACGGATTAATTGAAAGGCCTGCTTTTAGATCTTGCGGCGCAATTTTCTCTTCACCGTATGCAAACACGACACACGTGTAAATGAAAAAACCAAGAATTAAGTTTACTGTAACGCCCCCAATCATAATGATTAAGCGTTGCCAAGCGGGCTTTGAGCGGAATTCCCACGGTTGAGCAGGCTGTTTCATCTGTTCCTTGTCCATGGATTCATCAATCATGCCGGCAATTTTAACGTATCCTCCGAGGGGTAACCATCCGATTCCCCACTCTGTCTGACCAATTTTCTTTTTGTAAACAGAAAACCATGGATTGAAAAACAGGTAGAATTTTTCTACCCGCGTTTTAAAAATTCGCGCAGGAATAAAATGTCCTAATTCATGAAGAATAACTAAGATAGAAAGTGACAGTACTAATTGTGAAGCTTTGATTAAGATATCCATGTAGCATTATTTATTGGCGACAAATATAAGCCTTTTACTCTGTTCGCCTTTACATTCTGTTCATCGATGTTTGAAAGTTGTGTTTTTTTAAGACTTTTGCTTTGTCATGAACATTTTTCGTCGTGATAAGCGGAATTAAGAATCAATTAGTAGAAATTAATAATCGTTTATCCTGTTTACTTTTAGGTTATTTCCTACTTTTGTACATTCCAAAGTGCACAAAGAATCATGGATAAAGTAACTTATGTTGGAAATGCGGATGTAAATGCCATCGATCACCTCTATCAATTGTATCAAAAAGACCCCGAAAGTGTTGATATTGGATGGAAAAAATTCTTTGCAGTGTTTGATTTTGCAAGGACGAACTTTGAAGATGCCGGTCAGATTCCCGAAAATTTCCAAAAAGAATTCAAGGTCATTAACCTGATAAATGGTTATCGCACTCGTGGACATTTATTTACTAAAACAAATCCGGTCAGGGAACGTAGGAAATATACTCCAACCCTTGAAATCGAAAACTTTGGATTGGACGAAAGTGACTTAGTCCTCACATTTCAAGCAGGAAATGAAATCGGATTAGGTTCAGTTACTTTAAGAGAAATAATAGATCATCTCGAGCATACTTATTGTCAATCGATTGGAATTGAATATGCATATATTCGGGATCCACAACGAATTGATTGGTTTCGAACAAAAATTGAATTAAAAAACAGACCTGTTTTTGACAAGGAACGAAAACTGAGTATTTTCAAAAAGTTGAATCAAGCGTCAAATTTTGAAGCTTTTTTGGGGAAGAAATTTGTCGGCCAAAAGCGTTTTTCAATTGAAGGAGGTGAAGCACTGATTCCTGCCCTTGACACCTTGGTTCAAAAAGGTTCTGAATTGGGGGTTGAATATTTTGTGATGGGAATGGCTCACCGCGGACGTTTGAATACCCTAACAAACATTTTTGAGAAACGTCCCCGAGACATTTTTTCAGAATTTGAAGGAAAAGAATTTGATGCTGTGGAGTATTTTGATGGTGATGTCAAATACCATCAAGGATTTACTTCTCATGTCAACCTTTCAAACGGAAAGCAAATTGGAGTGACACTTGCTCCGAATCCATCGCATTTGGAAGCCGTGAACACCGTTGTGGAAGGGATCTCCAGAGCAAAAATAGATCACGTACTTAAAGATGAGAATAAAATTTGTCCGGTACTTATTCACGGTGATGCTGCCATCGCAGGTCAGGGAATCGTTTATGAAACCATCCAAATGGCTCAGTTAGATGGGTATCGCGCAGGAGGAACAATACACATTGTTGTTAATAATCAGGTAGGATTTACTACGAATTACTTGGATGGTCGTTCGTCAACTTACTGTACAGATGTCGCTAAAACAACATTGTGCCCCGTTTTTCATGTGAATGGTGACGATGTAGAAGCTGTGGTTCAAACCATCGAGATCGCTATACAGTATCGTCAGGAGTTTAATCGTGATATTTTCATTGATTTGTTGTGTTATCGCAAATATGGTCACAATGAAGGGGATGAGCCTAAATTCACACAACCCAGCTTATACAATATTATTGCAAAGCATCCTAACCCGAAAGATATTTATTTCAAACAATTAGAAGGAGAAGGTGTACTAAGCAGGGAAGAAGCCCTCAAAATTGAAGCTGAATACAATGATTTTCTTGAAACAGAGTTTGAGTTGTCTCGCAAAAATGAAAAGGCGTTTGTTTACGATTTCTTGAGTCAAACATGGGAAGGTTATCGACATGGAAAGTTGATTGATTTTGAGGAATCTCCTCAGACCGGTGTTAATCAAAAAGAATTGCTGAATCTCGGAATCCGGATGTCAACGCTTCCCGATGGGAAAAAGTATTTTCGGAAAATCGCTAAGATTTTTGAAGACAGGCTCAATGCTGTCAAAAATAATTCTCTAGACTGGGGAACAGCAGAAATGCTCGCTTATGCATCGCTCTTGAAAGAAGGGCATCCGGTTAGAATCTCCGGTCAAGATGTTGAAAGAGGAACTTTCTCTCATCGTCACGCTGTGGTTAAAACAGAAGATACTGAGGAAGAGATTATTACTTTGAATAATTTGGGTGTAAATCAGGCAGGTTTTTCCGTCTACAATTCATTGCTTTCAGAATATGGTGTTTTGGGCTTTGAGTACGGCTATTCCCTAGCAACACCCAATGGACTCACAATTTGGGAGGCTCAATTTGGAGATTTTTTCAATGGAGCACAAATCATGGTAGATCAATTTATTTCTGCCGGTGAAGATAAATGGGCCACTCAAAGTGGATTGGTTATGTTGTTGCCACATGGATATGAAGGACAGGGAGCCGAGCATTCCAGTGGACGCATGGAACGATTTTTACAACAGTGTGCAGATACAAATATGCAGATTGTCAACACATCGACTCCAGCTAATCATTTTCATTTATTACGTCGCCAAGTAAAGCGTGATTTTAGAAAGCCCCTGATAGTGTTTTCACCAAAATTATTGTTGCGTTACCCCAGTGCTGTCTCAACCTTGGAGGAAATGGCAACAGGTTCATTTCAAGAAGTTATTGATGACACAGCGCATGTCAATTCAGTAGATACGTTGGTGTTTTGCACCGGAAAGTTCTATTATGAAATGAAGGAAAAGGCGACAGCAATGGGAGTTGAAAACATGGCATTTGTTCGAGTCGAACAGTTGTACCCGCTTCCTAAAAAACTAATAGATGCGATTATTGAAAAGTATAATAAAGCAAAACACATTATTTGGGCACAGGAAGAACCATCGAATATGGGAGCATGGACCTATATGGCGATGGCTATGCGTGAAATTCCATTCATCGGAATCACGCGCGCGGCAACAGCGGCAACAGCTGAGGGTTCAAAAAAATTGCATGAAAAACGGTTGAAGCAGTTATTTTCAGATTTGTTTCACAATGCAAAAATGAAGGTGAATTAGGAAACGATAACAAGTTAAAAGATACGCTTATGTCAGTGTTAGAAATGAAAGTACCCAGCCCGGGAGAGTCAATTTCCGAAGTAGAAATTGCTCAATGGTTGGTAGCTGATGGTGATTATGTTGAAAAAGATCAGCCCATTGCAGAAGTGGATTCTGATAAAGCTACGTTGGAACTTCCCGCGGAACAGAGTGGTATAATAACCTTAAAAGCAGCTGAGGGTGACGTCGTAAAAGTGGGGCAAGTTGTCTGTCTAATTGACACTTCAGCAGTTCGTCCTGAGGGTGTTACAGTTTTGTCTACCAATAAAGTGGAAGAGAAAAATGAGACGGTAAAGTCTCCAGAAGTAGTTGTAAGTGCACCAAATCCTGACCCTGTAAGAAAAGACACCTCGTATGCCTCCGGAACACCTTCCGTTGCCGCTGCAAAAATCATGGCTGAAAATGCTGTTTCTGCTGAGCGAGTAAACGGTACCGGAAAAGACGGTCGAATAACAAAGCAAGATGTTCTTGCTGCAATGTCGGCAGGTTTTTCTGCAACTGATGTTCAAGGATGGGGAGGAACGCGTGAACAACGCCGTGAAAAAATGTCCATGTTACGTCGTAAAATAGCGGAACGTTTAGTTTCAGTGAAAAACGAAACGGCCATGTTGACCACGTTTAATGAGGTTGATATGAAGCCAATCATGGATATCCGATCGAAATACAAAGATGCTTTTTCAAAACATCATGAGGTAAACTTGGGATTCATGTCTTTTTTTACGAAGGCTATCACTGAAGCACTAAATTTATTCCCGGCTGTTAATGCTCAGATTGATGGTGCTGAAATTGTTTTTCATGATTATGCAGATGTTGGCATTGCTGTTTCTTCACCGAAAGGGTTGATGGTGCCAATTGTTCGCAATGCTGAACAAATGTCATTAGCTGAAATTGAGCGTGAAATAAAACGCCTGGCAGTTAAAGCGAGAGATGGAAAAATCACACCGGATGACATGTCTGGGGGGACATTTACAATTACTAATGGCGGTGTTTTTGGCTCCATGATGTCTACTCCGATTATCAATCCGCCTCAATCCGCCATTTTAGGAATGCACAACATTGTGGAGCGACCGGTAGCGATTGACGGAAAGGTGGAGATTCGACCAATGATGTATTTGGCTCTTTCGTATGATCATCGAATCATTGATGGCAAAGAATCAGTTGGATTTTTGGTAAAAGTGAAAGAAATGATTGAAAATCCTGAGCGCATGCTCTTTGGTTCCAAAGATCCACATGCGGTTCTTTTAGGATTATAAGGAAGTCTCCACATTTAAAAATAGTAATAAATCCGGTTCAGTGAATCGGATTTTTACTTTAATCAATGGTCAGGTGTGTCTATATTTCAAGGAAATATCCTGATTTAAGGGCTAAAATCGGTTTGTTTTCCTTAAACTTGCAAAAAAAATAAATTCATGAGAAAAATAGTATTCTTTTTGTCTGCTTTTCTGATTGCGCATGTTGCATACGATCAGTGTTCTTTGGGATCAACACAATACCCAACAGCTACAATTATTGTTCCTGTAAATAGTGGGGATACTGTGGCCGTTTCTACGTGTAATTGGTATGGAGATTACACTGCCGTCAGTGGATTTAATACATCTTCGACGTATCAATTTAATTTAGATTCGGGTGGTTATGTAACAATTTATGACGCATTAACAAATACAGTTTTAGATTACGGTGTACTGCCATTCAATTATGTCCCAACATCTACTGCCGGAATCCTTGTCCAATGGAACTTACAGGGGTGCGGTGTAGACAGTTCAATGTGCCATACAACCAATGTGATTAATTTGGGATCGTCAACGCCCTGTTCGACTGTTACGGCAGGAACAACTGTTTCTTCCAATTTATCACCGTGTTCAAATGAATCTTTTAGTTTGTCTTTGTCGGGCAATATTTTTGCGGCAAATTTATCGCCTCAATGGCAATCATCAACAGATGGTCTCAGCTATATCGACATTGTTGGTGAAACAAACTACTCCCTTCAAACCACTCAAACAGCATCCAATTACTATCGTTGTAAGATAACCTGTAACAATGGTGGGAGTTTTGATTACTCCACACCCGTTCACATAACAATGGGGTCATGTTTTTTTATGAATAACGGAAGCATTACAACTTGTGGAGGTGATTTTTACGATACTGGTGGGCAATTAGGAGATTATCAGGACAATGAAACGTATACATTAACTGTTTATCCTGCTACCTCCGGCGCAATGGTTCGTGTAAATTTTAGTTCTTTTGCTGTTGAAGATACATACGATAGCCTCATTGTTTACAATGGGAATAGTACAAATTCACCTCTAATAGGTTCATATTTTACAAATCCGGGGATTATTACCTCATCGGCTTCTGATGGAAGTTTAACTTTCGTGTTCAACTCTGATATTTCAAATGTATTTTCCGGTTGGGAGGCAACATTCTCTTGTTATAATCCATTACCATGTGTCGATCCTGCTCAGCCGGGCGCTGTAATAGCCACGTCTAATACGGTTTGTTCAGGTGAAGAGTTTGAATTGACATTGTCGGGAGCATCTACGGGTGTGGGTATGAATTACCAATGGCAATCTTCTGCTGATGGTTTTTTATTTACAGATATTGTGGGAGCAACAGATACGATCCTGAATACATCTCAAAATGTTGCAACTTATTATCGTTGTATTTCGACTTGTTCTGCCGGGACTTCTGTTAATTCACCTTCAGTGATGATTGGTCTTGGAACTTGCTTTAACATGACTAATGGAAGTGTTACAACATGCAATGGAATGTTTTTTGACGCAGGAGGTCAGAACAATACCTATCAAAATAATGAAACTTATACAATGACAGTATATCCAGCAACAATGGGAGCTATGCTAAGAGTGGATTTTTCTACTTTTTTAGTTGAAGATACATATGATAGTCTCATAATATATGATGGAAATAGTACAACTTCTCCATTGATAGGATCTTATTTTACAAATCCGGGTATTATCACCTCATCGGCTTCTGATGGAAGTTTAACATTCGTGTTCAATTCTGATTCTTCAATTGTTTACGATGGTTGGGAAGCAAATTTTACATGTTATTTACCATGTGTCAACCCGGTTCAACCTGGGACAGTTATTTCAACATCAAATTATGTTTGTAGTTCCGATACATTTGATTTGACTGTAAATGGGGTTCCAGATGGTTTTGGTATGACATATCAATGGCAATCTTCAGCTGATGGAACTATTTTCATTGATATTACGGGAGCAACAGACACTGTTTACTCAACATCACAAAGTTCAAATACATACTATCGATGCGTAGCTACATGTTCTGCAGGAACTCCTTCTCCATCCACAGTTTTATTGGTTTCTATGCAAACCCCAATGGTAGATGCAGGGCAAGATACCACAGTGTGTCAAGGAATGAATATCACGTTGGATGGGTCAAGTTCACTTGCAATGACCTATCAGTGGGATAATGGTGTTGTCAATGGCGCTGCTTTTCAGATAAATACCACAACAACATTCACGGTAACAGGAACAACTCAAGGAGGGTGTTCGGCAACAGACCAAGTTACAGTTAATGTATTACCTGCTCCTATGGCAAATGCGGGTCCCGATCAGTCTATTTGTGCCGGCGAATCAGTTACATTAAATGGCTCAGGTTCAGGAGTTATGTCATGGAATAACTTGGTTCAAAATGGAGTTTCATTCGTTCCAAACGCGACTGCGACCTATGTCTTTTCATTACTGGATAACACCAGTGGTTGTTCATCAAGTGATTCTGTTTTAGTAACAGTAAACCAACTTCCAACAGTGAACGCCGGATCTGATCAAACGGTCTGCATGGGCGATATGGTCACATTAAATGGTTCAGGGGCATCAAATTATACGTGGGATAATAGTGTAACAAATGGTGTTCCATTTGTTCTAAATGCCACGAGTACCTTTACAGTTACTGGAACTGACATAAATGGCTGTGTTGATATAGATCAGGTAACTATTACTGTAAGTCAATCGTCTGCACCGATTGTTAGTGCCGGTGTTGATCAAGTGATATGCCCAAATACAGCTATTACATTGACAGGAACGAGTACTTCCGGTTCATTATTAGTGTACACATGGGACAATGGGGTAGTAAATGGTCAGCCATTTGTCCCTGTAGCTAACACAACAACCACATACACACTTACAGGAACTTCGATAGATGGCTGTACAGGAACAGATCAGGTAGTAGTGACTGTTTTACCACTCCCAACAGTAAATGCAGGATTAGATCAAGTCATATGTCTAGGAGCATCTGTCACCCTAAATGCAACTGGAGCAAATCAGTTTACATGGGATAATGGGGTGGTTAACGGAGTTTCATTCGTGCCTAATGTCACTACGACATATACTGTATCCGGAGCAAGTACCGGAGGTTGTACTGCATCAGATCAAGTTACAATTACAGTAAATTACCCTTCTACTAACACCATTACGACTACGGCACAAAATTCATATACGTTGAATGGTCAAGTATATACAACTACGGGAACATATACTCAGATATTGACGAATGCAAATGGTTGTGACAGTACTATTATTTTGAACCTTATAATCAACACTTCAGGATTGGATGAAAATCAAATGAATAACTCACTTAATTTATATCCAAATCCTACAACTGGAATCGTATTCATACAGGTAAGTAATGAGTTAATCGATAAAGGCTATAAAGTTGTAGATGCTATAGGTAAACAGATTGTTTCATCTCACATAGCTTCAGAATTCATTTCACTTGATTTGACACATTTGGAGAATGGTGTTTACATTTTAGAAATTCCATCAGTAAATTATTCTGCTAGAATCATTAAAGAGTAAGTTCTATTCCAACTATCAAAGAATTAGTGCTGGTAAAAAAAGCCTTTTTTCGGTAGTTTTAAACCCATACAGACAAACGCTGTATGGGTTTAATGTTATTCCAAAGTTCTATATTTCAGAGATTCATTCTTGATTGATGGTTCAAATAAAAACATTTGTAACTTTAATGCCGGATAGTTTGAAAAATCAATTTGTTTAATAATAACAAATGTGTTTTTGTTCAAATGAATATGTTATTTCATTTTCAATTAGTTGAGTATGATTATAGGTATTTGTGGTGGTAGTGGTTCAGGCAAGACAACCTTACTGAAAAGAATGTCAAACGAACTTAAGCATCTGAAACCTTGTGTTTTCTCCATGGATAATTATTATCTTCCCATAACTAAGCAGTTGAAAGATGAAAATGGTGAATACAACTTTGATTTACCGACTGCTCTTGATCGTGAAAAATTACATCAGGATTTATATCATTTGTCAACTGGTCAATCTATAGAAGTTAAAGAGTACCATTTTAATTCTCCACCCAACAAGACTACATTAATCACCTTGCATCCTTCACCGATTATTATTGTGGAAGGTCTTTTTTTGTTTTATTATGAAGAGGTAAAAAGAATGATTGACTTTTCCATTTTTATGGAAGTTGATCATACAACTCAGCTAGATCGAAGATTGTATCGTGACCAAGAAACAAGAGGTTATTCGAGGGAAGCTATCATTTATCAGTGGGAAAATCATGTTTTGCCATGTTTTAATATGTATCTGCAACCATTTGAGCAAGAAGCTGACTTTAGATTTCACAACGATTCACGTGCAGATGATGAATTTGAACGACTAATGTATGAAGTAAATATGCTTATTGCCAAGCAAAAAGTAAATGGTTGATTGGTTTTACAGATATAAACTTGCTGTTCTCACCATTTTTTCCTGGCTTTTCTTTAGCATATATTTAGGCTTCGTCTATTTTCCGGATTATGAAAAAGAGTCTGCAAATTTTGAACAACACTTTCAAGGTCTTGAAAAATCGTTGGATGATTACCTCTTAAAACAAGAGAAAGTTATACAATCTGCCGGTCAACAAAATATATGGACACTCATTGATCCAACTGCAAATCCATTTAATTTACATGTTTACAGGAATGATTCGCTCATTTTTTGGAATACCAATCAAGTTCCTGTTCTTCGATTTGCGGATATTCATTTTCCCTCAGAAGGGATCATACATCTTCAAAATGGATGGTATTACTGTAAATCGAAAGAAATTGGGAAACTGGTTATTTGCGCTTCCTTTTTGATTAAAAATGATTTCCCATACGAGAACAATGACCTAAAAAATAACTTTTCTAAACTCATCGATTTTCCTTTTGATGCTCATATCTCCTTCGAACAAGATTCCAAACATGCAATACACTCACTGAATGGTGCATTTTTATTTTCGGCGATACCAAGTGTGAGTCACAGCATCAGTGAAGCACATTCACATATTTTGCTTGTGATTCTGTTAATAGCCCTCATTTGCAGTTTTGGCTTACTTTTTAAAGCCATTGCCGTTCAATCACCGATTCGAAAAATAGTATGGTTGCTGGCTGTTTTGGTATTGAGAATGGCCTCACTCAAATTTTCATGGTTTGAAATACTGAAAGGCAGTAAGTCAAACCAAGTTACAATGACTCATTTCAATGCCTTTATTCCAAGTTTTAGTGAACTACTTATCCATGTTGTTTGCTTTATTTTTTTGATAATGCTATTAATCAATCTTTTCAAGGAAACAATGAATCGTAGATTCTGGGTTCTAATTGCGTTCCTATTATCGATACCATTGGCTTTTTTAATTACATTTTTAATTAGGGGCATTATTCAATATTCTACCATAAATCTGGCGACTGACAGATTGTTATCATTTGATTTTTACTCTTTTATTTCATTAATAATTATAGGGTCACTTTATTATGCTTTTTTCAAGTATGTATCTGAGCTTTTAATTCTTAACAGACAATTGGGAAATCATGCAAAAACCTTAGTCATTGTTACGATTGTTTTTGTTATACTAATCGTTTTGTTGAGTTTCTTCATTGCAATTCCATTCTATATTGTTTGTTTGTACGGCCTGATTGTCTTGGTCATCTTATGGAGTACCAATAAGACTCCTAAAAGGTATCAATTAGGTGTAGATTTACTGACACTATCGCTTTTCTCAATGCTGGCTGCACTAAGTATTTCCTATTTCAAATCAGAGAAAGAGCGAGATGAACGAGCCATTTTTGCGGCCAGAATTGCTAATGAACAAGAAGTTAATACTGAAATTGAATACCATAAAATCTCACAAAAAATTGTTAATGACCATTTTATACAAAAACTGATTAACTCTCCCAAACGATTAAGTTTGCCGGATTTTGAAGATCGTTTGGAACGCCGAATATTTAACGGTTACTGGGAACGTTATGACATGAATTTTTATTTGTTTGACCTTGATGGGCAATCTTTGATTTCAGAGGATACAAACAGTCAAATTACCTATTTCAGCGATTTAGAAGCAGTGATAACAAAGCATGGAATTCCTTCTGTTATTGATTCAAATATTTATTACATCAGTAGTCACGTTGGGCAATATAGTTATATTGTTAAACAGGAACTAATGGGAAGGGACTCTGCCAAATTCCTATTGTTCTGTACATTCAAATCAAAGAAAATACCTGAAGAAATAGGATTTCCACGCTTGCTAATCCCATCTAAAGCTCAAATCCTTGAACCTTTAGAAAATTATTCTGTTGCTAAATATCTGAATGGTAAATTGGCGACGAAATACGGTGAGTATAATTTCCCGACCTCTATTGCATCAGTTAAAAATTGGCCTAGAGAGTCTTCTCAAGTCCATTATGCAAATATTGATGGGTTCAATCATTTTATTCTTGACGAATCAAAAGATGATTTAATTATAATTTCATCTAAAAATACGACTTGGCTTGAACTTTTGACCGAATTTTCGTTTTTATTTACATTGTTTGGAGCTTGTCTCACTCCTTTCTTAATTAGAAACCAGTACCGACGCGCCAACAAAACATTAACGCTATCGATAAAAATTCAATTTGTTTTAGTATCTATTGTTTTTTTCTCCATGTTGATGTCTGGATGGGGAAGCGGTGTTTTTGTCCAAAATCAATACAATGATTTTTCAAATTTGGTTTTGAAAGATAAGTTGTCTTCAATCAATTTCCAATTATTGGAAAATTTGGGAAATAAAGACAGATTAAACATTGTAGAGGATCGTGATTACCTCGATTTTTTGACTCAGCATATCTCCAAGCTGTTTGCAACAGATATTAATTTGTATGATAAAGAGGGGTTTATGTTATCTTCTTCCAGACCCAAAGTGTTTAACTTAGGATTGATAAGTGAACAGATGGATCCCTCTGCATTGGCCGCTTTTCTCAAAAAAAATAAAAGTGATTTTGCTCATGAGGAGCTGATAGGTAATTTATCATACACTTCTGCGTATTTGCCATTTTACAATAATAATCGAAAATTAATGGCTTTTCTCAATTTACAGCAGTTTGGTCAACAAAAGGAATTAGAGCACCAAATTCAGAGATTTCTTGCATCCGTAATGAATGTTTTTGTGTTAATGTTGGCAATTTCAATCGTACTCGCTATTTTTATTTCAGACTGGCTTACAGCACCTTTGCGTAGCTTACAAGATAATTTTACATCTATTCGTTTTGGAAAACTCAATAACCCAATTGTGTATCAAAAAATGGATGAAATAGGTTTGTTGGTAAAGGCATATAATGAAAAACTTGTAGAATTGGAATTGGCTGCAGAGCAATTAGTTATCAATGAAAGAGAAACTGCTTGGAGAGAAATGGCTCGTCAGGTTGCTCATGAGATCAATAATCCATTGACACCTATGAAGCTGGGTATTCAGCAACTTTTAAGAGTTTATGACCCAACTAATCCGGAATCTGAAAAGAAACTACAACAAGTTGCTCAATCTATGATCGAGCAGATCGATTCACTCACCAAAATTGCCAATGAATTTTCAAATTTTGCCAAAATGCCTCAGGAAAATAAGATTGAATTAGATCTTTTACCCTTGCTAAACAATGTGATCGATTTTTTCAATCAGGACGCAAAAGCTGATTTTATACTGGAATCAAAACTAAAGAAACTTATTGTGAAAGCAGATAAAGATCAGATGGTTCGTTTGTTTAACAATTTGATTAAGAATGCAATTCAGTCCATTCCTCCTGAACAAAAGGGCTTAATAACCATTAAATTGTCTGAAGCAAACACCTTTTATTGTATTGAAATTCAAGATAATGGTTCAGGTATTCCTCAATCAATGAGACCGACCATTTTTGTGCCATATTTTACAACTAAATCAACAGGCACTGGTCTCGGTCTTGCGATGGTCAAACAGATTGTTGAACATCATGGTGGTACAATTTATTTTGAAACAAAAGAATCTGTGGGAACATCTTTTTTCTTAAAATTCCCAAAATCAAACTGATAAAAAAACCGAACCATGAAGATTGGTTCGGTTTTGATTTGAGAAAACAATTTTTGTCTCGCTTGACAAAAAGAGTATTTTTAAGTAAATGCGTAAAACAAGATTAAACTGAGATCAACCCCGATACTAATCAAACTGGCAATAAAAATAGAGCGCATAGGAGCAACAGAAAGTAATAAACTTAATGTTGCCATGGTTGGAATGATCACTGCTGTCAACGCAATTGTATTTGATATCGCTCCTAAACCTACAGCCGTTCCGCCGAGGCAACCAACAATGGTTAATATCACACAAATCAACCCGAAGCGATTAAACTCGGATTCTCCAATCATTCTTTGAAACTTACTGTTGTGGTTCGTTATTGCTTCCATAATTTTACTATTTATTGAACACTCAAAATTCAAGTATTCTAACCCAAAAAAACATGAGTGTTTCTTTCTTAAAAACTGATTTAAATCAACTTTTCCCCTAAAAAATGAAAGTCACATCATGTATTTCAAATCGTTGAATACGAACTTGAAAAATGACCATTTCAAATATTTCGCTACTTTTGTTTCGCATATTCCAATGGATACTAACTGTCGAAAAATTGCTGTTATTGGTGGCGGAAGCTGGGCTACTGCATTGGTTAAGATCTTGTGCAACAACTTGCCAAAAGTTTACTGGTGGATGCGGAATCCGGATTCTGTTGAGTATATCTTGGAGTATAAACACAATCCAAACTATCTTCAATCTGTTGAATTTGATACCTCAAAGATTGTTGTAAGTACTGATTTGGAAAACATCATAACTTTGGCAGACCTGATTATCATAGCTACACCATCTGCATTTCTAAACTGCATTTTTGAAAACTTTGACAAAGAGATTTTACGTAATAAAGTCGTGTTTTCTGCTGTCAAAGGGATTGTTCCTGAATACAATGCTATACCGGCTCGTTTTATTCATAAAACCTTTGGAACACCGTATGACAATATTGGAATAATATGCGGTCCATGTCACGCTGAAGAGGTTGCATTGGAACGCTTGTCTTACCTCACCATAGCCGGTCATGACGAGGATATTGCGGAGGAATTGGCTGATTTACTTGCATGTCGTTATATCAAAACCACTGTTTCGGATGATTTGTTTGGAACGGAATTGTCTGCTGTATTGAAAAATGTGTATGCCTTAGCATCCGGCATTTGCTCCGGTTTGGGGTATGGTGATAACTTTCAGTCTGTTTTGATAGCCAATGCAATTCAAGAAATTGAAAACTTCATCGATGAGGTCAGCCCGATTCACCGGGATGTAAAATCAAGTGCTTATCTAGGTGATCTACTTGTGACTGCGTATTCTAAATTTTCCCGAAACCGTACTTTCGGTTTTATGATTGGAAAAGGATACTCGGTAAAATCGGCTCAATTAGAAATGGACATGATTGCCGAGGGTTACTATGCAACCAAGTGTGTGATTGAAATCAATAAAAAATTTCAGGTTGATATGCCAATTCTGGAAGCAGTTCACAACATCTTGTATGAACGTATTTCACCTCGCATTGAAATGCGAATTTTGGCAGATAAATTAAGTTAATTGACTGCAAAATCGAATAAGAAATGGATTTAGTGTCTTTTTCGAATTGTTTATTTTTAGTGAAAATTCAATCTGAATGAAAGTTTTTAAGTTTGGGGGAGCCTCGGTCAAGGATGCCGATGCAGTTAAAAACGTTTCTCACATACTTTCAAGGTATAAAAATGAAAAGCTAATTGTTGTAGTCTCTGCAATGGGGAAGACTACGAACAAATTAGAGGATCTTGTAGCGGCAAAAATAAGCCATGACAGTATCAAATTTGAAAACTTACTGAACGAGCTACAAGGATACCATTATGAAATATTAAATGAATTATTTCCAACTGAGCTACATCCGATTTATCAATTTTGTTTTGATTTGTTTGAAAAACTTCGATTGGATTATCATGAATTGCCTTATGATCATTTTAGTCTTGTTTACGATCAAATAGTGTCAAAGGGTGAAGTGCTTTCATCGCACATTTTAGCTGAATATTTAAAATTTTCTCAGTTTTCTGCAGCGTGGTTTGATGTCCGTAAGCTAATTCGTACTGATGACAGCTTTCAGGCAGCTAAAGTTGATTGGGAAACAACAGAAACATTAACACGAGAAAATCTGCTACCGATGTTTACATCATGTGATATAATCGTAACACAAGGATTCATTGGTCATACTGAAAAAGGGTTAACTACAACGCTTGGACGTGAGGGATCTGACTATACTGCAGGAATTTTAGCTTATTGCACGAATGCCACAAATGTAACGATTTGGAAAGATGTTCCGGGAATGTTAAATGCTGATCCTAAATTTTTTAAAGATACAGTCAAGTTGGACAGTATTTCATTCAAAGAAGCTATCGAATTGTCATATTATGGGGCATCAGTCATTCATCCTAAAACCATTCAACCTTTACAAAATAAAGGAATACCATTATTAGTCAAATCTTTTATCAATCCCGGCGAATCAGGATCGCTTATTCAGGAATCTACAGTAAAGGATCATTTGATACCTTCCTTCATTTCAAAAAAGAATCAGATTTTGTTCTCAATTACAACCAGAGACTTTTCTTTTATCATGGAAGAGCACCTGAAAGATATATTTGATCGAATTTTACTTATGAAACTCACTATTAATCTTATGCAAAATTCAGCGTTGGATTTTTCTGTTTTACTGGATCGTTCGAAGGTTGATCCGCCGAAATTCATTGAGGAATTCAACGATTTGTATTCCGTTAGATATAATGAGGATCTGGAATTAATGACTGTGCGACATTACGATAGCGAAACCTTGGCACGTCTGATTCAAAATAAAGAAGTTATTTTAGAACAGAAAACGAGGCAAACAGCAAGGATTGTAATGAAAGATATAACTTTAAACGAATGAGTCAAAGTCAATATCACCAACAATTATTGAGCTATATTTCTACCCGTGTGTCAATTACAGAGGCTGATAAACGCTTAATTTCAGATGCTTATACGCTTTTAGAACTAAAAAAGAAAGATCATCTATTTGAATCCGGTAAACCATGTAAGGTCGAAGGTTTTGTAGTGCAAGGAAGTTTCAGGTTATATTATGTTGACATGAAGGGATTGGAGCATGTGCTTTATTTTGCTTTTCAGGATTGGTGGGTCGGTGATATCGCTTCATTTTACACCGAAATGCCGGCCATGTTAAATGCACAGGCACTGGAAGACAGTAAAATATTGGTTATTGATCCATTCAAAAAAGAAGAACTTTTTAGGGCTGTGCCTGCATTGGAACGTTTGTTCAGAATCATTACGCAAAAGCATTTAGTTGTGCTTCAAAAGAGATTTCTGTTGACCGTCAGTGCCAATGCGGTGGAGCGTTTTCAGGAGCTGATTAAACGATCTCCCGGTATTGAACAATTGGTGCCTCAGCATCAAATAGCATCCTATCTTGGTATTTTACCGGAGTCCTTGAGTCGTATGAAAAAGCAAATGCTGAAGTAATGAGTGTTGACTTAATTAACTTAGAAAGTTGTAAACTAATATTGAAATTGTATATTTTTAACTGATCTATTTGTTTAGCTTTTCAATGGTTACAGTCATTTAATTTCATCATTTTTTACCTCATGAAGAAGATTATCACAGCAACATCGGAAAAATTCTTGGTCAAATATCTGAATAACCCCAGTCCTACCGGTTTTGAATCAGAGGGGCAGAAAATTTGGCTCAGTTATATTAAGCCTTATATTGATGAATATTTTACAGATAATTATGGTTCAGTAGTAGGAGTTGTCAACCCGAAAGCAGAATACAAAGTCGTAATAGAAGCCCATGCTGATGAAATTTCCTGGTTTGTACATTACATTACCAAAGACGGATTTATCTATTTGCGAAGAAATGGAGGATCTGATCACATGATTGCCCCCTCAAAGCGTGTAAATATTCATACAGATAAAGGCATTGTAAAGGCAATTTTTGGCTGGCCTGCTATCCACATGAGGCAACAAAAGGAGGAAACACCCAGCTTGAAAAATATTTTTTTGGATTGTGGTTGCGATTCTAAAGAGGAGGTTGAAAAGCTTGGTATTCATGTAGGTTGTGTTGTGACTTTTGAGGACGAATTCATGATTCTGAACAAAAATCGATATGTAGGTCGTGCTTTGGATAATCGAATGGGAGGATTTATGATTGCTGAGGTTGCACGATTACTTAAAGAAAACAAAGTGAAACTTCCATTTGGCTTATACATAGTTAATTCAGTTCAGGAAGAAATTGGTCTTCGCGGTGCCGAAATGATTGCAAACAGAATTAAGCCCAATGTTGCTATTATAACAGATGTTTGCCATGATACCAATACTCCCATGGTTGATAAAATCGAAAATGGAGATCAAAAATCAGGTGACGGTCCGGTGTTGACGTATGGACCTGCTGTACAGAACAATTTGTTGAAACAGCTGATTGACACAGCTGTCAAACACAAAATACCGTTTCAACGAGCTGCCGCTTCACGAGTCACAGGAACCGATACCGATGCTTTTGCTTACTCAAATGAAGGTGTTTCAAGCGCATTAATTTCATTACCATTGCGTTATATGCATACGACCGTAGAAACTGTTCGAAAAGAAGATGTTGAAAATACCATTCGATTGATTTTTGAATCTGTGAAAAGTATTCGAAATGGTCAGGATTTCAGGTATTTCAAGTAAGGTATTTGAGTTTCTGCATGATTACTCATTGAGAGTGATTAATGAAGTTCAATTTTCTGCAGAAAGTCCTTTTTCCTCACTTCGAGCTGTTTTTAATCCAAGGTTAGTTTCCTCATGAAAGCTCCTTTTTTACGTAAAGAATGATCAACTTCACCGGTAACCCATGGCATGCCAATTGTTATTGCTTGATGAGTACTCATTTTCGAAAAATCTGACGTAATTAGTCTATATGCTCGTTTGTTCATTTTCAAATCAATATAAGCATAATGATCCGAAATTGATAGTTTAAACTTTTTCAATTCGAGCGTCCATTTTTTGTTTTTGATAGGCATATAATGCACACTTGCGGGATGAAGTTTAACATAACCTTGCATGACTTGCGCTACTTTGTGAAAATCTTTCGCTTTGGCTTTGTAAAAACAAAATAACTCTTGATCTTTTAAAACTGAAATGATTACTTGTCGGGTGTTAAATACACACAATTCGTTGGTTGTACAATTTAGATGACGTTGCCAGACAATTATACCTAGTAAGATTATACCAATTGTGCCTAATATTGCAAGTTGTCGTACCGTTTTTACAAGCAGAAAAATAGCAATAATCAGTAAGTTCAATGCTAATACACTATAGATGGATGGCTCAAATCCGTATGCTACTGCACCCGGCAGTTTTTCAACCCATTCTATGAATTCGAGTGAAAGTGATACAACTAATGTCAATAATAAAGCGATCCATTTTGCAATGATTCCCCACCATCGAATGGAAAATATAAGTAATCCAACTCCGAGAATGAGTCCGGACGATGCCATCAATCCGATATTCGTGAGCACAAAATAATTCGGGAACTGATGAAAATAGTATAACGACAAGGGTGTTGTCATTAACTGAGCAGCGAAACCAATCGCAGTTCCCTGCCATACTTTTCGGAGAATGTTATTTTTAATTTGAATGGTACATTCGATGGATTCATAAAACAAAAAGATACCCAGCATCGCTAGAAAAGACAGTTGAAAGCCTATGTCGAAAAGCGTGTATGGATTGATCAACATTAAGGCAAAACCGGTAAAAAACAAGGTGTTGACCGGCAGGTAATTTTTTCCGGAAATCTGAGCGATTGACAGCACAGAAAACATGAATACAGCCCGAAGTACTGAAGGAGACATCCCGGTTATGAATGCATAAATCCACATCGTAAGAACAACGATAACGACAGCATGTTTTCGTTTAATGAATCGTGCAAACTGACTTAATATAAACATCATAAGCTGCATCATTATACCAATATGAAGTCCTGAGACGGCCAGTATATGCATCGCACCGGTATTAGTGAAACTCGCTGTTATCTCCGAATCAAGTAATGATTTGTCACCTAAAATCAATGCCAATGCAATAGCCAGATTTTTTCCTTTTATTGTTGTTTCAAGTGCCGACTTGAGATACAAACGAAATTGATCTAAAGTTTGGCTCAAAAATGAAGGGTGACCATGATTTACGACGGAATACTCGTTTTCATCTACAAACAACATTTTACGTATTCCTTTTTTATTCCAAAAAGCTTCCGCATCAAATTCACCCGGATTACCGGCATTTTTGATTTCATTCAGTTGGGATGAAATCAATAGGACATCACCCTTTCTGAAATTAAATGAGTCTGATTTTAAATACAAAACAACGGGCTCCTTAACGGGATACTGTTTATTAGGTTGAATATCCGATCGAATCACCCCCATCATTTTATGCCATTGTTTATTTGATGGGTCAACTTCCTCTAGTTCAACTAATAACAAATCACCTTTTCGATAATTTTGATCAATGGAATAATGGTTAAATAAGTCAAGATGGAATGTTTGAATCAATAAGGTGCCAAACCAAGTGAATACGATTGCAATGAAAATATGCGCAATTAGTGCGTGCATTTTATTGTTCAAATGGACAATTAGGGCTGTTAGACAGATTATCAGACCTGTAATGCTGAAAAATCTTGTACTCATCGGAATGTTATATCCAATCAGAATACCCGATGCCAAACAACATGTCAGTACTATAAAGGGTTGTCGATAAAAGCGATATGTAAATGAAGATTCTTGCATCATCAGATCATACAAATGAATGTAAATTTTACAGAAGTTAAAAACATTTCCTTTTCAATCTCATCTTTCCGGTTTTCAAATAAGCACAATTTACAATGAAACCCTTATCTTTGTTACTCAAATTGAACGCATATCATGATACATGTAACCCTTCCGGATGGAACGATAAAGACGTATGAATCAGGTACAACTTCGTTAGAAGTAGCCAAAAGTATTTCAGAAGGGCTTGCGCGGAATGTGCTTGCTGCCAAAGTGAATGGAGAAGTCATCGATGCTATGCGCCCCTTGATGAATGACTGCCAACTGCAATTGTTAACTTGGAACGATGGAGAAGGAAAATCAACTATGTGGCACTCTTCCGCTCACTTGATGGCAGAAGCGCTTGAAACGCTTTACCCCGGAATCAAACTTGCGATTGGTCCACCGGTTGCAAACGGTTTTTATTACGATATAGATTTGATGGATCATTCCATCTCCGAAAAAGACTTGGAAAATGTCGAGAAATTAATGCAAGAACTGGCTAAATCCAAAAATCCATTTATTCGTAAGGAAGTATCAAAAGCAGATGCAATCGCCTACTTTAGCGAAAAACAAGATCCATACAAGTTGGAGTTGTTGGAAGGACTGGAAGATGGCAGCATCACTTTTTATTCGCAAGGTAATTTCACCGATTTATGTCGTGGGCCGCATATCCCTGATACCGGTTTCATCAAAGCTGTTAAATTGACAGCTATCGCCGGAGCATACTGGAAAGGAGACGAAAAAAACAAGCAGTTGACACGCATATATGGAATCACCTTTCCCAAGCAGTCAGAACTGACTGAATATCTTGAAAAAGTTGAAGAAGCTAAACGCCGTGATCATAGAAAATTAGGTAAAGAATTGGAATTGTTCACGTTTTCTCAAAAAGTAGGGCAGGGCTTGCCTTTGTGGTTGCCAAAAGGGGCCGCATTGAGAGAGCGCTTGGAGAATTTTTTGAAGAAAGCTCAACGAAAAGCAGGTTACGATCAGGTTATTACTCCACATATAGGAAACAAAGAGTTGTATGTAACTTCCGGACATTATGCCAAATATGGAGCAGATTCTTTTCAGCCCATTCGAACACCGGATGTTGATGAAGAATTTTTGCTTAAACCGATGAATTGTCCGCACCATTGCGAGATATTCAAGTCCAAGCCACGTTCATACAAAGACTTACCTGCCCGTTTTGCGGAGTTTGGTACGGTTTACCGCTACGAGCAATCCGGCGAATTACATGGGCTGACACGTGTTCGAGGTTTTACGCAAGATGACGCACATATTTTCTGTACACAAGATCAAGTGAAAGATGAATTTAAGAAGGTAATTGATTTGGTATTGTATATCTTCAAAACGCTTTCTTTTGAAAATTTCAAGGCTCAAATTTCCCTGAGAGATCCCGATAATCCTTCGAAATACATTGGTAACGATGAGAATTGGGAAAAAGCTGAACGGGCAATCATTGAAGCGGCATCTGAAAAAGAATTACCTACTGTCGTGGAGTATGGAGAAGCAGCATTCTATGGTCCTAAACTCGACTTTATGGTACAAGATGCCTTGGGTCGGGAATGGCAATTGGGAACCATTCAGGTAGATTACAATTTGCCTGAACGATTTGAACTCGAATATACAGGAGCCGACAATCAAAAACATCGTCCGGTTATGATACATCGTGCACCATTTGGTTCAATGGAAAGATTTGTCGCTGTCTTGTTGGAACACTGTGCGGGAGATTTTCCATTATGGTTGACAACAGAACAATTTGCGATTCTGCCAATTTCTGATAAATACAATGCGTACGCAGAAAAACTTTCAGAATTACTAAATAATTACGATATTCGCGGATTCGTTGACGATCGCAACGAAAAAATTGGCAAAAAAATTCGCGATGCTGAGTTGAGCAAAGTGCCGTTTATGCTGATTGTTGGTGAAAAAGAAGCTCAAAATCAGGAGCTTTCTGTTCGTCAACGTGGAGTAGGGGATAAAGGCTCAATGAGTAGTGAACAATTTGTTGAATTGGTACAAAAAACGATCGAAGACGAATTGTCGTCGCATGTTTAAATGATTGAATGAGAAAAAACACAAGAAGACCTTTTGTTAAAAGAGAGGAGGAAGCACAACACAAAATCAACGAAAAGATTACCGCTCGAGAAATTCGATTGGTTACTGAAGGTGAAGAACCAAAGGTGATTTCCACGTATGAGGCCTTGAAAATTGCCGAGGAAAAAGAGTTGGATTTAGTTGAAATCTCTCCCAATGCTGTTCCACCGGTTTGTAAAATATTGGACTATCGTAAGTTCCTTTACAACCAAAAGAAGAAACAAAAGGAGCTCAAAGCCAAGCAAAGTAAAATAGTATTGAAAGAGATTCGTTTTGGCCCCAATACAGATGACCACGATTTCAATTTCAAGTTGGCACATGCCCGCAAATTTTTGGAAGAAGGCTCTAAAGTAAAGGCCTATGTGTTTTTCCGAGGTCGAACCATTGTGTTTAAAGATCGCGGTGAAATTTTGTTGCTCAAATTTGCCCAGGAACTCGGTGATATCGGTGCGGTCGAGCAGTTGCCAAAGTTAGAAGGTAAGCGGATGATTATAATGATTAATCCGAAAAAGAAATAAAAAAGTGTAGTTTTCAATCAGAAACTACTTGAAAAAAGCAGATATAGCGTTAACTTAAAAACGAAGAGAGATGCCTAAAATGAAAACTAAATCCAGTGCTAAGAAGCGATTCACAATCACTGGAAGCGGTAAAATTAAAAGAAAGCACGCATTTAAAAGTCACATCTTGACTAAGAAGTCGACGAAGCGTAAAAGAAACTTGACAGCTGCCGGTTTGGTTCACGAATCGGATTTGTCAAATGTTAAATTACAGTTGTGCATGAAGTAATTCGTCGATGACGGATGAAGCACAATCGGTTTGTTTATTGTTTAA
Source organism: uncultured Akkermansia sp. (assembly GCA_964526595.1). Lineage (GTDB taxonomy): Bacteria > Bacteroidota > Bacteroidia > Flavobacteriales_D > Crocinitomicaceae > M0103. Next base: position 22,360 of record CAZGJF010000015.1, on the reverse strand, counting down.
CCCGGTAATGAGTAACTAAGTCAACTGAAACAATGTTGCGCTCTTTGTCAAAAAACTAGAAATTATGCCAAGATCAGTAAATCATGTAGCTTCGAGAGCTCGTAGAAAGAACTTGATGAAGCTTGCCAAAGGGTACTTTGGTCGCAGAAAAAATGTTTGGACCGTTGCAAAAAATGCAGTAGAAAAAGGTTTAAACTATGCTTACGAAGGTCGTAAGCAAAAGAAAAGAAACTTCCGTTCTTTGTGGATTGCGCGTATCAACGCCGGAGCCCGCCAGCACGGAATGAGCTATTCTCAATTCATTGGAGCTGTACATCAAAGCGGAATTGAGCTGAACCGAAAGGTATTAGCCGATTTAGCGATGAACCACCCTGAAGCTTTCAAGGCGGTTGTTGATGCAGTAAAAAAGTAAATGAATTTAAACGCTATATCTCTAAAATCCGCTTAAAAGGCGGATTTTTTTATGCTTAAATCTCTCAACTTATGCCTTGTGCATCGAATCAATTCGTGCAGTAATTTGTTGAAAATATGAAGTCCCACACCAAATAGGCGAGTGCTTTTCCGACCAATTTGTTTTCAGATTCATTGAGCGGTGCTCCTTCCGGAAGATGCAAATAACAACATTGCTTAACAGCACCAAACGATTTAACGTAAAAGCGTGCTTGTTCAAGACTGAATCCACTTGGTGTGAATGCAGAAGCAGGCATGCCTTGAATGGCATCCAAATCAAGTTCTATTCCGATTTTGTCTGAAGGCAAAATGCGTTTTTGCACAGTTGAAATATCCCGTGTAAAATGTTCAGGAGTCATGATGTAATCGTCATAAAACGAATGAAAGCAATTGTTTTCCTCAAGAAAATCATAGGTGTGTTCATTATTGTATGCTTTATGCAAACCTAATACTGAATAATTTTTAATTAATCCTTCTGTTAAGGCATGTGAAAAAGAATTGCCGCTATGTCTGCCTTCCAATTTTCGACAATCGGCATGTGGATCCAGGTTGACAACTTCAATAGCTTGACGAAAGTATGATGAAACTGCTTTGATAATTGGATATGCGTTATTATGCCCACCACCAATGACAATTGGAATCAGTTGTTGTTCCAATACAGAACGTACGATCTGTTCAACATGAGAGTCCAGCTTGGCGACTTCTGAACGTGCTTGATCAACAGTAGAAAACGAATCATCAAATCGAATGACACCGCATAAATGAATCAATTCGCCCGATAAAAAACGATTGGATTGCATGTTGAGAAAACGTTTGATGAAGGAATCAAATCCGTTTTCAGCTCCACTGGATCCATAATTTGCTTGTGGACCGATGCTTTCAGAAATGCCGATGATGGCATATTTGTTTTGGGGGCTTACCTGACCATAACTCATCAATTCCCCCATTTTGGTTTCTCCCGAACGAACAGAAATCATGGATGCAAAAGCATCCTTATCGGCAGGAACGAAGCAATCAGTCATGCGAAGCATGTTTTTGAAATAATTGAACAAAGGACAAAGGAGCTTGCGTTGGTTTTCGGGTATTTTTGTTTATAAAAACCAAGTCTGTTGAAGCCTCGCAAATCAGCTGATTATGTTCATTTAGAATCTTGTAAGTAAATGCAATCTTAGCGCCTTTGATTTCAGTTACTGTAGTTTGAACATGAAGCAAGTCATCGTACATGGCAGGTGCATGATACCGCACGTGATATTCTCTGACAGGCAATAAAATGCCGTTTTCTTCTAGTATTTTATACGAACTGCCAAGAGATCGCATTGTTTCCACGCGCCCCACTTCAAAATAATGTGCATAATTGCCGTAATAGCAATAGCCCATTTGATCTGTTTCGCTGTAACGAACTCTTATTTGAATGGTATAAACATAGTTGATCTGCATAGCGCTTGAATACCGAACAGTCAAAAGTAGGGATTATTTTGATCTTTCGGTTCATGTGAAAGCGCCAATGGAGTTGTATGCGTAGAAGTTGTTATGGAAACCATTGCCGAATGTATGTGGCAGCATATCGATGAATGATTGCTCCAAGGGTAATTCCGGATAAGTTGGCGATTAAATCCAAACTGGATGGTTCTCTGCCCGGAATAAATCCTTGCAAATATTCGATAAGAATGCTGTACATGAAAACCAATAAGTAGGCCAAAATCAGGTGAGATCGTTTGAAAACCAATAAAGCCACATTCAAGGAGAAAGCACTGTAAGCCAGAAAATGACTCAACTTATCATTTGAAGGCAATTCAACACCACTTTCGGGAGGAAGCAGACTCAAGGTACTGATGACTACAAAAAGCAAAATAGCAGAAGTTAACAGATATTTATTCATTGTAATGTAATGTTAATTAAGAATTAAATTCTTATCCATAAGAATTGAGTCATAGTAGGGTGTCTTTAAGTATTAATTCAAGATTATTATATCAATTCCGATCTATCATTGAGTTTCTTATAACGGTTAATACTCAGTTAAATTTAATATGATATTAATGACAATTATATTAAGAAACCTACAATTATTAGACTAAATAATAACATAAATGATTAATTAAAGCGTTTTAATTGAAAATACCTTCAACTAAGAATCATCATTCATAAAAATACCACAAATAAGGTACGGGGCAACGAATTTATTTCATTTACCTTTGTCTAAAATTTCGCCATGAATACTCTGCTATCTTCCATTCCAAGCGGTGAAACAGTTATCGTTGAAACGGTTAAAAATGCTGCGCTCAAACCCAAATTGATGGAGATGGGATTCATTCACGGCAAAGCCCTCACGGTTTTATTTCGAGCACCATTTGGCGATCCAATTGCGGTAGATATTCAGGGCTACATCCTATCCTTGCGATTGGATGAGGCAGCTCTGATTGAAGTCCGGGAATATGTGCCGAGTCAATCAATTTGATTAAGTTCGCACCATGAAGATTGCGCTCGTAGGAAATCCCAACACCGGCAAAAGTTCTGTGTTTAACATGCTGACCGGATTACGTCAGCAGGTGGGTAATTTTCCGGGTGTTACTGTGGATAAGAAGATCGGTCAGTTAATAATTTCCGGACAGGAGCATACGCTCATAGATTTACCGGGAACATACAGTATCTATCCGCGTTCCAAAGATGAGCAAGTGGTGTACGATGTTCTGACGGATGCCCAAAATCAGGATTATCCCGATGTTGTTTTGGTCGTGGCTGATGCTTCTAACCTAGAGCGTAATTTGTTTTTGTTTTCACAAATTTATGATTTGAAATTACCAACCGTTTTGGTGTTGAACATGTCTGATATCGCCCAAAGGAAAGGAATTACAATCTCATTAGAGACTTTACAAAGGCACTTTTCAGCGGCAAAAATTGTGGAAACGACAGCCAGAGTTGGTCTGGGAAAAAATCGTTTGATTCAGGCCATTCAGGAAGTACGTGATACTAAAGTAGAAACTTCTTTTTTGCCCAATGCTTCTGTTTGTGAACAAGGCAATTTGCATGATCAGGAAGTTGAGGCAGTGAAACGCTATGAGTTGATTCATCAGCTCTTAAAAGAGATACAAACGATTCACAAACCAACGAAAGAATTTCAGCAAAACAAATTAGACAAAATCCTTGTCCATCCGATTTTCGGTTATTTGATATTTGCCTCCATTTTATTGGTCATTTTTCAGTTTATCTATGCCTTTGCAACCATACCGATGGATTTTATTGATCAGTCTTTTGCTCAATTAAGTGCCACGCTGAGCGAAGCGCTTCCCAAAGGTTTGTTCTCAGATTTAATCAGTCAGGGCATCATTCCCGGAATCGGGGGCGTTTTGGTTTTTGTGCCACAGATAGCACTTCTTTTTTTCTTTATTGCCCTATTGGAGGAAAGTGGTTACCTGGCGCGTGTGGTTTTTATCATGGATCGTTTGATGCGCCCACTTGGTTTGAACGGCAAAAGTGTTGTTCCATTACTTTCAAGTGTTGCTTGCGCTATCCCCGGCGTGATGGCCACCAGAACGATTTCAGACTGGAAAGAACGATTAATCACCATCATGGTTGCTCCTTTAATGAGTTGCAGTGCACGTATTCCCGTTTATACGTTGCTTATTGCTCTTGTTATTCCAAAACAGTTGATAGGGGGGGTTCTAAATTTGCAGGGATTGGTTTTATTTGGATTATATGCCTTGGGCTTGATTGCCGCTTTGACTATTTCCGTAGTCTTGAAGTGGGTTATCCAGTCTAAAGAAAAAGGATTTTTGCTGCTTGAACTCCCCAGTTATAAAACTCCCAGATGGGAAAATGTGGGCATCACTGTGTGGGAAAAAATCAAAGTTTTTGTACGTGACGCCGGAAAGGTGATTTTAGCAATTTCTGTCATTTTGTGGGCCTTGGCAACCTTCGGCCCCATCAATCGTATTGAAACCGCAACAAAAGCGGCCAAAATCGAAGCGAAACGAAAGCATTTAAGTGAAGTTGAGCGTCACAAATTGGTTGAATCAACGAAATTAGAAAACTCCTATGTTGGAATTATGGGGAAATTTATTGAACCCGTTATACGTCCATTGGGATACGATTGGAAAATGGGTGTTTCCTTGATCACCTCTTTTGCTGCACGAGAAGTATTTGTCGGTTCATTGGCAACAATCTACGCCGTTCAGGATGAGAATGGAGAAAATAAACGTTTGATAGATCGTCTTCGAATAGAAACACGAGACGATGGAACCTTAGTTTATTCCTTAGCTTCAGGTGTATCATTGATGATCTTTTATGTCTTTGCGATGCAATGCATGGCGACACTGGCAGTAGTGAAAAGGGAGACTAAAACTTGGAAATGGCCACTTATTCAAGTTGGATTCATGGGTTTATTAGCCTATTTGGGAGCATTTGTTACATTCAATATGTTAAGTTGATGCAGTTTTTAGTGGTCATTTTAGCAATAGGTGCTTCCTTAGCATTTCTGGCTCGTAGATTTTACTACCGATTTTTGAAAAAAGATGCTTCTTGTAAATCCTGTTCCATTGGGAGGAAGAACCCAAGTTTTTAGGTTGTTTTTCACGTACAAGACTCACTATAATTTAAGGCTATTTGACTTAAAAAATCGTTACTTTCAGCAATTTTAACTGAATTAACCTAATTTTGTCATCAAACCTGAAGCAATGCCAATCATAGGAAAGTTAATCAAGAAAACGACTGAAATTAACTACAAACGGAACTTTAATAAAGGGAAGAATTACATCAATCAGCTTACGACGCTTCAAAAAAACATCGAAAAGTCCAAAAAAACGGCTTTTGGTCTTTCTCACTATTTTCAGGATATTTTGGATCATGAAGACATTGTTGAAAGTTATCAGCAAAGCGTCCCAATTACAGAATATGAAGATTTTTATACCACATGGCTGAAAGATTCTATCAGAGGGGTGAAAGACCATACTTGGCCGGGCAGAATTAAACATTATGCACTATCTTCCGGAACTACCGGTTCTCCAAGTAAACGAATCCCGGTCACAGAAGAAATGATTCGTTCGTTCCAACGGACCAGTTTACGACAGACATCTACCTTACACGAGTTGGATCTTCCTGAAACCTTTTTTTCTGCCAGTATCCTCGCTGTTGGCGGAAGTGCCAGTTTGGTAAAAAAAGAAACGCATATTGAGGGTGATTTGAGTGGCATCTTAAAGAAGTACACATCGTTTGTTGTTAATCCTTTCACTAAGCCGGGGAATCGAATTTCCAAAATCAGAGATTGGAACAAAAAATTGGAAAAAATGGTCGAAAAGGCTCCAAGTTGGGATATTGGCATCATAGCAGGAGTGCCAAGTTGGTGCATCATGTTAATGGAACGCATTGTGGAGACATATCGTTTAAATTCCATTCATGACATTTGGCCTAATCTTCATGTCTATGTACATGGAGGAGTGTTTATAGATCCGTATGTGCCTCGAATCGAAAAAATTGCTGCTCAAAAAATACATTTGCTTGATACCTATTTGGCAAGTGAAGGGTATTTTGCCTATCAAACTTCTCCTGAACGAAAAGGTATGCGCTTGTTGTTGAATGCGGGTATTTTTTATGAATTCGTACCATTTAACACCGATTTTTTTGACCAAGATGGTAATTTGAAAGACAATTACGAAGCTTTTACCTTGAGTCAAGTGTCTGAGGGTATAGATTATGCTCTTGTTATTTCTACCAACGCAGGTTTGTGGCGTTACATGATTGGCGATTTAGTACAGTTTATCGATGTTGAAGAGCGTGAAATCAAGATAACCGGGAGAATCAAACAGTTTTTAAGCTTGTGTGGTGAACATTTATCCCTAGACAACATTAATACTGCCATTCAACAGGTTTGTAAGTCAAAAGGCATTGAAATACCGGAATTTTGTTTATATGCCGATAATCAAAATCAACGCCATAATTGGTTTGTCGGCACTCCGGACAATATAGATAATGAACTTATTCTGAAACAGATTGATGATGCGCTTATGAGTTTGAATGATGATTACGCTTCAGTCAGAAAGTACACACTAAATCGTCCTCATTTAAAGGTTTTACCGGTAAGTAGTTTTTATCATTTCATGGATGCCATTGGGAAATCGGGCTCTCAAAATAAGTTTCCTCGTGTCATGAATGATCATCAGGCGAATCAATGGGAACAATTCCTGAAAGTAAATGTACTTTGATTTCTTTACTAAACTGTCGTTATTCAGATTTAGCAGATCCATTTTTTAAAGTAATCGATTGATTCAAGACAAAGATTTTTCTGACGTATAGTTGCTAAATCAAAAAATGAATCAAAAAGAAAGGCCTCGCAAATGCGAGACCTTTCAAGAATCAAAAAATGAATTATTATCGTTATGCTAACTTCACATTCATGGCATTTAATCCTTTTCTTCCTTCCTCAAGATCAAATTCTACTTCATCATTTTCCTTGATTTTATCAACCAATCCTGAAACGTGAACAAAATACTCTTTACTTGTTTCAGAATCAATAATGAAACCGAATCCCTTTGTTTCATTAAAGAATTTTACTACTCCTTTACTCATTAAACTAATTATTAAATTTTGCTAAAGGTACATTTAATTTGGTAACAAAACAAGATTTATCTGCTTCTCTAAAAAAAAGCGCTGCTATTTTTCGAAGGAATTATATACTGTTTCAAGACTCCAAGCCTCCGGTCCGGCTCCGAACCATGGTTTAATTGTTGACCAAATCTGTTTAAATGTATCTGAATGTCTGTAGTTTTCAAGTGCTTGCTCATTCTCCCAATGACTGTAGGTTATGACAATAGTACCTTCAGGTAATCCTTGCAATAACTGCATACCCATACATCCGGGAAAACTTGATACTTTCAATTTAATAGTTTCAAAAAATGTTAAAAATTCTTCAGTTTTATCTTCCTGAAACTGAAGCTTTACGATACGTACAATCATTCAAATAGCGATTCAATGGTTTGTCGCGATCCGGCAGGGCTGAACTCTACACGTACAATATCGCCCAACCGCATGCCGAATAATTTTTCCGCCCCACCATTACTCCCATTAGCACCACGATTGATTGCAATTTCCAATAAATTGTTTTGGTTGAATAGTGCTACTTTTTCTCCGGGAGGAACGGAATTATAGGAACTTGCTATTCCATTTAAAAAATGTTCCTTATCGCGAAAATAGATGGTGAACGGGATGTTTGATTCATATCTCTCAAATAAGGATTGATGAATGTTGGTTATTAAATTACCATATGTATCGATGTGAATGATGTTTCCTTTAATCAGGTTCAATTCTGTAATGGCAGTTAACGCAAATGACTTCTTGTAAGTGTGGAATGGTGATGCAAATGATTCCGGCTGAAGCCCTTTCAACAAGTTGCATGCGCTGGGAATTAAAATATTCTTCAACGGAAATTTAAAAATATCTTTTGAAGACAATACATCGTCAATTCTGAAAAAAGATTCAGCTTCGTTTTCTTCTAAGAAAGCACCAAAAAAACCATTGTCATTGGATACTATGTACTGATTTTTGTATTTCAATATAGATGGAAATGTTCCTTCTGAACCACCGAAGTTAATCATTGGTTCGCTGTCAACTCCAACCACATGGACTGTGCCCTCCGGAAAATCATCAAAACAAGATCGAAGATAATAGGCTGCTTCAGCGCAATCAAAAGGCTTGACAGCATGGGAAACATCGATAATAGTTGCACTTGGAATGTTCTTTAAAATGGTCGCTTTGACAGAGGCCAAATAGTGATCCTTAACTCCCATGTCTGTAGTGAGCGTTATGATCTGCACAGCCTGTTTTTCTGATTGAATGCGAGCCAAATTATTTTATATTTTTGTTCAAAAATAGCTTTTAAAGAGCTATTTTAGATGAAGTTTAACTCAAAAAATAAAGATTGACAGAAAAAAAGCTGGAAGTAAAAGGAATAAATCCCGTAGAATTGTTTGGAGTCAATAATTCTAAACTGAAGTACATCAAAAGTTTCTTCCCTGAACTCAAAATCGTGGCGCGTGGTAATCAGTTGTTTATCAATGGAGAAGAAGGTCTTATTGACGAGTTTGAAAAGAAATTTGATTTGATTATTAAGCATTTTCACAAGTACAATAGTGTTACCGAAAATAACATAGACAACCTGATGATGGAGGAAGGCTCCCGGATGATATCCTCCGATGATGGATCAGAAACGCTTGTACATGGGAATGGTGGCACTAAAATCAAAGCGCGAACATTAAATCAAAAAAAACTGGTTCAATTAGTAACGGAAAACGATATGGTTTTCGCCGTTGGACCGGCCGGAACCGGCAAAACCTACACGGCTGTTGCATTGGCGGTCAGGGCATTAAAAGCCAAGGAAGTTAAGCGAATTGTTCTCACCAGGCCTGCCGTCGAAGCGGGAGAGAATCTCGGTTTTCTTCCCGGTGACCTCAAGGAAAAGTTAGATCCTTATTTGATGCCACTTTACGATGCTTTGAGGGACATGATAGCACCTGAAAAACTAGCTGAAATGATTGAATTCGGAATCATCGAAATTGCTCCCTTAGCCTTCATGCGCGGTCGAACGCTTGACAAAGCATTCGTAATTTTGGACGAGGCTCAGAATACCACCTCCATGCAAATGAAGATGTTTTTGACCCGCATGGGAATGACTGCCAAATTCGTGATTACAGGTGATATGTCTCAAGTAGATTTGCCTCACCGTCAGCGATCGGGACTTGCTTATGCTTTAGATGTTCTGAAAGATGTTGAGGGAATTGGAATTGTCAGACTAGGACAAAATGATGTCATCAGACACAGTTTGGTGAAACGAATTGTAGATGCATTTGACAAAGCAGAAGCCATTGAAAGGGCTCAAAAAGAAAAAGATAAGTAAACATTAAATGATGACAAAAACATTGACTCATCTGAACTTTCATTTTTCCGGACAAAAAAGTTGTTACAAAGGAAAAGTTAGAGATGTTTACTTCTTGGAAAACGAAATGTTAATCATGGTGGCTTCCGATCGAATCTCTGCTTTTGATCATATTCTTCCAAAAGGAATACCGTATAAAGGCCAAGTTTTAAATCAGTTGGCAAGCTATTTTTTGAATAATACAAGAGATATTGCCCCAAACTGGTTAATTGCTTCACCCGACCCTAATGTTTCTGTGGGATATGCTTGCGAATCAATTCGAGTTGAAATGGTCATCAGAGCTTACCTCTCCGGTCATGCTGCAAGGGAGTATCGTCAAGGAAAACGAATCTTGTGTGGTGTCAAGATGCCTGACGGACTCAGAGAAAATGATCCCTTTCCTCAACCTATTATAACTCCTGCAGGTAAAGCGATGGAAGGCCATGATATTGATATGTCGAAAGAAGAAATTTTGGCAAGCGGATTAGTAAGTCCGGAAGTTTACGCAAAAATGGAAGCTTACACATACCAATTGTTTCAAAGAGGAAGAGAAATGGCCGAACAAAGGGGCTTACTTCTCGTCGATACGAAATACGAATTCGGATTGTTTAATGGGGATGTCTTCCTGATTGATGAAATCCATACGCCGGATTCTTCTCGCTATTTTTACGCAAATGGTTACGAAGATCGCCAAGAAAAAGGCCTGCCTCAAAAACAACTTTCTAAGGAATTTGTCAGACAATGGCTCATTGATCATAATTTTCAAGGACTCCAAGGTCAACAAATCCCGCAAATGCCTGATTCATTTGTTGATACAGTCAGTGAGAGATATATCGAACTCTACGAAAAAATTACGGCAACTACGTTTCAAAAATCAGATACATCTGCAATTGAAGAACGTATATACCACAACGTGAATCAACTTTTGAAAACGTTATAAACAAACAGTTTATTTCATCTGATTATTCGACAGATATCAACTTACATTCTCTACTGGAATCACCTGACTTTTTTTCAACCTCAATGCGTAAGATTCCATCGTTGTATGTAGCATTAATTGTATCAACATCAACCCATTCCGGAAGTCTGAATGTTCTGTAAAAAGACTGATAGCTGAATTCTCTTCGTTTAAAAGTCCCGTCATAAGTTTGTTGCTCCTCATCTTCACGCTCCGTTTGAACAGACAAAACGTGATTATTCAACTCAATCCTGAAGTCACTTTTTTTCATTCCAGGTACAGCCAAATCAATGCAGTATAACTTGTCGGTTTCTTCAATATTAGCCGATGGAATAGAATTTCGAACCGAAGAAGACCCTCGTCCTGTCCAATTAAACAAACTTTGATTAAAGAAATCGTCCACCAATGAACCTGTTGTAGAAAACATTCCGTCTTTTTTGGGCATATTATTCATGTTGTTGAGTATTATTTTGATTAATCTGAATACGACAGTTTGAAATTAGCTTTCAGTTAAAGCATTTTAAAATATCCTCAACTAAATTGCTTTACCTTTCAATGAATTCCCACGAGTCAATAATCAAATGAAGTTTGTTTCGATAGATGAAAGTTAAAGCCTAAACAAATTTGTTTATTAGTGATTCATTCATAAATTGTCAAATCATGAAATAATAAGCTCCAATGTGTATTTTTGCACAAATATTTGGCGTCCATGGAGAAACTTTCAAGAGCTTTTTTTTCAATGCGTATGATGACAGTCGCCCTGATTGTTTTTCTATTGGCAATTGCTTCAGCAACATTCATTGAGTCTGTCGTTGATATTCAAGCTGCAAAAATCATCGTTTATAACGCACTTTGGTTTGAAATAGTCTTGGGATACCTTTGTTTGAGTCTTATTGCCAATACGTTCAATTATCAAATGTATAAGCGTGAAAAGATCTCGGTCCTCACTTTTCATAGCTCATTTATTGTAATTATGATTGGAGCAGGAATGACGCGATTCATTGGTTTTGAAGGGTTGATGTTGATCCGTGAAGGAGAAAAAACGAATATCATACATACTGCGGATCCCCATGTTTGGTTCAGGATCAATGATGGAAAAATGCAATACACTTACAGTGAAAAACAGTTTTTGTCACCGATAACCTCTAACGATTTTTCTATAGATGTTGATTTTCCCGGTCATCCTAAACGGATTTCTATAGATTATGTTGACTTTAAGAAGAAAATGATTGATTCACTTGTTGTCAATGACAGTATTCAAGGATTTGTAATTGAATTGATTACAGAAGGAATGAAGTCCAATTACCTGTCTGAAGGCGAGCATCTCATCGCCGGAAATTTAATTGTTTCTTTTAATGAAAAAGTGGAAACAGGAAATTTGAAGTTATTCCGAAGAGGTGCTGCTATTTGGATGAAGAGTGATGCCGATGTTCGCTATTTACCGATGACAGAAATGCAAAAAGTCAGACAGTCGGGTGGACAAATTCCGGACTCCTTGTTTGTTAAGATTTTGGCCAATACTCCTGCACCTTTTCAAACGGCTACACTTTATCAAATTAATGGTCAGCAAATCGTTTTCAAGCAAATACTCAATCACGCTAAAAAAATGCTCCTGCCCTCCGGCAGAAAAAATGTTGGTAAAGACTATCTGACTCTTAAAATCACGGATGGAAACAGTTCCAAGCAGGTTACTTTGGTTGGAGGAATGGGTGCAATACCTGTGAGGCAACAATTTAATTTTCAAGGGTTAAACTACGAGATGGAATATGGTTCAACTCCGATTGAAATCCCTTTTTATGTGGCATGCCGTGATTTTGTACTAGATCGATACCCGGGATCTAATGCTCCTTCTTCATTTGCCAGTGAAGTTACCATCTTAGACAATTGGAATAATTACGTCCGAAATAAACGTATTTTTATGAATCATGTCATGGATTATGATGGTTATCGCTTTTTTCAGTCATCTTATGATGCTGATGAAAAAGGAACACATTTGAGCGTAAATCACGATTGGTGGGGAACTAATATAACATATTTAGGTTATTTGCTCATGTCTATTGGAATGATTCTGTCTCTGTTTGCCCCGTCCGGAAGATTCAGGGATTTGAATAATAAACTCAAACGCATTCGTGAAAAAAGAGAGCATTTGAAATTAAATTTAATGTTAATGGTGATGCTTTCCTTGTCTGGATTTGGATTTTCTCAAAATAGTCACGATCATACAAATTCTCCAAAATCCGGGCAACCAATCCATCGCATTATATCTTCTGGTCATTCTGAAAAGCTTGCATCACTGTTGGTTCAAGATTTCAACGGACGAATCATACCTCTTCATACATTGTGTGATCAGTTGTTAAGAAAGATTTATCGGAACAATCACTTCAAAGAGTACAATGCTGTACAAACAATATTGAGTATGCACATGTATCCACAATATTGGGTTAATCAAAAAATAATTCAGGTTCCTTCCGTTTTGCAGGAATCCATGCGTGTAGGCAGTTATTGCTCATACACACAACTGGCGGATCAACAAGGACAGTTCAAATGGATGACACGCTATAACAATGCACACAGACGAACAGAATCAAAACGGGATGAATACGATAAGAAAATCATTAAACTGGTTGAGAAGTTTCAAGTTGTTCAGGAAATTTTTAATTGGCAATACATGAAAATCATACCTATTCCAAACAATTCTTCCAACACTTGGTATGTTCCGCTAAGCACTGAGTTGATGCAACAGGACAGTGTCTCCTCCAAAATGGTTTTAAAGTATATAGCAGGTTTGGATAGGGCTGCAGAAACGAAAAATTATAGAGAAGTAGATGAAATTTTATTTCAACTTAAAAAATATCAGCGCAAAATCGCCGGTATGATTGTGCCTGATGAACGAAAAGTGTCAATTGAGATTAGCTACAACAAAATGAATGTATTTAAAAATACGCTCTACTGTTATCTAACAATTGGTTTCTTATTGTTGTTAAGCTTTTTTATACGAATATTCATTAGTTCAAGCCGACGTAAGGAGCATTTTTTTGACAGACTAGGAAAGCTATTCAAGGTAGTATTGTTTGTTATTTTTATATATCATGGAATTGGCTTATCACTTCGATGGTATATTTCAGGACATGCACCGTGGAGCAATGGTTATGAGGCCGTAGTATTTATAGCTTGGGCCACCATGATTGCCGGATTTATATTTTCATCTAAAAACCTTGTCATACTTGCGGGTACAGCCATTTTAGCATCTCTGATGATTTTTGTTACCGAAATGAACCTGCTGGACCCGGAAATAACACCCTTACAACCGGTACTTAAGTCATACTGGCTAATGATCCATGTGGCAGTCATTACCAGTAGTTATGGATTTCTTGGACTGGGTGCCATATTAGCCATTTTCAATCTCACTTTGTATATTTTTAGAAATAATAAAAATGGTCAACTATTAACACTTCACATCAACGAATTGACTTATGTTTCAGAAATGACAATAACCATCGGCCTTTTCATGTTAACGATAGGTACATTTCTCGGAGGAGTTTGGGCCAATGAATCTTGGGGTAGATATTGGGGGTGGGATCCTAAGGAAACCTGGGCTTTAGTTTCGGTTTTGGTATATGCGGTCATTCTTCACCTTAGATTCATTCCGGTGTTGAAAGGCAAATTCATCTTTAATGTTGTTGCGCTTTGGGGTTACTCCGCAATTATTTTTACTTTTTTTGGTGTTAACTTTTATCTGACCGGATTACATTCGTATGCCCAAGGTGAAGGCTTGGGTAAAGTACCCACTTGGGTAAATCTGACGATTGCTTTATTTGCGTTTTTTACCTTGTTTTCTTATTATCGTTATAAAATATACACAAAGCACTTAACCCAATCAATTGATAATTTATGAAATTAGATATTCTTGCATTTGCTGCCCATCCTGACGATGTAGAGTTGTCTGCATCCGGAACCCTTATTAAGCACATTACAGAAGGTAAAAAAGCAGGAATAGTTGACTTGACGCAGGGAGAATTGGGCACACGAGGAAATAGTGAAACCAGGATCCGGGAGGCTTCCATTGCTTCTCAAGTGATGGGATTATCAATCCGAGAAAATCTCGAAATGAAAGATGGTTTTTTTGAAATGACAGAAGAAAACAAGAATTTAATAATCCAACAAATAAGAAGGTTTAAACCGAACATAGTTTTGGCATGTGCTATCAAAGATAGACATCCCGATCACGGAAGAGCTGCAAAATTGGTTGCAGATGCTTGTTTTTTATCCGGACTTCGAAAAATTGAAACCAGATGGAATAATGATATTCAGCAACCACATCGTCCTAAAATCGTATTACATTACATCCAAGATGAGTATTTGAAACCAGATTTTGTAGTTGATGTCAGTCATTTTGTGGAGCAAAAAATCGAGTCTATTAAATCATATAAAACCCAGTTTTACAATCCAAATTCCAATGAACCAGAAACCCCCATTTCAGGTTCAGAGTTTTTCGATTTTATCAAAGGAAGAATGATGCAATATGGTAGACCTATAGGCGTCAAATACGCAGAGGGATTTATTTGTAATCGAATATTTGGCATCGAAAGCTTTGAAGATTTGATTTAATTTCTCAATTTTAGACAACTTTTTGCAATTATTTCAGTCTAATTAATACTACATAGGACATCATAAAATGAGGTTATATTTGTTTTTGTTATTAACTTTCCCGCTTTTTGCCTGCAGTCAATTTTTGGGAAATGACACTACCATTTGTGCCGGAGAATCATTGAATTTAGCCGCACCTTCCGGTTATAATTCCTATTCTTGGTCTACCGGAGAAAACACTAATTCAATTACGGTTTCGGATTCAGGCAGTTATTTTGTTTCGGCTTATAACACAACTGGTCCTAACTTGGTATTGAATGGTGATTTCGAGGGAGGAACTACAAATACAGCCAATAATTTCATAACGGATTATATTCCTGGAACGGGTGGCTCATGGGGTCTATTATCTGACCCCGGTCAATACGCTATTTCAACCTCACCCAATTTAGTTCACAACAACTTTGTAATGTGTGGAGATCATACTACCGGGTTTGGAAATATGTTTATAGCCAATGGTGCTTCTTTCGGAAACACTTCCGTTTGGTCTCAAACAGTCAATGTCACGCCAAATACAAATTATGTCTTTTCACTTTGGCAAACTAGTGTTGAAACGACTACCGTACCGGCTCAATTGCAATTGTTCGTAAACAATAGTCCAATTGCTCCTTTTGCAAATTGTGAAAACTCTGGTTGTCTTTGGACACAAAATAATGCTATCTGGAATTCTGGTTCTTCAACAACTGCTGTACTTACTGTATTTAACCAAAGTATCGCGTCATCCGGAAATGATTTTGCAATTGATGATATCTCATTTATTGAGATTGGATCCGTTGTTTCTGATACTATCCATGTTCAGAAGTATGCACCTTCCATGTCGTCCGGGGTTAATCCGGCCATTTGTCAAGGTAGTTCAGCAACGTTGACTGTACAGGGGGCATCAACTTATTCGTGGTCACCTTCAACGGGATTGAGTACAACAACCGGTGATGTGGTAGTAGCTTCACCAACAAGTACAACGATTTATACGATTACCGGAACCTCTTTAAACGGTTGCTCAGGAACAGCTACGATTACAGTTACGGTGAATCAAAATCCTTCAATAATAGTCAATAATGTTTCTGTTTGTGAAAACGGAACTGTTACCCTCAGTGCGACCGGAGCGTCAACATATAGTTGGTCCCCCTCACAATATCTAAATGCTAACAGCGGACCTAATGTTATTTTTTCAAATGGTCAAACTACCACATACACCGTTACCGGTACGAGTGTGGCGGGTTGTGTAGCTTCTGAAGATGTCATTGTAACAGTTAATCCTAATCCTATAGTTTTTGCAGGAAACAATGAAATTGTTTGCGATGGTGATCAGTTAACTCTTCAAGCATCTGGAGCAAATACCTATTCTTGGACAGTTGGAATCACAAATGGTGTTGGTTTTACACCAACTGTAACCACAACTTACATTGTTACCGGTACTACAACTAATGGTTGTTCGGGTACAGATGATGTATTGGTCACTGTAAATTCTCTCCCAAGTGTATTTGCAGGAAATGATGCAACCCTTTGTGCCGGAGATCAATTGGTTTTACAAGCAACAGGTGCAGATACTTACACTTGGTCTGGGGGTATTGTGAATGGTATAGGGTTTTATCCTTCTTCATCCACCACCTACACTGTTACAGGAACGTTTGCGAATGGTTGTTCTAATACTGATCAAATTAATGTTATAGTAAACTCCTTACCGATTGTTGACTTTGGTTCCAATATTAATTCCGGCTGCGCCCCATTGGATGTCGTTTTTACGAACAACTCAACGAATTCAGTGGCGTGTGTTTGGGCTTTAGGTGATGGTGCTAACATTGTTGATTGTGGATCTTTTGTTCATACCTATAATTCAGACGCGTGTTTTGATGTTACTCTTACCGTTACTTCAGCCGAGGGCTGTATAAACTCATTGACGAAGAGTAGTATGATTTGTGTTTATGAAACTCCTGTTGCCGGTTTCGATGCATCTTCGACCATCGTAGAAACTTCTGATGCTAATGTTCTTTTCACAAATACTTCCTCCGGAGCAACAAATTATTTCTGGGATTTTGGTGATGAGACAGAATCATCAATTGAAATAAATCCTGAGCACGATTATGCTACCGCTGATTTTGGAAATTATTTAGTCAGTTTAATCGCCTCAACTCCGATGGGGTGTTCGGATACCGCAACGACGATCATTCAAGTGTCTGAGTATTTGCTTTTTTTCATACCAAACTCATTTACTCCTGACGGAAACAACTTTAATCAGACCTTTAAACCCATTTTTACAGCTGGATTTGATCCTTTCAGCTATACACTTTCGATTTATAACCGTTGGGGAGAACTTCTTTATGTGTCCCATGACAGTAACGTTGGATGGGATGGTTCCTATGGGATTGACAATGCGATAAAAGATATCCCTGAAGGGGTTTATACCTGGAAAATTGAATTTAAGTCTTCACAAAATGATGAGCATAAATTATTTACTGGGAGTGTTAATTTGATGCGTTAAGCTTATAATTTACTTACAAGATATTTGTAAAAATCAACCATTGATTCAATGTCGCTTTTGTAAACCAGTTCATCTGGTGTGTGTACATGGTCTTCCGGAGCACCAATGAAACACCAGTTTATTGGTAAATCCGTTTTCTGAAGCATTGTTCCATCGCTACCTCCTGCAGATTCAACTTCCAGTTGGTACTTAATACCCGATTTCTCTGCTAATTCGATGATTCTGTTTAAATAAATTCTTCTAGGTAATCCGCTGTCTCGCATTGAAATAGCAACGCCCCCATCATGAACTATCCCCTCGGTTACCCAGGTTATGTCGGAAATTAATGCCTGTCTTATACCATAATGCTTCCATAAATATTTTGCGCAAAATCCGACTGAATTTCCACCATGTTCTTCATACGTTGAAAAAACAATGGCACCATGTTCCATTGCTACTGCAACTTGTAACGCACACCATACTCCCAAACGATTGTCTAAATAGGGAGATTGAATATAAGTTCTTGTTTCTCTAAAGTTAGGTTTAAAGGTCAGAATTGTTCCTCGATCAATTTCCCGATGAAATACATATTTTAACTGTCTGGAACCATCTTCCTCATCCAATATCATTAATTCCGCTTCAATTTCACCCTTTGAGTCTGAACCAACTAAAAGCGCGCCATCGATGGATTTCGGACCACCTATTTTAATGAGTTCTCTGTCATAACCAACAGAATAACCAATACTGTCCATGTGAGCATAAATAGCTGTTTTGGGCTTACCGAAAATCAGTATTATACAATCTTGAAAATCTTCTCCCTCAATGATCGAGGGTTGTGTTTTCCAACCATGAGAATGTGCATTCACATAATCTAAAATGAATGATTTTACAGTGCCTTCATCACTGGATGCTCCTCTGATAGCAGTTAATTTTTTTAGTAATTCCATCTTGTTTTCATTCCATGCTTTTAAATAAATATTGAATCTTCTTTCATTTTAAAAGTTTTCACTAACAAAACGATTGCAATACTCTTTTATTTGTTGTCTTACTATTCTAAAATTCACTTCGATTTCTTCATCTGTTCCAGTAGCTTTTGCCGGATCTTGAAAGTTATGGTGAAATTTCTTTGCAGAAGTTGCGAAGAAAGGGCACTTTTCTTTTGCATTGTCGCACACTGTTATTATAAAGTCAAAATCAATATCTCGATACTCATCAATGTTGTTTGAAGTATGATTTGAAATATCAATACCATCTTCTTTCATTGTAGCAATCGCTTTGGGATTTACACCGTGGGTTTCAACACCCGCACTATATACGATAGCCTTTTCTTTCACAAAGTAACGCAAATAACCTTCTGCAATTTGACTTCTGCAACTATTGCCTGTACATAGGACTAAGATATTCTTTTTCATATTATAATAATAATTAAACGATTAACCAGATAATATTGATTATGCAAAACTTTGGATCAAAACCAAAAATTAGCTGTAACATGATCACCGAAGACGTAATGATGATTGGTTTTTTATATTTTATTAATAGAGCACTCATATTCTTAGCAGCAATCACTTCCCGGCGTACAACACGAAGTTTGTGATTTTGTTAATTCTGATAATTTTAGTTTCTGTTTTTCTTCGGGTAAAATACATTTTTCAATAGCTAAACACGCTGTATTTGTACTTTGAAGGATAAAATTAGTTCCATCGAACGCTAACGAATATTTTCCAATTGTTTCACCCTGATATTCCACTTCAATTTCTGCATCCTCAATACCTAACTGTTTTTCAGAAAGTTCAATGATCTGGATTAACTTCAACGGTTTTAACCGGTGATCAAAATCATTCGAGCTCCATAATTGAAAATTAACTTTCTTTTCATTGCGAATTGATCCACCGCAATCTATGAAACGTTTTGTTATCATGCCAAGTTCAGTAACGTGACAATGTTCCGGGACAGACAACCCATTTTCTAACTTAAACACTACCTTATTTAATGTTGGTAAAAGCGCTTTTACGTGTGACAACTTCATTTTATTTTTTTGGTTAACAACAACTGTTTTTTGGGGTAGTAAGTAAACTTGATATCCCGCTAAAATAATCCAGTATTTTATCAATTGCTTCTTGATCGATGCAATAACAAATAGTATTTCCCTTAATGGTTCCTTTTATCAGTCCGGTGCTTTTAAGCTCTTTCAGGTGTTGCGAAATCGTTGGCTGTGCAAGCGGCAACTCATTGACAATATCCCCACAGATACACGAATCTACATTCGTCAAATACTCGATAATCGCTACCCGTGCCGGATGACCTATGGCTTTTGCAAGTGTAGCAATGGCGTTCTGTTCTGCCGTAAAAGAGTCTTTTTTAGTAATACCCACCAGTATAAAATTGTAATATTGCAATATTACGATAATTTTAAATATCGAAACACTTACCATTATTAATTTTAATAGATACCCCGACTATTTATGGATATTTCTCCTAACTGACATAACTCTTCCTTGATAAGCAAGTGTTTGTCTAAGGGCAGTTTAACTACTAATGAACAAATCAATTCGAATACAGGTTCAATCATTGTTAATTGATGGTGTTTGACTAAATTCATAACCTGAGGCATTAAAGGGTAATTAAAGTGAATTTTTACCCATTCGAATAGTTCCAATTCAACAATTTCTCCTTGCTCAATAGCATCCTTAGCTGCCGACTTATAAGCGTGAATCAGTCCTCCCACTCCCAATTTTGTTCCACCAAAATAACGAACAACACCAATTAATACATTAGTCAAACCAAATGATTGAATCTGTCCATAAATAGGAGCACCGGCAGAATTGGCAGGCTCTCCATCGTCATTTACTCGAAACTTAAAATTTTCTACACCAAAACGATAAGCATAACATACATGCCTTGCCTGAAAATGAACTTTACGCCATTGAGCTATGGTTAATTTAGCACTGTCCTCATCATAACAAGCGATAGCATAAGCTACGAATTTTGAGCCCTTTTCTTTGTACAAGCCTTCAGATAGTGTTTTTAAGGTCTTGTATGTGTTGTTTGCCACCAAAATTTGTATTGTTTAATCACAAAAAAAGCTACCGAAAGGTAGCTTTTTGAAATTATTGTAAAGTCAATTTCTTTTCTAAATCCTCGAGGTATAATCTAAATTGTTTGTCAGTCTCGGATAGATTCATGACTGTTCGGCATGCATGTAACACCGTTGCGTGGTCTTTACCCCCACAGTGAGCACCAATGTTTGCAAGTGAAGATTTCGTCATTTTTTTTGAGAAAAACATCGATATCTGACGGGCCTGAACAACTTCTCGTTTTCGTGTTTTAGATTTCAGCATTTCAATTGGTAAATCGAAATAATCACATACTACTTTTTGAATGTATTCAATTGAAACCTCCTTCGCTGTGTTTTTGACGAATTTGTCAACCATTTGCCTAGCTAGATCAAGAGTAATGGCCTTCTTGTTCAATGAAGCTTGAGCTAACAAGGTGTTCAATGCGCCTTCCATTTCCCGAACATTAGTGTTAATAGAGTATGCAAGGTATTCCACTACATCTTTTGGAAGTTCGATCCCATTTCCATACATTTTTTTCTCAAGAATGGCAATGCGAGTTTCCAAATCAGGCATTCCTAGATCTGCAGATAAACCCCATTTGAAACGAGAGAGAAGTCGCTGCTCCATCCCCTGCATTTCAACGGGTGGTTTGTCAGAAGTTAAGATAATTTGTTTACCGTTTTGATGCAGGTGATTAAAAATATTAAAGAAAACATCTTGTGTTTTTTCTTTTCCTGAGAAAAACTGTACATCATCGATAATCAGCACATCAATCATCTGGTAAAAATGAATAAAATCATTCGTAGTTTGATTTTTGATGGCATCTATAAATTGGTGTGCAAATTTCTCTGATCCCACATACAGAACCGTTTTATTTGGGAACTGATTTTTGATTGCAATTCCTATTGCATGAGCCAAATGCGTTTTTCCCAAACCAACTCCGCCATAAATTAATAGTGGATTGAAAGCCGTTCCTCCAGGTTTATTTGCAACTGCATAACCTGAAGCTCTTGCAAGTCTATTGCAGTCACCTTCTACAAAATTGTCAAATGAATACAGTGGATTTAGATTAGAATCGACATTCACCTTCTTCAGTCCCGGAATTATGAACGGATTACGTATGTGATTTTCATCCAAGTTTAACGGCATTGAAACCGGAGCATTTTTGATGGAACGTTTATTTAGCGCAGGCAACTTAACAGTGTAAGGAGTAGAGTTAGTTGAATTATTTTCCATAATAATGCTATACTCTAATGTTCCCTCAGGACCCAATTCTTTTTTGATTACCTTTTTCAATAATGTAATATAGTTTTCTTCTAACCATTCATAGAAAAAATGAGAAGGAACCTGAATTGTCATCACTTGATTTTCCAATTTTACAGGAACAATCGGCTCAAACCATGTTTTGAATGCCTGTAAAGAAATATTGTCTTTTATTACTTTCAAACATTCATTCCAAACAGAAACGTGATTATCATTCATTACTAAAAAAGACATTTAACAGTTATTACTATATTAATCATAAGTATTCAAGCCAATAAACGAAAGAAAATAACCAAAAGGATGGCTGATTCAACTGAATACGTGCAAATATTAATATAATAAAGTTTAAAAAAAAGTTAAGAAGATATTGTTTTTTTAAAAAGTTTTTATATCGCTTGTACAATTGATAAGTAAAGATCTCATTTCTTTGTCATTGAACCTTTTTTACTGTAGCGTAACGCCAAAGTTACACAAAATTTCTCCCAGAAAATACGCTATATTAAATAAGTGAAATTATTGATTTTACTAAACCAATAGCGTCCTAAATAAATTTTAAGAGGGTTAAATTTTATTTATTTTATTGAATTTCCGAGTTAAATTCTTTCATTATCAAAATAGAACCCCTTGAA
>CAZGJF010000014.1:24491-52415 GCA_964526595.1 uncultured Akkermansia sp. | reverse complement strand
AAAGTTAATCACTTATTTCTTCCAAACAAGTCTTTTTTAAAGTTTTTTTGAAAAATATTCGATTATAATAATAATAGTGATTTTAGAACGGGCAATAAATACACATATCTATTTAGTTCTTAACATCTTGATTAGATCAAGTAATTCCAAATCAGGTGACGCATGCTCCTTGATTGCCAGATTAATTTCAACCGAAACAAGATTTGCTCCTCTCATGCCAACCATACAATTTGAGCAGGCATTAATCAATAAACAAACTGCATAATGCCCCATTCTGGTTGCAATTATCCGATCTTGAACGGAGGGACTCCCACCGCGTTGTATGTGGCCTAAAACTGAGTGGCGCAAGTCAAATTCAGGTAAAAATGGTTTTACTTTGTTCATGATTTCTAAAGCATTCCCTTGATCATCACCTTCTGCAACCATAATGATCGTACTTCTTCTACCTTTGTTATGAGATTTAATATCTTCGACCAATTTTTGAATATCGGTAATTTCTTCAGGTATTAATACCGACTCAGCACCGGAAGCTAATGCGCTGTATAAAGCAATAAATCCGGCATCCCTGCCCATAACTTCAACAAAAAAAACTCTGTGATGACTTGAGGCAGTATCACGAATTTTATCTACTGCCTGAATTACTGTATTGAGCGCTGTATCAAATCCAATGGTGACTTCTGTTCCAAAAATGTCGTTATCTATGGTCGCGGGTAAGCCAACTATCGGAATACTCATTTCTTCACTCAAAATCTTGGCCCCGGTAAATGTCCCATCCCCACCAATTACAATTAAGCCATCTACTTTATTGTCATTCAAAAACTTAATTGCTTTTTTCCTATATTCTACTTGTTTAAAAGTCTCACTTCTGGCACTACCAAGAATGGTACCCCCATACTGAATAATATTATCCACATCAGCATAGGTCATTGCTCTACC
Source organism: uncultured Akkermansia sp. (assembly GCA_964526595.1). Lineage (GTDB taxonomy): Bacteria > Bacteroidota > Bacteroidia > Flavobacteriales_D > Crocinitomicaceae > M0103. Next base: position 51,479 of record CAZGJF010000014.1, on the reverse strand, counting down.
CCTACCTTCAATCATTCCTTGATATCCGTCAAAAATTCCAAAAGGAACAATATTCAAACTCAAACATGTTTTTACGATTGCCCTAACAGCAGCATTCATGCCGGGAGAGTCACCGCCGGAAGTCAACAAAGCAATCCTATCCATTTCGTAAAATTAATCTTTATTGGACAGAGAAGCCTATCTTTAGATGAAATAAAAATAGGACAACATTGAAAATATCGATAAAAACCTGGGTGAATCTTCTACCTTATCTTTACTGCCTAAATGGGATGGCACAAACAGGACAAATTGGAAAAAGCACAGCTTTAGATTCAATCGCGGGTGAATACACCGGCCTATTATTCGGAAGTGAGTTAAAAATCGTTCTTCAAGAATTGACCAACGGTAACGCTACAGGATTTGACGAACATAAAGGGATTCAAAGACCATTGAAAGGAGACTATACGTTTGAGTCAAATACCATAAAACTAATATTGAGTGAGCCAGGAGATCACAAATATGACGGAATTCATACCATTCAAATCAATACAAACTGCTCATGCGGAACAGGTAATTGGAAGTCATATAAGGGTAAAAAGGAATTTCCCATTGAACGGATTCAAAAACAGGAATCTTCTCAACAACATTAAAATGGTTTTAATTGAAAAAACTCGAACCTTCTTTCACCATTCTTCTTAACATAGGATTGGGTCTGTATCGATCCTCACCATACTCTTCAAATAAACGCTCTAATTTCAACAATACATTAGTCAAACCAAATTCATCTGCCCATTTTAATAATCCTTTTGGGTAATTTACTCCTTTCGTCATTGCTAAATCTACATCTTCCGGAGAGGCAACTTGCATGAAAACAGCATCAACAGCTTCATTAATCAACATCACTAAAATACGTTCAAAAATCGCCTTGCCTAATTCAAAATCTTCTATTGGTTTTGGCATTTCAACGCCTTCTGCATAATTATAAAAACCGCGTCCTGACTTTCTACCGTAAAATCCTGCTTCTTTGTGGCGTTTTTGTGTAAAAGAGGGCTTGAATCTTGGGTCAAAATAGAAGGAGGTGAATACAGACTCAGTAACAGCATAGTTTACATCATTTCCAATATAATCCATCAATGTAAATGGTCCCATTCTAAACCCTCCAAGTGTTGTCATTGCCCAATCTATTGTTGCAAAGTCTGCAATTCCTTCTTCATAAATACGCAAGGCTTCACCATAGAAAGGTCGAGCAACTCTGTTGACTATAAATCCGGGGGTATCCTTACAAACAACTCCTATTTTTTTCCATTGAGCAATGAGGGTTTTAGCAGTAGTGAGTGTTTGATCATTCGTCTGCACTGCGGGGATGATTTCGACTAAAGGCATTAACGGGGCCGGATTGAAAAAATGAATTCCTATTACGCGCGATGAATTTTTTAACACAGAGCCAATGGATGCAATAGACAAAGAAGAAGTGTTACTTGCCAAAATACAATCCTTCGAAACAATTTTTTCCATATCTGAGAAGACACGGTGTTTCACTTCCAAATTTTCGATGATTGCCTCAATGATTAGACCACAAGATTTAAAATCTTCCACGTCTGAAGAATAGGTAATACGTCCTTGAATGTTGATTTTTTCATCCGAGGAAATCGTAGCTTTATCAACCAATTTACTGAGTACTTTATCCAATCCGTTTTCGGCTTTCGTTAGCACCTCTGCATTAACATCAATCAAAACAACTTCACAATTATTTTGTGCAGCTACCTGTGCAATACCAGCGCCCATCGTTCCCGCTCCTAAGACTCCTATTTTCATGTGTTTGATATTTGTAAACTTCGAGATTTTTTCTAAAACCAATTATTATCGAAGGATTTTACGTGTTTAAATTTTAATCTGAGATTTTTATTCCCCTTTAAAAATTGGTTTGCGTTTTTCCAAAAAGGCGTTTACTCCTTCACGAAAATCGTATGTCATTCCTGCTTCAGTTTGTAAAATCTCTTCCAATGCCAATTGTTCGGATAAATTATGTGTAAATGATGCATTCACTGCTTTTTTGGTGAGTCCCAAACCACGCGTTGGCATAAGCGCAATAGTTTCAGCAAACGAACGCACTTTTACTTCAAATTCTTCATCATCTACAGCTTTGTATATCATATTCATGTGTTCTGCTTGTTCTGCTGTTAGTTTATCGCCTGTCATCATGAGCGCCAATGCTTTTTGCAAACCGATAATTCGTGGCAAAAAAAACGTACCCCCAGAATCAGGAATCAATCCAATTTTTGAGAATGCCTGAATAAAACTTGCGCTTTTCTTAGCAATTGTGATATCACAAGCCAATGCGATATTCGCTCCTGCACCTGCTGCGACGCCATTCACGGCTGCAATTACAGGTTTCTCAATAGTGCGAATACGTTCTATGATTGGGTTATAATGATCTCTTACAATCGTTTGCAATTCAGGCCCTTCAGGATCTACTGCCTCAGCCAAATCTTGTCCTGCACAAAATGCTTTACCCTCACCGGTTATTACAATCGCACGCACCTCATCATTCAACGCACACGCATCCAATGCTTTTTGAAGTTCCAACGCCATGGAACGGTTGAATGAATTAAACACATTTGGGCGATTTAATTTTAATTCACAGACTCCCTTTACAAGTTTTACAGCAATTTCCATGTTCAATATTTAAAATACGAAGATAAAAAGCAAAAGTGGATTTTACCAGAAAAAGACTAAAGGCCGTAGTTGGCATTCATTATTTTTAGCCTATCCACAACATTTTTTCGTAAAATTTCAGGCTTTAAGACCGTTAGTTCTCCAGCAAATGATAAAATAACACGAATTAATTCTTCTGAAATAAGAACTTTTAATTCAAATTGAGTGGTTTTAGTTCCTTTTTTGATCATTTTCTGTGAAGCGTGAAAGGGTTGCGTTTCAATGTATTTTGCGGCAATATTTTCCGCTTCCAACACTACTTTTTCAGGTTTACTTTTGCTTTTTGCTGTGATTCCTACAGAATACAAGAAATAATCCTCGGCTTTAAAATCAGTAGGTTTTGAAAAAGTCTGATTCGTTATCACTAAATTTTGCATACGATCCAAACCGAATGTGATGATGTCGTTTTTTGTTTCATCAAACGAAATCAAATACCAGCGATTTCGATATTCTTTTAATAAAAGTGGTGAAACAATTCGATTTTTAGTTATTCCAGAAATAAAACTTCCATAATCAAAACTTACTTTTAAAGAATTCCTGATAGCATCAAGTAAATTGGGAAGATATTCATTTCCTCCTGAAGAAACAGCAGTTTCAAACTGAACGAAGTCAACCAAATCGCAATCTTCAGGATTCGGTGCAATTGAAACACGATCCACAATTTTATCGATTGCACTACCAAACTGACGAAACATATCAACATCCCGAAATTGTAACAAAGTGTTCGCTGCAAATTTGATAGCATTCAAATCGTTTTCTGTTAATGGTATGTCATTAATTGAAAAATTAGGATCTTCGTAATAATAGCCTCCATTTCTCTTACTGTATTTAATGGGGGCATCAAGTTCCATTTTCATGGCGAACATGTCTTTTTCAATAGTTGAATCACAAATGTTTACACCGTCAGAACTTCCATACAAGGCATCTTCACATGCCTCTCTCAATTCCTGTTTCGTTGGATATGGCTTGTACTTGTTGCGAATACATCGGTCAATAATCCGATAACGAATGAGGGCATTTTTTATGTGGGGCATACCATTGTTTTACGTTGTTGCTTTGAAATGGTATCCAAACAATTCGTAAAACTTTATTGCTTTTACAACCTCCATAGGAACATCGTCTTCCCAACTGGAAACACCGGCCCTGATTTTTGACAAGACATCATCGGACATTATATGTAATAAACGCTGGTTGTATTCTTTTATCGCTTCCATTTTATTATTTTCCTTCAAATAGGTCAACAATCCACTTAAGTGTGGTGGAATCTTGAGGTTCTGTAGCCCGTACAACTCACCGGTATCAACATTATTGGCAGGGTAAACAAATAATTTAACATTATGACCAAATCCTTTACCCAGGGCCTCTAGAAGACCTCCAGGTAAATTATCATAATAACGTTCATCGAAAATTGTGTGTAAATTATAGACGCCAACGATTACCCCCATACGTTTTTCTTTGGCAATTGAAGCGAGATAATCTACCATTTTGTAATGTTTCAAATAATTAGAAATCATTACCGTATAGCCTAATGAACCCAATAATTCTGCTCGATCAATAAAGTCTTTATCTGATATCTTGCCGTCAGCCGTCAAATCTTTTAGGGTCAATTCAAATATGACACTTAGATTTTCTTCGGATACATCATCTTCTTTCAAAAATTGTTTTTTGCCCGCTTCGATCATGTCAATGTGCACTTTTGTGACCGGTCTAAATCGTCCACGCATCAAAAGAATATTGCGTTTATACAATGCTGTAGCTGGTTGTAGTACATTTCCACACAAATCAAACATAGTAGCATCCGTAATTCCCCGTTTAACGAGATTCAATGCAATGATGCGGTTATCAATATCCTCAAATGCCGGTCCTGAAACGCGTAACATATCAATTTCCATGCGATCTCGAGGAAGCCGATGCACTAAACTATCGATAAACTCGTTTATATCATGGTTGACAAAAAAACAGGCATAAATCAAATTAACACCTAAAATTCCTAGTGCCTCTTGTTGTGCTTTGTGACTATTATCATGCATTTTAATATGCAGAATAACATCGTTGAAAGGTCCCTCCAAAACTTGTTGAAAACGAATACCTACCCATCCATGTCCCTGATTGGTTTTATGGTAATTCAAGGATTCAACTGTATTGCAAAAGGCAAAAAAGCGAGATTCTTTGTATTTTTCAGGTAAACGAAATTTCAAGGTTTGATATTCTGTTTCGAGCATGGTTATCAGACGTTCCTCACAAACATAGCGAAGAGCTTCACCATACATGGCATCTGAAACCCTCATATCATAGGCTGACTGTGTGTAAGCAATCGTACCGGAACTCCCCCCTGCTTTGAAAAAATTGGCTGCCACTTCCTGCCCTGCACCAATTTCAGCAAAACACCCATAGATATCAGGCGTTAAATTTATTTTTAAAGCCTTTTCCTCCGTAGTTAACCTTCTTTCGTCCATGGTATATTATTTGGCGGCACAAAGAAACAAATTATCTCAGCAAGTGCCCTAATTTGGTTTTTGAAATTGGGGATTTTTTACAAAATCATAATCCGTTAAGGTGAGTAAAAACTTTTTCAAAAGAGTCTTTTCATCACTATCCAATAGGACCCCTCCCTGAAAAGCAAACTCAATAAGCGGATCTATAGTGGAACTTTGATGGATGCCGCTGGAGTAGTGCTCGATAACTTCATCAAGTGACTTGAAACGACCATCGTGCATATATGGAGCTGACAAAGCAATGTTTCGAAGCGTTGGGACTTTGAATTTGCCATAGTCATTGGAATTTCCACTGACAGCTCCTCTTCCCGGATCTGAGAAAACAGCATCCAGACCATTGTTACTAAATTTTTGAACCTGCATTAATGGTCCATTATGACAATGAAAACAATCGGCCCCATTCAAACTTTTGAACAAATCGTAACCTGCCCATTCTTCATTAGTAACAGTTCCTAACATTTGCGTTTCCGAGCTGTTGAGTGACATATTATGTTCGTATTTGTACATCACGTCATATTTCGAAGCCCCTGAAATCATAGTTCTGAGAAACTGAGCAATTGCTTTGGATACTTTAATAGAATCTATCCCGGATTCTCCAAATGCTTTAAAAAACAGATTGCGGTATTTCACTTGATCGTTCAACTTTTTAACCGTATTTTTCCAAGACTGGTGCATTTCAATTGGATTGGGAACTGGCTGAAGTATTTGTTCTTCCAATGTTTTGGCTCTCCCATCCCAAAAAAAGAAAGGTTGCCACCCCAGATTAATCAATACCATTGAATTTCGTGTTCCCTGTATTCCGTCAATCCCTTTTGAAAATTGATTGGAATCGGAAAATGCAGCCGAAGGAGCATGACACGATGCGCACGACATGGTATTATCACCACTCAGCATTTTTTCATAAAACAGATTCTTGCCCAACAATACTCCCTCAACTGTCATTGGATTATTTTCAGGGATTTTCATAGCCGGAAAATGACTCGGAATCTGCAGCTGATAGGGGGTTGGGGTATATCCGACCTTGTCTTTTGAACAAGAAAGAAATCCGACAAGGATTAAGAATATGATAAATAAATATTTCACCTAGTACAGACTGATGGCATCTCTAAAATTCTGAATTACTTTCAAACTCAGTGCTTCTTGCCCAACGGCAGAATGTGAAGTATGTTCGATTTTTAGATCGATAGGATGTGAGTTATTCTCCAAAAAATACTGCATGTCCAGTTTGAGTGGTAAATGGTACAAATGATCAGCAATCTTAGTCCAGGTAATGGCTGGGAAATTCAGGTGTTGAATCATCTCATCTCCACCGATATGAAACACAACAAAATGATTAAAATTGTCCACGCCATCGTCCAATGTATCTACTTTCGCTTCAACCTTTATAAAAATATAACCCGGATTCCAATCCCAATGCATATCATTGGCGATGGTTATATTTAGTGGATTATCATTATCAAAAGCAGCAGGATCGAGATGATTGTATATAGAATCAACTCCTAACAAACATGAAATAGATGAGAAGTTGGATGGTGAACCTTGCTTCGTGAAAAATTGGTTGCCATTCGTTCGATAATCGAAAAGTGCTGACTGACTCAATATGTTTGAACCATTTTGAACAGATGTAAAATAGCACTTAAGTTCTGTAAATTGAATTCTGTAGCCCTCATTACTTATAACCGTTTGTTCCAAATGTAAGTTATTCGGACCAAATACCGGCTGCATAGTAACTTGCATATAATCCACCACTGCTGCATCAGGTTCTTCTTTCTTTTTGTCTTTACATGCAGACAATAAAAAGAACCACAAACCAATCAATAAGAAAAACTTGTTATTCATCAACAAACAAATTTACGAAAGAGTGTTTTGATTTACTACATTTAACGTAATTTATCTATCTAACGTTATTTTATCTTTTCTTGTTAATGCAAACAGATCACATTAAGCCACTTAAAATCTTGAATGCCTCTGCCGGCAGTGGCAAAACCTTCAATCTCGTCAAAGAATACATCTCTCTTTTAATGAAGGATTATCCGAACTTGAACAAGTTTTCTAACATAATCGCCATGACCTTCACGAATAAAGCGGCTTTGGAAATGAAATCCAGAATTATCATAGCCCTTGACGAGTTAAGTTATCCCGGACGAATTTCTGGAAAAGAAAATCCATACGAAAAAGCATTTATAAATGAGCTGAACATTACTCCTGAAGAGATCCAAAAAAGGTCACGCGGAATACTGCAACAAATTCTTCATCGATATGAAGAATTTTATGTCATGACCATTGACAAATTCAATTTGAAACTGATTCGTTCGTTCAGTCGTGACTTAAATTTACCAAGCGAATTTGAAGTCATACTAAACGAAACCGAAGTCATCGAACAAGTCGTTGACTTGTTGTTGGATCAATTGGGAAAGGAACCTTTTGATGAATTCACCCAAATGGTGATGGAATATGCAAAAACTAATTTGGATGACGGCGAAAAATGGAACTTCAGAGATCAGCTGGTTGAGTTTGGAAGCATTTTGTCCAAAGAAAAAGATCAACCTCTGATTGAGAAATTACTCTTGATGGATTTATCGCCCAAGAGATATCGTCAATTAAAATCTGAATCAAATAAACAATTGGATGAGTTTAAAAAACGCTGCCACATTGTTTTTGAACTTTTTAACCGCTTAGCCATTCCAACAGCTTCATTGCCAAAAGGCAATCACACAGTCAATGCAATCAATAAATTGGCAGACATACGTGTTTTCCCAGAAGTGCTATTTTCGAATGCTTTCATTGAAACAGCTTCACAAGTACCACCAGAGAGCAAAGTTTACCCTTCAGAATTAAGAAATGCCCTATTAGAACTATACACTCTTCATTCAAACATCGTTGGCAACTATTATATTCAAGTAAATTTCTTGAAAAACTTTTACAAGATGGCTTTGTTACAACACATGGCTCAATCCCTCCATTCAATTAAGAAAGACGAACAACTCATCCGAATCTCAGAATTTAACAAACTCATTTCAGAACTCGTCAAAGATGAAGAAGCTCCATTCATTTATGAGCGATTGGGTGCGCGGTTTCAGCATTTTCTGCTAGATGAATTTCAGGACACTTCTCGTTTACAATGGTTAAACATGGTTCCTCTCATACATGATTCACTTGGAAAAAACATGTTAAATCTCATTGTTGGTGACCCCAAGCAATCAATTTATCGATTTAAGAATGGGGTTGCCGAACAATTTGTTGCATTGCCTGAAGTATACAACCCGGAAAATGAACCTAAAATTACTGAAAAATCGAGCTTCTTCAAACAAATGGGGATTGTAAATCCCTTGAAAGAAAACTGGCGTTCAGCACCTACCATTGTTGACTTCAACAATCGGTTCTTCACGATACTAAAGGAAAATTTACCCTATTCTTCTCGAGATTTCTATGATTCTATTCATCAAATTGCAAAAGCTTCATTAAATGGTTATGTCGAAATTATCTCCGAAGCAGACCAAAAATCGGAAAAGAATATCGTTTCAACAATGGTGAACTTCATTGAAGCCTGCGAAGCAGACGGATTTAAAAGAGGGGAAATATGCATTTTGAGTGATGTGAACAGCAGGGCTAATGAATGGGCTATTGAACTCAATAAACTCGGATACAAAGTGGTTTCTGCAGATTCATTGCTTATTCAAAATGAAATCAGGGTAAAATTGATTGTTTCTTATCTGAAACGCCGACTCAACCCTTCATCGGATAGTGAAAAAAAACGATTTGCAGAGCTTTATTTCAGGATAAACAGCGAGGATACTTTTAGACTATTCCGATCCTATTTTGAAAAATATACAGACAAAGACGGGGTAATTAAAAGCCGGTTCAACGATGAACGATTTTTAAAAGAAAATCTGGGGGGGAGTCCTGTTTTTTTTAGAAAATATGAAAATTTATACGACCTAATTCAATCCTTTTACAAACTGATGCAGTGGGATGAACTATCAAATCCGTATCTACATCACTTTGCTGACTTTGTTCATGAGTTTGAATTAACCAAAGGGCCTGATATTCAATCATTCTTATCGCACTACAACGATCAAAAATCTAAACTGGCCATTCAACTGCCCGAAAGTGATGATGCGATAAAAATTATGACTGTTCACAAATCCAAAGGTCTTGAATTTCCGGTGGTCATTTTACCTTTTGTTGATTTTTCAGTAAATATTAAAACAAATGCAAAATTTTTATTGGATGCTAATAATGTGATTCTTTATACGACCGTAAAAAAAGAAAGTCCGGTAGATGTGATCAGTTCCTTCAGAAACACCGAATCAGATCAAATTTTAACTGATAAAGTCAATCAATTATATGTCGGTTTTACGAGACCAAAAGAGCGTTTGTATGTGTTGAACTACTTTAAAAAAAATAATTTCGGAGAAATCATACATTCTTGTTTAAAGCAATTTGATTCAGATAATGAGTTTATTCATCTTCAATATGGAGAGCGTACACGTGATAATAAACAAAGAGTAACGAATTCATCTCAATTTTTCATACCCGTGAACATTTCGGAGAATCTCTGGTTTCCCGATATTGCTTTACAAGATAGTGAAAGTTTATTGGAAAAAGATTTGTTATCAGAAGAACAACGCTATGGTAATCAGTTTCATTTGGTCATGGCTTCTATCGATCATCCCAATGATATAGAGGATGTGATGCAAAAAATGATCCTATCAGGTGAAATAGAGCATGCGTTTGAGAATCGAATCAGATCCAATGCTCAAGCCATTTTTCAACTCAAGGCATTCAATTCCCTATTTGAAAATTGTTTTGAAATACTGAATGAGCGAAGCATTATTTTGGACGAGCAAACAATAATACGTCCAGACAAAGTATTTTTAAAGGAACATGAGACACTTGTTTTGGATTTCAAAACCGGAATTCCAAAAACCAATGACGTTAAACAACTTCAATCTTACGTCAGTGCGCTCTATAAAATGGAATTCCCAAATGTTAAGGGGTATATTTTATACACCTCCTTGAAAGAATTACGCTTGGTTTAAGACTTAATGGAATTCTGATCTGATAGGAAAATTCATTTCAGATTTATTTTCAATATTGATTGAACTGTTACATGTTTTGCAGATCAACTGTTCGCATAGCAACAAATGCTTTTAATACTCTTTCTCCAACACCCGGCACATCAACATGTATAAGATATATACCGGATGAAATTGGTATGTTTGCGTTGTTAGTGAGAGTCCAATCTTGGTAAGTCATGGGGCTATCTTTCTTAATGTTTTTAATTAGCTTACCTTGACTGTTGAAGATATTGATGTTACACCTTTCTGGCAGATTGGTAATTTTGATTCGATTGTCAAGTTTATTGATTTCATATTCAGAAAATGCGTTGTATGGATTGGGGACTACATTTATCAGCATCAATGACTCTGCTAATGCACTAACCTGATTAGTTTGTGTTCTTGAATGATTCATATTCCAAGAATACATAGGCTTGCCAAAATTGATTCCTGTAGCCTTATAGTTTTTGTATTCTTTGTTAACTCTCAATTTAATGGTCACATCTGTTTCAAGATGCTTATGGTTACTAGCTAATAGTGGGTAAGCAATCCAACTCATGCTGCCATAAACTTGTCGCTTCGCATTCGGATTATTTGTTTCTATTTCAAGAAATTTTTGATATAGAAAATGTTCTTTGTTAAGGATCGCTAATTTAGGATTGTAATAAGGGAAATCAAAACCACTGGGATATCCGTTAATCATAGCCTGATCCCTGCTAAAAATATAAACAGGATGCATGCCCCCCATCTTTGGGTTTCCGAGATTATCGGTCAATCTGGAGCTGGGATTCCAAATCATATCTGCACCATTATCTGAAGCCAAAAATGAATTTTCACCAAAAGCGATGTAAAGTCTTGAACCGGTCTCCAAATCGATCGCATAACCCGGAAACCAACTCATCCCGGTACCACTTCCGTCCGGTTTTCCATCTTTTCCGATGCTTTGACTTTTACGCAAAGAACCCGGTAAAGCATTTCCAAAATTTAAATCCGGATTTCTGCCCAACTCAACTACCGGACATCTTGTCCATTTCGCTTGATCTTCTGTAATTACGATGTCCACGCTGGGAAGAAAACTAAGAGATGCATTAACTTTAGAAAATCCGGGATTGGTCAAACTGAAGTAAGCCAAAGGCATATAGTCTGCCTGATATCCTACCAAACGATGTGGGGCAACCCCTCCACCAAGCGCTTTTGTGAATTTCTTTTCAGAATCTAATCCCAACTCATCTTTATAGTTACATGGATTCAGATAAGGCAATTCAAAAGGCAAACAATCTGTGGACGGAGCATTGTAATCACCCGAACGAATCCAATTTGTGGGAAAAAAAGCATCATTATCTGTCACAAAACTTAACCATCTTTTGGAAGAATCTCCAAATCGAATGGATGCATCTATCAAATTTGTCTGTTTAGCTTCAATATCTGAGTTACTTCCTACATATTTTGTTTGAAAGATCTGAACAGAAACACCCCATTTCGGGATAATTTGCTCATTATCCTTAGCTATTGTTTGTTCGGACAAAACGGAATCGAGTAATGTTCCTCCTTCTGATTCATATCTGTAAATAATCCAACTTGCCGTATCAGCAGCATTGGAAGTGAGGGGCTCAAAGTCTCTGAATCGACATTCAAAGTATCCATCAGCCACATTCAAAGGATCAACAACTTTAACATTGACAGGTCCGGAATTAACCGCGTACACAGGTTCATTGAGAAATCCATTCTCCAGAATATATTGTGTTGAATTCGTTGTTAATTCTAATGGTCGATTTCCATTCCCATAACCATCTATTCTTCTAATTTCCGGCGATTCACCGTATAAGGAATATTGAAGTGTTCCTCCGGCTTCTGCATAGGTATTATGAGGTATTCCTTCAATAACCTGAATTTCACCATTAGCCGATTTCCGACTAGGCAAATAACGCCTTTTTTGACCATCCAAAGCACTCGGATCATTTGGGTCATAGTTTTTGTAATTATTATGCGCATAGGCAATGGCCAAATAATAATATTTTTTAAAATTGACCAATCTTGTTTCGCCTTGTGCAAACAAATCATTCTTAACAGAAAAACTATGTCTTATACCTTTATCAGAGCCATTGACTCGTTCAACAGGAATACTGGCAGCCAGATCTTCATCGAATTCAAAATTAATAATTCGAGATACCCCATCTGCAATATCACATTGAAAAGCCAAACGTGCCTTTTCGGGATCCGCAATATCTGAGGCTGAAACACTATTGTTTTTCAATTGAAAAATCTGATAACCCTGAAAATGATATTTTCGGTCTAAATCAGGACCCAATGACACTATAAAGGGATCAAGTTCTTGATATTGTTCATTGTAATTATTCGAATTGATAGGATTTGAAAGAGTTAAAATCAGCTCATTTTCCAATTCTTGAATATGTAAATCCGGTGAATGCGGTCCTTCCAAGACTCGGAAGCAATTTTCGAATAATGCTTGTGCTTTATCGTCTGCACGCCTTAACACTTCAACAGATGCATAAGGATCCCCTTGAGTTGCCCGTGCCCATACTACTCCTACGGTAATATTATTGATTGCACCCGGCTTCAAAATAAATGGACCTGCAGATTCAACAAAACGCCTATCGTTTGGAGGATTGTTAGACGTTTGCTCAGTCCATGGATCCTGCGGAAATCCACCTGTTCCCCAACCTAAAGGATCAGTATCTCCCGGAAACATAAAATCACAAGGAACAGTCGGATTGGCTTCAGAATCGGAAATATGGCCACTTCCTCCGTAATAAAAAGGAGATCCATCTTTCCAAAAACCTCTCAAATAATTATAGTAATCAGTTGATTTGATTGGGTCGGTTTGATTGGGATTGGCGCCATTGGTTGTATTTGAATAATATAAAAAGCGACGCATTCCAAAACGTTCATTATCAATAATACCATCACCATAACCGATACCGTTCAAAGCCTCATTTTCGCCAATTCCAAAGGCATTGTCAATGTTGTCATTGTCCTGATACGGCCCTTCGAAAAAGTCAACACCTACTGCAGGTGGATTTGCGCCATACCCCTTGTAACCCGAATTTTCTGAATCATAACTGTCACCATTGTAATAATAACCCAATCCCCTATTAACATCACATCCCACATAATCATCGTAAGGATCCCCAAGAGCTCCATCGGTAAAAAACCCAAAATAAGTATTATACAAGGTTTGAGTCCCTCGATTAATCAACTCATAATTGTAAAAAGTCATGTTGTTAACTTCATCATTGGAGGCAAAAGCAAATGCTTGTGAGCGAATTTCCATACCGATAGGATCTGCACCTGTTTCAGTATGAATATTGCCTTTATCATTCATAACCCACCAATAATTAATGTCACCATAGAGTGATACTTTACGTTCACTGGTACAAGATTTTGTACGATTCAAGTCATACCAAGGATAATCACCATCTTTCCAATTATAGTTTCCATCTTCATTAAAATCAAAAAAGGGTGCCAAATAATAATCTTGTCCCATTGAAATATCACCATGGGCGGGCCAAGTTTTGATTTCGTCCGGAACTTTATAATTTGGAAAGAGCTCTTGTTGTGTATTTGTTCCATTTTCCGAATCATGTATTCCTGCAAGATACCAAGCATTAAATTCACGAACCATATCTTGCGTGGTATTGAAATGCTTATCATATTTACTACAATTTTCAAATGTAGTTTCAGCGAAAAACTTTGATAAAGGTCCTGTCCAATAGTCTTGACCTTCACGATATCGTAATGCTGCAAGCTTGAGTTGATTATTTACATCGGTACCGCCCAGCCACAATGCAGCTGTAAACAATGCCATAATACCTGAGTTTTTTGGGATTTCGTACTGTGAATAATTTTGATTCGGTTTTTGCCAAAGATTTCCTGCAGTGTGTACCAATGCACGAACGTTATTTAACTCCAGATAAGTAGATGTTGTTGGTGGTTTACACTGAGCAGCTTTTGACAGATCCATTTTACAATTTAAATGCACTTTTTCACTTCCCCCATAAGGTTGGGCAAAAAGTGTAAATCCCCAAAAGAGGCAATAAGTAATCAAAAGTTCCTTCATAGATATAAGTACAGATGATTTAATCTGTAAATATAGGCTAATAAAATTATCAACTACGATTTCATAGCGTTTTGAGTAACTTACATAAAAAATCAGAAAATATTTTGGGTCAATCAAAGCTCCAGCGTCAATCCATCATAAGCTAAAAACACATTTTCCGGTAAAGTCCTTTCAATATCCTCATGTTTACCAAATAAATGAGAGATATGTGTCAAGAAGGCTTTTTCAGGCTTGATGATAGCAATAATTTGTAAGGCTTCGTCCAAATTAAAATGAGAAAGATGCTCCGATCGATGTAACGCATTAACAATCAGTATTTTTGTTCCTTTTACTTTTTCCATCTCTTGTGCCGAAATCGTTTTAGCATCAGTTATATAGGTAAAATCGCCTATCCGAAATCCAAAAACCGGCATTTTATAGTGTAACACCTCAATAGGAGTTAAAATGGGACCATTGGGCAATTTAAACTGTTGATTACTGATCCTATTTAATGTTAAATTGGGGATTCCAGGGTAACGTTCGTGTGAAAAAACATAGTGAAATTCCCTTCTGATAGCACTTTCAACTGCCTCTGTACAAAACACTTCCATTGAGCGATTCTCTCGATAATTGAAAGCTCTAACATCGTCCAATCCGGCAATGTGATCTTTATGTTCATGTGTAAAAATGACAGCGCGAAGACTTCTTACGCCGTGTTTCAACATTTGTTGACGAAAATCAGGTCCGGTATCAATGACAAAATTTTCTTCCTCAGCCGTAATCATAATGGAGCTTCGTAAGCGCTTATCCCTTAAATCATATGAGCTACACGCCTGACAATCACACGCAATCACAGGAACTCCTTGAGAAGTTCCGGAACCTAAAACTGTGATTTTCATGAAAGTCATGACAAAAGAGATTAATTCTTAATTTTTAAGATCTTGATAAATAATAAAACCCAAGCTGAAATCATTAACAATCCTCCAATTGGTGTAATTGGCCATAAAAATCTGAACGAAAAACCAAGCGTTTCCTGCAGTGCCAATAGGTATATTGACCCGGAAAAAAGGAATGTTCCACTTAATAATAACTTATAGAAGATACTCATTGAAAAATTAAATTTTTGTTCATTCAACACGATGACTAACAAAGCTAAAGCATTGTATAACTGATAACGTACTCCTACTTCAAATGACTGAATGTGCTCATCACTGATTTTTTCTTTGAGAGTATGTGTTACAAAAGCCCCTAAAATAATGGCTGAACCAATTAACAAAATAGCGATTAAAATTATTCTTTTATTCGTCATTTTTTCCATTATTTAATTGCAGTGTGTATTCCAATAACTCATTCCATCCTGCCCATCTTCCATTATTTGAAACAGTCTCGTTATGCCAAATAAATCTCATCGATCCGCCAAATTTCTTGATTTCTTGATACAATTGATTGGTCATTTGTTTTGATTCCTGAATAGTTGATTTCAAATAATCATTAAATGTTCCGTCCATATATACAAAGGGATGAATGGTTAACGAAGTGACGGTGTTGTTAGTTACATCAAACCATTGAAAAGATTTGGCCGTACCTGCCCTGAATCCGGTCATTTCTGCATATCCCATAGTGTAATCATTTGTTATTTTGCATTTCAACAAACAGTGGTAGGTTTCGGGAATTGAAACTCTTAAGAAATGTTGTCTAGAATGATTAACTCTTTCTCCGATAATTTTTTCAAGTCTGTTTTTCTCAGTTTCAAGCTGGGAACAATTGTACATCGTACCATATCCGGGGTGAATTCCTATGCAATGATTTTTGTGCATTTTTTGAATAAGTTTACGTTGTTCCAGATTCAAAGCTTGAATATTTTTATCATTTTTTGTATAATCACTCAAAAGCCAAAACAATCGAACGTTGAAGCCTTGGTGTGAAAGGGACCCTATAAAATCAAAGGTGTCAAATGGATCAGACATTAATCCAAAACCTACTTTGAAACGCTCTGTTAGCCTTTTAATGTCGAAATTCACCAAATCTTTCGTAAATGAAAGAATCGTTCTAAAAATACCTTTGTGTTTATAGGCATAGGAGCTATCAATATCAAACGTTGGACATATTTCTATGTTATGTGCCTTTTTTCGATAATCAAAGTTTACATCATTTTTACTAATAGAGGAAAGCACCGCCTCGGACCAACGATCACATACAGCCTTTTTAAGCCATCCAAAACGATATAAGACACTATCTTTTGCACGAAATCGACCATGATCATCGCAGGGAGAGTCATAATATTCTTCCATTCTTGACAGCACATAAAATACGGATGCAAAGATGTCTGTAATGCCATCAAACGATAAACATTCAATGGTGTTGAAGAATGATTTCTGTATGGTATATTGTTTTAAACCTTGATCTGCTAACACAGTTGAGATTTCAAATTGACATATGCCACTAAATAATTGCTTGGAATAATTTAATTTAAGACCCTTCGCTTGCACGAATTTCATTGAATCTGTTTCAAGAGCATATTCATAGCCTCTTTCTTTAAAAACAAAATCAAACGTATAAACCAATCGTGGAGTAATTTGATCAACCAAAATCAGTATCATGATAAATTTGAAAGAATCTTTGAGCAAATAAAAGTTCCTGCCTGACCATCTCCAAAAAGTTCCGGGTAGGAGAAATCGACTTTACTCATCATTTTACTAAATCCACTCACAATTTTTTGTTCAGAAGCACCAACAATAAGGGCATTGCCATTTTGCACAATTTCAATCCATTCGGTTTGATCACGCAATATTAAACATGGTTTTCTAAAAAAGAAGGCTTCTTTTTGAAGTCCGCCACTATCTGTAATTACAAGTTTTGCATGTTTTTCCAACGCTATGATATCTAAAAAACCAACAGGTGGAATCATACGAAATCTTTGATTCGTATTTAGAGAATCATACAGACTTTTGCTCAACTGTTGAGCTATTTTCCTTTCGGTTCGTGGATGAAGAGGTAAAACGATTGTTAAGTTTGATTTTCGCTGAATTTCAGACAACGCTTCAAAGATTTGTTGGAGATTAGTTGCATTGTCCGTGTTCGAGTCACGATGGATGGTAACCAGAACAAATTCGTCTGGTTCTATGTTTAATTGACTCAAAATGGTAGCTTTTTGATCTGATACAGCTGAAAAATAAAGGCTGTTATCATACATGATATCACCGCAATGGTAAACTTTTGGATTATTAATGGAGGTCTTGGGGTCAGTTCCGTCAATTTTAAACCCTTCTTTTTTTAGATTTTCCATTCCTGCCAATGTAGGAACAAACAATAAAGTTGACATATGGTCGCAGGCAATTCTGTTTATTTCTTCGGGCATTAATTTATTAAAACTTCTGAGGCCTGCTTCAACGTGAATTACGGGGAGGTGTATTTTGGAAGCTGCTAATGCCCCTGCAATGGTTGAGTTAGTATCCCCGTAGACCAAAACAGCATCGGTTTTTTCTTTTAATAATATATTTTCAATTCCTTCCATCATAGCGGAAGTTTGTTTAGCATGCGATAAACTACCAACATTTAAGTTGAAGGAAGGCTTTGAGATACTCATCTCCTGAAAAAACACATCCGACATATTTGTATCATAATGCTGACCGGTATGAACAATGATTTCTTCAAGTTGATCATTAAAATTATTATCAATAGCCCTACTTATCGCTGAGGACTTGATAATCTGAGGACGTGCACCAACAATAGTAACTATGCGCTTTTTCATTAGATAAAACAAATAATTTAGATCATTCCACTATCTGAAAAGCTAAAATAGTCATTATCGGTAAATATGATGTGATCCAAAACTGGCATTTCGATATAACGACCAAACTCAACAAGTTGTTTGGTGAGTTTTTGATCAGCATCACTTGGTTTTGCCTGACCACTTGGGTGATTGTGAGCTAAAATAATGGCATGAGCAGAAAAATTAAGAGCAGACTTAAAGACGACTTTACCATCTGCAACAGTTCCTGAAAAACCACCAACAGAAATTTGTTTAGAACAAATGATTTCATTGGCGCGATTTAAGTATATCACATGAAATTCTTCATGCTCAAGACCATGCAAATGGATGCGAATAAAATCATAAACCATTTTAGAATTGGTCACTTTTTGCCTATATTTTTTTACATTTAGTTTTCTACGTTTTCCCAACTCAAAGGCGGCTATCACACTGATTGCCTTTGCTTGCCCAATGCCTTTTACTTTCATCAAGTCGTTCAAAGTCATGGTAGCAAAATCAGTCAAATCGTTGGAGCACTTAAATAATAACTCCTGAGCGAGTTCTAACGCACTCCTGTTTTTAGTTCCTGAGCCTAGGATAATAGCTAATAATTCGGCATCCGATAGGGATGCTCTTCCTTTGATTAGTAATTTTTCTCTCGGACGATCATCTTGCGCCCAAGCATGGATAGGTAGATTTTGATTCATTTTAGTCGTTTATGAACATTAAGTTACATAAAATGTTGAAATTCGTAAACGACATAACAAAAAATGGATTCATTAACACAAATAGTATTAGGTGCAGCTGTAGCAGAAGCCGTGGCAGGTCATAAATTAGGAAATAAAGCAGCATTATGGGGAGCTATAGGAGGAACTCTTCCCGATTTGGATGTGTTTTTTACGGGTTTATTTCATCCAATAGACGCATTATTAGTTCATAGGGGATTTTCACATTCCATCTTATTTGCTTTGATTGCCGGACCAATTTGTGGCTGGATAGTTCATTTGCTATACAAAAAACGCTATAACTTGAATAGTTGGAGATTACTGTTCTTTTGGGCTATAATTACTCACCCCATGTTGGATATTTTTACCAATTACGGAACTGAGTTTTTGTGGCCATTTCCGGTTCGCTTATCGCTGAATTCAGTTTTTGTAATAGACCCGCTTTACACTTTGCCTTTCATGACCTGCCTGATAGTGGCACTTTTTCTAAAACGCGACAATCCTCGTCGAAAAAGATTGAATCTTGTAGGCATCTATTATTCATCGTTTTACCTAGCTTTCGGTTTGATAGTAAAAACAATCATTCTTTTTAATGCTAATTACTATTTCAAAAAAGCGGATTTAACAACAAAAAATGCCATGGTAACACCAATGCCTTTGACAAGTTTCTACTGGATGATATTAGCAGAAGACTCTCATCATTATTATGTCGGTTATAAGTCGCTTTTTTATGCATTCAACCCAAAGGACATTGAAGTAATTCCAAAAATTAAAGCGCCTTTGAATAAACTGAAATGGAAAACCAAAAATTATAGTCATACTCTAAAATTTATTAGTAACGGTTATTTCACAACAGAAAAAAAGGATCACTCCATGCGATTTTACGACTTGCGATTCGGAACGACTAATAAATTGACAAATAACCAGATCAAACGACCGTTAATGGGCTTTGATCTAATTATTGACAAAGGTATTGTGCAAAAAACAAATCGCTTAAGTCCTGTTGAGGCCATGGAAAAAATTAATTTTGGAAATTATGTCACTAAAATATTTTCAAAATGAATAAATTTCCTCTTTTACTAATTGTTCTGACTGTACTATTTCATGCTTGTGCACAAGACCGAAATAAATCAACGACCGGACACACGAAAATAAGTGTTCCAAGAGTTCTACAGCACTACATTCTTACTGATTATTTATCAAATAATAAACAATTAGACAAAGATGTCGAAAAAGTATTTAGTGCATTGGATGACACGGCCATTGTAGCACAATTAATTATGCCTGCCATCGGTCGTTTGGGACAAACGGAATCAACCATCAAAACACTAATAAAGAATAGGCTGATAGGTGGTATTTTAATGCTCAACGGTAGTAAAGACGAATTCTCTAACTGGATAAAACAGTTTGAAAAGATGAACGATTCGATCGGAAATCTACCATTTTTATACAGTGCTGATGCAGAACCAAGCTTAATAAATAAAAAGATAATTGGTTCTACCCCGGTAAAAAAAGCAAATGAACTTACATCCATTGAAGAGGTAAGAAATGTCGCAAAGACGATTTCAGAAGAGTTAAATGCCATTGGTATCAACTATAATTTTTCTCCGGTGGTAGATATGTCACCAAACAGAACAGTTGGATTCAGGAGTTTTGGAGCAGTACCGGCTAACATCATCCCCTGGTCTGCAGCATTCATAGAAGAAACTCAGAAACGAAACATTCTTGCAACGGCCAAACACTTCCCGGGTCATGGCTTGGTTTCGGGTGATACTCATAAAGCACTGCAAACGATAGATGGTGAATTGAAAGAAATTTGGAATTATCCGGAACTTATTAAAGAAGGTGTATTGTCTATTATGATTGCTCATATCGCAGTAATGAATAATCCAACATACGACACCAAAGGTATGCCTGCTTCAACTTCAGAAGTGATTGTCACTAAATTGTTAAGAGAAGAATATGCCTTTAAGGGTTTGATCGTTACGGATGCTATGAATATGGGGGGAGTATCAAACATTCCGGAATGTGAATTAAAAGCAATCAATGCAGGTTGCGACATTGTACTTATGCCGGTAGACGCACAAAAAGCCCACAAGGACATCCTGAAAAAGTATCAAACTGATAATCAGTTCAAACAAAAAGTATATGTAGCCGCAAAACGGATTATTCGCATGAAATTGGCACTTAACTTATTGAACTAAATAAAAACAATCATTCAACCACGATTTCACTTTGAAAGTTATGTTGGTTAAATGAAAAAAATTAGTAGCTTTGCATCGCTTTTTAATTATTAAAAATGTTAGAAAATTTCTCAATACAGGACATCAGACACAAATTTGAATCCAACAAACGATTCAAACAAATCACATACGGAGTTGGGGGTTTAGTTGTTTTACTTTTATTGTATTTTGCATATCGTCAATTCATATGGAACCCTTCGAATGAAAAATCCAAAGATGCTTATTGGATCGGATTGAATTACGCAATGCAGGATTCTACAGACCAAGCAATTCAAGAATTGAAAGGTGTGGTCAAAAAATATGACGGGAAAGTTGGGGGTGAAAACGCGCAATTCATTCTGGCTCGTCAATATATGTCTAAAGGAGAATTCAAGAAAGCACTTAGAGAACTTGAGGGCACTAAATTTAATGACACCTATCTTTCATCAATGTCTATCGGTTTACAAGCTGATTGTCAAAGTGAAATGAAGAATTACGATGAGGCATACGAGCTGTACATGAAAGCAGCAGGTATTAATGAAAATGAATTTACTACACCGATGTACCTTTTCAAAGCTGGCTTATGTGCTGAAAAAATGAAAAAATATGAGGATGCGTCAAGTTGTTATACCAAAATTAAAGATGACTACGCTACTTTCTCCAGTCAGAAAAACATCGAAAAGTACGAAGCAAGAGCATTCAATAAAATCAAAAAATAACAATGGCAACTGCTGAACGCAATTTGTCTGATTTGAATAAAAAATCTATTCCTGACGCTGCCGATTACAAAATCGGCATTGTTGTTTCTGATTGGAACGATGACATCACAAATAGGCTTCTGGAAGGTGCTCAAAAAACGCTGATGAAATTTGGCGTGAAAATAGAAAATATGCTTGTACATCATGTTCCGGGTGCCTTTGAGTTATCACTCGGGGCTCAATTTCTCTTTGAATATACAGATGTGGATGGGATCATTGCTATTGGAACAGTTATTCAAGGTGAAACAAAACATTTTGATTTTGTATGTCAAGGAACTACAATAGGAATTAAAGATGTAAATCTGAAATACAATAAACCTGTATCTTTCTGTGTTTTGACAGATGAAAACAAGGAACAATCGATAGATCGCTCCGGTGGAAAGTATGGAAATAAGGGTGACGAATGTGCTTTGGCGTGCCTCAAAATGATCCAATTGAAAAACCAATTATCTCGCTGATTCTTGAAATCAGATTGACATCTTTAGCAACAATATAATACAATCAATTAACTATGTGCGCTCTCATTAAATCAATATCAGGTATTCGCGGAACCATTGGAGGAAGAGTCAATGAAGGACTAACACCAATCGATACGGTAAAATTTGCAGCAGCTTATGGCACGTGGCTGAAAGAGCGGAACAAAGATGAAAAACTTAAAGTCGTAATTGGTCGTGATGCCAGAATATCAGGACAAATGATTTCTGACTTAGTCATCTCGACACTAGTTGGTCTTGGTATTGATGTCATAAATCTAGGTCTTTCAACTACTCCTACCGTTGAAATTGCAGTACCAATAGAAAAAGCACATGGTGGGATTATTTTAACAGCAAGCCACAACCCAAAACAATGGAATGCACTCAAATTATTAAACGAAAAAGGAGAGTTTATTTCAGCAAAAGAAGGAGAGTTTGTTCTTCAAATAGCTGAAAATGAAAGCTTCAATTTTGCAGAAGTAGATGAATTAGGAGAGATTACGATTGATGATACCTATATGCAGAAACACATTGATGCAATTTTATTACTACGCCTCGTTGATCGAAAAGCCATTATTGAGGCTGATTTGTCTATTGTGGTTGATGCTGTTAATTCGAGTGGAGGCATTTTTGTACCTGAATTGTTAAAAGCACTAGGTGTTAAGAAGATTACCAAACTTTATTGTGATCCTACAGGACATTTTCCACATAACCCTGAACCGTTGCCGGAACATCTAGGTGATTTATCGCTTAAAATAACTGAAGTAAAGGCTGATTTAGGAATTACAGTTGACCCGGATGTTGATCGTTTAGCACTAGTTTGTGAAGATGGAAGCATGTTTGGAGAGGAATACACTCTGGTAGCTGTCTCAGATTATGTTATTTCACACACACCCGGAGCAACTGTTTCAAACCTATCTTCAACCAGAGCATTACGTGATATTACGGAAGAAAAGGGCTTAATCTACGGAGCAGCAGCAGTTGGTGAAGTGAATGTCGTTCAAAAAATGAAAGAATTGAATGCGGTTATCGGTGGTGAAGGTAATGGTGGAGTTATTTACCCTGAGTTACATTATGGTCGAGATTCATTGGTTGGAATCGCACTCTTTCTATCTCACTTTGCGAATCAAAAAATAAATGCTACTCAACTTCGCGACAAGTATCCTAAATACACCATTTCAAAAAATAAATTAGAGTTAGCACCTGATATTGATGTGGATCGCTTACTCCATTTTATGGCGATGAACTATAATCATGAGGAAGTAGATACAACAGATGGTGTTAAGATATACATTGGAAAGGAATGGGTGCATCTAAGAAAAAGCAATACAGAGCCTATTATCCGTATATACGCAGAGAGTGAAAACGAGCAAAAAGCAAAAGACCTTGCTGAGCGAATCATATTGGAAATAAAAGCATTGATTTAATTAAAAAACAATATGTCCGACTGTTTAGACACATTGTAGGGATTCATTGATCAATATAATTATTTTGAGCTTTAAGCTTTCTCAAGGATCATCAATGTCCTGTTTTAGTCGTAACAATCCATTTAATTCATTTGGACATTGAAGTATTTCTGATGAAGATAAACTGATTTTTGAACAATACATTCATTAAAAATAGCGTTATTGAAAATTTAATAAGTAACTGATATGGAAAAAATAGTCTCATTCGCCTTTGTCTTGTTTTTAAGTTTTTTCGGATTCTCTAATGATAAAGAAATTGTCAAAGGAGTCGTAACGGATGTAACCGTATTCGCTCAAGGAGCTCAATTATTTCAAAAGGCATCATATAATGTTAAAGCGGGTATCAGCGAGATTGTAATGGAAGGAATCAGTCCATACATTGACGCAAATAGCCTCCAAGTTAAAGCATCAGGAAATATCATTATCCTTGATTCTAAATACTCGTTGTATTATCCAAAACCGGAAGCTCAAAATCTCGAAGGTTTACCATTGAAAATTCGGAAAGAAATTCAATTCATAGAAGATTCAATTCGGACAATTAATTATGATATTCAGGAGATTCAAGACGAAATTGATGTTTTGAATAGCACCAAATCCATCCTGACCAATAACGGTGCAATTCGTGGTCAGGGAAAAGTCAATGACTCTATCAATCTTTTGAAACAAGCGGTCGAATATTATTCTGCTAAAATGTTGGAAATTAACAGAAAATTATTGGCTTTGAACAAACGAAAAAATGAAAAAAATGAAAAAAAACGCCAAATGGATGAACGATTGTCTAACTTAAAAAACTATCAATCAAACAATAATTTACTTCCTGTCAATCAAGGGCCTATACATCGCATTATTGTGACAGTTTCAGCGAAAGAACTTGTTGCAGGAAAACTCACTGTTTCTTATCTCGTATCCAATGCCGGATGGATTCCATTCTACGATTTAAGAAGTGATGGCTTGACTTCAAAAATCAATCTGACATACAAAGCTCAAGTTTACCAAAATACCGGCTTAGATTGGGAAAATGTGAAATTGAACATTTCAACCAATAATCCGTATCAAAACAAGACTAAGCCATCGCTTTACCCTTGGTATATAGATTACTACTCTCAAGGGAGCTATAAGACTATTCAGTCAAAAAGCTTGGAAGATAAAAAAAGAAAAGATGAAGAAGTAAGTTATGGCTATGTAAATTCCATAAATGAGACGAGTAACAAAACTTCAGCCGAATTTGTTAACTCCGTAAAACAATTGACCTCTGTTGAATTTCGTATAGATCTGCCTTATTCTATCAAGTCTGACAATGAAAAACATTTGGTCTTGATAAAAATGGTAGATATGGATGCAAGTTATAAATACTTCAGTGTGCCTAAAATTGATCCGTCGGTATTTTTAGTAGCTCAGTTGACTAATTTAGATGAGTTGGGATTGGTACCTGCAGAAGCAAATTTATTTTTTGACGGAAGCTTTATAGGAGAAACTTACATTGATCCAACATCAATGAATGACACCTTAGATTTGAGTTTGGGTAAAGATCCGAATTTGATCATCAAAAGAACTTTGCTCAAAAAAGATTCCAAAGAAAAAATCATTGGTGATAAAAAAGAACGAACGATGTCGTATAATATCGAAGTGAAAAACCTGAAAGTCACTGATGTTGAGTTGACCATTCAAGATCAACTTCCAATCACACAAAATGGAGAAATTATGATTGAGTCAACAGAATTGGATGGTGGAAAGTTAAATGAACTCACCGGAATCATAGATTGGACATTCAAATTAAAATCAAAGGACAGCAAACAGATAAAATTCGGCTTCAAAGTAAAACATAATAAAGACTTAAATATTCAATTATAGCTTCATACGATGTGCTGACTTTAATTTCATTTTCAAGTTAAAACATGCCTTTGGAGAAATCAACGTAAACGACTCTATTTTTTATCTTTGCATTTGACAATTAAATCAGATTCATGGATAATTGGTTAGAGCGAACCGAGTTGCTCATCAGTAAAAAAAATCTCAACAAACTTTCCAATGCGCATGTGTTAATAGTGGGCTTGGGAGGTATCGGATCATATGCTGCAGAATTTATTGCACGGGCTGGAGTCGGTACCATGACAATCATCGATGGCGATGTATTTGATGAAACAAATAAAAATCGTCAACTCACTGCACTTGAGTCAACAATTGGAAAAAATAAAGCAATGGTTTTGAGTGAGCGTTTGAAAGACATCAATCCTGCTATTCAATTAAATGTTCTAGAAGAATTTGTAGAACCTAATCGAGTTTGGGAAATTTTGAAACAATATTCGCCAGACTACGTGATGGACTGCATTGATTCTGTAACGCCTAAACTTGAATGGATTGTTGCATGTAAATGCTTGCATATCAAAATTATTTCACACATGGGAGCGGGAGGAAAAACGGACCCATCCCGTGTGCATGTAACAAATTTGGATCAAACTCACAACTGTAAATTAGCAAGTCATATTAAAAAAAGATTGAAGCGAAAAAAAATTGGATTCAAAGCAATCAGAGCTGTTTATTCATCTGAACTTCAACAAAAAAATGCACTCAAAATGACCAACGGGTTGAACTATAAAAAATCATTTTACGGCACAGTAAGCTACATGCCGGCCCTATTCGGATTGATGGGAGCAGCGGATGTATTGAGATATTTAATGGAAAAAGAAAAACCACTAAATTCTCAGTATTTGTGATTGTTGGGGTTGTCAAAGCTAAAACCGAACTTCCGAGCAAAAAAAAAGGTTGTCATTAAGACAACCTAATCATTTTTTAGTGTATTTGAATATCAAAGTATCGCATCTAGTTTAGAAACCAACTGAGCTTTAGGCGCAGCACCTACATTTTTGTCAACGATTTCTCCATTTTTAATAAACAAAATAGTTGGGATGTTTCGAATGCCGAATTGAGATGAAACACCCGGATTCAAGTCAACGTTAACTTTTCCAACTACTACTTTTCCACTGTAATCATTAGCTAACTCTTCAACAACCGGGCCAATCATTCGACATGGTCCACACCATTCTGCCCAAAAATCAACCATAACCGGTTTGTCTGATTTTAAAACGACTTCTTCGAAGTTCGCATCTGTAATTTCAACTGCCATAATATTACTTTTTTACTGTTTATCTGTCTAAAGCGACGGCAAAATTAATTCAAATAAACAGAGTAAACTATATTAATTCAATTTTTTTATACCAACTGATCTTTTAAGGTATTTCGAATAGTTATTTTCTTGACTGTTTTTTGATTGTCTGTAACCAAAGCAT
>CAZGJF010000014.1:11569-24481 GCA_964526595.1 uncultured Akkermansia sp. | reverse complement strand
CTGGAATGGCATTAATGTCGTAACGGATAATGTGTCCACCCAAACCAAAGTTTTTGTTCTCAATTTGAGTATGCAATGAAAGATCTTGATTCAGTAATTGAATTGAAACTGATTTTGGCTGATTGGTAGTAAAATATATTTCCAGTATTTCCTCAGCAGGATTCTGTTCAACCGGATATAAAACACAATAATCATTAGCTTGCAACGTGCCCTTACCGAGGTACTGCAACAATTTCTTGTATGCGATATAACAAATGAGTAATGAGAGGGTAACTAACAGCACACCAATTGCTGTTTTTCCGATTGAAAATCCGATGAGCGGTATCATAATGCAATAAGTCCGTTTATTTTGGAAGCCTCCTGATATTTCTGAATGATTGAGTTGACGTCTAACATCAGCTCTTTAGCGCTGATACTAATGTAATTACCCTTGCGTGACGGATGCATATTAACCAATGCGGTATCGTTAAAAAGAGCAGAAACTTTGGCTACTTTTTCCGGCTCGTTTGGCACGATGAACTTGAACAAATAAACATCCGGCCAAGTTTGTAAATCCAATTGTATTTTCAATTTTTCAAGTGTTTCATCCATTTTGTTCTCGTTGACTTAACAAATATAAGCGCATGGATTCCATTTTGATGCTATCATCTGCATTCTTAATATGATGCTCAAATTGTTCGAAAGTTTCAATTCCCAATGTTTGAAGTCGCTTGAGCTCTGAAATTAGCTGCATTGGGTCTGCTTCCTTGGACAACAGTATCGTTGTAGGATCAATGTTTGTGTTAATCCAGAATGTACAATAATTTGAATGAACATCTAATAATTCACTAACAGCATAAATCAATTCCTGAAAAAATTCAGCATGATGGATACGAAGACGTATTGTGTTTTTTATTTGTTCAAATTCATTGAATAAGTCGAGAATTTTGGTTGGGTTTTGAAAAGAATAATTTGATTTCGATAATGAAGTTCTAACTTCTAAACCAAGACAAATTGCTGCATCCCGAATATGTTCAATTTTTCGAATTTTTGATTCATACACAGATCGAACGATTGTTTGTGTCAAAAAGGCTTGTTTGGATTCAAATAAACGAACGATAAATGCCTCACGAAGGTCGTCATTGATATCACGAATACCCAAAAAAATACGTGCCTCTTCAATGGTCATTCGACACCTTTATTTCTGCGCATACGAATGTTCAGGAATTCAACAGTTAACGCATAAACCATGGCGAAATAGATGTATCCTTTTGGGATATGCTGACCAAATGCCTCTGCAACTAGGATTACACCAATGGTAACCAAAAATCCCAATGCAATCATTTTGATAGTTGGTCTGTCATTAATAAAATCACTGATTTGTTTCGCAAACATTAGCATAACAAACATTGAAATAATTACAGCAGCGTATATAATGACCAATGGTTGGGCATGAGTTTCATTTTTTAGCCCATTTGTCATGCCTATAGCAGAAATAATCGAATCAAAACTGAAAACAATGTCAATTAAGATAATTTGGCTGATTACAGCTGTAAGATTACGCCGTTCTTTTGCTTCAATTTTCTCATGGCCTTTAACACTATTATGCATCTCGATGGTGCTCTTGTAAATCAGAAAAAGGCCACCTACCAACAAAACCAGACTTTGCCCACTTATTTCTGAATTCATAATCGTAAACAAGGGTTTCGTCATTCCCATGATCCAGGCTACGATACTGAGTAGAAATAAGCGAACAACAAGAGCTAATGTAAGACCGATATTACGCGCTTTTCGTTTTTTCTCTGCCGGCAATTTATCGGTAACAATGCTGATAAAAATGATATTGTCAATTCCTAATACAATTTCAAGCAAAGACAAAATGACTAGGTAAATGAGTCCGTCCCAGGTAAAAAAGATTGATAAAAATTCCATTGATGTTTGGTTAAGTTAATTATTGCTTATTTAATTGCCTCAAAATAATCATTTAATATAACATGATTTGCTGCTTGTGAAGTTGTTATTTCCATAAGTTTTGGACGATTGTTAGCTCCCATTGTATAAAAATCGACCATTTGATTTTCAATATCCTCAATTGAGTTCGCTTGGTAATAGGTAACACCAAATGTTTCACACAGCAATTGGGCATTTGTGCTATGTTTTGCTTCAAAATAATGTTCCTGATTGGTAGATGAAGGACCGTCTATGATCTTAAAAATACCACCGCCGGCATTATTAACTAAGAATATCCTGAGGTTTAATGGCAGATATGCATTCCAAAGCGCGTTACTGTCGTAGAAAAAAGAGATATCACCGATAATCAAAACATGGCACTTTTCAGGATCGACTGAGGCAGCCCCAACAGTAGTGCTCGTACTGCCGTCAATACCACTTGTCCCGCGATTACTTCTGTAAATTATGGAGCTTATCGGATCAAACAATTGACAATAACGAACAACAGAACTGTTTGCCATGTGTAAAACAACATGTTCCGGTAAATAGTCCAAAACGGTTTCAAATACTTTGATATCAGAAAAAGGAACATGGTTCAAAAAACGTGGCAATTTACTCTGTGTCAGATAGTCTTTTTGCTTCCATTTTGCTCCGAATGTTGACCGATTTTTGGGATAATTTAATTGATTAATTGCCTTAAAAAAGGATGTGGCATCTGTTTCAAATGTATGGGTTAAACTCTGATAGGTATCCATCCATGGAAATTCGTGGCCGATTTTCCAATGCTGTTTGGGAGGATGCTTTCTAAAAAAGGTTTTAATTTTCTTGGAGACGACAGCTCCTCCAATACTTATAAGCAAATCCGGAACAAATTCAGTTAATTCATCGCTTGAAATCGAGTTGAGAGTTCGATCAATGCAGTGCACAAAACTTCTATCAATTAAATTAGAAGTATTTTCAACTAACATTGCAACGGATGAGTCATTTGCAAAAAATTTTAACGTATCGAGAAGTATCGAGTCGGGCGACAGTTGA
This sequence comes from uncultured Akkermansia sp., assembly GCA_964526595.1. Taxonomy (GTDB): domain Bacteria; phylum Bacteroidota; class Bacteroidia; order Flavobacteriales_D; family Crocinitomicaceae; genus M0103. The sequence goes on along the minus strand of CAZGJF010000014.1, from coordinate 21,517 downwards.
CCACAAAGTACGACTGTTTTACCCCATTCAAGCGACGCTATACAGTTTAAAGCATCTGCATTAGTCAGTTGAAATGAACCCTTAGAATAAATAAATTTTCGTGTTTTCGGGACTTCAATTTTCGCAGTTTGATAGAGGGGCTCACTCAAGGAGACATTGATATGTACAGGTCCCCTCCAATAGGTATTGCCCATAGAAAAAGTAATCGCTAATTCACGTTCGATATACCATCTTTTGTCAGGAGAATCTGCTGTTTCCGAAAAGTGACACGAATAGCGAATGTGATTTTGAAATACATTTTTTTGAACAATAGTTTGACCATCACCTTGATTGATCCATTCCTCTGGTCGGTCAGCTGTTATAACCAATAACGGAATACACTGATAAAATGCTTCGGCGATTGCAGGATAATAATTGAGCACAGCTGTACCTGAAGTACATATAACTGCAACCATTTCGTCTAATTGTAACGCCATCCCCATGGCAAAAAAAGCCGCACTTCTTTCGTCATGTATGACATAACATGTAACTTGAGGATGTTCATCAAAGGCAATAACAAAAGGGGCGTTGCGTGAACCGGGAGAAAAAACAACGTGCCTGATCCCATGAGCAATACATTGCTCAACAATTAATTGCACACCATTTTTTGCACTAGAAATCATCGGTACAAAGCTAAAGAATTTGTAGCAAGTTTAAGAGCGTTTTACCCTTATTTACTGTTTCATTCCATTCTGATAGTGCATTTGACTCTGCAGTTAGTCCACCTCCAACATATAAATTGGCAGTGCCTAATTGAATTTGCATGCATCTCAGATTGACATAAACAGAACAGCTCGAATGATTAATCAGACCTATCATTCCTCCGTATAAAAGGCGCTCATGTGGTTCATAGTGTTCGATTAGTTCAATCGCACGATGCTGAGGTAATCCGCTCAGTGCAGGTGTAGGATGCAGAGTCTTAATAATCATCTGGGGACTTGTTTTATCTGCATTGAAGCGAATATTCGTCTGCAGATGTTTGACGGGTCCGGCAAATCTTACCGAAGGCTTTGAAATTTTTAATTTACTGATAGACAACCCTTTAAGCTTGCTTACAATGTATTCGGTCACATAATGTTGTTCCTTCAATTCCTTGCGTGCCCAATCTGTATGATCATTTACTTCTTTTGTGCCTGCAAGCGAAATAGTTTCTGCATTATTATTTTCAGATTGCAGAAGTATTTCAGGTGTTGCACCTATCCAGGTTCCGAAATGCCTTCCCGAAATAAGATAAACAAAAGCATTTGGGTAACTCTCCGATAACAACTCAAAAAGCTGCTCACTTTTCTGTTCATCAAATTCAACCTGGATAATACGGGAAAGAATTACTTTTTGAAGGCTTTCGTCTCGAATTGCTTTAATCAATGAATCTGCCGTTTGGAGGTAATTTTCCTTAGTTTGTATAATTGATTCGTTACCATCAAAACAAAATGTACATTTCTCTTTATTTTCTATAAATTGATACGTATTTTCCATGAGGAAATCACTAACCACGAATCCGTTCAACTTCTCAAAATCACTAACCAATTCGAATGACCCTGTTTTAGCAACAGTTAGCGCTCCCGGGAAACGATATCTTAGAATATCTGCCACTTAATTTTTAGGAAGTTGAACAATCATGATGGTAATCCTGCCTGAACAGATTAATTTTTCAGAGTCTAAATCCTTGACTTCAACCTGCCATACATGTGTGCTTTTTCCTGCATGGATAATTGTACCTATTGCTTTCACAAAACCACTTCGTATAGCGCTGATGTGATTTGCATTTACTTCAAGTCCGACAGGATATTCTTTATTTAAATCAATCAGTAAACTTGACCCAAGTGATCCTACACTTTCTATCAATGCAACACTAGCACCACCGTGGAGCATTCCCATAGGTTGATGAGTATGTGCTGAAACCGGCATTTTGGAAATCAAATAACCTTCACCAATTTCAATACACTCAATACCCAAATGCTCCATAAGGGTATTTTTTGAAACAGCATTTATTTTTTCTAAATTTAATTCTCTAAATCTCATGCTACGAAGTTAACAAACCCGAATGAATCTGATTGATTTTAGACATGACAGATTCCTACCCTTAAGGATGATGTCAGCTTTTAAGTTGAACCAATTTTGCCAGTGAGAAATTGAGCGATAGTATCGCGTGTTGATACTTCACGATGTCTTCAACCAATTTTAATTTTGATTGATAATAGGCCATTTCTCTTGAATTAATCATAAACAAAGAGCTTTCACCGGCATCAAATAGTTGTCTTTCAGCTTCCAATAGTGTTCTGCTGTCAGCAACAGTTTTTCTACTGATTTTTATTTGTTTAGAAGCATTTTCAAGATTAATTTGAGCAACTAATATTTTGTTCTTTAACAAGAGACGTTTGTTGGTTAAACTCAATTTCTCATCTTGAATTTTCAATTTGGCTAACTGTAAATCACCTCGTTCTTTTCTTAAGAATAAAGGGATTTCAAAGCCTACGCCCCATTTGTAGTTATTGATTGAAACGGTCTGCCAAGGGTTGTAGTTAATGGGTTCATTAAGCAAATTATATTGCAGTGATAATTGAGGTTTAAGCATTTCTTGCTTGAATCGCCTTTCTACTTCCAAATTCTCAATTTTAAGATCAATAATTTTAAGATAAGGATGTGTGTTTAAAAAAGTATCTATTTCACTGTTATTGAATAGATTTGATTTAACTTCAGTAAAATTATCCAACTCAGTCGGAAAGATCAAACTATCCAACTCAAGTGGCTCAAGATGCTCATTCCAGAGATAATTTGCCAATTGGATTCCGTTATTTCTAAAATTTGCCTGATAATTTGTTAGCTGTGCCAGTCGACTTTGAACTTGTATGGCAGCTTCTATTGTATCAATAGACGATCGGTCACCAAGGCTTACAACTTTCCTGACGGCACTCAGTCTATCTTCTGCAACGATGTATGAATCTTTCATAACTTCTGAGGCATGATAAGCACCGAACCAACTCCAATAGGAATACCCAGCATCATAAATTAATTCATTCAATTGTAGATTTTGTTCGTAAAAGGTACTTTGTTGATATAACTTTGCCTTAAACAATTCTGCCCTGCGTTGATCAATGGCTAATCCTTGACCGAGATTTAATGAAATACCTCCATACCACAATCCTCCATTTGGTGTTTTTTCTTCTGGATTGAGATAGTCTCCCCGATTAGAATCAAATCCTGTTTTGAATTCAATGCCATACCAAGTAGGTATCTTTAAACCTCCTTGCATGAAACTATAATAATTACTTGATTGATAATTTTTTTCGTTTAATAAATAATGAAACTTGGGATCAAATCCTCCTTTGGCTTTTAGAACAGTTTGATTTCCAAATTGAATTTCCAGATTGGCTTGTTTTGCCATTGGGTGATTTTGTAAAACAATAGAATAAAACTGTTTATCGTCTAGTGTTTGTTGAGCTGTAAGCTGATTTAACAATACAAAAAACAAATATGTCAACACCTGAGATTTCATTTTTTCTTATTGGGGGTTGTATTGATCATATAAAAATCTGGTGGAAAACCATTGATTAAACGCCACAGTTCATAGCCAATGGCAACGTCATTCAATAAAACCATTGAATTAGCTCCTGCTCCCACACGAAGTGCTTGCGGCCATTTTTTGATCTTTTGATCCGGTGCGATCAAGACGCGAAATTTTCCTTCATCATTGGCAAAATTGTCAATGGCATAAACGACTCCACCAAAAGTACCATAACTCGAATTAGGCCATCCGGAAAAAACAATTGCAGGCCATCCATCAAACTGTATTCTGGCTTTTTGTCCCTTTTGAATCAGTGGAAGATCCATTGGTCTGACAAACATTTCGATAACCAAGTCATAGTTTGCAGGCATAATCGTTGCAACAGCTTCTCCTGCTTTGATAATTTTCCCTACACCATTGGAAAGCGTTTGAGTTATAATTCCATCTTGAGAAGCCAAAATAAAGTACATTCCATTTCTTATAGAGTAATTAGCTGCCTTATTTTGAAGTTTGGTAACATCAACTTCTGCATCATACATACTTGAAAGAGCCGCAAATTTATCGGATTCGGCCTTGGAAATTTCATCCCTGTATTTTGCTTCGAGTGAATTGTATTCAACTTTGGCATCAATGATATCATTTTTGCTTTGTAATAGTTTTTGCTGATAGGCAACCAAATTTGCTTGAGCACGCTGCAGCGATATCTTACGTGTTTCAAGTTCCGTTTGAGATTTTAATCCTTCTTTATACAATTTCTCAAAACGATCTAATTGTTGTTCAGCAATTTGCAGATTTAGTTTAGCTGTATGAAACTCTATACTGTCTGATTTAATTTTTAGTTGTGCTTGGATGAGTTTAATTTTTGCCTGTTGTAACTTTAATTTACTCGTTTGAATCAAAGCATCTATTCGAGCGTCCAATGCTTCAATTTTATCACCGTAAGACACAACTGAAAGCTCCTTGTTTTTCAATTGCTTTTCAGTTCTCCCTAACAATTGCGGATCAAAATATTCATCTTTGATTTCAGTCAAATAAAGAATGGTATCTCCTCGCTTAATCGTATCACCATCTTTCACAAACCACTTGGCAATTTTTCCTGAAATGGTTGTGTTGACAGTTTGTGGGCGTTGTTCAGGTCGAAGTGTTGTCAAACGTCCTTGATTCCGAATATTTTGTGTCCAAGGAAGTAATAATACAATTACGATCAAGCCACTCAAAATGTAAATGCTTCGAATCAATTTTCGGGATGAACTTTGATGTGTTACTCGTTGAAAAGCAGTGTATTTACTGACATCAACCGTGTTTTTATTTTGAGGAGAAAGATTCAGCATATTATTTGGAATGATAGAATTGGTGAGAGTTTCCGTCAAAAATGATTTTTCCTTGTTCAATTTGAATAATTCTGTCTGTTATTTGGTGAATTTCAGGATCATGAGAAGCAATTAAAAGTGTTGAGTTAATTGCCTTTAAGGATGAAATTATTTCATTGCGTTGTTTATTATTCAATCTTGCCGTAGGATCCTCCATCAAACAAATAGAAGGTTTTGATATCATGGCTCTGGTAAGCAGTATTTTAATATAAATATCATCTGAGATAAAGTGGGCCTCCGGATTTAAAAGATAATCAAATTTGTTAGGACATTTCATAATAAAATCATACAGATTATATCTTTGAACTGATTCAAGTATCTGATTATAAGATATTTCTGATCTTCCGAAGGTAATGTTATCTGAGATGGTGGCAAAAATCAACTTGTCTTGATACAGCATTGTTCCCATTCGTTCCCTGAGTCCCGGAAGATGAATGTTCTCTAGTGGTATTTGGTCGATAAAAATACTCCCTGTATGTTGTTCGTACATACCTGTCAACAAAGCAAATAAGATACTTGTAGAAACACTTGAGTCGGATACAATACTGATTTTTTCATTGGGATTAATATTCAAACTGATATCATTTAACACAAGTTCATTCAATTCCGGAGTGCTGAAAGAAACATGTTTAAGTGAAATACCGTAACCACCTTCTTTTTCGATTAAATTCTGTTTATGAGAGCGGTCTTCCAACGATAAATCGCTAACTTGACCAATTTTTTCAATAGCGGTAAATACATCGTAAACGATTTCAAGACTCAGAATCAGTTTTTCAACCGAGTTCAACACCAATAGAATGATGATTTCCGCTGCAACAAATTGACCAATATTCATTTGTTGGTTAATAACCAATAAACCACCAACAATAAGTAAGGACAAAGCTATTAAGACTTTAAAAGCGATTAATAAACTGTATTGCTGAACCAAAATCTTAAAATGATTGTCTCTTGCCGTCAGATAATGATCTAAATATGTATTCGTTTTATTCATATACAACTTAGCACTTCCTGCCATTTTGAAACTGACTCGTGCATGAGCAATCTCCTCCAACCAATGGGCAACTTTATACTTGAAATTCGACTCTTCGAGACTAGTCATAAATCCCCTTCTAGCTGTCGTCCGAATAATCAGGATAAGTAGGACTAACAGGAACATACCCAAAAAGATGAAAAAACTGTGGTAAAATGAAAGTAAAATCAGACCAAAGATAATCTGAAGAGATGCCGCCGTAAAGTCAATCAGTAGCTTTGACAATCCCTTTTGAATCGTTACTGTATCAAAAAAACGATTCGTAAGTTCGGGTGCATAGCGCCTGACCAGTTCCATCATCTTGATTTTTGGAAAACGTTCCGCAAATTCAAATGCTGTACGGGTAAATATTCGCTGTTGCAAAATCTCTGTTATCCGTAACTGGTAAATATTTAAAATACCGGAAAATCCGATTGCCAAAACAACCAGACAAACTAAAACAAACCAAGAGGTGCTGATTTGACCAAGTTGAATGAAATTGATAATCATCTGAATACCCAAAGGAAGACCTAGGGATAGGATACCGCTGAAGAAGGCAAAAATGTAAACGTTACGAATCTCAAGTCGATCCGGCTTCAATAAATTCCAGAATCTCGTAAAAACTGAAGTACTTTGTTGATGTATCATTGAATGGCTTTGAATATTAAGTCTTGGTAAAAAGCTTCGACCGTATCATAGTTTTCATTAGAATTGGTGAGTCTCGGTAAATGATCCGCAAAAAAACGTTGTTGATTACTTCCTTCAATCATGTTCGATACCAACATGTTAGGAAAAGGATACATCGGATTTATTTCTTTGATCATACTAACTACTTCGTTAACAACTCGTTTATAAATTGAGAAAACACCTTCTTTATTTTCAATATCTATTTCTTTGGTTAAAAAAACCTTGGCAGATTCATTAATGACAATCTTTTTTAAACTTTGTTCGTCCACAAAAAGCATCTCATCCTCGGCATTAGGTAAAGATGTCAAAACATGAATTGTTTTTCTGAGTTTTAATTCTGAGTTATTCAGATTCTTCGTTTCAATGAATAACCTTGTGGCAATGTAGCCCCAATACCAATTGATTAAGTATAAAAGTAACTTGTGTTTACTTTCAAAATAGCGGTAAATAGACGCTTCTGTAGATCCTATTTCCAATGCCAGTTTTTTGAATGTAAAACGCTCAAATCCAAGTTCGTCAATTAACTTTATTGAATTGTGAATAACACTTTGACCCAATTCAGATGTAAAAGGATCTTTGAGGTATAAGTTACCATTAATAGGCAACTTAATTTGTGATATAAAATGATTCATCTGTAAATGTTACAAATGCAAAAATAATAGTATTACTATTAACAATGCAAAATATACTATCAACAATTTAAGTTATTTTATGAATTTTCTCATGTATCTTTGTCGATATCAACATAATTAAAAAAATTATCAAAATGCATAACTGGTTTACTGTCAAGGTCAAATACACTAAACAATTAGAAAATGGAACGTTCAAGCGTGTCACGGAGCCTTACTTGCTTGCGGCGATGACTTTTACAGATGCTGAAGCGCGAATTTATGAAGAGTTAGGTGCCCAAATTCGTGGCGAATTCGTTGTTACAGGCATTTCCCGAACAGAGATTCATGATATTTTTGCTTATGATGATTCTGAAATTTGGCAACGTGTTAAAATCATTTACGAAAGTGAGGCAGGAGAAGATGATAAAAAAAAGAAAGTTTCACAGTTATTTTTAGTTGCAGCTCCAACATTGAAAGATGCTTACGATAGAATTGAAGAGAATTTGGCTACGTTAGGTCTTGACTTTCAAATTACGTCCATCTCAGTATCACCGATAATTGATATTTTTCCCTACAACGACAGCTACAATGAGGAGGTTGAAACTGTTGAAGAACATACACCTGCATCTAAAGGGAAAATATTTTCAGCGTCGGGAAGTGATGTTGGTGATGCAGACTTAGATGATGTTGAAACCAGTGAATTAGAAGATGAATATACCGATGAGGAATGATGGATGATTTTCTACGTCAATTACGTGATGACCACAAGGATTTTGACTTGGGAAGTTTAGAGGAATTTTTGGGTCATGAACCTTTCGATTTTTTCAGAAAATGTTATGAAGAAGCATTCGAAACAGAGCAGCCGGAACCCAACGCATGCATTTTATCTACTGTAGACAACGACAATAAACCTAGTTCTAGGGTAATTTACTTGAAAGAATTAGTAGACAATCAGTTTATATTTTACACAAACTACCTTAGTCATAAAGGTAAGGATATCGCTCGTAACCCTAACGTAAGTTTATTATTTTTTTGGCCGGGTTTACAACGACAAATTCGCATTGAAGGAAGCTGTGAAAAAGTTTCTGAAGCGGTAAGCGAAGCATATTTTCAATCACGTCCACGATCAAGTCAAATTGGAGCATGGGCATCGCATCAGTCAGAAGAACTGGACAAGCGAAGTACACTAGAAGAACGGTTTGAGCAATATGCAGCCAAATTCCCGGAGAAGATTCCTCGCCCACCTCATTGGGGAGGATACGCATTGACCCCTCAATTGATTGAATTTTGGCAGGGAAGACCATCGCGCTTGCACGATCGATTTGTTTTTGAATGGGTCCACGAGGAATGGAGAAGTTACCGAAAAAACCCTTAATCCATGGATGAGCTAAAACCAGAATTGTTTAATTTGTCCAATGGAATACGCGTAGTCTATTTACATACTAAATCACAAGTTGCGCATTTAGGTCTTACCGTTTTAGCAGGTTCTCGATTTGAAAAACCCGATGAAGAGGGTTTGGCACATTTCTTGGAACATTGTATTTTCAAAGGAACTACGAAGCGTAAAGCATATCACATCCTTTCTCGTCTCGACTCGGTAGGTGGTGAGCTTAATGCTTACACGTCAAAAGAGGAAATGTGTATTTATTCTTCTTTTACTAAAATTCATATTCGAAGAGCAGCTGAACTGTTAGCAGATATTACCCTTAATTCCAATTTTCCCGAAAAAGAAATCCAGAAAGAAAAGGACATCATCATTGATGAAATTAACTCCTATTTAGACAGTCCGGGGGATAAGATTTTTGATGATTTCGAAGCGCATTTATTCTGCGGACACACACTTGGAAGTAACATTTTAGGAAGAAAAGAAACGGTAAAACGTTTTAACAGATCCAATTTAAAGGATTATCTCAGACGTCATTTTACAGCGGACAATATGGTTCTGTCATTTGTAGGAGACATTTCTATCAAGCGAGTTAAACTGATTTTAGAAGAATATTTTCATCCGTTTCCTTTTACCAAACATGAGCCTGTATTTGAACAATTTGATCCGGTAAGCCCATTTAATATTCGAACGAAAGAAGCAAATTACCAAGTCCATGCAATTGTTGGAGGAATGGCACCGAATTACAAAGAAGAAGCAAGACGCGGAATGACTTTGTTAATCAACATATTGGGAGGTCCTGCACTGAACTCCAGACTCACTTTATCAATTCGTGAACGCTATGGGTATTCCTACAATATAGAAGCCAACTACACACCCTACGTTGATACGGGATATTGGAGTGTATATCTGGGAACAGACACAAAATATATTGACAAATCACTTTCTTTGATTCACAAAGAACTTAAATTGTTAAGAACTCAAAAATTGGGTACACTTCAATTAAAAAGAGCTAAAGAGCAACTCAAAGGGCAACTAGCATTAGGATTTGACAGTAATTCGGGATTGATGCTTGGGTTAGGAAAAAGCTTATTATTATTCAATCAAATTGATACTATTCAAGAAATCTATTCCAGCATTGATAAACTATCCGCCTCTGAATTATTGGACATAGCAAATAATTATTTCGGATCAGACAATTGTTCACAGTTGATTTTCGATTTGACGGAATGAGTTCCATTTTGATTTTTATTAATATAACGTGGATTTTGTCGAGTTGGTTTAAAATTAATCTCTACTCATTGAAGTGAGTTGAATTAAGATAATTCCTGTTTTATCTTTGA
>CAZGJF010000014.1:8195-11559 GCA_964526595.1 uncultured Akkermansia sp. | reverse complement strand
CGTCGATATGATTTTGTGCGGCACTCATTCTTGGAAGTAGTATTCGTTTTGTCGTATGTCGCATGAAATCGTTTCGAAAGATTGGAATAGGGCAACTATTTTCTGGTAGTTTTTCCGGTCGTAAAAAAGTCGTCTCTCAGGACGACTTTTTTATTTGTTGAAAATTAATTTCATTTTTCATTAGATTTTATTGATTCATTTCTTTAGCTTTGTGGTTAATAATGAGTTTTATAGATGAATTTTTTAAAATTAATTATTGCTATTTTTATTGTTAATGGTGCTTTTTCGCAATCATTCGGAACGAGTGTTCCGATGTCTTTTAATATTAAGAGCACTGTTCAACCTCCTGTTTTAGACTACGCAGAACAACCGGTTTTCTCTGATGAAGATGGAAATGGCGCAATCAACGCAAATGAAAAATGTAAGATTTCATTCAAATTATCCAATAATGGAAATGCTGATGCGCTCAATTTAAGGGCTGTATTAACACCTAATAATTTTGCCAATGAATTGATATTTAATCCAAAAACCTTATTGCCAAAAGTCGAAAAAGCCGGAGGTACAAGAGCATTCGAGATCCCAATAATTGGAGGTGTTGGATTGCCTGACGGAACGGTAGAATTCACCCTTGAAATAACAGAACCTTTTGGATTTGGGATCAATAAACTTAAGATAGTAATCAATACGCGAAAATTAGCTAATCCGGAAGTAAAAGTAGTAGATTACGTCATATCTTCGAATGATGAAAATAGCACAACTTTAGAGTTAAAGAAACCTTTTACAATGCTGTTAAAACTTCAAAATATAGGTCAGGGAATAGCTAAAAATGTGGAGGCAAAATTAATTTTACCTAAAGATGTATTCGCATTAAGTGGGGAGACTAATTACAAGTTTGAATCAATGATTCCCGGTGAAACGAAAGACATTCAATGTGACCTTATCATCAATGGTAATTATGTTGGCACGATTTTACCATTGAAATTGGAAGTCACAGAGTCTTATAAAAAATTTGGAAAAAATTGGAATCAAAATTTAACATTAAAACAACAACTTAGCAGTCAGTCGATTGTTGTTGCTTCCACCAAGGAAGACAAAACAAAAATTGAACAGGCTTCCTTTAAGAGTGATGTTGATATGAACATCCCTGCAAATACCCAAACAAGTGAAAACAAGTTTGCTTTAATCATTGGAAATGAAGATTACACAACATACCAATCAGGACTAACCACGGAAATGAATGTGATGTTTGCCAATGCCGATGCTACTGCTTTTAGAAACTACTGCACTAGAACATTGGGAGTGCCGGAAAAAAATGTTGTTTTCGTTTTGGATGCAACAGCAGGTAAAATGAACAAGGCATTGAACCAATTTAGTGAATTGCTTTCTGTTTCAAATGGCAAGGCAATTGCTTATGTTTTTTATGCAGGTCACGGTCTTCCGGATGAAAAAACAAAAGAATCATACATCATTCCTGTCGATGTGAGTGGCTCAGACTTGTCGGGTGCTGTCAAACTTTCAAGTTTTTACTCAAAACTCACAGAACATCCAAGTACTCAGATCAATGTATTCATCGATGCTTGTTTCAGTGGTGGAGGGCGTGAATCAGGCTTAATGGCTTATACGCGAGGTGTTAAAGTTGCTCCAAGCGAAGAATTTCTTACAGGAAATATCTGTATTTTCTCAGCAACAACCGGAGAAGAGTCATCGTTACCTTGGAAAGAAAAACAACATGGCTTGTTTACCTATTATTTGCTAAAGAAGATACAAGAAACCAAAGGGGATGTTACATTGGCCACATTATACGAATATGTAAGAGATAAAGTTGTGCTTGAATCTGTTAGAACGAACAGTAAGAAACAAACACCTCTTTTGAGGTTCCCTTCAGAATTGGAACCAAAAATTCCCACCATAAAATTATTTTAATTACATTTACTCTAAACTTTTAAATTAATTTACTTATGAAAAAGAAAATTTGCGTGCATTTAATGGTTGGTACGGTGTTAACAACCATGCTTATTTCTTGTAAAGGATCAAAACAAATTTCCAATGTTACAGGAGCCCAAGAAATATCTGTTCCGTTTTCAGAAAAGAAATACAAAACAGATAAGGAGTTTTTCAGAGCATCATCAAACGGTAAAAGCATTGATTTAGCTACATCCAAAAAAATTGCTATGCAGAATGCTCGTGCTGAATTAGCTTCAAGTATCAAATCTGTTATGAAAGTTGTAACTGATCAATATACCAATCAACGACAAGTGGGAGATGCTCAAGAATTTGAATCTAAGTTTGAAGAATTATCAAGAAATGTTGTTGATCAATCGCTTCCAAATGTTCAAATTATGGAAGAGAAAATTTTTCAAGAACAAGACAAAAGATATACTTATTGGGTTGTTATTCAAGTTTCAAAAGAAGACTTGCTTCAGAATTTGAATGGGAAAATCTCAAGCGATGCCAAACTTCAATTAGATTATGACAAAAAGAAATTTGAAGAAGTATTTAATAGCGAGATGGAAAAAATGTCAAATCGTCAGTAATTTACTGATTGTTTGCTTTTTTGCTTTTTTTGTCAATCCAACTTTAATCGCCCAGAAAACCACCAAGGTTAAGGGTATTAAAGGACAAGGATATATTTCCGGCAATACCAGTCCTGTAGAGGCTCGTGCAATGGCGCTGAATGAAGCAAAATTAAATGCTTTAAAGGCTGCTGGTATTGCTGAAAATATTAAATCCTACGAATTGTTATTTAATAGTCAAGACAATAGTGATTTTACTCAAATCATGAATTCAGATGTCCAATCTGAAATTTCAGGTGCAATTAAAGAGTATACCATTAAATCTGAAAATCAAACAAAAATCAACAATGAATTTGCTATCGAGATTGTGATTGATGCAGTTGTAATTCATTATGACAACAAACCTGATTTATCATTTAAACATTACATTGAAGGATTGAAGGCTTATTACCAAAATGGGGAACGATTGTCTTTTAACTTTAAATCGACACAAGGATGCTTCCTGACAATATTCGTGATAAATCCTACCGAAGTGTCTCTTTTTTACCCTAATAAATATGAGAAACAGAAGCTGTTTCAACCTGAGTTACTGAATAAATTTCCAACCGGATCTCTAAACTATAACTTGTCCTTACCACCACAACAAAAACAAGAAGAAAACATGTTTGTTTTTGTTTTTACGAAGAAACAAATACCTTTCATAAATATGGATGAAAACCAAATCATTAAAGAAAGGGATGATGTTTTCTCATGGATATATGCTATAACTCCTGACGAACGGAATGTTGAATACAGAAAAATAATAATAGGCAAATAGTTTTTTTTGATAAGCTATGAATCATCGTTTTTTG
>CAZGJF010000014.1:6854-8185 GCA_964526595.1 uncultured Akkermansia sp. | reverse complement strand
GTATTGTTATGATGGGTTTTCAACCATTATTTTCTCAAACAGTCAAAAGTGTTGATGTTTTCCAAGAAACAAAAACAATTATAGTTACCTATGAATTAATCTCGGAATCTTCTTGTCAAATAAATCTTTTGATTTCAAAAGATAAAGGAAAAACTTGGATTGGTCCGGTTAAGAATGTCAGCGGTGATGTGGGTTCGGGAATAAAAGCCGGAAAAAAACAAATTACCTTTGATGTGGTCTCAGAATTCAACGAATTTGTAGGTGATGACATTTTGTTTCGGGTAGAAGCAATTGGAAATGTGCCAATTAAAATCGGGGATCAATATTGGATGACGGAAAATCTGGATGTAGCTTTTTTCAGAAATGGTGATTCAATCAAACAAGTTAAAACAAAAGCGGAATGGGAAACAGCATCTAAAGAAGGTATTCCAGCATGGTGCTATTATGAAAATAATCCTCAGAAATATGGCAAATATGGCAAACTATATAATTGGTTTGCTGTCAATGATAAACGCGGACTTGCACCAAGAGGGTGGAGGATTCCAAATGAAATAGATTGGGAAGAACTCATCGGTTTTTTAGGCGGAGAAGAGGAAGCCGGGGCTAAACTCAAAAGTAGTGAAGGTTGGGGAGGACAATTAGGCAATGGCTCAAACGAAACTCAGTTTAATGCACTACCGGGAGGCTTTCGTGCTGCACAATTTGAATTCAATACTATTAATTTTGCTGGTTATTGGTGGGAATCGACAGACAATAATACGCTGTTTGCATTTTATCGAACTATGAGTGCTGACAACACGATTGTTAAAAGATCGAAAGGATCCAAAGGCAACGGTTTTTCAGTTCGATGCATCAAGGAATAAGTTTTTTTCTCTTCCCGAATCTATTTTTCGATTAATTTATGATATCCTTCTCGTCAGATCGGAATTGATATTGCCATGTCTAGTAAATCGATCATTTTTGAAAATTTTCAAATATTCACCTAAATAAATAGGGGTATATCATAAAATATTAATAAAATATCAGAACATACCCCCACAAAAAAGACTACATTTGTCGAAAAAAAGATAATATGGCAACAAAACGTCAACATGCATATCAGGATGTATTAAACAGAACCCCAAAAACTGGAGAAACGAGTAGTAAAATTTCAGAATTATTCGGAAAAAATGTTTTTCATTTAGAAGTAATGCGTGAATATTTGCCATCTGATGCATTTAAGTCCATGACGGAATCAATTCAAAATGGCACACGTTTGGATCGAAAAATGGCTGATCAGGTTGCTTCTGCCATGAAAGATTGGGCATTAACGAAAGGAGCTACTCACTATA
>CAZGJF010000014.1:0-6844 GCA_964526595.1 uncultured Akkermansia sp. | reverse complement strand
GCATGATGCTTTTTTCAAACCGGTCTCTCCGGGTAAAGCCATTGAACGCTTTGATGGGGATCTTTTGGTTCAACAAGAACCGGACGCCTCCTCATTTCCAAATGGCGGAATCCGTAACACATTTGAAGCCCGTGGTTATACAGCATGGGATCCATCATCTCCTGCCTTTGTTATAGGTAAAACACTTTGCATACCGACCATTTTTGTTTCTTATACCGGTGAATCATTGGACTACAAAATGCCTTTATTGAAAGCTCTTCACGCGATTGATGAAGCTGCGGTTGAAGTTTGTCAATATTTTGATAAAAATGTAACGAAAGTAAATGCAACACTTGGATGGGAACAAGAGTATTTTTTGATTGACCAAGCATTATTCAATGTGCGTCCTGATTTGATGATGACCGGAAGAGCCCTGTTTGGTCATGCAGCTGCGAAGGGCCAACAACTAGAGGATCATTATTTCGGATCCATCTCGGATCGGGTTAGTGCCTTTATGCGGGAATTTGAAACGGAAGCTATATTATTAGGGATTCCCGTTACCACACGACACAATGAGGTGGCTCCCAATCAATTTGAATGCGCCCCCATTTATGAAGAATGTAATCTGGCAAATGACCACAATCTGCTGTTGATGGATTTGATGGAAAAAATAGCGCGCAAACATGATTTTCGTGTTTTGTTACATGAGAAGCCTTTTTCGGGTGTGAATGGTTCAGGAAAACACAACAATTGGTCTTTGGGAACAAATACCGGAGTTAATTTATTGGCACCGGGAAAAAATCCAAAAACAAACTTGCAATTTCTAACTTTCTTTGTCAATACAATCAAGGCCATTCACGATTATTCCAATGTATTAAGGGCTTGTATTGCCTCTGCCGGTAACGACCATCGTTTAGGTGCAAACGAAGCACCACCGGCAATCATATCGGTTTTTATTGGTACACAGTTATCTGCTTTGCTTGATGATATTGAGAAAAACGTAAAATCGGGCAAAATGACTCCCGAAGACAAAACGGAACTAAAGTTAAATATTGGCAAGATTCCACAAATTATGTTGGATAATACTGATCGAAATCGTACTTCTCCTTTTGCTTTTACTGGTAATAAATTTGAATTCAGGGCCGTTGGATCATCAGCTAATTGCGCTTCTGCAATGATAGTGTTAAATACAATCGTTGCTAAACAATTAAAACAATTTAAAACTGCAGTTGATCGTCGCATTGACAAAGGAGAATCAAAAGATGAGGCAATATTCAAAGAATTGCAACTACTGATTAAAGAATCCAAAAAAATTCGCTTTGAAGGAAATGGGTATGGTGAAGAATGGATTAAAGAGGCTGCAAAACGGGGGCTAAAAAACCTGAAGGATACCCCAAGTGCACTAAAGGTTTGGGGAGAACAAAAGGTTGAAAAACTATTTGAAGACATGCATGCTGTGACACCCAGGGAATTAGAGGCTCGAAAAGAAATTGAATTTGAAAATTACACCTTGAAAATCCAAATTGAAGCTCGTACCATGGAAGATGTAGTCAGGTCAATGATTATTCCATCAGCGATTGTTTATCAAAACAAACTGATTTCAAACGTACAGGGGCTATATTCTGTGCTGGGTGAAAAAGAAGGGAAAAATGCGGCAAAAGCTCAAATTGACTTGATACAGCGAATTTCAACGCATCTTAACAAAATGAAAGATGCAACAGATTTGATGCTGACTGAACGTAAAGCAACTAACAAAATCGAAGGATCTGAAGAAAGAGCTATCGCATATCGTGATAGAGTTCGGGTTCATTTTGATGAAATTCGATACCATGCAGACAAATTAGAGTTATTAGTTGACGATGAAATATGGCCATTGCCTAAATTCCGGGAAATGTTATTTACGAGATAAACAGAAAGGCAGGGGTAAAGCAATATCATTCTCTGAATCTCAGTACTTTGAATTCTGTTCTGCGATTTTCCTGATGTTCCTTTTCCGAACAATGGACACCATTCGTACAATGATTTACCAATACCTTTTCACCATATCCTTTGTAACTGAGTCTAGTTCGGTCAATCCCTTTTAAAATCAGGTAATCGACTGTTGATTTGGCACGTTTTTCTGATAACTTTTGATTGTATTCATCACTACCTCGCACATCCGCATGTGAACCCATCTCAATTTCAATCTCGTGTCGTTGGTTGAGCAACTCAACCAGTTTATCCAACTCCAAACCTGCATCCAATCGAATATTCCACTTATCAAAATCAAAATAGATGTTTTTCAACACAACCGGTTTTTCGATAACAAGGGGCTCAACTTCAAAATAAGCAAAGAAATCCTCCGAATATTTTTTACCCACTGTTGAAACAGTATCTGTTTCAGAATAACAACCTATTGATTTACAATTTAGCGCGATTTTTGATTCGGGTTTGATTCGTTCTCTGAAGCTTCCGTGATGATCTGTAACCGCAATTATTATTTCACCCGTGTGAGCATCTTTCAATTCGACAGAGACGTCTTCAAGTGGAATTTTGGAACCTTTCTCCCTTACCAAGCCATACAAATTAAAAGTTGGGGGAATCATATCAAACGCATAAATCTTATCCGAACTAGCTCTAGAGGAAGCAATAAATCCACTTTTGTGATCTCCGTTCATTGTAAATCCAAAATCATCCTCCGATGAATTCAAAGGATAATTCAAATTCTCTGGCTCAGTCCACTTTCCGCCAATTAACTTACTGGAAAAGACATCTAATCCACCCAAATTATTATGCATGGTTGATGAAAAGTACAATGTCCCATCATCATTTATGTATGGAAATAATTCATCTCCGGAAGTGTTTATGGATGCTCCTAAATTTTCAGCATTTCCCCAACAGTTGTCAGCTTGAAGTGTTGCTTTATAAATATCCTTACCTCCATAACCACCGGGCATGTCCGAAACATAATATAGTGTCTTTCCATCTATTGATAAAGAAGGGTGACCAATCGAATAATTCTCATTATTTAGGTTAAATTCTTCAATTATTTCCCATTGATTATTTATCAAAATAGCTCGACAAATTTTGAGAGTATTTTCATGTGCCTCATTGACAAGCATTTTGCGTTTGGTGTAATTACTTCTGGTTAAGAACATTGTTTTACCATCCTTCGAGAGTGTAATTGGGCCATCGTGATACTCACCGTTAATAGTTCCTTTCAATAATTCCGGTTTTGACCAACTTCCATCTGCTTCGCGATGTATGGAATAGAGATCCAGATAACTATTTCCGGTCCATGGGTTTTTATGCTTGTTTCTATCTACCTTTTTGTCGGCAGTGAAGATGATCTCATTCCCGTTTTCGATTGCCCCAAAACAATTTACAAATTTGTTCTCACGAATCATTTTTAGCACAAAAAGAGTAGTATCCTTAAAGTGTTCTTTTAAGGAATTACATGAATTCAACAAGGATTGTGCAATCAGATCATGTTTATTGAATTCCAAATATTTTCTCAAATAAATTGATGCAAGTCGTTGTTTTCCTCTCAATATCAAGACCCTAGCATAATCCAAATAAAATTCGGTATCAATGGCACTCCTTTCAAGTGTTGTTAACAAGACAGACTCAGCAGAGTCAGCCTTACCTATTTTAACGTAGGAATCGGCCAATTTAATTGCGATTTTGGAATCAAATGTTTTGCGAAAGACCTTTTCATAGTAATTAATTGATTTTGAGTACGCCAGATTACTATAACAAGTATTTCCTTTTTGAGTTCGATAGGCGACGCAGGACAAAAGTCCAAATATTCCTACGGTTATTGCCCATAGTTTGGTGCTTAATAATTTCATAATCTGATGTTTAAAAATAACGAGGTGTTTTTACTTTTACCATTTGTTTGCCTAAATCAATACCCAACATGATTTCATGTGAACCTGATGAGTAATTTCTCAACTTTGACACTGTTAAATCGTAGGCGTAACCTATCCTAAAATTTCCGCCTGTCTGATATTCCAAAATAGCTACTGCTGCATCACCACTTCGATATGAAAAACCAACCCAATACTTATCTTTCCATACAGCACTGAAATTCAAATCAATTTGAACAGGTGCATGCTGAACAAATTTGATTAGGAATGAAGGCTTAAATTTAACTTGCTGAGAAACACCAAACACATAACCTGCAGTTACTAAATAGTGTCTTCGTAAAAATGAAGATCGACTCAAATCGATATTAAAATCAACTCCTTTCTGATAGGCAACTAGTGTTGGTATTGAAAAACCTGCATAGTATCTGGAACTATAGAGATAAATACCTGCACCAAACTTAGGTAATACTTTGCTTGCTATGTCGTTTTGAAAAACTTTATCGTTTTCCCATACTGTCAACTCGGTTAGTTTAGCACTGAATTGCGAAAACCCAACATTTGCTCCAAATGCAAATTTCGTCGTAGGATTTATTTTTAATTGATATCCATAGTTAGCAGTGAATGTATGTTGCGTGGTCACCCCTATTCTATCTCGCATCAAAGTAAAACCAAGCCCCATGTTTTGATTCATTAAAGGCCCGTCAACTGATAGAATCGCTGTTTCAGGAGCTCCATTAATTCCAACCCATTGACTTCGATAGTTAATGGTTGAAGTCCAATAATTGTGAGTTCCTGAGTAAGCGGGATTCAAATACAAACCATTAAACATGTATTGACTGACCATTGGGTCTTGTTGGGCAAAAATCCCGGAGGTGAGGATCAAGGTAAATTGACTGATTAATAAGATTGTTTTCATATGTAAGTAATTTATATAGTTATATTTTTCACGTGGCGCTTATTCTAGCAAATAATTATTTAAACCAATTTTTGTTTAGTCTATCTCCTTAAGTCTACATAATGTTTGAGTACAATATCGGGATCATTGTAAACCGTCAAAATAACAAAGTAAGTACCATCAGGAAGTTCATTATCCTGATTGTTGTTCCCACTCCACTCATTATTATAATTTGATTTGGAATAGACTTTGTTTCCCCACCGATTGAATATTGTAATTTCATTATTAGGATAATATTCAATGCCATGAACGACAAAATAATCATTGATGCCATCACCATTGGGAGAGAATCCGGAAGGCATCTCCAAAATAACAGGCTCCAATAACACGATTCCTGCTTTTGAGGTACATCCATTTGCATCCGTAATCATCAAGTTATATTGACCGGCTGATAAATTGAAAATATTCGGTGTTGTTTCACCGGTTGACCAACTATAGAGGAACGGAATCGCCCCTCCCGATACTGTTGAGGTGATTTCACCGTCTTTTCCATGATAGGAACTGATATTAAAGTTGTTTGAATAGACCGTTGCACTCAACCCGATCGAAAGTGAATCAGGCTCACCAATACTGAATGAAATGGTCGTATCACAACCGAAATTATCAGTGATATGAACCGTATAACTTCCCGCAGTGATACTGTCAGGATTGATGGGATCTTTTACATTTACCCACTCAAAAACATACGGAGCATTTCCCCTGATTACAAAATCAACTGACCCATCGGACTTACCAAAACAAGAAACATCTTTAGAATTTATCGAGGTGTGAAAATTTGATGTTTTACCAATTTTCTTTGAAAATCGATAGGTACAATTATGTCCATCCACCACAACAAGTGTGTAAGTTCCTGAAACGACATCGCTTAATGAGGGACTATTTGTTTGGTTCGACCAATTAAATTCATACGGAGCCGTTCCACCTGTTAAATCCACAATTATAGAACCATTTGGCGCTTCACAAACAGCATTTTTAACTGAAAAATTTGCGATTAATGAATCAGGTTCGTTGATAAGCGATTCATAAGTTGCCGAACATTGATGAGCATCGGTTACATCGACATGGTATAAACCGTTTACAAGATGTATTGCCTGTGATGCAGTTTGACCATCACTCCAATTATAATTGTATGGTGATGTACCTCCTACTACAGATACTTGAATGGCGCCGTCAATCCCACCATGACAGCTGACGTCTTGTTTAGAAGCAGATAATTGTAATTCATCGGGTTGATTAACAGAAACTTCAGCTACCGAACTACAACCATTTTGATCAGTAACATTTATACTATATAATCCGGGCGGTAATGAATCTATATCTTGAGATTGACTATCATTACTCCACAAGTAAGTATAGTTGGGATTTACAGGTCTAACCGACATGTCAATAGCCCCATTTTGTTCTCCAAAGCAACTCACATGAGTTACATCAAAAATTAAGGTCGGTCCGGGTATGATTATAACATCTGTTGTACAACTTGATAAATTTCCATGAACGTCAACAACTTCAAACACATTACTTGTCAAACCTTCTGGAAAAATTGAACCATCAGGCAGACCGCTTACCTGAGTAATTGAATATATTCCACACACATCCGAAGCAATCGGCATGGAATAATGAACTATTGTTTCACAAGAACTTATTGATTCTGAACATGTAATAAGCGGTGACATTGTATCCAAGACCGAGACATAAAACTGACAAGTTCTTGAATTTTCCGAGAAATCAGTTGCTATATAAGAAACCAATGTCAATCCAACATCAAAAAAACTACCAGATTCGTGAGAT
The DNA here is from genome assembly GCA_964526595.1 of uncultured Akkermansia sp. Classification (GTDB taxonomy): domain Bacteria; phylum Bacteroidota; class Bacteroidia; order Flavobacteriales_D; family Crocinitomicaceae; genus M0103. The sequence goes on along the minus strand of CAZGJF010000014.1, from coordinate 274 downwards.
TGTGTCCATGTAAAACCACAATTATCCGAAATTTCGATTTCTTCCCAATTAACAGTTGAACCACATATTTCAGGTGCAGCATATACCATTACTTCGGATGGACATGAAACAATAACCGGTGCTTGTTCATCAACGACCGTAACCAAAAACGAACATGTGGCATAGTTCCCACTCGTATCGGTTGCTGTCCATGTGACTTGTGTCATTCCGGGATTAAAGACAACTCCATTTAATGTTGTTCCTGTTCCCACCGTGACTCCGGAAAGTTGATAAC
>CAZGJF010000013.1:45783-56783 GCA_964526595.1 uncultured Akkermansia sp. | reverse complement strand
ATCTGTGCACAGTCGGTAATTCTCCCGGCCAGTTTCCATGAATGTGTTCCACAGAAGTTGTCCACTCCAATGTATTCGATTTCCATGGATTTTGTGGTGCCTTAGGACCTCTGTAGATTGAATAGAAAAAGTTGAATAAAAATAATAACTGACCCAAGGCAGCAAAAATGGCAAAAATGGTGATGATGACATTCAAGTCCATGATCATATTAAATGAATTTGTATCAAATTCTCCATAAACTGAATAATTGTAATACCTTCTAGGGGCGCCTGCCAAACCAACAAAGTGCATTGGGAAAAACACACCATAGGCACCAATAATGGTTATCCAGAAGTGGACATAGCCTAAACGAGTATTCATCATCCGACCATACATTTTAGGAAACCAATGGTACACTCCACCAAACATTCCAAATACAGCCGACATTCCCATTACAATGTGGAAGTGTGCAACCACAAAGTACGTATCATGTATTGCAATATCAAGTGCAGAATCTGCCAAGATGATTCCTGTAACTCCACCTGTAATGAAGGTAGAAACCAATCCAATAGCAAATAGCATGGCCGGCGTTAAAACCAATGAACCTTTCCACAATGTGGTAATATAGTTAAACACTTTCACTGCTGAAGGAATCGCGATAAGTAATGTAGTAAAGACGAATACACTTCCGAGGAATGGGTTCATACCTGTAACAAACATGTGATGCCCCCAAACAATGAACGAAAGGAATCCAATTGCCAAGATTGATCCAATCATTGCACGGTATCCAAAAATTGGCTTACGTGCATTAGTCGCAATAATTTCAGATGAAAGACCAAGTGCAGGAAGTAAAACGATGTAAACCTCCGGATGCCCCAAGAACCAGAACAAGTGTTGGAATAAAATAGGTGAGCCACCATGATTTGTAAGCATTTCGCCACCAACAATGATATCCGATAAATAAAAGCTGGTTCCTGCCAATCGATCCATTATCAGTAAAAGCGCTGCAGACAACAATACAGGGAATGATAATACACCCAAAATTGCTGTCACGAAAAACGCCCAAATGGTCAATGGCATCCGAGTCATTGTCATTCCTGTGGTTCTAAGGTTCAACACCGTAACGATATAGTTCAATGAACCAATCAATGATGCTGCAATAAATATGGCCATTGAGAACAACCATAAAGTCATCCCTAATCCGGAACCACTAACCGCTTGCGGTAATGCAGAAAGCGGAGGATAAACCGTCCAACCTGCCATAGCAGGACCTGTCTCCACAAACAAAGAGATAAACATTAATATGGATGAAATGAAAAAGAACCAATAAGACAACATGTTTAAGAATCCTGAAGCCATGTCTCTTGCTCCTAACTGAAGAGGTATCAGGATGTTAGAAAATGTACCTGATAATCCTCCCGTAAGCAGGAAAAACACCATGATTGTACCATGGATGGTAACCAATCCAAGGTACATATCTTCTTTTAAAACCCCACCCGGAGCCCAAGTCTCACCTAAGAAGAAACTAAGGAAATTGGATCCTTCTTCCGGCCATGCCAACTGTATTCTGAATAAGATGGATAATAGCATTGCCACAATCCCCATAAACACAGCAGTTACCAAGAACTGCTTCCCAATCATTTTATGATCCTGGCTAAAAATATACTTGGAAACAAAACTCTCCTCATGATGAGCGTGATCGTGATGTCCGTGTGCATCAGCGTGTCCGTGTGTATCGTGCGTTACTGCCGCCATGTTCGTTTTTTTTGATTATTATATTAATTACATTGAAGCGCTAAGTGAATCTGCTGATATACTACCCTCAACCGGAACTGGCGCAGGTGCAGCAGCTAAAAAGCTCTTTTTGAATGTCTGAGATTGTTTAGAAGCATACCAATTTTTGTACTCGTATCCGGAAAGAACCACCACAATCATTTTCATTTTGTAATGAGCTCCACCACATATTTTGTTACACATCAAAACATAGTTGAACTTAGAGTCATTTTTTTTCTGACGCATTTCTTTGGTAGTGATATCCGGTGTGAATTTAAAACGGGTAGTTAAACCGGGAACCGTATTCATTTGAACACGGAAATGAGGAAAATAAGCTGAATGAATGACATCTTTAGCGCGAAAATTGAACTCATAATCTTTATTAACACAAAGATACAGGGTGTCTTTCTGAATGATATCATCCCAAGCCATCGCATCAATTTTTGCGTTATGATGCTCCTTCATTTGATGAAGTAAACGAATAAGTCTTTCTTTACGAGACAGATCTTCCTCCATTTTTTCACGATCTTCAGGAACCATCATGATTTTTCGATCATTCAATTTTGACTCCAATGTCTTGATGCCTGTAGGGCCATTCTCCATTGCATAGATGGCGCTGTCTATTGTTTCAGTTGTAATTAATGCCAACTCATTTTTATCGGTTGTTAGTTTGTAATCAAACTTACCTAATTGATTGTCAATACCTGAATAGCGAGCTGTCCAATCAAATTGTTTAGAAAACAACTCAATCCGAATTGCTTCGGCTGATGCATAAGAGGTTGCCTCATTCCATTTCTTCAATCCAAGAATGATTATAACCGCTAATACACACGCTGGAACGACAGTCCAAATCATCTCTAATTTATTGTTGTGAGGAAAATATAGTGCGCTGACGCCTGCTTTTTTGACATATCTGTAAGAAAAGTAAAAAAGTAAGGTATTCGTTAAAAAGAAAACTGCGAAAATGATGATTAGATTCAGATTTAGCAACCAATCTGTTTCTTTTCCAAGTGTAGATGCAGCTTCTCCCCTACCGGTCCATCCGAACTCAAATAATAAATAAAAAATGAAAAGATACAAGGCAATCATGAACAAAAACATCATCTTAGCATTCAAATGATTATCTCTTGTACTTATTTCATGTTCACTGCGATTTCTGAGTTTGGACGAAAGCTCATACACTCGAACCAACTGCGCAATGGCGATGACTCCCAGAACTATAACAACTAAAGCGATTAATTTACTTCCCATTATCTTTCTTATTTATCTGTGATAATTTTTTGTCTAACTAAATATTATATTTCATGATGAATACTTTCGTCTAAGAAAGGATGATTTACCGGAGTTAATGGAGCTTTACTCAAATTATTCAATACGATACGAATGAACAATCCTGCCACCAACAATGCAAATCCGATTTCCAACAGACCAATTTTAGCATTTGCGCCCAATGAACCTGCTGAAACCATAATGTAAACATCCAACCAATGGCCAACCAAAATGACTAATCCTACAAATGTTAAAATTCCGGCATTTCTTTTCGCATCTCTGGACATCAAAATCAACATTGGAAAAGCAAAATTAATTAGGAACATGGAAAAGTATAACACCTTAAAATTCTCAATTCGCATCATGTAATAAGAAACTTCTTCTCCAATGTTGGCATACCAGATTAACATGAACTGAGAAAACCAAAGGTAAGACCACAAAAATGATGTAGCAAAAGTCCATTTTCCTAAATCATGAATGTGACTGTCATTAACCTTAGGCAAATAACCCAAAGATCTTAAATACAATGTTGTTAGAACTAATACAACCATAGTGGAACACCACATTCCTGCAAACGTGTACCAACCAAAAAGCGTTGAGAACCAATGGACATCAATTGACATCAACCAATCCCAAGAAGATGTAGAACTAAATACAGCAAAAAAGACCAAGAATAAAGCTCCTTTCTTATAGTTGGTAAAATGCAATTCGGTACCTCCTACTCGGTCTTCCTCCAATGATCTTTTTCTGAAGCCATTCAAGAAAATCAAATAAACGGACAAATACACAATCGTTCTGATCCAAAAGAAACCTTTATTTAGATATGCTGATTTTCCGTCAATAATTTCATCGTAATGGTGAGACTTTGGGTCTGTCATACTCGGATCCATCCACGAATAGATATGAGCTCCATTCATGAAGGTTATCGTTAACAATACCAACGCTAACAATGCCATTCCATAAGGTAAGAATCCTGCTACCGCTTCAATCACACGTTTTACAGCAGCATACCATCCTGTTTCAGTAGCATATTGAAGAGCCAAGAAAAACAAAGCTCCCAAGCCAAGTGCGAAAAAGAAAAAACCATTGATCAAACCATTCGTCAATAAACGAGTTTTAAAATGGTGGTCACCCATATTCATTAAAATACCGATGACTGCAAAAAGCGAACCCAATGCGATTAAAGCAAGTGTTAGTTTTTTGGCATTATTTGATATTGAGAATTCCATTGTAGTGAATTATTCAAATTATTATTTCGTTACAGTTGTATCTTTTTTAATTGATGATGCCAAAGCTACTCCGGTCGCATCAAATTTACCGTAGTCAGGATTTTGAAACCTTCTGACATAATGAACCAAAGTCCAAATTTCTTTTTTATTCAATAATGATGCGTGAGAGCCCATAGCACCTTTACCATAATAAATGGAATAGAACATCTGACCATCACCCAAGGCGGCTCTGTCCGCGTAATTAGGTACTCCGGAATACGCGCCACTTGCAACCATAGGTCCGTTTCCATCACCTTTCTCCCCATGGCAGTGCTGACACATCGCTGTGTATATTTCCTTTCCCTGTTTGAAAATCTGTTCGGAATTAGTTGCTGTTAATTTCAGAGGATTTCTGTCTGATGCAGCAAGCGTGTATTCATCTGTCAAAGTTAAATCTGAACCATATAATCCATGCGTTTCACGGAAGGCAATATTTGCTTTTCTGAAGTAAGGCAACATCAAACCTACCATTGTCGTATCCTTACCAAAATAAGGAACCGTACCTGCCGGTGGAGTCATGGCTGACATTTTTAATTTCAACTCCGGGTTTATTCTACCACGAACTTCGCCATAATCTACATAAGGTTCAATTGCCGGTGATCGATACATATCGGGCATGTACTCCAATCCGGGGCTATCCGAATCAGCTGTACAAGATCCCAACATCAGCATCGAAACTGAAATCAGCGATATACTTGCTACTACCTTAAATTTAATTTTCATTTGTTCTTCCTATTTTTATGATCAGACACAAATCATGATTTACGTCTTTCAGAATATCAATTAAGATCCTTTTGATCCAACTCTACCAAGCCGGTTTCATTCAACATTTTTTCTAATTCCGAATGACTGAAATTACTGTTATCAGAAGTTCGAATCTCGATAACAAATCGATCATCCGTAGTTCGTGGATCAGGATTTTGTGCCGGAATTCCGGGCAAAGTCTTGTTTCGTAACAAATAGGTAATTGCCATACCATGGGCAGCACATAAAACAGTAAACTCAAACGTGATTGGTATAAAGGCTAAAATATTATCCAAGTATGCGAAGTTTGGTTTTCCACCAATATTCATAGGCCAATCCACCACCATGAAATAACGCATACCAATCGTTGCCAACATGGTTCCGGTTAACCCGTAAACAAAGGCCATGATTCCTAAACGAGTATTCTTTACACCAATAATTGGATCAATACCGTGTATTGGGAATGGTGAAAACACTTCTGATATTTTAACACCTTTAGAGACTAATTCCTTAGCACCTTTTTTAAGTACTTCGTCATCGTCATACATTGCATATATTACTTTATCTGCCATGTTTACTTATTAATGATTTGAATTTTTTTCATCGTGTGCCGGAGCATTTTTATAAGATTCTCCGGATGACTTCAAAATGGTTTTCACTTCGTTTAATGCCAATACAGGGAAATAGCGTGCGAACAACAAAAAGAATACAAAAAACAATCCGATTGTTCCAACATAAACTCCAATATCCAAATGACTTGGAAAATGCATACTCCATGCAGCAGGAATGTAATCACGGTGCAAAGAAGTAACAATAATCACATATCGTTCAAACCACATACCAATGTTCACCACTATGGAGATGAAGAACGTGAACAACAAACTTCGTCTTAAAGATCTGAACCACATCAACTGAGGGGAAATAACATTGCAAGTCATCATCGCCCAATAGGCCCACCAATAAGGTCCTGTTGCACGATTCAAAAAGGCATAACCCTCATACTCAACACCCGAATACCAAGAAATGAAAAGCTCTGTGATGTATGCCGTACCAACAATAGATCCGGTTACCATGATTACAATGTTCATATATTCCACATGTTTTGTGTGGATGTAAGCTTCTAAATTCATGGCCTTTCTCATCACTAACAACAATGTTTGTACCATTGCAAATCCGGAAAATACTGCTCCAGCAACGAAATAAGGAGGAAAAATGGTTGTATGCCATCCCGGGATCACCGAAGTAGCAAAGTCAAAAGATACAATTGAGTGAACAGAGAATACCAAGGGCGTAGCTAAACCTGCTAATACCAATGATACCAACTCAAAGCGATTCCAATGTTTTGCTCTTCCGGACCAACCGAAAGATAAAATGGAGTACATTTTCTTGGAGAGCGGTTTCTTCGCACGATCTCGTATCGTTGCGAAATCCGGTATCAGCCCGATGTACCAAAACACCAAAGAAACTGACAAATAAGTTGAAATCGCAAAAACGTCCCAAAGTAACGGTGAGTTAAAATTGACCCACAAGGAACCAAACTGGTTTGGTAATGGCAAAGTCCAATACCCAACCCACAGTCTTCCCATGTGAATTAATGGAAAAGTTCCAGCCATGAAAACCGCAAAAATTGTCATAGCCTCAGCAGAACGGTTAATTGCCATTCTCCATTTCTGACGGAATAAAAGCAATACCGCAGAAATTAAGGTTCCGGCGTGACCAATACCTACCCACCATACGAAGTTAGTGATATCCCATGCCCAGCCAATTGTTTTATTCAATCCCCATACACCGATACCGGTGCCAAGTAGGTAGAAAATACAACCTACACCATACAAACCTATAATCAATGCAATGCCAAAAAGGATATACCACATTTTCGGTGCTTTATCTTCAATTGGCTTACAAACATCCTCGGTGATGTCATGATAGGTCTTATGACCAAGTATGAGGGGTTCCCTTATTGCTGCTTCTTTATGCATTACAAAAGAATTTAATTCAATTTTTGTTAGTTATCAATTATTAATGATGTTTAACATCTTCCAGTTGTAATTTTTCCAAACGATCATTTTCATCATTTCGAACTTTTACTTTATACCATACATTCGGTTTGACTCCTACTTCTTCTAACGCTTGATACGATCGATTGTCATCGGCACTTTTTCTTAGTTTAGAAGTGAGGTCATTCCAATCACCTACGATGATTGCGTTGGTTGGACAAGAATCTACACAAGCTGTTGTGTAATCACCATCTTGAACAGGTCTTGATTCTTTCTTAGCTGTCAGCTTACCGGCTTGAATACGTTGAACGCAGAAAGAACATTTCTCCATGACACCACGAGTTCTAACAGTCACATCCGGGTTCAAAACCATTCGACCTAAATCATCTTGAGCAGGATTAATTTCTGTGAATTTCTTATATGATGGATAATTAAACCAATTAAATCGTCTAACCTTATAAGGACAGTTGTTTGCACAATATCTGGTTCCTATACATCTATTGTATGCCATTTGATTCAATCCTTCATTACTGTGTGTCGTAGCTGCAACCGGACATACCGTTTCACAAGGAGCGTGATTACAGTGGTGACACATCATAGGCATGTGTACAACTTTTGGATTCACTGCTGCTACTTCGGCTTTTGAATAATCAAATGTTTTTTTATCGTTTCTTGAACCAGGAGCTGCTTCTTCATCTGATGCAAAATAACGATCGATACGCAACCAATGCATTTCGCGTCCTCTTCTGACCTCGTCTTTACCAACCACAGGAACATTATTCTCAGATTGGCATGCAATCAAACAAGAACCACAACCAATACAAGAAGACAAATCGACTGTCATTCCCCAACGGTGACCTATGCGCTCTACTGGATGTGCATCCCATAAATCGAATTCACCAACAGGTTTTTCGACATGTTTACCATCCTTGTCTAATTTTTGTAAGACATGTGCAGGATTGTAAGCCTCTTTATCTGCATGTTGATATACACCAAGTGTAGTTTCACGGACAATTGAATGTCTTCCCATCACCGTGTGGTGGATCTGAGTAGCTGCTATCGGATATGTTCCTTCGACCTTAGAAATCGATGCACTTGCGTGATAAGTTAACATCCCATTATTTATTCCAACAAACGTAAATGCGTTTGCACCTATAGGGATTGGATTTCCATTTTCAGATGTCGCATAACCTCCGTATTCTTTAGTCTGAAATGCAGCTTTCCCGATTTTTTCACCATTCGAACCTCGACCATAACCTAAAGCAATTCCAATGGTTCCTAAAGCTTGACCCGGCAATGGATATACCGGTAGGGTAAGCTCAGCATTTCCAACTTTTACTTTAGCCATATTTAATCCATGCTCCTGATCGTATGTCGTAACATAACCGGATTTTTCCATTTCCACCGGATTCATGGTAATGTAATTGTCCCATGTTACTTTAGTCATCGGATCCGGCAATTCCTGTAACCAAGGATTATTTGCCTGTATTCCGATACCTATCCCGGCTTTTTGATACAACACAAGCTCAGGGGAAGCCGATTTAGCAACTTTTAATCCGGACATTGAAGCTTGATTAAATGGGGTTGCTGTAACAGTGGATGACTGAGGCGAATCTACACAACTATTGTGTATCGCCATATTCCAATAAGTATGAAAGTCTGTGTATTGCGACTGACTTTGGAAACCGTATTTTTCCCACGAAGCCCGAATATAGTTATAAGCTACTTTAGAATCTTTTCCTCCACGAGTTGCTCTTCCTGCCCAAACTAGAACAGATTCAAATAATGATGCGGTGTTAAACAAAGGACGAATCGTTGGTTGTGCGATTGCATAATGTGAACCAACGGCATTAAAATCGTTCCAATCTTCCAAAGCATGGTGACACGGTGCGATGATATCACACAAAGAAGCTGTTTCGTCTGCATAAGAAGAAATAGCAATCGTAGTCCCAACATTTTTCAGGGCTTTTCCGAATGATGCACCATTTGGTAATGTGTAAACCGGATTAACTCCCATAAATAACACAACATCAGACCCTTTTCCTGCCAATACATCTGAAACAAATTTGTTCATCTTCAAATCTTCTGATTTGAAAAGTTTGATAGGCTTATTGATGTTCAAGGTAGCAGTGTAAGCACCCAATCGATCGTTCAATTTTGCAACTAACAACTGTATCGTTGTATCATTTGAATCTGCAACAATGATAGACTCTGCTTTTGAGGCTTTCAATGCCTTAATAGCTTCATCTGCAATTTTTTTATTTTCTGCCGATAATTCAGATGAAATTCCTGTAGCAACTCCAAATCCTTTTAGCAAATATGCTAGAACATTAGCTTGCTCAGATGGTTTAATCATGCCTCGATAATCTGCATTTGAACCGGTCACAGACATTAATGATTCAAACTGAAAATGCTTTGACATCCAATCAGCTGAAGGATCTCTTCTTAGACCATACTGTGTAGCAAATTGTGTTGGAAACAACCAAGAATTTAAGAAATCAGCACCAATACTCACGATCGTCTTTGCTTTTGAAAAGTCATGAGAAGGAATCACATTCACACCGAATGCGGCGAGATATGCTGCACGCATTCCGGCGTACGAAACAGCATCGTATTGAATATGTTCAAATTTACCGTTTTCAAGAGTCGCCCCCATGGAAAGAGCAAATTCGTCAATTGCCATACTCAGAGATGGACTTATCACAGTGTTAGATACCAAAGTGACTTTTTTGGCCTTAGTCAATTTTGAGATAATTGTATCATCTACAATCTTCCAATCAGCATCTTGACCATTCATCGTTGGATTTTGTAAACGAGAAGAATCATACAACCCTAACACAGATGCTATAATCTGAGGGTTAGTACCACCACTTGTCACTCCAAAATCTTTATTTCCCTTGATATAAATTGGACGACCTTCACGTGTTTTCACCAAGATACTGGCATACGAAACACCATCATAGTAGGTAGAAGCATACCAAGTGGGCATTCCCGGTGTTACATGTTCGGGCTTATTTACAAAGGGAATTGCTTTTGTAATAGGTGCCTCACATGCTGCAACTGTAGCCGCTGCAACACTGAATCCTAAAAACTTAAGGAAATCACGTCGTGCAGTTGAAGTCTCTTTCAAATTTTCATCGGCCAAGAATTCTTCAACAGACATTTGTGACGGAAATTCCTGATCTCTGGATTGAAGAAATTCAGGAGTCTCATTCAATTCTTCCAGACCTTTCCAATATTTTCTTGTCGTTCCCATATTCTTATTTGGACTACCTCTTTTCGTTAATTAATAGTGACATTTAGCGCATTCCCAGCCTCCAAGTTCATTAACTGTCACTTTTCCGTCTTCTAAATATTTTGCATATAATTTTTTGTCGTTATTTAAAAGGCGTTTGTGAATTTCGTTGTAATAACCATCATTTTTCGAATCAATAGAGCCGGTAGAAATTTCTTTAGCTCCGTGACATTCAATACACCAACCCATTGTCAATGTTGGTTTAGTCAATGGAATATTACCCTCAATTTTGTTCAATTCAGAAACTGGCTGAACCTTTACAGTTTCTGTCATTTTGGTCATATCACCATGACATTGTTTACAATCAATCCCACCAACAACAACGTGTTGAGAGTGATTGAAATAAACGTGGTCAGGCAATACATGTACCTTATTCCAAACGATTGGATTCGTTTTACCTGTATATTTACCTGCCCCATCAGGATTCCATCCGGCAGCTTCGTAAATTTTAGCAATCTGCTCTTGTTGAGCAGGTGTTCTACCATTGATTTGTTTGTGACAATTCATACAAACATTTACAGTAGGAAGCCCCGCAGATTTAGATTTGGTGACTGAATTATGACAATATTTACAATCAATACCATTCGTTCCTGTATGGATTGCATGCGGGAAAGCGATTGGTTGTGAAGGCTGATATTCTTCAACGACACCAACACTGTAAAGATTCAAAAATA
>CAZGJF010000013.1:0-45773 GCA_964526595.1 uncultured Akkermansia sp. | reverse complement strand
TAGATGGAAATAACAGAAGGTATAGGTACATAGACTGTAACGATTCAAAAATAAGGTAACAATAGCGCCTATCACAACTACAAGAGAAGCCAAACCAACATACAAACGGTATTTCCATGCCCACGTCTTTAGTTCTTCGGCATAGGTAAGACCGTCATTTGTTTTTTCTCCTTCATTTTCAGCCGTGGCATACTTTAGCTGTCGTCTGACACCTCCAACAGCCATTATGATGGTAACAAAAATGACCCCTAAAACAATCCAAATCCAACCTAAAGAAGACTCCTCTTCTCCGGCTACTTCAGCATCTGTATTTTGAACTGCTCCATTACCACTCGCACCAGTTGCATCTGCCGCTCCGGGCTCTGGCTGTGAATCAATCCAGTCCATAATAGCATCGATATCTGCTTTTTTGAGATCCGGAAACTGACTCATTGCAGTCGGAGACCAAGTAGAAACCGTTTGTGCATAGGGATCGGAGGCGGCAGCAACTTGCCAATTGTTAACCCACTGATAAATGGAACCTTCCTTGGCGCCACCATCTGACCATTTTTTTCTTACTTGAAAAAGTTTAGGACCTGTACCGTTCTTGTGGGGTTGGTGACAACTTGAACATTTCGCTTTGAAAAGTGCCTCACCTTGAGCGTAAATCGTGAATGTTCCTGTCGTAAAGACGAGTGTTAACGCACCGAAACACCAATTTTTTAATTTTTTAAACATCTGAATAATAGATATTTTGGTAAAAAAACTGTAAGTCTGTTGTCAATGAAAACAAAACTTGACGTGGGCAAAATTATAAAATAGAGGCATTGCATGACAGTTTGATGACAATTTTAATTAATAAATTAATAATTTAAAATCATTCTAAATAATATGCTTCATTACGATAAAAGTACATGCATCAAAATTTGATTAATAAATGGTGTCACTCTCAAAAAAGCTTTCATGTTGAACTTACTTTTTAAAAAGTTACCTTTGTAACAGCAATAACATACAATGAAAAAATACGTTGGGTTGATATTTTTCGCATTATGCAATTTTTCGATGATTATTGCACAATCCGGAAAGGTCGAAATCATCAGAGATCCTAAAATTGATGTACTAGTCAAAAAACAAGGAATAGCAATACCTCCGGCAACTTCTCCTCAAACTCAAGGATATCGCATTCAACTATTCTTCGACAGTGACAGAAATGCATTGGATGCGGAACGTTCAAAATTCATCGCATTGTTTCCTAAAATCAACACTTATGTGATCTATCAGGCTCCAAATTATTTCTTAAAAGCCGGTGATTTTCGCTCAATGCTGGAAGCAGAACGTATTAAAAACTCAATTTTGAAGGACTTTCCAACCAGTTTTGTTGTCAAAGAAATGATTAACTTACCAAGAATTGATCAGAATTAAATACATCATAACCTAAACTTTTCAGACCTATTTTAATCAATAAGCTGTATTCGCCGAAAGCATGGATGAAAAATTGGGTAAAAACTACATGTTATGCAGTAAAAAGCAAATTCAATCGCTTATTGCATCACCAACACACGTCAAATTATATCCTTTTTTCACCTATTACAGACTGAATGAATCGACGGATCGAATAGCTTTTAAAGTTGTAATTTCGGCGCCAAAAAAGAAATTCAGAAAAGCCCATGAACGAAACAGAGTTAAACGCCTGATTAAAGAAGGAATTCGAAAGAATAAATTAATTTTAGAGGCGTTATTAGAAAATCAAACATATCAATTAACACTATTTATTATTTACACGGCAAAAGATGAACATTCTTATGATTTCATCAAAGCCAAAACAAAAGAATTATTCAATCGATTAAGTCATGAAATTCAACCCATTTTCAATCAAAATGTTTAAATCAAGTTTTACAACACTCCTTGTATTAATGCTTTTATGGAGCAAAGCCATTGCTCAGTCAAATGGTTTTGAAGTTGTTAAAAACTTAGAGCTCATGGATCAAATTTTCCAAAATTTGGAAATGTACTATGTCGATGAACCTCAAGCCGGAAAAATGTCTAAAGTAGCCATTGATGCCATGTTGAAAGAACTCGATCCGTATACCGTTTATTATCATGAAGCCAATATTGAAGACTACCGACTCATGACAACCGGACAGTACGGCGGCATTGGATCATTGATTCGTAAAATAGGCGATTATACATACATCGCCGAACCTTACGAAGGAAATCCGGCTCAAAAATCGGGGCTAAAAGCCGGGGACAAAATTCTTTCCATTGACGGTAAAAGCATGTTTAAAACCGAGACTGATGAAGTTTCATCTGCACTTAAAGGCCCGAAAGGTACAACCATTGAAATTGAAATTGAACGCGAAAAAATCGGTAAGCAGAAAATAAAAGTTACTCGTGACGAAATTAAATTGCCGGACGTTCCATATTCAGGAATGTTGACAGCGCAAGTTGGTTATATCAAATTAAACAGCTTTACTCAAGCTGCATATTCTGAAATCAAAAAAGCTTTTGATGAGCTTAAAACTCAAGGGATGAACAAACTTGTGTTGGACTTGAGAGGTAATGGCGGGGGACTCCTGATTGAAGCAGTTAAAATCGTTAATATGTTTGTTAAAAAAGGACAAACGATTGTTACAACCAAAGGGAGAGTTGCAGAGGAAAATAAAAATTACATGACTTTAGACGAACCCCTTGACCTTGATATTCCATTAGTGGTCTTAGTAGACAAAGGATCTGCTTCTGCGAGTGAAATTGTATCAGGCAGTATTCAGGATTTGGATCGCGGAGTGATTGTTGGCACCAATTCTTTTGGTAAGGGATTGGTTCAGAGGACATACGATATGAAATACGGATCAAAAATTAAATTAACTGTAGCCAAATATTACACTCCTTCGGGCAGATGTGTACAACGTTTGGAATACTATGACAAAGCCGATGGAGAAAAACCTAAGGAAATCGCAGACTCACTCGTTAAAATATTCAAAACATCCAATGGTCGTAAAGTTATTGACGGAAGGGGGATTGAACCAGATATCTTAATCAATGAAAAAGAATTGAGCCGGTTAACTTCTACCATATTTTCCAATAATTTGATGTTCAACTATGCCACCAATTTTTATTACAGCAATCCTTCCATTACGGAATCAGCTGACTTTTCCCTGACAAATGAGGAATACCAGTCATTTAAAAACTATGTTTTGAATCAAGACTTTACGTACTCCACAGCATCTGAAGAAATGCTTAAGAAAATGAAAGAAACTGCCGAAAAAGAGGGTTTTTACAACGATTCGAAAGCGGAATATGAGGCACTGATGACTAAGGTTATCCCGTCTAAGGAGCGTGATCTTGAAAAGTTCAAATCAGAAATAAAACCTTTATTGGAAAATGAAATTGTTTCGCGGTATTACTTTCAAAAAGGTAGAGCCATCCATGCCTTTCGTGACGATGAGTTTGTGAAAAAAGCATTGGAAATTTTAAACGACAGCAAGCAATACAACACTATTTTGGGGAAATAACCGTTTCTATCTGATATCCACCCAATAATCAATTCATGTCGAACCGAAGCTTCGAAAGAACTATTCACGACACTATTCATTTCATAGCTGTTGCTTCCTTCGCTATCGGCTTGCCAAGTAATAAAATAATCTTATCAATGGCGACGACGCTTATGTTGGCAAACCTTCTGATTGAGGGGCAATTCAGGCTTTATTGGGAACGATTACTAAGACTGAAGTTTATCATCCCCTTGATTGTTTTTTGGCTCATGCATGTTGCAGGACTCTTGTGGACCAGTAACTTTAACTTTGCTATATCTGACCTGAAGAATAAAATAACACTATTGATTATTCCTGTTATGCTCCTGGTCAAACCTCTGGACTCCACAAAAAAGACACATACCATTTTGGTATTGTTTATCTGTACGCTACTTGTCACATCACTATGGAATATCTTGTCTTACAATCATTTAATTGGAAATCGAACCTACCTTGATGTTCGAGAGCTTTCATTATTTGGATCACACATTAGATATGGAATATTGATTGCTCTGGGGGTTGGATTCTGCTTATACCTGATACAAGAATTACCCAAAAAATATTTGATTTTTATCATACCCTCCATTATTTGGTTTGGATTTTACACTTATTTCAGTCAGGTTGTTTCAGGCTTATTGGCATTGCTAACTGTGATCATTTCTTTTGTCTTATTTAAAATGTATAAAAGATCTAAAATCACAGCCTTTTCAGGCCTAATCATCTTTACAGTCGTTTGTGTTTATGTGTTGAACTTTTTCATGTGCTCTCAATCAAATACAAGCCACAGATACAGCATTGCCCATTTGAAAAACAAAACCGTCCAGGGCAACAAATATTCGCACAATCTTGATCCTAGAACTTTCGAAAACGGAAAACCAAGCATGCTCTATGTATGTGAAATTGAATTAAAAAGAGAATGGAACAAGCGATCAATATTAAATTATGACAAACTTGACAGAAAAGGTCAACCTTTGAAACAAACCTTGATGCGTTATATGGCTTCAAAAGATCTTAAGAAAGATTCAGCTGATTTTCAGAAATTATCTGCATTTGACATCAAACAAATTGAAAATGGTGTTACAACTGTTCAGGAAACTGAAATCGGATTTCCGGCGAGATTAGAGGGCATCAAATATGCACTAAACCACAATCGTGATCCCAATGGAAATTCGCTGTTACAACGGTTAGAATATTGGAAAACAGGATTGAAAATCATATCCAATAATTGGTTGTTAGGCGTTGGGACAGGAGATGTCCAAGATGCTTTCAACGCTCAGTATGTTAAAGATGATTCTCCCTTAAAAGCAATGTACCGATTAAGGGCTCACAATTCTTACCTTACAGCTTGGATAAGTTTCGGAATCATCGGGTTACTGTCCTTTCTATTAATGATTGGTGGTTTCATGGTGAAAGCACTCAAATCAGTATCATACCCGGCTTTTATGTTTATATTGACAATTGCTGTAACTTGCTTTTTGGAAGACACCTTAGAAACACAAATGGGAGTATCAATGTTTGCTTTATTTTATGGTTTATTAGGAAATATGCTCACCGAACAAAACGCCTTATCGGTCAATACTTTTGAAAGCACGTTTAAGAAGAAACGGGGTTGAAACAGTAGTAACAATACCCATAATTACCAAGATTGAAAAAATTTCCAGATTAATCATTTTTTCACGATAAGCAATGTTTGCAATTACCAACTCCATAATCCCTCGGGCATTCAATCCAAGACCTAATGCCAACGAAGATTTATGACCCATCAATGCAAATCTTCCTCCTAAATACCCGCCACTAATTTTGGACGCAAATGAAACTGCAAGGATTGAGAGAAGTAAACCGACGTTTTCAATGGATGAGAATTTAAACTCTAAACCGATTCCTGCAAAGAAAATCGGCGCTAAAAAACCCATCGCCATCCCATTCGTACTGGTATGAAAAGTTGTCAAATGCTTTTGTCCTACCAAATCTTTATTAATCAACATAGCGGCTATAAATGATCCGATAATAAAATGCAGTCCGACAGCCTCAGTTAATGAGGCAAACAATAATATAAATACAAAAAAGATCGCAAAAAGTGATTCTTTGCCTTTCAACACCAGCAATAATTTATTTAATTGTTGCTCAATGAAGTTCTCACGTTTTGCCATTTTACGGGCAAATCGATACGCAAAGAAAACAACCAATAGAAATATAAATAATTTAATAAAAATAATGATGGTCGCTTTTGTAAGCATGGAAAAAGACTGATCTAAATGCTTTAACTGCAGTAAGATTCCCAAAATAGTTAACGCTAGTACATCGTCAAAAATAGCTACTGATATGATGCGTTGACCGACAAGACTGTTCAATTTCCCCAAGTCCATTAAGATACGGATACTGACGGGCAATGCTGTTATGGCAACGCACAAGCCGATAAATACGGTTGACATAACTTCTTGATCAAAAGCTTTTCCAACAAAAAAACCACAAACAATGGGAAGGAAAAATGCAGCCAGTGAGATTACAATATTTCTGCCACGAATGGATTTAACTATTTCATCGAAGTTGATTTCCAAGCCGGCCAAAATGACTAATAGAAAAACTCCTAAATCAGAAATAACCTTCAACTCCGGGGTTCGATACATGAAATTTAAAAGAGAAGGACCTAAAATCACACCAGCCAATATTTCTCCTATCATTGCAGGCTGCTTCAATCGCTCCAGTAACTCACCCAAAACCCTTGCCAAAACCAAAAGAATCAATAAATTAGCAAAAAAAGGCAATTCAAATCTCGGCAACTCCATAGTTCAATATTATTACTTTTAGTTTACACTATTTATCATCATTCAACGATACATCTTTCATCGACCAACGCAATATAAATAAGGCAAGCAAGGATAGGCAAGCTGCCAAAAAGAAGGGCATTCCAAATTTTAACGCTGTGTTTTCAAAGCCGGAAACAGATGAATAATAAACCCACATAAAAAAGGGAGGACCTATAATTTCTCCCAAACTCATGAGGCTTGTAAAAATACCTTGCAGCTCTCCTTGCTCATTGTTCGCTGTTTGTCTGGAGACTAACGATCGAATGGATGGATCTACGATTCCGGAAAGTGCATAAGGAACAATCATTACATACATCATCCAGCCAAAAGGTATTAAACCGATACCAAGCAGAATGATAAACAAGGTAAGTAATCCAAGTGTTGCAGTTCCTTTATTCCCTAATTTTTGAAGGATCCATCCTGACAGGCCTCCCTGGACAATTCCGAAAAAAACTCCAATCACGGCTAAAGAAATACCAACATCTTTGACTTTCCAACCAAATTTGTTCATCGTGTAATAATTCCAAGTGGCATGGACACACATCGAAGTCAAAATCACCAAAAACATCACCAAAAAAAGATACTTAAGTCGATCAAATCGCTTCACTTGTTTTAGAGCACCCAAGGGATTGGATCGTCTCCATTCAAATTTTCTACGATCTGAACTGGAGAGACTTTCCTTTAAAACAATCAATCCATAGCTAAAATTAGACAAGGAAAAAAATGCAGCTACCAAAAAAGGTGCTCTAGATCCGAAATCGGATAAAAGTGCTCCTATTGCAGGGCCCACAACAAAACCAATCCCAAAAGCGGCACCAATCATCCCAAAATTTCGTCCCCGATTTTCCGGTGTTGAAATGTCTGCGATGTAGGCTGCAGCAGTGGTATAACTCGCTCCAAAAATTCCGGAAACAGAGCGTCCGATAAGAAGCCAAAAAAGATTTGGAGCGATATACATAACCAAATAATCCAACCCCATTCCAAGTACAGATAACAACAGAATTGGTCTTCGTCCAAAGCGATCACTGAGATTTCCTATCAAAGGTGAAAACAGAAATTGCATAAAGGCGTAGGAACCCATGACCCAACCAAAGTATTTAGACGATTCGGCTAATCCGACGTGAGCCGTTTCAGCAATTAGTTTTGGAAATGATGGAATGATAATGCCTAGCCCAATAGAGTCTAAACAAATCGTTATTAAAATGAAAACTAGTGCTTTATTCTGATTAATACCTTGCATTCTCCATCTTTACAAAATTCGACATTTAAGTACTAAAATACCTCCAAATTAGCGCACTACCGTTACAAATCCATGATAAACAACACGGGGTGCATTCGTAGGTTTAAAGTAAATTAAGTACGTGTATACCCCGTCCTGAACCGGCAGGTTACTTTTATCAT
This sequence comes from uncultured Akkermansia sp., assembly GCA_964526595.1. Taxonomy (GTDB): domain Bacteria; phylum Bacteroidota; class Bacteroidia; order Flavobacteriales_D; family Crocinitomicaceae; genus M0103. The sequence continues at coordinate 38,056 of CAZGJF010000013.1, read as the reverse complement.
CTTTCCCATCCCAAAACACATTGCTTTGATTGAAGGCATGAATGATATCTCCCCATCTGTTAACAATATAGCCATCTTCAACTATTCCGCCCTGTGTCTCCACTTGAAATGTATCATTGAACAACTCTCCATTGGGCGTGAAAACATTAGGCACAAAGACGAAAACTGAATCACTGATGCAATCACTCACGACAATCGTTACGGTATGGGTATAAATACAATTTTCAATGGTTTGTTCCTGTTGCGTGACTGTTTGTGACTGGTCAATCCATTGACTAAAAACCAGCACAGAGTCTCCCTCGCACAACGGAATTGTTTCATTGATTGGGTCACAATGAATCACCTCAATACTTGTACAGCTTGTATCGCTACACACTCCTGTACCAACAATGTAACACAAATCAAAAACTCCTTCATTTGCAACTTGCGGATTAAATATACCCTGATTATCCAAACAATTACCACACGTTGAAGTCCACTGACCACCTGACGGACTCCCATTCAACTGTTGTGGGGTCTGATAATCGAAAAATGGTCCAGCGGGTACAAGGTTTGCGTTTTGTTGAACGTTAGAAATGATAACTGTTTGTGTATCTACACACCCATTTCCGGTTGAAACAATGACCAGGTAAGTACCGGCACACAAATCAGATGCAGAAAGGGTGTTGGAAATTGGAAAGTTTGAATTGTCTAACCAAAGATAATTGATTGGAGATAAACCAGTGATCAGATTGACTGAAGAAGAACCATTGCATAAATTTTGACAAGCATTGTTTGTATTCGTAGTAAATTCCAATCCATTATTTGGAGCGTTTAGAAGTGAGTCAATCCAAATTTGATTTGCATTACTGTTAGGCGAAGCAGGTGTTTCTGTATTGTCACTTACTAATGTGGATTCCCAATTTGCTGATAGATTGTAATTATTTGAATTAGTATTGGTGAATGAAAAAACCTTACCTGCAGCAGAATTTGAAAAATAAACAAATGTATTCATATTATTTTCATTCCAACTGACACTGTGGATTAGAACTCCATTACTGTCTCTTACTTGGAAAGAATCATCCGAGTTTTGCATCACAACCAAATCCCAATTTCCTCCGGCATCCCAAACCCCGGTCAAAGGGTATGTCTGGTCATTCGATGAAGGTAAATAAGGCTGAGGAGTAGATTCCAACAAATTAGAGGATGCAGGCAAAACCAATTGATTATTCCCATCATTCAGGTCTTGATCATCCATGGGCAAATTTTGATTGGGACTTCCATTGTTATAGACAACGATAATCGTTCCTTTGGGAACACATTCCCAAAAAGAAATGTTTGCAAAACGCATTGCACCATTTGCAACCCCCATATTTGTTCCGGTTGAAAAATAACCATTATTGTCATCTATGATCACTTTCCTCAAATCTACACACGACTCACAAGGAGTTCCTACGACAACGAATTCAACATATTCTCTTGTCCCGGTTCCCTGTGAAATTTCGTTGATGATAAGCTTTTGTGCATTTATTAGATTGGCAAAGACAATCAGAAATACAATCAAGATGTTTATTCTCACTTTCAACATGTTGAACATTATTTGGATAATAAAGATTACAAATTTACATCAAGAAATTGAACGAATTTCATACGGTATGTTAAGTCAATGTAAAGTTTGACTTCCCATTGCTTAATTGGACGGAAACCAAAGTGTAAAGGTTGTACCCTCATCATAAACACTCTGAACAGTAATTGTCCCTTTGTGAGCCTCCACGATCAGTTTGACGTAAAACAAGCCTAGTCCAAATCCCTTTACATTATGCAAATTACCGGTTGGTACCCGATAGAACTTATCAAAAATAAATTTTAAATTATCTTTCTTGATTCCAATACCGTTGTCTTTTATTTGAATGCAAATGCCTCCTTTTTCATTATATGACTGTATGTGTATATGAGGCTTCGTTAAACAATATTTAATCCCGTTATCCAAGAGATTGTATATTACATTCGTAAAATGCACCGGATCTATTGAAATTACATGATTGCTTGATTCCAAATTCAATGCTATAGTACCTCCGTTCTCTAGTTGATTGAATAAAAAATTATCCCGTGCTTCGGCAATCAAATCATGAACATCGGTTTGCTCCTTTTTCAAAATCAACTCTTCATTCTCATATTTAGCGACATTCAATACCCTTTCCACTTGATTTTCCAAACGTTTATTTTCTTTATGTATAATCGTTGCATAGCGCTTCAATTTATCAGCGTCATTTGAAAAATCATTCCTCAATAACAATTCACTGGATATACCAATAGTAGAAATAGGTGTTTTTAATTCATGCGTCATGTTATTGATAAAATCAGTTTTAATCTCTGATAATCGTTTCTGTTTTAGTATTATATTTACAGAATAACCAAAAAACACAAGTACCAGTACAACAACGATAAACAAATAAATCCAAGGAGAAAAGGTATCACTGCCGGCTTCGAAAGAATGGGACTGAATATTTGGAAAATAAACTGTAAAATAATGCCCGTCTTTCTTCCACTTGAGTTTAGCAGAAGTGATTCCCGATACGGAATCGGATACCGGCGCATAGAGTGAGTCTTTGGTGAATTTAATCAGGTTTCCAAATACGATTGAATCACTGAAACAATCGTAAATACCATACTGAAAATCCTGATGAATACTTTGATTATAAAATTCCCGCTTCAAAAGGGTTTCCAAATAAAAAGGATGTAATTCTTCATTAATATCTACTGAAAAATAGTTGGTTCTGATTTGTTTAACCGCGCCATACAGATCAGAACTATCTGCTTTTTGGGTAGAGATTTGCTCCAATACATTTCTAAGTGCAATGTGTATCTGTTCAGAATAATGTTTGAGATTCAGACTGTCTTCTTTTTCATGAATTGCAATGTTTGTTTGCTGCATTTCAATGGATTTGCGCATCCAAACCAATTGGACAGCCAGAATACTCACCAATGAAATGATGCCAACAAATATGACCGCATTGATACTTTTACGGTTCATCCGTGATTGGCACTAATAAGAACATACCAAAAAAATGTCATGAATTAAATCTCAGCACTTGAACAAAGCAACTCTCGATTCACTTTCTTGAACAATCCCTGCAGGACTTTGCCCGGTCCAACTTCAACTACTTCGTTGGCACCATCAGCAAGCATTTGATTCATGATTTGTGTCCAACGGACAGGAGCTGTAAGTTGCGAAACCAAATTTTTCTTGATTTCATCCGGATTAGTAACCGGTTTCGCATTGACATTTTGATATACCGGACACAATGGTTGATTAAATTGAGTAGATTCAATGGCTGCTGCCAACTCTTCACGAGCGGGTTCCATTAAGGGAGAATGAAAAGCTCCGCCCACTTGCAAAAGCAAAGCTCTTTTTGCTCCCGATTCAGTCAGTTTTGTACATGCTTTTTCAACTGAAGAAATGGATCCTGATATCACTAGTTGACCGGGACAATTGTAATTTGCAGGAACAACAACACCTTCAACAGACATACAAATTTCTTCGACTAGTTGATCTTCCAAGCCTAAAATCGCAGCCATGGTGGAAGGTTCTTTTTCACAGGCTTTTTGCATTGCCATGGCGCGCTTCAATACTAAACGAAGCCCATCTTCAAATGTGAGTGTTTGATTAGCAACCAAAGCAGAAAATTCACCCAGGGAATGTCCCGCAACCATATCCGGTTTAAATTCGGATCCTAAGCAAGCTGCTAAAACAGTTGAGTGAATAAAAATAGCAGGTTGAGTTACTTTGGTTTGCTTGAGTTCTTCTTCTGTTCCCTCAAACATAATTCTGCTGATTTCATAACCCAATACCTCATCAGCTCGCTGGAACAGCGATTGAGCTATTGAAGATTTATCGTAAAGATCTTTTCCCATCCCTGAGAATTGAGCTCCTTGACCGGGAAATACGTATGCTTTCATTTCTTCTTATTTTAGAGTTGCAAAATTAAAAAAGATGTTGCAATACAAACCTAAGATACAGAATAGAAAGAAACAAAAAAACCGTGAGAATCATCCCACGGTTTAATCGTATTATCTTTTAAAAAAATTAGAAATCTCCTTTGATGATATTGATCAAATCGATAATTGCCCAAATTCCGCAACCACCAGCTGTCAAAATAAACAAGATATTCCAACCAAGAGGCTTTCCTGCGTACCATCTGTGAGCTGCTAAACCTCCTAAGAAAAACCAAAGCAAAATTAAGATTAACATTTCCTTGTCACTTTTAGACATCGGAGCATTGGATGACTTTTTCAATTTTTTCATTTCAGATTTAGTCATCTTTACTTTTGTATCAAGGTTTGACGATGGCTTTGATACTGATTCTTTGTCATTCAAGGTTTGTTCTGTAACTGTTTGTCCGTTTTCGGTTCTCACCGGAAATGAAGCATAAACTGATGCAACACTCACTGTCATAAAAATTGACGCAACTAATAAGATTTTTTTCATAGATGATAATTTTAAAGATTTAGCCAAAGATATAAAATAAATTAATTTAGCAAAAAATTCAACAAATTAATGAATAGAATACTTCTAATACCTTTTGTATTAATACAATCTCTAACAATTACATTTAGTCAAGATACTCATTATGAATTTATTGGGGTATTAAATACTGAGTCAGGAGATATGATAACGTACAAATTAATTTTTGACGAGGTTAAAGACGGAAAAATTAAAGGCGAGAGCATCTCTGATTTTTACGGAAAAAACTGCACTATTTCAAAAATTGAAGGTAGCATTGATGAAAAGGAAAATCAGATTTCTTTTAAAGAAACAGCGAATCTATCGACCAAATCAAAAACCAGTTCTAACCTTTTTTGCTACGTTCACGCGAAAAACATTAAAATCAAAAAAATTCGAGGAAAAAGTATTATTCAAGGTAGGTTTAACGGCTATTTTCCCAATGGAAAATCCTGTGTGGACGGATCGGTTTATTTGGTAAGTGCGGACATTTTGGAGACCATTTCAGACAAAATTGACAAAATTGATACAACAAAGTTGGAAGATTCAACGAAATTGGATTTAAAAAAAATAAAAACCATTGTGGATGAAAACAAAACACTAACATCGAACCAACATTTGAAACACCCAACCAATTCAGATAAACTAAGCCTTGAGATTTGGGACAGTTATCGCGAAGATGGGGATCGGGTTGATGTTTTTGTTGACGATGTAAAGATTAGTAATGATATTGAAATTAAACAAGAGCGAAAAACGATATCGATTCCCATTCATAAAGAGACAAAATACATTAAAATTGTTGCCGTAAATGAAGGTGCCACACCTCCAAATACGGTTAATTTTCAAATAAGTGACGGTAAAATTTATACGCCAGCGAATACACGGCTGAAAAAAGGTGAAGCAATTTATATTGATGTAACTAAGAAAAAATAACCGTCCTGAAGTTATTATTTCAGGACGGCGCATCATCATAACAAATTATCAATCTATGTACTTTATGATGCTAACTAGATAATAATCTCTGATAATAACAGCATCTCCTTTAAGTTCTTTAGCTTTCTTTGCACCTTTGAAACTAATTTTATTTTTGAAAAATTTAGTCCTTGGTGCTATTAATGGGAAATCAAAGTGAAAAGGTTGATATATAAATATCGTTTCATATTCTTTTTTGCATTCACCAGCGTCCCAATAAACATCTATTGATTTCAGGTTCCCTTTCTTTGTATTTAAACGATGTTCTTTTTCCATCTCCTCGACTATAAATACTTTACTACAACTTACTAATAGTGTGAGTATGGGAATAAAAATTAGTGTTCTTTTCATATTTTCTATTTAAGATGATTTATTTTTTTTCCATTTCAAAAGTGAGATCTCGTTCTTTGAGATCATAAAAACTACCCTTATTATAATCTTTATATGTTGCAATACATCCTATTCCTATCAATGGAATTGTAGCAATACAAGGAGTAAAAGAAATTATTGCCCAACCAATATTTGGTTTTCGTTCCACCCACATATATAAGTCTTTATAATCTTTATGTTTTATCAATAATTCATCCGTTTTGGTTAAACGATTCATAGTAAACCTCAAAGGTGTTAATCCAATACTGTCATCATTCAAATAAACTACTGCCCCTTCAACATTTCCTGCAAGGTTAAAAGTTCTTTTTTCAGGATTTCCTTCTTCTCCACGAAATAATGTTGCACAAGAAGAAAGGAGTCCCAAACCTGTAATTAACAAAATATAACGCTTTTTCATAAGATGATTTTAATTTAAATAATGGCAAATATAAATAAAAAAATGAATGGTTGTCATAATTGACAACTGTTTTTTTGTTAAAAACAAACAACTTGCTTCGAAATGTTCAAGCAAGTCAACCCAAAACAGAGAGAAAGAAAGGAATGGACTATAGAGGAATTAGAATTCCTCAAAAATGTTGGTGACAATATAATCCGAATCAAAAAAGAAAAAAAAATAACGTCAAAACAAGTATATGAAGAATTAGAAATTGATAAATCAAATTATAGAAGAATAGAAGCTGGCAAGACAAATTTATCTCTTCTATTACTCAGAAGAATTGCAAAAATTTTAGACGTAACTATTGGAGATTTAACTATATGACATCAATAGGCATATTTAGATTAACTCTAAAAACACAATGAAACAAGCATTTTTCAAACAGCGCAAAGTAAAACTTGCAGGCTATCTGCTTGTTTTTTTAAGTGGGGTTGTTTTATTGTTTCTGCCTGCTGATTTTTTTGACCATGGTCAACCAATGTGTATTTCCGTGTTGTTATTAGACAGAGAGTGTTACGGATGTGGAATGACACGTGCAATCCAGCACCTCATTCATTTTGACTTCAACGCCGCTATGCACTTCAATAAATTATCGTTTATTGTCTTGCCGCTGCTTGCATTTCTTATTATTAAAGATTTTATATCATTGTTAAAATCTAAAACAGACAAACAATCATCTAAATAAAAAACCTTGTCATTCTAAAATAACAAGGTTTCTCGTGTAAAAAGAAATATGCTTCTTGTGAGTTAATTCTCCATCATTTTAATCAAATTCAAGGCTGAACCTGCCTTGAACCATTCAATTTGAGATTCGTTGTAGGAATGATTCAATGAAATCTGCTCTTTGGAGCCATTCGCATGAATAATTTCTAAAGTCAATGGTTTTCCGGGAGCAAAAGCTGTTAAATCAATAAAATTAAAGGTGTCATCTTCTTTTATTTTGTCATAATCCGCCTCATTCGAAAACGTCAGACCCAACATTCCTTGCTTTTTCAAATTTGTCTCGTGGATTCGCGCGAATGATTTTACAATTACCGCACGTACACCCAAATGGCGCGGCTCCATTGCTGCATGTTCGCGTGATGAACCTTCTCCATAATTATGGTCTCCCACCACAATCGAAGCGATTCCGGCAGCTTTGTAAGCACGTTGCACAGCAGGAACTTCTCCCATCTCACCCGTAAGTTGGTTCACAACAGCATTTGTTTTTCCGTTGAATGCATTTTCGGCTCCAATCAACATGTTGTTGGAAATATTGTCTAAGTGCCCACGGTAACGTAACCAAGGACCCGCCATCGAAATATGATCCGTTGTACATTTTCCTTTGGCTTTTATCAATAATTTGGCTCCCATAATATTTTTCCCATCCCATTGGGGAAAATTTTCCAACAATTGCAAACGGGAAGAATCAGGTGCAACAGCGACAACTACATTACTTCCGTCTTCTGCAGGTGCCTGATATCCAGGATCTTCAACATCAAATCCTTTACGCGGTAATTCATCACCATGAGGTGCTTGTAATTTGATTTGTTCCCCTTTATCATTGATTAAATAATCTGTAATTGGATTAAAACCTAAATCACCGGCTATTGCCAAAGCAGCAACCATTTCGGGAGAAGTCACAAACGCGTGTGTATTTGGATTACCATCTGCACGTTTTGAAAAATTTCGATTAAAAGAATGAACTATGGTGTTTTTTTCTTGTTTCTCGGCACCTTCTCTGTCCCACTGACCAATACAAGGCCCACAAGCGTTTGTAAATACTTTGGTGCCCATTTTCTCAAACGTAGCAATGATCCCATCACGTTCAATTGTGTAACGAACTTGTTCAGAACCAGGGTTAATTCCAAATTCAGCTTTTGGTGTAATACCGTGAGAAAGTGCTTGTTCAACAATGGAAGCTGCACGTGCCATATCTTCATACGATGAGTTGGTACACGAACCGATCAATCCCCATTCTACTTTTAACGGCCAATCATTTGCAATGGCTTCAGCTCTCATTTTTGAAACCGGTGTTCCTCGATCCGGAGTAAATGGCCCGTTGATATGGGGCTCCAATTCAGACAAATTGATTTCAATTACTTCATCGAAGTAAGTTTCCGGATTTGCATATACTTCAGGGTCTCCGGTCAAGTATTCAGCAATTTGATCTGCAGCATCAACCACTTCTTTGCGCCCTGTTGCTGTTAAGTATCTTCTCATCGAATCATCGTAACCAAATGTTGAAGTTGTCGCTCCAATTTCGGCACCCATGTTACAGATCGTACCCTTTCCGGTACATGATAATGAAAGCGCTCCATCACCAAAATATTCTACAATTGCACCTGTACCACCTTTTACGGTTAATATATCAGCCACTTTAAGAATCACATCTTTTGCTGAAGTCCATCCGTTTAGCTTACCGGTTAATTTTACGCCAATTAATTTTGGAAATTTAAGTTCCCAAGCCATTCCAGCCATCACGTCAACTGCATCAGCTCCTCCAACTCCAATTGCAACCATCCCAAGTCCTCCTGCATTTACCGTATGAGAATCTGTTCCAATCATCATTCCTCCAGGAAACGCATAATTTTCTAAGACCACTTGATGGATAATTCCTGCTCCCGGTTTCCAGAACCCGATTCCATATTTATTTGATATAGAAGATAGGAAGTTAAATACTTCATTGTTTTGGTTCAATGATTCTTGTAAATCTTTGGATGCTCCCAATTTTGCTTGAATCAAATGGTCAGCATGAACCGTCGAAGGAACCGCAACACGTTTTTTACCTGCCTGCATAAATTGAAGCAATGCCATTTGTGCAGTCGCATCTTGCATCGCTACGCGATCCGGAGCAAAGTCAACGTATGATTTTCCACGTTCAAAAGCTTCAGAGGCATTCCCCTCCCACAAGTGAGCATACAATATTTTTTCAGCAAGAGTCAACGGTTTGCCAACTACCTTTCGTGCAGCCTCAATTCTCTCCGGGAATTTGGCATACACCTTTTTAATCATTTCTAAATCAAAAACCATGGTAAAAAAGATCGAAACGGGTTTGTAAATCGAGTGCAAAATTACAAAATTGAATTGAATTTTAACTGTACATTGTGTACACACACTAGCATTTAACAAGGAATGGAAAACATTTGAAGAAAAACGGATATTTAGACCTTGTTTTTTAATAATTCAATGTGTATAATTTATTTGAAATCTGACCTCAAAATAGCATTACTTTGTGCTATAAATTTTAAAGTGTTTATTCGATGAAATTCACCTTATTAATCTCATTTTTGAGTCTTGTTTGCTTTCTATCTCAGGCAATTGAACCAACCTGTTTGCCAAGCGACTCTCTCGTTAGTAATACAGCAAAAAATGAATCTAAAAAATATGTTAAACAAGCGTCCAAATTGTTTGATGCGCTGAAATACAAAGATGCTTTGATAAAATTCAGAGAGGCATCAGTCAAAGACCCAAAAAACCGGGATGCCCTGATTGGAATCAGCCAATGTCAATATGCTTTAAACAACTATGGGCTGGCATTAAAGTATGCTTTTGATGCAAATCGATTAACAAAAGACACATCAGATTATCAGTGTTCATTATTGTTAGGAAGATCATATCATCGCTTAGCAAAAATTGATTCAGCTTTAATTTTTCTAAATCAAGCAAAAGGAAAAATGTCGGCATCTCAAGCTAAGAGCACAGCTGTTAATAACGATATACGAGAATGTCTTTTTGCTCAATCTCTGTTTGCCTCCAACAAACAATCACGACGCAAAGCAATCAAACGACTGAATTCCGGATACGGAGACTATTGTCCCGTTTTAACGAATGGGGGACACACCATCTATTTCACCTCACGTAGAAGCAGCACCATGGGAGGAAATATCAACCCTGATGATCAAGAGTATTTTGAGGACACTTATGTTTCAAATTGGAATGACTCGCTAAATGAATGGGGGGAAGCAAGTAATGACTTGGGTAGCATCAACTCAGACGGATTCGATGCCATTTCGTTCATCTCAAAGGATGGGAAAACTGCTTTGTTGACTGTCAATACGACCGCTGTTAAAACAAAAATAACTACAGAAAGTTCCGATATCTTCACAGCTTCGCTCATTGAAAAAAACACTTGGGGTAATCCTAAAAAAATCGATGATAACTCCATTAACTCTTCCTACTTTGATGGGTCTGCAACAATGACCGATGATGGCAATACGATGTATTTTGTTTCTGACAGAGATAGCGAATACAGCTCAACTGACATTTTTGAAGTCACCAAAACAGGTAATAAGTGGGGACAAGCCAAAGCATTGCCCTTTACAATTAATACAACAGGAAGAGAAACTACCCCATTCATTACCGGTGACGGGCGCTTTTTATTTTTCAGCTCTAATGGTCATGAAGGAATGGGTGGTTTGGACATTTATGTTGTGGAGAAAAAAGGAACCACATGGGGTGAGCCTGTAAACTTGGGGCTATTGTGTAATACGGTTAATAACGATTCACATTTTCAATATTATCCGGAACTACAGAAAGCGGTTATGGCGAGTTTTGAATTAGTCGGACAAAAAGCCAGTTTAGACTTGTTTGAAGTTGATATGACCACTTTTTCTTTTCCTTTAGGAAACTAAATCAGGAATTCCTTCGTTTTTTATTTCAATACGTTTTTAAAATTTCATTCATGAGAATTACCCTTTGTTTTTTAGTACTTAGTTTTTCTGTTTTTTGCCAGAAAGAAACTGTTGTATCGAGTAGTATTCGTAAAGTAACCGTATTTTTCCAAGGTGCTCAGATTGAACATAGTAAATCTATCGAATTAAAACCCGGGAAACAGGAATTGGTATTTGAAAAATTAACGGACTTTCTTGACCCGAATTCTGTTCAAGTGAAAGCAAAAGGAGACCTCACTATTTTATCTGTCAGAACACGCAAAAATTTTGAAGACCCTAAAATTACTCAAACAGAAATATCGGATTTAAATGCTAAAAAAGAGAAATTAGAACTTCAGGACCAAGCCTTACGTGATGAGTATGATTTACTTACACTTGATAAAAATTTGTTGCTTAAAAACCGTGATCTCAAAGGCAATGAACAAGGACTTAAAGTAGTTGAACTCAAAGAAGCATTCGCATTTATGCATCAAAAATTAAATGAAATCAACATCCGTCAAAGTGCTATTTACAATGAACTTGAAACGATTAACAAAGAAATAAACCGAATCGTGCAAGAAATCACAAGTCAACGCAGTAAACCTGTTATTAACTACACAGAAATCATCGTTGAAATCGACGTTACAAAACAAACAACCGGAGAATTTAGTGTTACATACATCTCACCCAATGCCTCGTGGAAACCTTATTATGACATGAGAAGTGAGGGGATTGGAGAAGCTGTGCGACTGGAAGCAAAAGCCTTGGTGAATCAAACAACGGGAATTGTATGGAATAATGTAGATGTGGTTCTTTCTACAAACGACCCGTATGATAACACGAAAGAATCAATTTTGAATCCGTGGTACTTAAATTATTACAATTACCCGCAACAAAAAAGCATTTATGCCCGCCAATTACCTGTCTTTGATTATTCGGGTGAAAAATTACGCGGTGAAGTGATTGATGCTTCTACCGGTGAACCGTTGCCGTTTGCTAAAATTTCGTTTCCAACAAATCCGAATATCAGTACGGTAACAGACTTTGAAGGGAAATTTGAAGTGGTGGTTCCAAAAGGAGAACAAAACGTACTGGCTAACTATGTTGGATTCAACGACGTTCAACTATCCATTACTACACCTTATTTGAAATTCTTTATGCAGCCTCAAGCATTGCAATTAGAAGAAGTTGTGATTTCTGCAAATGAAAGCCTTAACGCAGATTATTTTGCGGGAGCAACATTATCTGCCAATTATAGCATGTCCGTTGACGATGTATCGGCAGACTCCATAATGCTAAAGGATAGAAAGCTATTTGGCAGAAAAAGAAGAACTCAGTTTGCGCCACCAATTGCAGGCAGTGGATCGTATGCCTGGTCACAAAATGTTGGGGCAACGGCTATCCAAAAAGATTTACGTGTGGAATATGCCATACAATCCAAATTTACGATTCCGTCGGATGGAATCGATTACCGTGTTCACATCGTTAACTACGAGTTACCTGCAACGTATGAATACCATACGGCACCCAAAATTGATCCTGCGATTTACTTGACTGCTCAAATTTCAGGATGGGAAAAATTAAATTTGTTGAGTGGAGAATCCAATTTATACTTTGATGGTACGTATATCGGAAAAACAGTCATTGATGCCAATTCAACAAACGACACGCTCTCCTTTTCTTTAGGGAAAGACAACAAATTGCAAATCGAACGTACACGCATACAGGATAAATCCTCAAACAGAATTAATGGTTCTCGTGTGAAATCTGATTTCACGTGGGAGTTAAAAATCAAGAACAATGGAGGTGCTGCCATACCGGTTATTATCAAAGATCAGTTTCCGCTCTCAGCTAACAACGATATTAAAATCAAACAAGGAGAACACGAAGGCGCAACGTTGGATGAGAAAACAGGCATCCTTACTTGGAAATTTTTGTTGAATCAAGCGCAAAGTAAAACACTCACATTTGATTATTCGGTGGACTATCTCAATGGTCAGGTCTTATATATTGAATAAAATAGATCGTGTGTAAGTGATGATAAAACGCTATTTTTTTGAGATTTCGTACCATGGAAAACCATACTATGGTTGGCAGCGTCAACCAAAGCAACGCTCGGTGCAGGAAGTGATCGAAAATTGCTTATCCAGTTTATACAGCAAAAAGCCTGTTCAAATTGTTGGATGTGGAAGAACAGATACCGGGGTGCATGCCAAACAGTATTTTTTTCACGTTGACTTGGATGAAATAACAAACAGCGAGCATTTCATCTTTAAGTTGAATCGCATGTTACCCGAATCAATTGCTGTTCACGATATTGTTGAGCGTTCACTTCATGCACGATTTGATGCCACGATTCGAACGTACAGATACTTCATTCACCAACAAAAAAATGTGTTTTTAGCGGATCAAAGTTGTTACATTCCGCAGGAGCTCAACATTCAAAAAATGAATGAAGCCGCTTCTTACTTAATCGGGACACACGATTTTACATCATTTTCTAAACTGCACACGGATGTCAAAACAAACAGGTGTACCGTTTACAAAGCAATATGGGAAAACCGTTCGGATGATCAATGTTACTTTGAAATTAGTGCGGACCGTTTTCTGCGTAATATGGTGCGTGCAACGGTAGGAACCTTGATTGATGTTGGACGAGGCAAATTGGATCCTAAAGATCTACACGTGATTTTAGAAAAAAAAGATCGTGGAGAAGCATCTGTTTCAGTACCTGCTCACGGACTGTTTTTGTGGGAAGTAAGTTATGATTAAACAACTGACATTACTTACAATTCATCATCAAGTTCATCGCCCGGATTTTTATCTCCTCGAATCATTCTCAGACGCTTACGAACCTCAACAGCAAATAAACTGCCTTTGAAATCAAACAATAACTTTTTGTAATATTCAGTAGCTTTTTCTTGATTATTCAAGTGATTTTCATAAATATCTCCTAATTGAAATAAGGCATCATCAGCTAAAATATCGTCGCCATAGTACTTTAACAGTTCTTCCAAAAACTGAACAGCTTCTTGCCACTTACCCAATTGCTGCATGGCTTTTGCTTTTCTCAACAAGATTTCATCTCCCAAACTATGATAAGGATAATTTTTAATGATGCTGTCAAACAAGCTAAAGGCTTGGACATATTGATGTTGTTCAATTAGTAAATCAGCGTTGGCAAACCATGTCATTGCCTGATAATTACTATCTAGACCAAAGTTATCTGTAATGAGAATAGACAAGTTCATGGCGTCATTGGCAATCAATTTGGAAGTCGATTCCTTTAGGACACTCAATTGAGATTGCGCATAGTCAAACTCACCGTCATAATAAAAAATACGTGCACTTTTAAACTTTGCTTCATGCCCAATGGGTTCAAATTTAAAATCATTATCTATTTGCATGTACAACAAGGATGCTTCCCAAATATCTCCATGAAGCACATTGATATCAGCCAGTAGCATTTTCAGTTCTCCCCGTTCCATATCTGTAATACCGGGAAATTCCAATGCTTCTTTTAACAAGTTAATAGCCGACTCTGAACTATCTGCATAGTATGCATAAATCTGACACAATTCCATGATTAGAGGAAGAGAGGTGCGTTTTTTACCGATTCGATTGAGGGTTAACTTGTAAGCATCAATTGTAGTCAAAATATCTTCTGATGAATAATTTCTTTGACTTGTAATTTCTTGAAAAAGAGTATTTAACAAAGCATTTTCGGCTTTGTAATACAACAATTTATCAGAACCCAAATCAATGACATACTTAAAAGCCTTCCGTGCATTTTCATACTCTTTGTTTTCAAGACAGATGTTTCCAATTTCAAAAACACGTCTTCCCTGCTCATCAAGTCGTTTATCAAGGGCTTGAACCTGAACAAGTGCCGCCGAAAAATTCTTACTTTGAATGAACAGCCACACCAACATTTCTGTATAAACAGGTTCATTTGGATTTTTTTGAATACGGTTTAGCAAAGCAACTTTCAGAAATTCAAACTCTTTAGAGTCAGAAATACTGAAATCCAACTGTCCGGATAAAATTGTTTGTATACTAGAGGCATAATTGGTTGAATAATCTAACAAATCCAGGTATTCATTGAGCATTTTTTCAGTCTGACCCATTGCACCATAAATTTCAGCAAACTGAAAGTTAAAAGGATATGCATTTTTAAGAAGCCTCCTTCCCTTTTCAACTGTTTTCAGAGCAAATTCATTCTTAGCTTTTAATTTAAATGCGTTAAATAAAGATAAAATCGTATTTACATCAGGCCCCAAGTGATCAATCAGTTGGTTATACTGTTCGTTAGCCTTTTCTATATTTTGATCATCTTCGTATAATTGACCTAAGAGTACTTTGTACTCAAAATCCGTTTTGTTAGAGTTAATCTGCCTTTTAAGTACTTTTTCGGCTGTCTTATGATCTCCGGTTTGAACCAAGCATTCGTAATAGCGATTAAAATTAAACTTGGATGGCTCCTTGTCGTAGATTTTCTCATAATACATCAAAGCCTTTTGAAAATCACCATTTGTATAGTAAAATTGTGCCAGTTGTAAATCTGTGTCTCCCTGAGCCAACAAAAAACCGGGATGACTCAATACCACCCAATGGATAATACAGATTATCAGGAGTTTATTTCTTATTAGTTGATTCATTAGCCAATTTTGTTGCAAATGCATCCAAAGAATCGTACAAAGGATAAAATTCTCCTAAAACTTCTCGTTTTTGTTTCACATAAAATGTCAATAACGTCTTGATTTGATTTACCTTACCCTGTTCAAATGCTACATATTCATCATATTTGGATCGAATGCCATTACCCTGATCTATATCTGTATGAAGCTTTTTCAACATTTCTTTTTCTTCTTGTATGCCTTTATTTATTCTCACATAAGATGCTCCTAACAATGTTTCTTTTTCTCTTTCACCGGACTCACCTTCCTCTGACTCTGCTTCAAAGGCATGTTTGATTTCTCTAAAACGATTCATCCTTTTCGCAAATGCGAGATCAATAATTTGAGAATGATAGTTTTCCTTTATACGAATTTCGATCCTGTTTATTGCAATAATAATTCCTGATAATGTATCAATTCTATTTTCTTGTAAAACATGATACATACTGTCAAGTGATTTATTCATCGTTTCAATCGAATGAAGCTGATTTTTACGTTGAAAGTCATTACAAGATGATACTATCAAACCCAATAAAAACAAACCTGCAATGTTTTTTTTCATTTCAATTATAGTTATGGCTCAATCTTCATTTATCGGGATTACGAAAAGTATTAACCAATTCGATCGAATCCGGTGTATTTCCTGAGCGCTTCAGGTATGACAATGCTATCTTGCGTTTGATGATTTTCCATTAATGCCGCTACAATACGAGGCAAAGCCAAGGCTGAACCATTCAACGTATGACAGAGTTGTGTTTTTTTATCTTGATTTCTAAAACGTAATTTCAAACGATTGGCTTGAAAAGTATCGAATCTGGAGCAGGAACTTACTTCCAACCATTTTTGTTGAGCAGCTGAGTAAACCTCAAAATCATAGGTTATGGCAGATGCAAAACCCGTATCACCGCCACAAAGTCTTAAAATACGATATTGCAACTCCAATTTATCCAATAAACCCTTTACATGTTCAAGCATATCTTCCAATGCTTTAGCAGTATTCGAAGGATGCTCAATCCGAACGATTTCAACCTTATCGAACTGGTGTAAGCGATTCAATCCACGAACATCCTTACCATACGATCCGGCTTCTCTCCTAAAACAAGGCGTATAACCAGTCAATTTGATTGAAAAATCATCTGAAGGAAGAATGACATCCCGATAGATATTTGTCAGCGGAACCTCAGCAGTAGGGATTAAATAAAAATCATCTTCATTGACATAATACATTTGCCCTTCCTTGTCTGGTAACTGACCTGTTCCATATCCACTTGCTTCATTCACAACTAACGGCGGAATAAATTCTTCATAACCTGCCATTACAGCTTCTTCCAAAAAGAAAGAAATCAGGGCGCGCTGCAACTTAGCTCCTTTACCACGGTAAAAGGGAAAACCTGCGCCGGTAACTTTGACTCCCAATTCAAAATCTATCAGATCATACTTTTTAGCTAAATCCCAATGAGGCAGAGGTTCAAAATCAAATGTTCGTTGCATCCCGGATTCAAAAACTGTTTCATTATCCAATTCACTTTTTCCGGGTTTTACCAATTCATTTGGAACATTAGGCAGAGTATAGAGCAATTGTGTTATTTCCATCTCATAAGCATCAACCTTTTGTTTAAGGCCTGCCTCCTTTTCTTTAAGATCTGCAGTTTTTGATTTAGCCTCATTAGCCTCTTGTTGCTTTCCCTGTTGAAACAAAACACCAATTTCCTTTGCCAACTTATTTAACTCAGCAGCAATCGACTCAAGTTCTGTTTTAGCATTCCGCCAATTTTGATCTGATTCTATTATTTTTTCTAATGTCTCTGTAGGGTCAATGTTGCGTTTTTTAAGCCCTTGAATGATGGAGTCTTTCTCTGAACGAATTCGCGTTATTTCAAGCATTACCTAGTGATTTTGAAAAGGCTAAGTTAAGCAATTTTCGAGACTTTAAGCTTCAGAAAGATCTTAAAAAGTGTTTCGAGAATCAAGGGAAACAAAAATCTAAAAAGCTGATACTATGGAACTAACACCCTTTGATAATAACTAATTCCGTTCATATCCACAACTTTGATAAGGTATTTCCCCGGTCTTATTTGGTTCAAATCAATCGTATGCAATTCCGTTGTAATTGAATCATTTAAGACAGAAATTCCTGTTAAATCAAACACAAATAAATTTTTGATTTTTGTTCCGTTTTTAAGTGTGATGGTCAACTTACGTTCGTTTGAATGAGAAAAAATAATCATCTCATTTGAGAATTCCTTTTCTGATAACGATGCGGATACGCAAGGGTATGGAAGCATACAAAGTAAATTATCATACTTAAAATGAACAGTTACGGCAAAATTATCATCCCAGAAACCTGTCTGTAAATGTGTGGGATAAATTTGACTGCTTCCACCATTCTGACCGAAGTAAAACATATGACCTATTGCGATGGTATCACCAGATAAATTTGTGATGGCATTAACATAAGGATAGTTTATGAAATCTGCAGGTTCAGAAAATTCTATTCGAACTAACAATGAGTCTGGTTGTAATTCATGAACAGAAATATCATCCACACAAAAACGATCGCAATTAATCGATTGAGCAGACGATTGAGCAAAAAACATCGTAAAAAATGCAAGGCGTAGTAGTGTATTTTTCATCTGAATGAACGATTTTAACCATTAACAAGCAAAGAGAATAATTGTTTTCAATATTCAACTTCAATGTCTTTGTATGATTTACAAAACTTGAAATCATATTGCAAAGCTATTGTTTTGTAATCAAAGGGGAAAAGTGAATTAGAATTTGTTTTGGTTTTGGTTAAACTTTAGTAGTTTTAGATTCTATTTTTTTCAATTCTATCTATATGGGCAGGTTAGAGGTACTTAAGACGTATAAGTTATACATTGGGGGGCAGTTTCCGAGAACCGAATCCGGAAGATATTATAGACCTACAAACAATGATGGTCAGGGACTTGCCAATGTTTGTCTGTCTTCGAGAAAAGATGTAAGAAATGCAGTTCAGGCAGCTCGAAAAGCCTTTGGAGGATGGAGTGAACGTTCAGCATTCAATCGCGGACAAATTCTATACCGAATTGCTGAAATGCTGGAAGGTAGAAAAGCTCAATTTATTGACGAACTAATTCTTCAAGGATTGTCAGCCTCTGATGCTGAGGATGAAGTTACCTTAAGTATCGATCGCATTGTTTATTATGCCGGTTGGTGCGATAAATATCAAGCGTTGTTAAGCACTGTAAATCCTGTGGCAAGCTCCCATTTTAATTTTTCTATATCGGAACCTGTGGGAGTTGTGGGAATTATTGCCCCACCAAAAGATTCATTGATTGGGGTTGTGTCCTTGGTCATACCGATAATTTGCGGCGGAAATACTTGTGTTTATGTTGCATCCGAAAATATGCCATTGTGCGCAGTTACATTGGCTGAAGTGATACATGCTTCTGATGTTCCCGGTGGCGTTGTAAATGTATTAACCGGATCTCTGAAAGAATTAACTGAACCATTAGCTACTCATATGGATGTAAATGCTATTGTTGACAGTAATGATGATGACTCAATATGGCATCAAATTCAAAAAGCAGCGTGTTTAAATGTCAAAAGGGTTTACCATCGTATGGAAAATTGGATGAATCCCGAGGCACAGAATCTGTTTTTCATTTCGGAAACTCAAGAAATTAAAACTACTTGGCATCCCATCGAAAATATTGGGGGCGCAACATCAAATTATTAGTTCACAGAAAAAGTAGTTCTCTATTTTATCAAACTTTAAATAGAATACTATTCTTTGGAATATGTTATAGAGTCATAATCTCTTTTTCCTTGACTTCCATCAAATCATCGATTTTTTTAATGTAGGAGTTTGTGATGTTTTGAACTTCATTTTCTGCATCTTTCATTAAATCTTCCGAAAGCCCATCGTTTTTTAGCTCTTTGACCATATCCATAGCCTCTTTACGATTATTCCTAACACCAACTTTTGCATGCTCTCCCTCATTTCTTGCTTTTTTAACCAGTTCTTTCCTGCGTTCCTCTGTCAACGGAGGAACAGAAATTATCAGGATTTCACCATTATTTTGAGGGGCAAACCCCAAATTAGCATTGATGATCCCCTTAGCAATTTCATTCAACATGGATTTTTCCCAAGGTTGGACATTAATCGTTCGGGCATCCATGGTCGTGATGTTTGCAACTTGTTGTATGGGTGTTGGTGAACCATAGTAATCAACCATCACAGCGTTGAGCATGGCAGGAGTTGCCTTACCTGCCCTAATTTTTGTCAATTCACTTTCCAAATGACTGAGAGATTTACTGTTTGAATTCTTTAATTCATCGTAAATCAGTTGTAAATCTTCGACCATGTTTTTTTATTTTTTGGCAAAAATAATATTTTCTAATTACGGACGATGGTTCCTACTTGTTCCCCTTGAATCAATTTCTTAAGGTTTCCGGGTGTGTCCATATCAAAAACAATGATGGGTAAATTGTTTTCTTTACACAAGGTGAACGCGGTCATGTCCATCACTTTTAAATCGTTACCATATACATCATCAAAACTGATAATATCATATTTGACTGCATCCGGATTTTTGAAGGGATCCTCAGAGTAAATGCCATCTACACGTGTCCCTTTAAGGATAACATCTGCATTGATTTCTATGGCTCTCAGAGATGCTGCCGAATCAGTTGTAAAGTAAGGGTTTCCGGTACCGGCTCCAAAAATGACTACCCGACCTTTTTCCAAGTGACGTACTGCTCTTCTTCTGACAAAAGGTTCAGAAATTTCCTTCATTTCGATAGCCGATTGCAGACGTGTTTTAACTCCTGATGATTCCAGTGCGGCTTGTAAGGCCATTGAATTAATCATGGTAGCTAACATTCCCATGTAATCGCCATGTGTACGATCCATTCCTCCTTCTTCAGCTTGAACACCACGAAAGATGTTTCCTCCTCCAATTACGATGGCAACCTCAACACCTGAATCATGAATTTCTTTAATTTGAGTTGCATATTCAGATAATCGCTTGTTGTCAATTCCGAATTGCTTTTCACCCATTAATGACTCACCGCTTAATTTTAACAGAATACGTTTGTACTTCATATAAGGCTATTAATTTAACAAATATACTATATAATTATTCTGTTTTTAGTGGGTAAAACAGGAACTTTTACTCAAAAAAAAGGCTATCAGTGAACCGATAGCCTTTGAATTGTTTTATTGTAAATTAATTTAGTGAGAAGCGCTTAAAGGCTACTACTGTTAATCCTTTCTCTGAATTATTTAAAAACTGTTCAACTGTCAGTTTGTTGTCTCTAACAAATTGTTGACTCAACAAGGTATTTTCTTGGAAGAATTTATTTAATCTACCCATAGCAATTTTTTCAGCCATATCAGCTGGTTTTCCTTCTTGAATTGCTAACTCCTTACCTACTTCGATTTCACGTTCAACAGTTCGTGAATCAACACCCTCTTTATTTAACGCAATCGGATTCATTGCTGCCACTTGCATCGCTACTTGCTTGCCTGCGTCCTCAGCTTCCGGAGAACTGCTATTTAAACCGACCAATGTCGCCAACTGATTTCCGGGATGGTTATATGCCACGACTTTTTCGGCCTGAATAGTTGCATAATTTGACAAATCCAATTTCTCTCCAATAACACCTATTTGTTCTGTGATTTTATCAGCCACTGTTAGTTTCTCATCGTATGGCAGGCTTTTCAAATCATCAGCTGTAGCAGGCATATTTTTCAAAGCGATATCCAAAATAGACTGAACTAGTTTCATATACCCGTCATTCTTGGCAACGAAATCTGTTTCACAATTTAATGCCAATACCACTCCGGATTTGCCATCAGCTGTTGCTTGTGCTAACACCAATCCTTCGCTTGCTTCATTTTCACCACGTTTCGCAGCGATTTTTTGTCCTTTTTTACGTAAGATATCAATGGCTGTTTCAAAGTCGCCATTTGCCTCAACAAGTGCATTTTTGCAGTCCATCATACCTGCTCCGGTTTGTTGACGCAATTTATTTACGTCTGCAGCTGTAATTGCCATGGAGTTTTATATTATAATTAAATTAGTAATTAAATACTTGTTTCTTCGTTGGATGTGGATGAATCAGACTGACTTTCTGACGCTGACTCTTCATTACTTTCGGTTACTTCGACGCTTTCAGATTGCTCTTCTTCGTTCTCAGTTGACTCACTGTTTTGTGGTTCAGATATTTCTTCTGACAAAACAGCATCAACCGGTGTTTCTTCATTTACTGTTACCTCTTCTTTTTTCTTACCTCTCGGTGCCTTATTTACCTTATCTGATTCTTTTGCTTCATTTTCAGGTGTTGTTTCTTCTGAAGATTTTGGATTTGAACGATCTTCTAATCCTTCTTTGATAGCACCACAAATAGCGTCTAAAATCAACGAAATTGATTTTGTTGCATCATCATTTGCAGGGATCGGAAAGTCAACCAATTTTGGATTTGAATTTGTGTCAACCATTGCGAAAGTAGGAATATTAAGGCGCTTAGCTTCATTTAAAGCAATGTGCTCTTTCAAAATATCCACAATAAAAATGGCAGCAGGTTGACGAGTCATTTCGACAATCGAACCAAAATTTTTCTCTAATTTTTCTCGTTGACGCGATTTAAATAATCGTTCTCTTTTGTTCAATGTTTCCCATGTACCATCTGTCTTCATTTTATCGATAGTTGACATTTTTCGGATTGACTTACGAGTCGTTTGAAAGTTTGTCAACATACCTCCCGTCCAACGTTCTGTAACATAAGGCATATTAAGAGGAGAGACTCTTTGAGCAACTATTTCTTTGGCTTGTTTTTTAGTTGCAACAAACAAAATCTTTTTTCCTGATTTTGCGATTTGTTTCATTGCTGCACAAGCTTGATCAAGGTGAGCAATGGTCTTATTCAAATCAATGATGTGAATACCCTTTTTCTCTTCAAAAATGTATGGCGCCATCGCCGGGTTCCACTTTCTTTTAAGGTGACCAAAATGTACACCTGCCTCTAATAAATTTTCAAATTTAACTTTTGACATTGTTTTGTTTTTTAATTGTTTACATTCCCTGTCTGCCGACAGGCAGGCTTTTGTGATTCGTCAGCGACAGAGGGATTCTTTCGAATGAGTGCTCTGAAGCTTGGATACTAAACAACCGCCAATACGTATTAACGTTTTGAGAATTGGAACTTTTTGCGCGCTTTTGGTTGACCCGGCTTTTTACGTTCAACCATTCTAGGGTCGCGCGTCATCAATCCCTCAACCTTTAACATGGATTTATTTTCTTCTGAAACTTTAACTAAAGCTCTGGAAATTCCTAAACGAATTGCTTCAGCTTGTCCGTTGATACCCCCTCCGAAAACATTCACAGTAACGTCATATTGACCTGAGGTATTAGTTACCGCAAACGGTTGCTCAATTTTAGATTGAAGCACTGCGATTGGGAATACCTCTTTGTAGTCTTTTCTGTTAACTATCATCTTGCCGGATCCTTTTGTAAGGTAAACACGAGCAACAGATGTCTTTCTTCGACCTAATGAATTTATAACTTCCATATTTATTTGAATGAATCTAAGTTAAAAACTTCGGGCTTTTGTGCCTCTTGTTTGTGTGCAGGACCTGCATATACTTTAAGGTTTGTGTACAGTGCGCGACCAAGCTTATTCTTAGGCAACATACCTTTTACCGCCTTTTCAATCAGACGTTCAGGATGTTTCTTCAACATATCCTGAGCAGCAGTCATGCGCTGACCTCCGGGATATCCGGTATAACGAACATATTCTTTGTCAACCAGTTTTGTTCCAGAAAAAGAAATTTTTTCTGCATTGATGACAATTACATTATCTCCGCAATCTGCATGAGGCGTGAAGTTGGTTTTATGTTTGCCACGAATAATCTTAGCAACTTTGCTCGCCAAACGACCAACTGTTTGACCTTGAGCATCGACCACAAACCACTTTTTATTGGCTGTTTCTTTGTTGCCTGAGACAGTTTTGTAACTTAATGTATCCACAATTTACAAGTATTAATTAAGACAATTTCTTTAAAACGGGGTGCAAAGATATCACTTTGATTTGTTATTAACAAATGATATTTAAAAAATAATGGATTGAAGTATAGAAAATCGAACAAATAAGGAACCAATTGCAATAAATCAGCCTTTTTTAAATGTATTAATTGCATTAACGGTAAAATCGCTTAATACCAGTTTTCCACTCATTCCTGCTCTTTCGTCCAACAATTCGTTCCAATGATCTGTCCCTTGCCAAAAAACTGTTTTTAAAAGTGTCATGGCTTCAGGATTAGACTGAGCCAACACATCAGCTAATCGTTCAATTGCTTCATCCATTGTCTCAACTGTGTCAAACACATCAGTATAAAGTCCTTTTGATTTGGCCCATTCGGCAGATCGCCACTCAGTGGCATTAATCGCCAACTCACTCATAGCCGAAAGACCCATTTTCCGTTCAACTGCCGGCCCCACCACAAAGGGACCAATACCAACAGCAAGTTCAGATAATTTAACCGATGCCTGAGCAGTTGCAAAACAATAATCTACCGCTGAGGCAACACCCACACCACCGCCAACTGCTTTTCCTTGAACGCGACCAATAATGAATTTAGGGGCATTCTTACACGCTAATATTACTCGCGCAAATCCGGAAAAAAAGGCTTTGCCGGTTTCATAATCATCAATTGCAATCAACTCATCAAAACTCGCTCCGGCGCAAAAAGTTTTGTCTCCGGTAGATTTCAATATAATTACCTTTACTTCTTTATTTTGACCGAGCTCGTTGATTGTATCGGCTAATTTCCTTAGAATTTTACCCGGTAGTGAATTACTCATCGGGTGACCAAATTCAATGGTTCCAATGCCTCTTTTATCTATTGTGTAGTTAACGGTTCCGAGATTAGTAGCTTCTGACATTTTTATTCGTAATTTATGTTTCTATTCGTCTTGGGCGCTTGAATGAGGGGTTTACGTTAGATCCAAATTCTTTAATACCAGTTGTTCGAAACGGTGCTTTCGAGGTGCCAACCATTTTTTTGGGGTAAATCTTCTTTTCAGGAACAACTTTTTTGACGGGTCGATTCCCCTTTGGAGAGGCAATTTTCACATCTAATTTTCTGCCGTTTATCTCCATTCCATTGAGTGCATTAATAGCGTTGATGGCATGGTCAGTATCTTCCATTTCGACATATCCAAAGCCTTTAGAACGCTTGGTTTCTTTCTCGTAAACAACGTGTGCATAAGCAACCTCACCAAAAGAAGCAAAAGTTGTCTTTAAATCTTCAGTTGAAATTCCCCAATCTAAGTTTGCTATAAATATGTTCGTCATGACTTTGCTCGTTATTTTAACGTAAAACTATCATTTCCAATCAAATTGCCCTCGCAATATATTTTTACCTTATAATTTCCCTTTACGACCTCCTCACCTTTCATATCATAGTAAATAGACAAATCAATACGTTCATTTTGATAGTCTATTTCTTTCTTGTCAGAGTATGGAACTAATCCCGACTCTGTCTGAATAGTGTTACTGGATTTAGATTGCAAAGTACGACCATCAGGCGCAATAATCTGCATATACACAACCTTCTTTCCGGGCGCAGTTATGGGATTTTCAGAAATCGTAAAACTTGATTTCATTTGAACTGTATTCCTTGCTTTATTGGTTGCTTCTGTCGTGTTATTCAGCTTCATCCTCAAGCCTCCAGACGAAATTCCGTATGCCTGCAGACGCGAACCTTTTCTGACTTGTTCTCCTTTTTCCTGAGCTTCCTGTTTGAATTGATCTCGTTCTGCTGTTGTAGAATGAAGTCGATTGGTTGTTTCGTCTAAGTCGGAAGTAAGTTTTAAATTCAGTGTGTTCAGAGAATCTATTTGCATGACGTAACTTTTCATGATGCTCCTCAGCGTCTCATTTTCCTTTCGTAATTGATACAACTGAGATGCAGACATCTTTTTAACACCATTCAACTGATTAATCAATGATTGTATCTTCTGTTTTTGAATGTTGATACTGTCAGCTTTACTTTTGTCTTTTGCTATCAATAAGTCATACGTTTTTAACATATTCTTGAAATCTGACTTTAGATCGTTGGACATATTTTCAACGTAACCGGACATCATTTGATTCATACCATCCATATCAGATTTGAGTGTAGTATTTTCGTTCGTACAATTAATGAGCTCATCGTTCTTTTTTGACCACAAATAGGCCATAACACCCAATCCTACAAGAAGAAGAATTAAAATTAAAGTAAACGCACCGTTTCCTTTTTTGTTTGTTGTTTCATCCAATTCAGTCATCATTTTCAGTTTTAATTGTGAACAAATTTATATATTGATTATTAATGTGGTATTCACAGTTCCAATTTATTTTATCAATTTCCGGGCACATTGTTACAAACACAGTTATATTGTTTAGCTTTCACATACATTTTGACCATCAAGTATATCTATGGCTCTAAACCATCTTGAAACTAAAAAACATATTTCAAATTGACTAATAAAAAATACCAACCTCCAACAACCGGTTCAAAAAAACAATATTAAAATGGTATTTCACAAATTCTTCAACGAAATCAAAATTTGATTCGGTGAATGATCGATTGCTTGGAAGATGTTCGATATATTCTTTACCAGTAGATTAAATATAATAAATCAAAAACTCATTAACGTGAGTTAGGAATCAGGGAAGATTTGTCAAAAAATCATTGGAACCAGGATTGACAATCTAAACAAAAGATTTTTCTCATTCTAAGTTACTTGGTCATCCGATTAAAATCTTTTAAATACATCTGCAATTATGATTGATGCAGTCAAAAAAATCATAGATTTGCCAAAACAATCAGCTTGTTTCTTATTAAGAATTCGATAGAGAAAGTGCCTTTTTTCCAACACAAGAAAATGAAAAATCATTTTTTTGTTCTTCTCTTATGTTTTCCTTTTTCAACGTTTACTCAACGTCATCTGAGAGATTCTGTCATTTCTACGCCCCTTTTAGGTGTTCAATATGGAGCAAATCAACCAACAAATGATTTAGCTGAAAGTTATGGTTTTTTGAATCACATCGGCATTTTTACGGGATTTAAGAACAAAAAGAATTGGGTCTTTGGTCTTGATGGAAACTTCATGTTTGGGAACAAAATAAAAGCTAGCGGTTTATTTGACAATTTGATTGATTCCTATGGAAACATCACCGACGTAAATGGGGACATTGCCAAGGTGATGGTATATGCGCGCGGTTTTCACGTAAATGGAGTCGTTGGTAAGTTAATACCCCTTGGCAGACCTAACCGAAATTCCGGGTTATTGATTCACACGGGTGTTGGTTATTTGTTACACCACCTCCGAATTGAAACTCAAGACAATGTGGTGCCACTTTTGGAACTAAATTACAAAAAAGGGTACGATCGTCTGACTGCAGGAATCAATGTACATCAATTTTTAGGTTATTCATTCATGTCAAACAGTGGGTTTTATAATTTCTATGCCGGACTGTATTTTCAACAAGGATTTACAAAAAATCAACGAGTCGTATTTTTTGATCAACCGATGATTCCTGTTTCGACTCAACTAAAAAAAGACTTTCTCTATGGCGTTCGGATCGGTTGGTATATTCCAATTTATAAACGACAACCAAAGGAATATTACTACAACTGATGAGGGTAATTTACAATTTCATTATCAATTGTTATGGGTTGGCAATGTTCTGTGCTGCACTCTTTAATTCGAAAGCAAAATCATGGGTAAATGGTAGAAAAAACTATTTTGATAAATTACCTTCAGTACCTTCTGATCAAGTTATTTGGTTTCATTGTGCTTCTTTAGGTGAGTTTGATATGGCCTTACCGCTTATGAAAAGAATGAAAGCTGAACAGGAAGATGCATTCATATTGACAACTTTTTTCTCTCCATCCGGAATCAATCACTACTACAAGAGGAATCATTGTGTTGACTTGGCAATTTATCTGCCATTGGATACTCCTGAAAATGCCAGACGATTCATAAAACATTTCAGACCAAAACAAGCATTTTTTGTAAAGTACGAGTTCTGGATCAATTTCATGCGTGAAGCAAAGCTAAATAATGTTTCAGTGTTTTCAGTTTGTACCCGATTGAGGGGGAAACAACGGTTTTTCAGGTGGTACGGTCACTTTTTTCGCAAGAATTTGAAACTGATTGATTTTTTTTATGTTCAAAACGAGCAAACGGCAGTCCTTCTAAAAAAAATAGGCCTTAATAACAGCTTAATTGTTGGTGATTTGAGATTCGATAGAGTGATTGAAAACAAAAAGCAATTATTTAAAAATGAGCAAATAGAGCTGTTCTTAAACGGAGCAAAAGCAATGATTTTTGGAAGTACATGGCCTAAGGATGAACGCCTTGTATTTACTTATATCAAACAAAATTCTCATCAAAAATACATTATTGCTCCTCATCAGGTAGAAGAAGCACACATCGTTAGTATAGAGCAAGCATTGCCCGGTATCACATGTCGATACAGCGAAGTAAATCCGAGTAAAAATGTTTTGATATTAAATACCATCGGGCATCTTTCAAGTGCTTATTTTTTTGCAAAAATAGCCTATATCGGTGGTGGCTTTTCAGGAAAATTGCACAACATCTTAGAACCTGCCGTATTTGGTGTACCTGTCATTTTTGGGCCAAATTATGAACGCTTTCCTGAAGCTACAGAATTTATTAATCGTGGTGTCGGTTTTTCTGTAGAAAGTGAATCGTCATTTAGCAAAATCATAAAATTAATCGAAGCGACGTCACCTGAAATAAAATCTAAACTGGAAATTCTCATATCAGAAAACAAAGGTGCCACAAATAGAATTTTGAATCATATCAATGCTAAGCAACTTAATTAATACTATGAAGCGAGATAAAATTCTTTACGATTGGTTTCAAACTTTGTTCTTACTGTCCATAAGTATCGTTACAGGACCATCGTTGATTAAAAACACCTTCATGTCCGCACCAAAAACCCCTGTTTCAACAAGTAAATTAGTACTTGCTCGAAGTTGCTGAACAAAATAGTCATACATTGGTATGGCCTTGTCCGGAGGAGCGGCTTGCATATAACTTGGTCTGTTGCCCTTTTTAGTCGATGCGTGCAGTGTAAACTGACTAACCACCAAAATTTGTCCATTCACATCTGAAACAGAGTGATTCATTTTTCCGGAATCATCGTTAAAAATACGCAGGCTACCCAACTTTTGAATGATCCAGTCGGCATCTTCCTGTGTATCCTGATGTTCGATTCCTATTAAAACTAATAATCCACGACTGATGGTCGAATACAATTTCCCATCTATTCTAACAGCTGCTTCACTTACTCGTTGAATAACAACCCTCATCCATAATTATTTTTTCGATAGACTTCATTTTCATCCTCTTGCATCAATTGCAAATAAGTAGCGTAGCGACTGGTAGCAATTTCACCCTTTTCAACAGCTTCAATAATAGCGCATTTAGGCTCATTCAAGTGCAAACAATTGTTGAATCTACATTGATCCATTCGCTGACGCATCTCCGGGAAATAATGAGAAATAACAGCTTTGTCTAAATCAACAATACCAAATGCTCTGATGCCGGGCGTGTCGATAATGTATCCGCCACTTGACAATTTGTGCATTTCTGCGAAAGTGGTAGTATGTTGTCCTTGTGAATGGGCTTGCGAAATATCACCTGTTCGCAATGAAAAACTACTGTCCAGTGCATTGATTAAGGTACTTTTTCCTACACCGCTATGTCCCGAAATAATCACTTGCTTTCCGTTAATTTCGTCAATCAAAAAGGCTATCTGTTGTTTTTTTTCAGCAGAAATCTGATAGCAGGGATATCCTATTGACCGGTACAATGTACAAAGCTGATTCATTTTTTCTGTTTCCGCTTCAGAATATATATCCATTTTATTGAAGAGCAATGTGGTAGGAATTCGGAATGATTCTGCAGCCACTAAAAAACGGTCAATAAAAGCCAATTGAGTAAAAGGAGCTTTAAGGGTAATCAACAAATATGCACGATCGACATTAGCTGCCAAAATTTGCATTTGCTTACTTAAATTGGTTGATTTGCGTACAATGTAGTTTCTACGTTGTTGAAAATCACTAATCAAATATTTTCCTTCATCATCGGGCTCATCATCCAATATAACCAAATCTCCAACAGCAATGGGATTGGTTGTTCGAAGTCCCTCCAAACGCAACCTGCCACGTATGCGGCAATTGACAAGCGAACCATCGGACAGTTCAACTGTATACCATTTACCTGTTGATTTAATGACTTTTCCGATGATTTTCATAATAACAAAGATACACGAACTTGATTGAGGAAAACATCAATGGCAAATTGCGATAAATCTGAAAATCGTATTTCAGTGCTTTTTAATAATCAGCTTAAATCCCTTGCCATGGATATTCATAATCTCGATGGAAGAATCTTCCTTGAGCATCTTACGCAGTTTAGCAATGTAAACATCCATGCTTCGACCGTTGAAATAATTATCATCACCCCAAACAGCCCTTAGAGTAGCTTGCCTATCCAACACTTCATTCTCATTTTTAACCAACAACTCTAACAGCTGATTTTCTTTCGTTGTCAATTTCTTTATTCCATCCTTCAAATGAATCAATCGCAATGAAGGCTCGTATTTTATGTCTCCGATTTTATTAATCAGATGTTCATGCCCATTACCATCTTCGGTTCGTCTGATTATGGCATTGATTCTCGCCAACAACTCTTCCATGGAAAAAGGTTTGGTCAGATAATCATCAGCACCTACCTCAAAACCTTCAAGTTTATCTTCTTTCTGCGATTTGGCAGTCAAAAACAATATGGGTATCCTTTTATCAATTTCCCTTATTTCACGAGCTAGGGTAAACCCATCCATTTCGGGCATCATGACATCCAAAATGCAAAAATTAAAGTGATTCGAATTAAATTTTGCGAAAGCAGACTTGCCATTTCTCGCAAGTTCTGTATCATACCCTTTTGTCCGAAGAAAACTATGAAGTAATAAGCCCAGATTTTCATCATCTTCAGCTAACAAAATTTTAGTTTTCATAAACTATTCATTTTTAATTACAATCACAAATTCAGAGCCCACACCATACTGACTTTTAACATACACATCCCAACCATGAAGCTCAGCAATCGTTTTAACATAACTTAAACCTAAACCAAAACCCTTAACATCGTGCAAATTCCCGGTAGGAATGCGGTATAATTTCTCGAAAATCTTATCAAGATGCTCTTTTTTCATCCCGATTCCCCGATCTTTAACGCTTAACAATATATGCTTATTTTCGCGCGACAAAGAAATTTCAACGAACGGTATATTTCGACTGTATTTAATGGCATTATCAACCAAATTCGAAACAATGTTACTTACATGCATTCGGTCTGCATCGAGAATGATTGGCTTTTCTTGGAGTTTTAAGTGAAGTGATCCTCCTGCACTTTCAATTCGAAATTGAGTATGTTCAGCAATGTCTTGAATCAACTCATTCAGATTAACCTTTTCTTTAATTAACTTTAATTCGCCCCGATCCATCACCGCACTCTGCAGAATACGTTCAACCAGCAAAGAAAGACGTTTGTTCTCATCACTGATCATCTTAATAAAAGGCAAATGAGCTTTAGCATCGCTTGAGAGCATATCTTTATCGTTCATCGCTTCACAAGCTAATGAAATTGTTGAAATCGGAGTTTTGAATTCATGAGTCATATTTGAAATGAAATCATTTTTCAGTTCAGCAATTTTTTCTTGTGTCATGATGGTTTTGAACATCGTCACAATGGCAATAACTATCAGCAAAACGAGTGTCAGACTGATGGTAAAAGGTCCC
The DNA here is from genome assembly GCA_964526595.1 of uncultured Akkermansia sp. GTDB lineage: Bacteria > Bacteroidota > Bacteroidia > Flavobacteriales_D > Crocinitomicaceae > M0103. Next base: position 6,600 of record CAZGJF010000013.1, on the reverse strand, counting down.
CACATTTCCTGAATCATAAACCATCCTTTTTGAGGGAAATAAATATGTAAAACAACATCTTCGTCAATGATATTACTCGGAAATAAGGTCGTTTTTTCAGTTAAAAGAGTATCAAGTTTTAAGTCATAGTTGGCGGTAAAACCTGAATAATTGACCGGAACACCATTTTCATCTGTAATCATAAATCGATAATGCTTTGGCAGATCATCGTTGGCCAATTCTGTTTTTATAATTGAATCTAAAAAAATAACATCAACCTTTTTAGATGGAGCTTCATAAACACTATTCCTAAAAGCTTCAACCATCATTTCATTGACAAACTTTGCTTTCTTAAAAACTTGTTGAATGACTCTTTTGTCGAGTTGAATACTTAGTTGGACAGAATCATTAGATGGAAAAATTGTTCTTTTCTTTTCAAAAAGATCCCTTAATTGTCTGACATCACGCGCCAATACTTTTTGTTCTGTTGACAATCCTGAAATAGAATCAAATGCTTTACCTCTGATAACCAAGTAATTTTGAATCTCTCCGTTGCTGAAAATGATGGTATCCTTGATTTTGATTGATTCCTCCGCAGTTATTAAATTTTTAAACTCCTCTTTTAAAATATCTTTGTATTGACCACTGAAATCGTGGTTAATGATATGCATGTAACGTCTGATATCTTCTGCTTTTTCATGCCTGATTGCTATTCTTTCAAGTGATGTTGCTACGTTTGTTTCAAACTGAATGTGCTTTCGATCGTAGAGTTGAAGTGCTTGAAATGCCTGTGTTATGAGCAAAGCAATTAATGCCAGTACAACTAAAATGAAATTAAGATTTACACGAATTTTACGCAACTCTTACAGATTGAAATCTAAAGTAATTAGTGAATAACTTGTATGAATAAGGCTTAACGTTTTTTAACAAGATTTCCAACGTTGAAAATAAAGGCAACATTAAAAAGAGGTGTCAGATCATAGATTGTAAATAAGCATCATTTCAGCTTGTGATGCATGACCTTCAATTGGTTTCAGCTTGATTACTAGTGTTAAATTGAATACAAAATAGTGTATTGAAGAATACAAAAAATACGATGCCGGCTTGAGTTTCAAACATGGATTCAAATAACAAATTAATTCCCACAATTAGAATGAAACTGTAAAATAAAAAATAGTGATTTCGATGAGTCTTCATAAATGGATGAATCAGCATCGACGCTAAAGCTAATAATCCTACAACTCCTAAAGATATGGCCGTATTTAAATATTGATTGTGAGAATTAAGTTCGGTTTCTCGTTCTCTTTTCATGCCCCTTTTTTCGTATTCAAGCATTAACTGATCTTTTGAATCACCAGTTCCCACTCCGAATACAAGATGATTGCTAAATAATTTGACCGAAGATTTCCAAACTAAAATTCTGCTGACTGTTCCATCATTACCTGTAACTATTTTTTCATTTTTTTCATTCTTTCCTTTAATTGCGTTAAATACATCTTTGCCTGCAGGAATTCGATGGGAAAAATCGGGTGTATTGTAGATATTAAAGAACATAAATGATCCAGATACAAAAAGTAGTACACTGATTCCCATTATGATTTTCCTATATTTTATTGCATGATAAATTAATCCCACTCCCAATAGAGCTAACACCAGCCACCCTGCTTTTGAACTTAATAGAAGAATATAAATTGTAAATAGAATGAGGAGTAAAATCCCAAGTTTTTTCTTTTTAAATTTTCCTCGATCAATTAAATAGAGAATCGATGAAATTGCTGTAGCAGAAAACATCGAAGTATAACTGGGGTGAAAAAATCTACTTAAGTATGTGTAGTAGAAATAATTGGCTCCGAGATACACTTTTATGGTGATAAAATCATAATAAACCGGTTTATAGAAACAATAAAACGCATATATAATTGAAAAGAGGGCATAAACTGTACATCCCGCAATAAAAAAAGCTAGGTATTTTTCAAAATTAATTTTTGTAGTCTGTGAATAACTCGCATATATGATTGGTAATATCATAAGGGATAATTTTGTTTCGATGACCTCCCGACCAAAACTCAAATTAGTTGAATAGAAAAGCCCAATCAAATAAATCCCATAACATATAAGCATCAAAAGCAGGCCTGTATTTTTTATTAATCTCTTTACCCCATCAGAAATATTCCTGAAATTGAAGATATATGTGATTCCTATCAATATGATAAGTGTTGGAACAATTGCCTTTATACAGGGAATAAAAAAAGCCAATAAACAAGTTAACAATACATGTATTTGCTCATTTAATTTGGTCTTCATATGCTTTTATTTTCCCTAATCTTTACTAAAATCTGTGTTTTGAAAACCTTCAACTAAGGACGTGTTATAATAATTTGAAAAATCTGTGCCCGTATGATAAATTTTCTGATCAATTTTGCGAGTATCACCGACAACTTTCGCGGGAGTACCGGTAATTAAAGAATAATCAGGAAAATAACCACTTAAAACGCTACCGGCACCGATTATACATCCTTTTCCAATTTTAGTTCCAGCCAAAATAACTGCAGAAGTTCCAATGAATGTGTACTCTCCAATTTCTACAGCATCAATTTTGTATCCGGGTCTTTCAGAGGCTTCTATCTCGATGTAATTTTTTCCCAAAATCCGAATGGCGTCTTGACTGCTATGTGTATAAATACAAGCATGTGATGCAACATGAACTCCTTCCTGAATCACAACACCTCCAATTCCATCAATTAAGCAATAGTGTCCTATCCAAACATTATCTTTTATGTCCATTTTATTTTTATTCTCTAAAATACAAGTAGAGGCAATTCTTGTTTTTTTGTAAAAACGTCCGTCTAGTTTATTGAAAAAACCATAAACCATAAAAGGTTTGCGAACCAGTGAAATAAAATTCATTGCAATTGAAATGATGAATCCCAAGGGTGAAAGGTATAGTTTCCTCATCATGACTGAAGGTGTTTGAGACAAATGAAATCATAATATAATTCAGCATTTTTCGGGGTGTAACAAAAAGATGCTTCACGTGAGTTTTCTTTGTATGAATCTAGTTTGTTTTTGTCAAAGGCAAGTTCGCGAATATAACGTGCCACCTCTTCTGCATCAGGGTTTTCAAAAATAGCTCCGCAATGGTGTTTTTTAACCAGATTGCCTAATTCAGAATTCTTTGAAGCAAAAGCCAACATAGACACGCCGGCTGCTAATAAATAATAAGTTTTACTGGGTACTGAAACATTTTCTGCTCCCTCATCCAGAGTTACGATTCCAATATCTGCGGAACTTAATGAGAAAGGTAACATCTGTTTATCTTGATATGGAAGAAACATGATATTTAATAAATTTTTATCCTTTGCCCATTTAATAATTTTATCTTTTTTTGCCCCATCTCCAATGATGATAAATTGTATCATTGTATTTTCTGTCATCTTTTCCGCCGTTTCTATAATGGCCTCGATATTGTGCGTGAGACCTAAATTGCCGGAGTACATTACAATAAATTTGTCTTCCAGATTGTATTTATGAAGAAATATATTTTCATTTTTTGGAATAGGTTTGATAAAATCTGTATTTGACCAATTTGGAATGATAATTGGTTTTTTTTCTGTATATTGACTTATTGCAGCTGATAAGTGCTCACCCAAGGTAAATAGGTTTCCTGCTCTTTTAAAGCAATCAATATTAGCTTTCGCCCAACATTTTATAGGAAAAGATCGTTCTTTAAGAATCTTCATTTTCACTAAAACATCAGGGTAAAGGTCCCAAATTACCAAGTGAAACTGTTGTTTTCTAATCCGATTAAAAAAACTACCTAAAAAAACAATGAATGGGGGTGTTGTAATTAATATAAGATGATACTTCCTTGACTTAAAAAGAACATAAAAAAAACTTAAACCAGTGAATATAAACCAAGATAATAATCGCCTAGCGGTTGAAACAGCTGTATGTTTATTCAGATACTTGACTTGAACGTTGGGATTTAACTCGGAATAGTTGCTTTCTACTATGCCCGTTAGCAAAATAACTTTCTTCCCTTTCTCCGAAAAATGGTTAATAATATCGATCGTTAGCTGACGAGTTACTTGGACAATAAATATATATTTACCTGACTCCATACTAAATAGGATCGTTAGCAGTTAGTTTTTGAATATTGTAAACATTATAGCGACCATATTTCTTAATAAAATATTTTATTTTATTTTTCAATCCTGATGTTTTATTGAGCGTAAAGTCCTGCAAAGGAATATCAAAATCAGGAGCACTATTTTTTATAGTCTGTTCAAGTTGGCTTAGCCTTACAATATAAGGAACATAGAGATTTTTGATTACTGGCAGTGTGGGATGTCTCCAACCAAAGTCAACTAGATTATTTTTGTAGAAGCGCACATGATGAAAATGGTAAAAAATTGCCTCAAATTTGCGATTATCTTTCGAATCAAGAAAAGTGATGATATTTCCATGTTTGCTAAGCAATCGCCACTGCCCTACATTCCATGAAGCAAGCCCACCACCGAGATGTTGTAATACATGAACCCCAGGAAATCTTGATGTCCAATCATCAAGATATTTCTGGTCTCCAAATTTTCCATCTTCGTACCTGTCATAACACCAATCAATACAAGCATTTCGCCACCATTTCAAAGCATTCAACCCTTCATTATTATTAATAAATGTAATAAATTGAACACAATATTTTCCGGACGATTTCGTTCTGTTAAATTTTGGAGGATAACGATGTTCTGTTAGTAAAATAGATTTGTCGCCCATTTCACCAAATAACACTTTGGGATTCTGATAAAAAAATAAATCGGCATCAAGATAGGTGCATGCACTTGTATTGAAATGTTCAATGACATAGAGAATCGTAGACGGTGTACACGTCCAGCAATACTCTGCTTTTGTTCTGCTCGATTTTACACCAATCAACTTTTCGTCTTCAAATTCTTTTAGAGAAATTATTGTTGCTTTTTTGAGATCAAGCTTTTGAAGAATATCATAACATTTATCGTCAAAAGCAAAAATATACAAATGAAAATCTTCACAGACCGCTTCAAGCGATTGATACATCAAAACGCCTCTGGTTAAATAGAACGAGTCAAAGAGTGTGCAAAAATGATACATATTTGATTTATCTAACCCTTTGTGCATTTAGAAAAAAGAAGAAAGTTGTTCATCTTAAAATAATTCACATATCTAATTGATAATCATCTTATTGAATAATTTTGAACAACTTTTTTCAAAACTATGAAATTATTTTGAAATATCTTTAATCTTTGAATGTTTCTTTTACGTATCGGCTTTAAAAATTCGTAAATTAAAACTAAGCAGTTTAGATTTTGAATCTGACCGTTGAACTTAAAAAGAAATTTACTCTGAATCTTGACAAAAATTGGAAAGAGAATTTGATGGAAATAGTCTGTTTTTGTCAAAAAAGTTGGGTGGTCATATTTAAATCATTGATTATTTTTCTATTGGAAATAGAAATTAAACATTTTGATGCAATTAAACACCTAACAAAACAAGATGGTACAGAGTCCTCTTTTGTTTTGAAAAGCAGAGTAAACCGCCTTAGATAGTTTGTCGAAAGCTTCAAAAAGAACCTCATGTTGAAATGATATCAGCATTCAGGATTTCCTCCGAAGAGTTAAAAGATGTTTTACACATTAAAACTACTTCATCTAACAAATCATAATGCGATTGTTCAGCATAATCAGAATCTTTTAGTAAAGGAATCAACTTTAACATGCAGAGTATTGTTCAGTTTTACTTATCTATAGGAAAGAAACTTTCATTTCCAAAAAAGACTTTCTCCTGAAGAAAACTTAAACTATATGCGTATTACCTAAAAAATCAGCCAAAATAAGCGTGAGAAAAACCCATATTCCAAACTAACGATAAAGCACGATGTCAACTATTTCAGGACGGGATAAAGTCAATAATAAAGGCGAACATTACTATTCGCCTCCTATTTACAAATATTTTGAGACTAAGCTTGTGTAGCTTGAAATGGAACTATCGAAACGAAAGATCGATTATTTTTTCGTTTACGAAAAGCTACCTGACCATCTATCAATGCGTATAAGGTATGATCTTTTCCGATACCAACATTTTCTCCGGGATGGTGTTGCGTACCCCGTTGACGGACAATAATGTTTCCTGCTATCGCTAATTGTCCACCAAATATTTTAACTCCCAATCGCTTGCTGTGTGATTCGCGACCGTTTTTGGAACTACCGACTCCTTTTTTGTGTGCCATGGTTTCTACGATTTATTATCCAAAAAATGGAAAGATTCTTAATTAAACTTTAATATCATTAATAGTAATCGCCGTAAATGATTGCCGATGACCGTTTTTCTTTTTGTATCCTTTTCTTCGTTTTTTTCTGAAAACGATAACTTTATCACCCTTCACGTGATCTTCTACTGTTGCAGATACTTTTGCACCTGCTATAGCTGGGGCGCCAACATTAATTTTTCCACTATTATCAACTAAAAGAACACGGTCAAATTCAACTTTTGCTCCTTTTTCAGCTGACAATCTGTGTACAAATATTTTTTGGTCTTTTTGCACTTTGAATTGCTGCCCTGCTATCTCTACAATTGCGTACATATAGC
>CAZGJF010000012.1:34359-57255 GCA_964526595.1 uncultured Akkermansia sp. | reverse complement strand
CCACATTGAAATCAAAATCCCCATTGGGAGAAAAAAAACCGATTGATCCGGAATATAAGCCACGCTTAAATGATTCATGTTGTTCAATCAGTTCCATGGCTCTTTTTTTTGGAGCACCGGTCATTGAGCCCATTGGAAAAGTAGCTTTTAACACATCACTAAATGAAATATGTTGTTTGATCTCGCAAGATATGGTCGAAATCATTTGATGAACTGTTTCAAATGTATAAATATGACATAATTCATCTACTTTGACGGAGTTTGGGCTTGCAATTCTCGATAAATCATTTCGAACCAAATCAACAATCATGATGTTCTCAGCACGTTCCTTTTGATCTGATATTAATTGTTTCTTGATTAATTCATCCTCTTTTTCATTGTACCCTCTGGGTGCTGTACCTTTTATCGGTTTAGAAACTAGTTGTTTTCCCTTCTTTTTCAAAAAGCACTCCGGACTTCCACTAAAAACTAAAAAATCATCAAATTGAATAAATGAAGAATATGGCGCTTTTGTAATCTGATTGAGTGTGAAATAGGTTTCTATAGGATTCGTTATTTCAATTTGTTCGGCGTAAAATTCCTGACAAAAATTGATCTCATAGATGTTACCTTGTTGAATGTGTTGTTTCAGTGATTCAACTTGTTTCACATATTCTTCTTTACTGATGCGCGCTTTAAAATTAACATTTTCAAGAACCTTTTTTTTTGCACATTTTGCACCTAGAAATTCTTCGATCAATCTTACGCTTTCATTGGTTTTAAGTCCCTGAAGAAATTCAACCTGTCCATCATTTAATTTTACTACAAACTTTGGTTTCCAAAAAAAAGCAATTGGAAATTCAAGTTTATCAGGATTATTAGAAGGTAATTGATGAATATGTCCTTTCAAGTCATAATTTAGAAAGCCAAAAATGAAGTTGTTTTCATTCGCATCGATAAAATGCTGGAGCTCATCCAATGACTTACTCGGATCCAGCATAAAACGTTCTTTTTCACCAAAAGCCAGTAAATCGAATCCATTATTATTGTTCAGGTATGCCAAAGTTTCATTCTTCATTCAATTGACAAAATCTCAAAAGAAATTAAATAACAATGTTTACAATTTTACCGGGTACTACGATTACTTTTTTGGGAGAATTTCCATCTAACCATTTGATGATATCCGAATGATTCAGAACAACTTGTTCTACTTCACCTGAACTCATCTCGGTAGGCAATTCAATTTTTGTTCGCATTTTACCATTAATGGAAATAGGGTACACGTGATTCGCTTCTACAAGGTACGATTCATCATAAAAAGGAAACGAGGCCAAACTAACTGTTCCTGCTTCGTTGCCTAAAATGACCCACAACTCTTCTGAAATATGTGGTGCATAGGGTGATAACATTATTATTAAGTCATTTAATATCTGTTTATTATTGCATTTTTGTTCAGTGAGTTCATTCACGCAAATCATGAAATTTGAAACCCCGGTGTTTAATGAAAAGCGATCGAGGTCATCTTTCATTTTTTTAATGGTTTTATGGAGTGTTTTGAGAGATGCTTTAGATGGAATTTCATCTGAAAGATTTACATTTCCCTGCTCATCATGAAACAATCGCCACAGTTTGCGAAGGAAATTATGAACACCATTTATCCCTTTGGTATCCCATGGTTTACTTTGTTCAACCGGCCCCAAAAACATTTCGTACATACGGAGTGTGTCTGCACCGAATTTCTCAATCAATTCATCGGGCGTTTGAACATTATACTTTGACTTAGACATTTTTTCTACTTCGTAGCCACAGAGGTATGAACCATCTTCCTCACAAATGAATAGTGCGTCAATGTATTCCGGGCGCCATTTGCGAAAACCTTCAATATTCAACTTATCATTATCTACGAGTGAAATATCAACATGAATAGGGGCGCATTTGTAATGGTCTTTTTTTGAATAAGTTACAAACTTGTTTTCGCCAATGACTAAGTAGATAAAGCTGCTCCTTCCCAAAATCATGCCCTGATTGATCAATTTCTTAAATGGCTCATCAAAAGGAATATAGCCCATATCGTAAAGAAACATTGTCCAAAAACGGGCATACAATAAATGTCCTGTACCATGCTCAGAACCACCAATATATAAATCCACATTTTTCCAATACTCGACCTTTTCTTTACCAACAAATTCATTTTCATTTTGTGGATCGAGGTATCTGAGAAAATACCAAGAACTTCCTGCCCACCCGGGCATGGTCGAATGTTCATATTCGTATTGTCCGCTGTAAGTCCAATCTAATGCTCTTGCCAATGGTGGTTCACCATCATCTGTAGGTAGGTATTTATCTACTTCAGGTAATGTTAGTGGTAAGTCAGTTTGATTGATGGCATAGGGTGTTTCCTCATCGTAGTAAATCGGAATCGGTTCCCCCCAGTAGCGCTGTCTGCCAAAAACAGCATCTCGTAAGCGATAATTTATTCTGCCCTTTCCAAATTCTTTGTTTGTTATCTCTTGAATTGCCTTTGATATAGCCTCTTTTACCGATAGCCCATTTAAGAAATCGGAATTAATGAGGACTCCTTCTTTTTCTGTCCAAGCTGCATTTTTAATATCATGTTCATTACTTTGCTTAATAACTTCTTTATACTGTATGCCAAAGTAACCTGCAAATTTAAAGTCGCGTTCATCATGTGCAGGAACAGCCATGACGGCTCCGGTACCGTAGCCTACTAATACATAATCTCCCACCCATACAGGAATGGGTTCATTCGTAAAAGGATGTGTGACATAAGCTCCCGTGAATACCCCGCTGATACTGTTCACATCTGCTTGTCTTTCTCTTTCACTTCTATTTTTTGCTTTTTCAACATAGGCCATCACTTCCTTTTGTTGCTGATTTGTTGTAATCTGTGCTACCAAATCATGTTCGGGGGCAAGAGTAACAAAAGAAACTCCAAATATGGTATCAGGACGTGTAGTAAAAACTTCAATTTGAGCTGAATGACCCACAATAGGAAATCGAATTGAAGCACCTTCGCTTTTTCCAATCCAATTGCGCTGAGTTTCTTTAATGCTGTCCGACCACTCTATGCAATCTAACCCATCCAAAAGTCGTTGTGCATAAGCTGTAATACGCATGTTCCATTGCTTCATTAACTTGCGTTCTACGGGATGCCCCCCACGTTCAGAAACACCATTGACTACTTCATCATTTGCCAAAACTGTTCCTAATGCTGAGCACCAGTTTACATAAGAATCACCCAAGTAAGCCAAGCGAAAATGCATGATGATTTCACGCTGCTTTTTTTCGTCAAAAGAACACCATTCCGCTGCTGTAAATGGTATCATTTCTTTTTCAATATCTCCGGTCAATGAATCAAGATTTAAACCTTCAGATCCTTCCGTTTCTAAACTGTCAACCAATGTTTTAATGTTTTCAGCTTTATTAGTTTTTGGATTATACCACGAATTAAAAAGCTGAATAAAAATCCATTGTGTCCATTTGTAATAGGAAGGTGAAGAAGTTCGTACTTCTCGATCCCAGTCATAGCAAAACCCAATTTTATCAAGTTGAATGCGATATCTTTTGATATTTTCAGAGGTGGTAATCGAAGGATGTTGACCGGTTTGAATTGCATATTGTTCAGCAGGAAGACCAAATGAATCATATCCCATCGGATGCAAAACATTATATCCTTGTAGTCGCTTATATCTCGCATAAATATCAGAAGCAATATACCCCAACGGATGACCTACATGCAATCCGGCTCCTGATGGATAGGGAAACATATCTAAGATGTAGAATTTTTGTTTACTTTCATCTTCCGTTACTTTGAATGTTTTGTTTTCGGACCAAAAAGCTCTCCATTTTTGTTCGATGTTGCTAAAATTGTATTCCATTTAGAAAGGATGTGAAAAAGAAGTTAGCAAAGGTACAAAAAGGAAAAGAAAGATAGAGATAAACATCCCTATAAGAAAGTTTTGGCTATAACGGGCATCGATTCTTCAGATAACAAAGTTTGTGTGAAACCAATGGTGATTCACTGAAAATCTGACATAAATTATTCATGCAGATTATTCTCAATGTAATCAATCAATGCATGAATGACTTTGATATGAATCTCTTGTGCTCTGTCAGCATATTCTGATTGGGGTGCGCGAATCTCTACGTCACAAAGCGTTGCCATTGAGCCGCCACTTTTTCCGGTTAATCCGATAATTTTTATTCCTTTCGATTTTGCTGTATGTATAGCTTCTATTACGTTCGATGAATTGCCGGAGGTTGAAATAGCTAACAAGACATCGCCAGGTTGACCTACTGCTTCGATGAATCTTGAAAAAACGAACTGATATCCATAATCATTAGCAACGCAACTCAGATGGCTTGGGTCTGATATTGATATTGCAGGTAAGGCTCGTCTGTCTTCCCTGTATCTTCCGGACAGTTCTTCTGCAAAATGCATGGCATCACACATTGATCCTCCGTTTCCGCAACTGATAATTTTAAAGTTGTTTTGTATGGCCTGGATCATCAATTTTCCTGCTTCTTCTATTAAACGGAAGTTTTCATCAGTATTGAATCTTTGCAAAGTGTCCAATGCATTGTTGAAATGTGCTGAAATTCTGTTGGTATTCATTGACAGTTTTTTCCCAAAAGTAACAAATTCAATTACTGTAAATTTACATTCGTTCAATCTTCTTACATTTGAATAGTTTCAAAGATTAATCATTAAACGCTGAGTACTATTTTAAGCGATTCATTATGACCTATTTTAAAGATAAAGTTGTTTGGATTACGGGAGCTTCATCCGGCATTGGAGCGGAAATGGCTAAACAGTTAGCATCGGCAGGTGCAATCCTGGTTTTATCGTCACGTAATATCAAGGCATTGGAACAAGTCAAATCAACTCTTGATAAAAGTGAAAATCACCTGGTTATATCAATGGATTTGGAGCACTCTGAACATTTTACCGAGTATGCTGAACACGTAGTCAGCCAATTTGGACGGATTGATATTCTGATAAATAACGGAGGATTGAGTCAGCGTTCTAGGGTAGCAGAATCAAGTTTAGCTATTGATCGAAAAATCATGGAAATTAATTATTTCGGAAATATTGCCCTTGCCAAAGCTGTTTTACCATTCATGATTCGTCAGAAATCGGGTCAATTTGTTGTTATTTCAAGTATTTCAGGGAAATTCGGTTTTTTCTTAAGGTCTGCATACAGCGCTTCGAAACATGCACTTTTTGGTTTTTATGAAAGTCTGCTTTTAGAAGAAGAAGCGAATGGAATTTCTGTATCCATGATTTGCCCTGGAAAGATCAATACCAATATTTCATTGAATGCGTTGAACAAAGATGGAGAAACGCATGGTGTGATGGATCATAATCAATCGACCGGAATGACTGCTTACGTCTGCGCAAAAAAAATACTTCATGCTGTTTCAAAGAAAAAAGTAGAAGTATTGATAGGAAACAAGGAAATTTTGGCTGTAAAGATCAAACGTTTTTTTCCTCAATTGTTTTGGAAGATTATCAAAAAACAAGCAGCAACTTAATTATCATTCTCCATAATTTTCAGCTTATTGATTTGTAGGCGTTTTATATAACAAGTAGTTGTATAAATTGGAATCATCAATCAAAGGATTTAGAACAACTGGGGCTATTACAAAATGATTAAAACTGATGAAGTGAGAAAACAACTGAATCTCCTGTCTTAGCTGAAAAATTCAACTGATTGTCAATAAAATAACTAAAAAGAATCTATGTCCAAATTGGGTGTCTATTGAGTTACGGACCAATACATAATCTTAACGAGCCAAAAATAGATTAAAAAAATCAATTAGTTCATCCAAGCTTGAAGAGCTCGTTTTTGACTATTGTTGGCAGATTCATCAATTGAAATCGAATGTTTGGCAAAATAAAAACGGTTCACCTCCGGTAGTTGGCAACTGTATAACTTTCCGGCTCGTGTGAAGCTTATTTTTTTTATGTCATGGTCAAAATAGTTCAACCATTTATCCAGCTCTCCATTGCACATGAAATCGTTGATAGCAATAATTTCATCGTTTATCATAAGTCCTCCAAGTTCTGCCGGACTTCCCGGATAGATGGCATTGATGATGAAGTTGCTACCATTTGACAATGACTTGAAACCTAAAATAGATTGTGAATAGCTTTCATTTGGGGAGATATTCATCACCAGTCCGAGATAATCAAACGCTTCGCTTAAAATTGATTCATACGGAAAAGTTCCGTGGACAAATTGCTTGAAAAAATCTCGAAATGAAATTCCGGATACTTCTTCCAATGTTATCATGTAATCATCTTCAGCTATTCCTTTTCCTTTTAATGCATAATTGAAATATAAGCGCTTCATCACTTCATCCAGTCCATATTTGTTTTGAGTAGCCTTTAAAATCATTACATCACATGCAAAAGCCAACAGGCAGCCTTCTGTGTAAATTGATACTTTACGTCCCGGAGCTCCGCTTACATAGCCATCCAACCAGGTATCAAAAGAAGATTCTGCAACAGAATAGTTGAAACGTCCCGGATTATCAAAATGTTTTTGGAGTTGATTTTTCAGTTCATCGAAGTATTGCTCAATCGAGAACACCTTGCTTTTTAATAAAAAAAGATCACCCATGTAGGTTGTAACTCCCTCATAAAGATACCCTAAACATGAATAATTTTCTTTAGAGAAATCATAAGGCAACATTTCGACAGGGCGTATGGCCTTCACATTCCAAGTGTGGTACAATTCATGTGAAGATACCCCCAGCAATTCCTTATAGAGGTTATCAAAAATGTCATATCCGGGTCCAAGCGTTATTACCGTAGATTCGGCATGTTCAACACCGTGATATGCTTTATAGGGCAAAATTTGAATCAAAAAATGATAGTTAGTTGTCGGGAATTCCTGAAATTTTTCAATTTGTTTATCTGTGAATGCTTTGAAGTGTCCCAATAAGCGCTCCCAGTCAGGTTTTATTTCACCGTTAAACCAAACATAAAAGATGGTTTCACCAGAGAGGTACTCGTTGTGTTGTAGTTTTTCGGAGCATATAAATGGTGAATCAGCCAATTCATCGAATGTTGTTGCGAAAAGTTTGTTACTATCCTGAGGCAATGCACAAGCAATGGTCCAAGAGTCGGGGATTTCCAAGCAGAGAGTAATGTTTTCCTTAGCATGTTCTTCTGTATATATCATGCAGTTAACCGGGTTGACGTACAATTGATCTTTACTCAAAAAAGTAGATCCTGCATTAAGCTCGGAAGCATAGTAACTGTATTCTACGCGAATTGTTTCACTGTGTTCACATTGAATTATCCATGAATCTTTATTTAATTTAGTAGACTCAAGTCGTTTATTCTGTCCGTCAAAAACTTTGAAACCATTAATGTTTTTAGCAAAATTCCCCAATTCGTATCTACCCGGTCGCCAGCTAGGCAGTTTAACAACAATTGATTGCTGATTGACACTGAAAATTGCTCGAACTCGAACATATTGACAAGTAGGATTTTCAACTGAAATGGTGTAGTTAATCATCACTTAAATTGTTTGTTAGTTTTTCAATTCAGCTAGAGATGTTTCTAAAAAAGTGGCTAATTTCTTGAGGTAATCGGCAGAGAAATTGAATTGAATTCCGGCTGCTTCGTATATTTTTGGCATACTTTTAGTATATCCTAATTGAAGTGCTTTTTTGTAATTTTCAATCGCTTGGTCAAAGTTGACGAGACTGTTTTTCCAAATGCCTAGCGCTCCAAGTTGTGCAATTCCGTATTCGATGTAGTAAAAAGGTACTTCAAATAAATGAAGTTGTCGTTGCCAGCTGACTTCCTGCATATCTTCATAGCCTGTCCAATCTGTTAATCCCGTACTGTATTCGTTCGATATTTGCAACCATTGTTGGTGACGTTCATTGATCGAATGTGTTGGATTTTCATAAACCCAATGTTGAAACTCATCGATTTGGGCAATCCAAGGCAATATCTTTAAAATGGATTCTAATTGATCTCTTTGAGCACGTTTCAAGTCCGAATCATCTTTGTAGAATTCATTCCATTCTCGCATGGAGAGTAGTTCCATGGACATTGAAGCTAACTCTGCAACTTCAGAGGGGATGTTTTTAAATGCCGTTAATTCCAGATTTCTGTTCAAGAATGAATGAATGGCGTGGCCGCCCTCATGAACCATGGTTACCAAATCATTTTGTGTACCTACAGCGTTCATGAAAATAAAAGGCACACCAATTTCATAAAGGGGATAATTATAACCTCCGGGTGCCTTTCCCTCTTTTGAATCGAGATCTAAGTGCTTCATTTCGTTCATGGTCGCGATACAATCAGCAAAATAGGGGTCAATTCGCTTGAAGATATTAATTGTTCCACGCAGCAAATCACTTCCTTTAGAAAAGGGCTTTAGCGGAGGAAGTCCACTTGGATCAACTTCAGTATCCCAGGGTTTGAAAGCTTTTTTTTTCATTTTCTGAAGTTTACTGAGTTGGATATTTTTGACAAGCGGAACAATCAGTGTTTTGATGGCACGATGAAATTCAAAGCAATCTTCTTTGGTGTAGTCAAATCTGCCTAATTCCTGAAATTTGTAGTCTCTGTAATTCATAAAACCGGCATTAATTGCCAATTGATGGCGTTTTTGGATTAATTCCGAATACAAATCATTCAGCTTGTCGATATCTTCTCTGCGACGCAGGGTCATTTTCTCAAAAATTGTTTTTCTGAGGCTCTCATCGTTTTCTCTTAGTAGCGCGGCTGCTTTTTGCATAGTCAATTTTTCACCATTGTGTTCAATGGTTTGTGCGGCTGTGATTGAGCCGAAAAGTTGACTTTTTTCATTCAATTCGGCCTCAATAGCTACATTTTCCTGTCGGAATAATTCAAGTGCTTTTCGAACGGATCGAAAATAAATATGGTAGGATTCTTCTTTGCTAAGTTCGTTCGTGAAAGGAATAGATACCAATTTTTCGTTTAGTTGATTTTCAAGAGGTGCTAATTCCGGTTGGATCTTCGTTACGAAAAAAGTATAATCTTTGGTGAGTGCTTCATCTCGTGTGTCAATGGTCATTTTAATATAACGCCAAGCTGCTTCCTCCTCAATGACAGCTTCCAGTTCACTTTTATCTTTCAACCACTTTAAAAAATCATCTTTGGATTCAATTTCTCTTTGAAGCAGATCGTAAAAAAAAGGTTTGATAGATTCCCAAGAAGTAATTTTGAGTGATTCAGAAACAAAAGTTCGAGTAGGTTTTTGAATGTCCATGATTGATTTTTTACAGAATTATAGCTGTAAAATTAGTCAAAACAATCATAAACTAAGAATAGAATTTGATATCCTCACCGATGCCCTTCGTACATGCTTTCGTATTGATCTCGATATTTTTCAAGGATTATTTTCCTTCTCAATTTTAAAGTGGGTGTTAATTCGCTACCTTCAACACTAAATTCGTTTTCAAGCAATACAAATTTCTTGATTTGTTCCCAGTTTCCAAAATGTTTATTGAGTCTGTAGATTTCCTCTTGAATTTTTGCTTTGACATGCAGGTTATTGATGATGTCATTGTTTGTGCCGTTAAAAAGTTGAACTTTTTTCTTCGATGCCCATTCACGGATATATTCAAAATCAGGAATAATCATTGCTGTGGGGAATTTTTCGCCTTCACCGACCACAATTAATTGTTCAATGAAACGAGATTCCTTTAATTTGCTTTCAATCGCTTGTGGTGCAACGTATTTGCCTCCAGATGTTTTGAACATCTCTTTTTTTCGATCCGTAATTTTTAGGAATTTATCATCCTCCATTATACCGATATCACCTGTATGAAACCATCCGTCCCGGTCAATCGCAAGTGCTGTTTCTTCCGGCTGGTTGTAATAACCTTTCATGACATTGGGACCTTTGACTAAAATCTCTCCATCTTCGACAATCTTTACTTCTACATTGTTTAGAATTGGGCCGACTGTTCCGATTTTAATTCCCTTTTTGAAGCAGTTGACAGATACAACAGGTGATGTTTCAGATAACCCGTAGCCTTCCAGAATTGGAATTCCTGCTGCAAAAAAGATACGAATTAAGCGAGGTTGAAGAGCAGCACTTCCGGAGGCAATTGTTTTAATATTTCCACCCAATGCTTTTTTCCATTTTGATAAGACAAGTAATCTTGCTATAGATAGCTTGAAACGATAGATGGGATTAAACGAGTTTATATCGTACTTATCAGCAATATATAATGACCAATAAAACAATTTCTTTTTCTTGCCCTTTAATTCTTCACCCCTTGACATAATTTTGCCGTAAACCTTTTCAATCAATCTTGGGACAGCGGAAAAAACATGGGGTTTTATTTCACGTGCATTTTCTCCAATTGTTTCAAGGGATTCCGCAAAATAGATGGAACACCCCAAATACATATACAAGTAATGCAACATGCGCTCATAGATGTGGCAAACAGGCAAGAAAGTGAGTACCCTCGATTTGTTGTTTGCAGGTATAGATTCCTTACAAGCCATTACATTGGATAAAATGTTTTGATGTGTCAGCATCACTCCCTTAGGATTACCGGTCGTTCCGGAAGTATAAATGATGGTTGCCAAATCATTCGACTCGATTTTATCCATTCGTGCCTTTATTTCAGTTTCGTTGATTCTGGAAGCATCTTTTTTTATGGAACTCCAGTGATTACATTCTTTTACATGATCAAAGGAAAATAATAGTGACAATGATGGGACATCCGCTTGAACATTCAAAATTTTTCGATGTAAATCACCGTTTCCGACTATGCATAGTTTAACACTTGCATCATTTAATATGTATTTGTAATCTTTCTCCGAAATGTTTGGGTAAAGCGGTACTACAATGGCACCAACTTGTTGGATCGCAATGTCCATGATATTCCACTCATAACGATTATCACTAACCAAAGCTATATTATCGCCCTTGTTGATACCTATCGCGATAAGTCCTTTAGCGTATTCTGTGACCTCGTTGAGAAACTGTGAGGTACTGAGATGTTGCCACGCCCCATGAATCTTGCTGGCAAACATGATTTCTTTAGGATAAATTGCTAACTGATAGTTAGGAATATCAAACAATCTCCTCACTTGTACCATGGCTTCCTAAGATAAAAATCTGTTGAATTTAGATATTAATTCAATTAATCATTTTTTTTCGTGAAATATTTACATAAGTATTTGAATTAATTGTGATCGGGTGATCAAGATGCAAATCAAAAACACTGTTATAATAATCTCACAGAGTAATCAAATCAAGTACAAAATACGCATTTAGATTAACACATATTTGTAACCAATACCTTTAATCGTTTTAATGCATTGATCACCAATTTTTTCACGAAGTTTACGGATATGTACATCGATTGTACGATCTCCAACTACAATATCAGAACCCCAAACTTTTTCGAGAATTACATCACGTTCAAATACAAAATCAGGTTGGGATGTCAGAAGCGCTAGCAGTTCAAATTCTTTTCGAGGAAGATTAATGACCTCTCCATTTTTTTCAATATTGTATTTATCGCGATTAATCACTAAACCGGAAATTACAGCTGAATCTTTTTGAATCATTCCTTTTCTTCGCAAAAGAGCGTTTATCCGACTGATGAGTAATTTGGGTTTCAATGGTTTGGTAACATAATCATCTGCACCTGCATCAAGTCCGGCAATTTGACTGTAGTCTTCGCTTCTTGCGGTTAGAAAGCAAATGAGCGTTTGTTGAAAACCGGCTGTTTGACGAATTAAGTCACATATTTCAATACCGTCTTGCCCTGGCATCATAACATCTAAGATGATGAGATCAGGTCTATGTGACTTCATTTTTTCAATTCCTATCTCACCATTTTCAGCAGTAATGACATCATATCCTTCTTTTTGAAGATTGTATTGCAGAAGCTCACGAATGTCTTCTTCATCATCAATGACCAGAATACGTATCATTTTTATGGCATCTAAATTTTGATAAAAGTAACGAATAATTAACGTACAAAGTCGTTAAATTTGTAAAGGAAGCCAACTTTACTCTTTACAAAACATACAATTAAGTAAGCGGTTTTCAATAAGAGAATAAAAAAGAATCGTTTTTTTTTAAACAAACTGCCTTGAAAAACATATCGCGTACTGTTTGGATTTTATCTTTCGTAAGTCTGTTTACAGACTTAGCAAGTGAGATGTTATATCCAATCATGCCTGTTTACTTGAAATCAATTGGCTTTTCCATACTTGTAATAGGTATATTGGAAGGCTTGGCAGAAGCAACAGCAGGACTGAGCAAAGGATATTTTGGAAGACGATCAGATCTGAGTGGGAAGCGAGTTCCTTTTGTTCAATTAGGATATACTTTGAGTACTATGTCTAAACCTATATTAGCGTTTTTTACGTTTCCAGTTTGGGTATTCTTTGCACGAACAATAGATCGTTTTGGCAAAGGTATTCGAACAGGTGCAAGAGATGCTATGTTGTCTGACCAAGCTACACCCCAAACAAAAGGAAAAGTGTTCGGACTGCATCGATCCATGGATACTTTGGGTGCTGTTCTGGGGCCGTTGATTGCATTGCTGTATTTACAAGCCTTTCCCAAAGACTATAAAATGCTTTTTTATATAGCATTAATTCCGGGTTTATTTGCAGTACTTGCTTCATTTTTATTGAAAGAAAATCAAGTTACAAAACCAGCCTCGAAGAGTTCTGAATCAATTTTTTCTTTCCTCAGTTATTGGAAGGTAAGTTCACTTGAATATAGAAAGTTGGTCTCAGGACTGTTAATTTTTACTTTGTTTAACAGTTCCGATGTGTTTTTGCTCTTAAAAGCCAAGGAAGCCGGTTGCGATGACCTTTTCATAATAGAACTATATGTATTTTATAACCTTATTTACGCAGTTATTGCTTTTCCGATTGGGATTTTGGCTGATAAAATAGGGATGAAAACGCTATATTTGATTGGCTTGATGCTATTTACTACAACGTATATTGGTATTTCTCTCACCACAAATACCTTCATCTTTATCTTGCTATTCCTTTTATATGGATTGTATGCTGCAGCAACAGAAGGTATTTCAAAAGCTTGGATTTCGAACATAACAGATAATCAAAATATAGCAACAGCGATTGGAACATTTACAGGGTTTCAGAGTATATGTACAATGTTGGCAAGTTCACTGACAGGAATGCTTTGGTTTAAATTAGGTGCGAGTACTGCATTAATGTTTTCGGCAATAGGGGTTATTTTTGTTGTTGTTTATCTACTGATCGTTGTAAAACCATTAAAAATAAAACAGAATGATTAATTCTTGTTTATTGACCAGTATGGACTGTAACACAAGTTGCTTTTAAATATATTTTCATTGTTGACTTTTGTGTAAAATAAAATAAGGGTATGAAAAAGAATATGGGAACATTTGATAGAGCAGTTAGAGTGCTAATCGCTTTGATTATCAGTGGATTGTATGGTTTTAATATTATTTCAGGCTCAGTTGCTATTGTTTTAATAGTGTTAGCATCTGTTTTTATATTGACAAGTTTCATTAGTGTTTGTCCATTGTATATTCCTCTCGGAATCAATACGTGTAAGGAGAAAAAAGATTAACAAAATGATGAAAAATGTTTTAAAATACAAATGGATGTTAATTGGTATGCTCTCGGGTGCTGTGGGAGGATACTTCTATTATCATTTTGTTGGATGCTCAAGCGGAACCTGTGCTATTACTTCCAATCCGTTAAATAGTTCGCTATATGGAGCAATGATGGGCGGATTATTGTTTAGTAATTTTCAAAAAAAATCAAAAACACTTTAAAAATGAATATAGAACAACTGATCAAAGAGAAAAAAGGAACTATTGTAGATGTAAGAACTCATGCTGAATTTGCAGGAGGTCATGTCGTGGGGTCTATTAATATACCTCTACAAGAAATCCAAGAGAAATTAACAGAGTTAAAACAGTTGAAACAACCCTTGTTGCTATGTTGTGCATCGGGAGGACGAAGCGGTCAAGCAAGCTATTTTCTATCTCAACAAGGCATAGAGTGCTTCAATGCTGGCTCCTGGTTAGACGTAAATTATTATCAAGCTAAATAAACAATCATGTTTAATACGATAAAACAATTGTTTGGGATGGGACCAAAAGTGAATTTTTCTCAATTGGTCAAACAAGGTGCACAAATCATAGATGTAAGAACACCGGCAGAATTCAAATCAGGTCATATCAAAGGATCTATTAATTTGCCCCTGCAGAGTTTACAAAGTAATTTAACTAAAATCACTAAAAATAAACCAGTTATTACATGCTGTGCAAGCGGAATGAGGAGCGCATCTGCAAAATCTATTTTGAAATCAGCAGGATTTAATGATGTATATAACGGTGGGGGTTGGATGAATTTGAGCAATAAAATTTAGCCAATTGAGATAGAAAAGTGTGTGGGCAAAAAGGGCTTGCTCTTGATGGTTCAATTAAGTTAAATCAGTTTGAAAAAGCTTGATGATTTTATCATTTTTAACGAGTAAATCGTTGCAAATTATCCTTGATTCGAAAGCTTACAATTCTTTTTACAAGATCCAATGGTAAAGGTTTATCATACGGAAACTGAATTGTTCCTTTGGAGTATTTAAAATCGCCTAATTCATGCTCAAATGCTTGAATGCCAGATGCGGTTGAAAAAAAACCGATGTGTTTTTTGAATGCGGCAAAGTGTACTAAATTACCATGATAGTAAAATGTTGGCATATTCCAACTTATTTTTTCTGATGCTTCAGGTGCACAAGAGGCAATTACTGATCGTAATTCTTGCATTAAGCTTTGAATTGCTTGCGGAAATTGCGCAATGTATTGATCGATTGTTTCCGGTTTATGAGTCATTGTGTTGCCTTTTTCTGAATGGATGAAAAATCCATGGCTTGTTTCGAAATAAATGTCTTTTTATTTTTTGATTTGAAGGCTTTGATTGAGTTTCAATCTCAGGTTTGGCCGGTATTCCTGAAATTATAGTGCCCATTGAATCTACGATTACTTCATTTCCTTGGTAATATAAAGATAGTTGTTTCTTTTTTTCATTTGTTCGATACATCTCGTATAGTGGCTCCACTACTATTTCACCATTAAAATTCATAATCCCAATGCGTTCTTCGTCGTGAATCCATCCATTTTCTCCATCGTATCGATAACGCATATTCGCATAAAATGGAATGAGTCCAAAAAACGGCTCATTGAAACCACCGTATATGGTGTCTGCAATTTTACGTCCCGAATAATCATACAATCCCCACGTTCCTGCATGCCTTCCCACTTGAATTAACTTGCAATTACCGGGTAAGTCGTATAGGTATTTGTAAATGGTTGGGATAAGTAATTTTCCCGTTGTGTCAATTAACCCTCCGCCACGTTCACTGTAGCAACGGAATGTGTTGTATTTGAAATCTGAAATGCCTGTATATTCAAAGGGAATAACAACATTTCCTTCCCAATTCAATACACCGGCACATTGTTGACTTAACTTTCGCTTTCCGCATTGTTGAGTAACAATTTTAAAGCCTTTTGACGGATTTTCGATTGTTATCAATTTAGTTTTTTCTGTCTCAAAGTTGAAGTAGTATCGTTCAATGGTGCTGCGTTTTACCTTCGCCATCATCGCATAAAAACCATCCGTTCTTTTTTCAGGGATATTGGCGTAAACCGATATTTCGGCACATTCATCGAATTCAAAAGGGTAAATGGTTTCATTGAAACTATTGATAACACCATATTTTCCTTCCTTTTTTACTCCGATAAGGTATGTTTCTTTAAAAGGAACTATGAAATGCATTGCGTTGTACATTAATGGAACAACGAATTCCCCCTGAACATTAATGATTCCAAAAAGCCCGTTCAATTTGACTTGGCATAGACCATTTTTTAGCTGGTTTATTGCATCAAATTTCAGGTCACTTATTAACCTGCCAAGTGAGTCTAATAATAGCCATTTTTCTTGGTGAAATACTCCAGCAAGCCCACCCGAAAAACAAGTAATTTGATCGGCTAAAAATGGTGTTATTTCACTAAAATCAGTATTGATAAATCCCCATTTGCCATTTTTCAAGACACCAATTCTATTTTCTTTGATACATTGTACTTGTTCATAAGGCAATGAAATACGATATGTGTCATATAAATCGATGAATTGATGAAATCCCTTGTGCTGTATTTTATAAACGTGATCCGAATATTTAGAGATATCATCAATGCTATATCCAAGGATGTCTTTACCACCTTCGTCAATTACGATTAGTTTTCCTGTTTCATCGTATGCTTTCATCCATGTTTGATCTATTGGAAGCAGATAGGTGTAAATTTTGTCGTTTATTTTCCTTCCGTTTGTATCAAGTAAAATCCATTTAGTTGATTTAAGTAGTTGTGAGTCATCAATGATACGAGCATCGAAACCACCAAATAATACGCGCTCATTTAAATTCCATAAATCATAAAAAGTAGTTTCAGTTAAGATTTCTCCCATTGAATTACATAAAAATCGTTTGTAACCGTTAGATTTATCATATTCGAAAATCAGAAAACGATTTGGAGAAATAACTTTGTAAACTTTCAGTTTGTTTTGAAAAATCAAATTACCATCAGAATCGATTAATTTCCAATTTTTTTCCTCATCACAATAAGAAAAATAAGCATCTTGTGTAAGGAGTTTTGAAGTAGGTGAAAATGGTTTTAAATAGTTTTTAAAAGTGAAGTCTACAAATCCCCATAAATTATTTTGGAGTATTTCATATTTTCCGGGTTGATATTTTGAGATTCGAATTGTATCAAATGCAAATGACAATAACTCAATTCCGTCACGTGTATATAAGGCATATTTTTGCTGATTCCGAAGTAAAATGTGATTGTAGACGGTATTAATACAACTAATTTCCTCAAAATAATAAGGCGTTATTAACTGAAAATAGGAATTATATAAAAGGTATTTCCCATTTTTTTTTGCAATGAATACAGAATCCATCCATTGGATGTGCTCAAATTCAACCGGTAAAATCATTTTACCCAAACTATCCATCAATCCAACAGAAAATCCCTTGTCTTTGTCAATGTGATAAATAGGGTAGAGCATGTTGTAACCGACATTATCATGTCCAATGGTGTGAGAGGTGTTTTCTGTCAGTATTTTATGAGGAACAATGTGTTTATCACTAGTAGGTCTCAGATGTAATTTGTGATCGTCTGAATAGTCTAATAGATCATTAAATGTTTGTAGGATTTCATTATTTGAATTTCTTAAAATATAGATGTTCGGAGTAATTATTTTATTAAAGTCAGCTGTTTGAATAAATGCTTTTTTAGAATGCAGATACTCGTGTGGTTTTATTTCAATAAGCTGAATATCATTGTAAAATGGGTGATAGATGGTGTCAAACTCATTTTGACCAATGAGTGGCGAAAAAATGAGTGATAAAATAAATGTAAGTCCCCAATATTTATGCACTGATCAAAATTATGAATTATTCGAGCAAAAATAGAATGTTGTTATTCAGATTAAAAAGTGTACGTAAATTTCTTTTTTAGTGTCTAAATTTCAATTTGTTAGGGGCAATATTGGTTTGAAAAATACTCTATTTATGAAAAAATAGTTGTACTTTTGTTAACAATTGTATTCAAATTATTGATTTTGATATTAATTTTTTTTGAAACTTTTGTTATTCAAGTTCGTACTAGCGACTTAATTATTGCTCATAAAAACGTTGAAAAATCATGAAAATCTCAAAAAAAAGTGTTCGGTATTTGATTTCTGTTCTTTGCATTTTTTTTAGTTTTGATTCGGCCGGTAGTACAAACAACGTTTCTAATCCGATGACTTTTACAGGAAGATATTTGTTTTCTGAGGTAACAATTAATCGGATAATGTTTAAATCGTTTGTTTGGAGAATCATAAACAAACCTGATGGTTTCCCAATTGAACATACAGAAAAGGACGGTCATTCAAAAGTCTCATCTAAAAATAACGTAATCCCTCAAGCTGATCCATGTCCGACTGTGGATGCTGGGCCGGCAATAGCATCTATTTGTTCTGGAATGTCATACACCTTGGCAGGCAGCTCATCGAATGGAACGATTCTTTGGACTAGCAGTGGTACTGGTAGTTTTTCGAATTCAACGGTTAACTCACCTGTTTATACCCCGAGTCCATCAGATGTTCAGTCCGGAATTGTCACTTTGGTAATGACTCTGAGTGGCATTGGAGGCTGTTCGTTCTTGGTATTGAAGGATAGCGTTGAGCTGATAATCAATCCTAATCCAATTGTTGTTCCGAGCACTTCTACGATGATATGTGAAAACTCATCAACCGTATTAACTAATTCAACATTAGGTGGCTTTTGGAAATCAATGGATACAACAATTGCATTGATTGATTCTGTTAGTGGCGAGGTGATAGGTGTTTCTGCAGGTAATGTTTTGATTAATTATACAATAACTGATTTGAATGAATGTTCAACTACCGTCTCTACTGATTTAAAAGTTAATTCATTGCCCATATTATCAACTATTCTTGGTAATTCAAATGTGTGTTTAGGAGATAGTTCTTTGTTTACAAATGAAACAATTCTTGAAAATGGTTGGTCTGCTCATTGGAAAATGAATGACAATATTAAACACTCAGTTATTGATTCAATAACGGGAATATTGATTGCAAACAACTCATCATCAGGTATAGACACTATTTACTACAAAGTTACGACCTCAAATGCTTGTTCAGACAGTATATTTAAAATAATCGAAATGAAATCATTACCATTGGTTTTGATAAGTGCTTCAGGTCAAACAACTTTTTGTCAGGGTGCAGATGTAGTGTTAACTGCCAATTCTCTTAATCATGCCGGCTATCAATGGTTCAAAAACGGTAATGTTCTTAATGGAGATACTCTATTGAATATAACTGCTACTTCATCAGGTAATTATTCCGTAAGAATACTGGATTCGGTAACTCAGTGTTACAATGATGATTCAATATTAGTTACAGTGGATCAATACCCAGTGATTGCTTCGTATGTTGATACGTTTTGTACCAATGAACTAATACAAATTAATCCACTGCTTATTCCGGCAAATTTTGTTCCTGAAGGGACTTCGTACTCATGGAATAGTAATCCAATTCTTTCACCACCCTTGTCGTTATTCGGAATTTCAGCAGGAATCAATCAATCTGTTTTCATGCAGACACTTGTAAACAATGGTAATGACTATGCCAGTGCTTTGTTTAATGTAACGGCAACAAATGCATCTTGCAGTACTTCGTTTAATATCAAAACAATAATCAGACCTAACAGCAGTATAACTCCAATGAGCCCATTTGATGTCACTAATCAATCTGTTTATTTGGATTCTTCGCTTCAAGTAATGAAATTTACCGTTACATTTTGTGACTCCTTTGATTTGATCAATGTCCCCGGAGGTGTTCTAGCATCTTTGATTAATGGACAACAGTATACAGATACCATCATTTTTAGTGGAAATCCTTCAACAAGTGGTACATACCAATATCTAATAACCTTGTTGGATGTTTGCAATAGTGTGTCTTATACTGATACCCTGGTAATCAATCCATTCACTCCTCCTCCAGGTATTTCATATTACAACCAGACTGTCTGTTTAAATAGTTTGTTGAATACAATGGTTTATCATTCAACTGATGAAATTGGTAGCATTCAAATCAATGGATTGCCGAATGGTGTTTTTTATGAAGTAAATTCTGACAGTATCTCGATCAATGGTGCACCTTCTGAAAGTGGTATTTTCCCTTTTACAGTTCAATTTAATGGATTGAACGGTTTTGTAAGCTTAGCAGATACCATTCGAGTAAACCCTTTAAATACAATCACCTTGCTTGAAGATTCTACAGACAACCAAACAGTTTGTATAAACACAATTATTGATTCTATCCTTTATTTAACCACAGGAGATGCAAATGTAACATTCAATGGGTTACCCTCTGGAGTATCAGGCATCTATCATAACGATACGATCCTCATAGTTGGAACACCCGATTCGAGTGCAAATTTTACTTATAATATTGAACTTACAGGGGAGTGTGGAAGCATTAGTAGTATTGGATCAATTGCTGTCAATACTTCCGAAACTCCGACACTGATTTCACCTGAAGGAACAGACCACCAAAAGGTATGCCTGAACAGTTCAATAAATGGGATTATATATGCGATTAATGGATTCGAATCGGTAATCACAGGACTTCCTGAAGGGGTTAAAGATTCAATTAATTCTGAATTGATACAAATAACCGGAATTCCGGATTCTGTCGATACGTTCTTTTATACCATAAGTAATAATGGAACTTGTGGCACTTCAATCGTAACCGGATCTATTGAGGTACTGCCTTTGAGTACACTGAATCTAATTTCAGATTTGTCATCCGATACACAAAGTGTATATCCCAACACACCGATTGTACCAATTACTTATGTTTTTAGTAATGCCAATGGAGCCGAGGTGACAGGATTGCCATTTGGTGTCTTTTATACAGTCGATACCGCTAATGTGATTGAAATAAGTGGTATACCTACATTTAATGGTGTTTATCCGTATGAAATAATGTTGGGTAATTCCTGTGGAAATGTTCAGGCAAACGGAGAAATAACAGTACAGTCAGGGACATATCTGGATGAATTGAATTCAGAAAATCTATTGAAATTTTACATGATCGATGATCATTATTTAAAGATTGCAATAAAATCCGGCTTAGAACAATTATCTTGCATTAAATTGATTTCATTCACCGGGCAAACGATAAATCAAATGAGTAGGGTGGAAATCAGTAATGGACACCTCATTGATTTGAATCAGTATCAAAATCAAGTTGTGATGATTCAAGCATTTTCTTTTTCGGGTGAGCCAATCCAGTTGAAAAATAATCGATTAATTATTAAATAACCAGCATATTAAATATATTGAAATGAGTTTATTCAAAAAGATAAAGATACTTTTGTTTGTTTTTGGTATTGTTGCGCCTATTTCTGTTTTTGCTCAAGATACATGTTCCATTACTTTTAGCAAATACGATATTAATAATATGAATGGTGTTTATTACACTGTTTGTAAAGGTGCAGTTATTACCTATGATGATTTGAATAGTTTTTTTGGATTTGTCCCTTCTGATGGAATTGTTGCTCTTGTTTCCGGCTCAACAAACTTTACAAATATTGGCGGTAATTTTGTTGCTAACAATTCAGGTATTGACACTACTTCATTAATTTATGTTATTTCACCAACTAAATGCCCCGTATTTCCACCGCCTTTTGATTATATCCCTATTAAAGTAGTAAATGATCCAGTTATAAACAAACAACCTGTTTCAGATACAGTTTGTGTGGGAGCAGATGATTCATTGTATATTACAGCTACAGGTGGTACAGGAACGTTAAGTTATCAGTGGTATGTTTCTGCAGATAAAATAAATTGGGATACACTCGTTGGCGAGATTTACAACACGTATTTTCCGCCAACTAATGTTCCTGATTCTATCTATTACTATTGTGAGGTTTATCAAACAGGTGGTGGCTGTAATACTATATTTTCAGACACTATTCAATTTCTTGTTTTACAAGATCCGATATTCACAAGTTTACCACTAGATACTTCACTTTCAGTATGTAGAGGTCAATCAGTTGACTATGTTGTTACTTTAACGGGGGGGTACGGAACTTTATCATATCAATGGTATACTAATTCAGATTCTACCTATACAGGTTCTATACTGTTAAATGGTAAAACAACAAATTCTCTTCAGATTACAACTAATTCTTTAAACCCAAAGGATACTACATACTATTTCTGTAAGATAATGCAAACAGGATCTGGTTGTGGACCCGATTCCAGTAATTTAGCTCAACTGATATTATATCCTCAGCCAATAATCACAGTTCAGCCCATTTCAGGGGATACTGTATGTATGAATGGAGATGTGACACTTTCTATCAAAGCACAAGGTGGTACCGGAAATTTCACCTTTCAATGGTTTAGTAATTCGCTGAATAGTTACATAGGTGCTGATACATTGTTTGGAAAAACAAATGATACAATTACTATTAGCAATCTAACGGATACAACTTACTTTTTTTGTAAGGTTTATCAATCAGGTGGTGGGTGTGATACATTACTTTCAACTATCTCCGAAGTAATTGTTGTGAGCGACCCGGTTATAATATCTCAACCGATATCTGAAATTATATGTATAGGAACTCAAAAACCTCTGTCAGTTGAAGTAGCAGGTGGTGTAGGTGTTTTTACTTATCAGTGGTTTACATCTACTGACCTTGTTAAATGGGATACGCTCTTTTTTGAAACATCAAAATTGTTCTATCCGCCATCAAGCCAAGTTGATACAATTTTTTATTATTGTGAAATAAAACAATCAGGGAGTGGCTGCAATAAGGCTAATTCGGATACTGCTAGGGTTGTCATTAAAGATATTGCACCCAATATTGAGGCATTGACAGGGAAAACGACCATTTGTGTCAATGACAGCACCCTTTTTGCAGATGCAGCACCCGGAGGGGTATGGTCTATCCACCATGGCGATACTCATGCAACAATAGATCAAACAGGTATGTATCATGCAGGCGATATTCCTGGATCAGATACCATCAAATATTTGATTACAAATATAGAAGGATGTTCCGATAGTGTATTAGCTGTCATTAGAGTTGATTCTTTGCCACCTGTCTTATTGGTTGTGGCAGATGATACGATTTGTTCGGGTGAAAGAGCTGTAATAAAAGCTAATTCGGTTATTGGTTATAGTTATCTATGGAGTGATGGTTCACAATTGGATAGTTTGGTAGTTACTGCAAGTGGTGTTTATTCTGTAATAGTTACAAATACAAATGGTTGCTCATCGAAGAG
>CAZGJF010000012.1:0-34259 GCA_964526595.1 uncultured Akkermansia sp. | reverse complement strand
TAACTTTGGAGGATTGGATTCAGTGAGTTATGTAGTGGAGACAGACAAAGGATGTCAGGACAGTTCAAATGCATTGGTGCTGGTAAACTCAATACCAACGGCAAGCATCACACCGTTAAGTGCTACTACCTTTTGTTCCGGAGATAGTTTGATCTTGGCAGCGAATCCGAGGTTACCCGGAACGAGTTATTTATGGAGTGATGGTTCACAATTGGATAGTTTGGTAGTTACTTCAAGTGGTGTTTATTCTGTAATAGTTACAAATACAAATGGTTGCTCATCGAAGAGTAACAAAATACAGATAACAGTAAATCCTTTACCTGAAATGTCTTCGATACTAGGTCCATCGAGTGTATGTTACGGAGACAGCATCTTATTGACGAATGGAACGGTTAAGGAGAATGGATGGAAATCATGGTGGCGAATCAATGATTTTGACAGAAATTCAGAAATAGATTCCTTGAGTGGATGGTTAACGGGTACAGATAACTTTGGAGGATTGGATTCAGTGAGTTATGTAGTGGAGACAGACAAAGGATGTATAGATAGTTCTCTAGCTTATGTTAATGTGAATAGCAGTCCAATACTTAATCCCCTTACCATTTGTGAAGGCACTCAGGCAGCAATGAATACCCAAGCACCAAACGGGCTTTGGATAAGTCACAATCAAGTGGTTGCAACAGTTGATATCAATGGAAATGTCTATGGTCAACAAGCAGGAAACTCCATTGTAACGTATATTGATCCGATTACTTCATGTAAGGACACCGCATTGGTCACGATTTCAATACTACCTAAATTGATTCTGAATAGTAATATAAGTTCTCTCAATCAGGATGTTTGTTTGAATTCACCATTGTCCGAAATAGAGTTTCATGTTGAAGGAGTAGGGATTAATCCAAGTATGTCAACCTTTATGCCACAAGGAGTTTATTATTCATATAACCCTACAAATGGTTTATTGGTTATTTCCGGAACACCTGTTCAAAACGGCGGTTTATTTTCTTTTGTGGTGGAAACAACTGGAGGAAGTTGTACACAGGCAATCGATACAATCAAAATAAATGTCCACCAACCTACTATACAATTGAGCTCCAATTCTTTTACAAATAATCAAACAGTTTGCTCAAATCAATCCATTGAACAAATTGAATACCTCGTTTCGGATACAGCTAGCATTCAAGGACTGCCAAGTGGAGTAAGCGGAATTTATCAGCCGGGAATTCCCAATAAATTTATCATTCAAGGAATGCCGTTGATTCAGGGAACATACTATTATAGTTTAAATTTGTATGGTATTTGTAATACGACTGAGGCGATTGGGCAGATAAATGCTGTAGCACCAATTACGGGACATATAAGTGGTTCAGATATTACAATTTGTGATGGTTCAGATTTTGATTTGAATGCCTCAATCTTATCAGGACCAAGTTCAAATATGACTTTCCAGTGGCAGTATAGTTCAAATCCAAATGGGCCATACATTGCAGCACCTGGAATAAATTCAACAGCTATTTACAGTGGAAGTATGAGTGCCGGAGATACGATGAACTATTTCAGGCGCATTGTAAATGTAGGTTCTTGTTTTGATACGGCGTTTTATGTTGTAGTCAAAGCCGACTCATTACCTCAAATAATTTCTGTTGGAGATACGGCTGTTTGCTCAAATGATACTGTAAGCATTTCGTCTATTCTAATTTCAAATGGGGTGATTAGCTCATGGTCAAGTAATGGCTTAGGATTTCTTGATCCTTCGGATATGAATCATCCGATTTACTACTCAAATTATTTGGATGGAGGAAAGTCAATACAACTTTCGTTCGTTGTAACCAGTGACAATGCGTGTGCGCCATATTCCGTCAATGGTCTTTATCAAATTGATGTCAGAGATAATCCGCAAGCCCAAGTCGGTGGTAGTGCTTACGTTTGTGGATATCAAAACATGGCTACAATTACTGGTGCTTCATCATCCAATGGTGTTTTTGGTTGGTATCATAATGGGTTTGGATTTCTGACTGAAACAGAATCTCTTTCACCGATTTACCACACAGATATAAAAGACACCGGAAGCATAGTGAGTGTTCTGTTAACTGTTAATACCGGTTCAGAGTGTAGCAATCCATTAATAGATACAGCTTTATTTGAAGTAGTTTTAGCACCTTTGGGAATCAATCCTGATATTAATGCGTTTGCCGGAGAGGACCTTACAATTAGTCTGGGAGACAGTATCCAACTCAATGCAAGCGGTGTTGCCATAACTACATGGAATTGGTCTCCTTCAGCCGGGTTGAGTGATACAACTGTAAGCAATCCCATTGCTAAACCAATTGAAACAACAACTTATGTGTTAAATGTTATCGATTTACATGGGTGCATTGATCGGGATACGATGATCATTACTGTTGTTAAAGATTATCAATTCAATATTCCCAATTTGATTTCTCCTAACGGAGATGCTTCAAATGACTTCCTAGAAATTCCTGGTATTGAATTGTATCCCAATACACATGTGACAATTTTCAATCGTGAGGGAAAAGTTGTCTATGATAACGAAAATTACGATAATTCATGGGATGCAACTTTCAACGGAAATCCATTACCTGAAGCCACTTACTATTACTTGATTGAATTCATAGAAAGTGATCAAAAGTATCGTGGTGCCATTACTGTTATCAGGAATAAAAAATAATTTAAACGGACGAAGAATCATGATGATTAAAAAGATAATAATAAGCTTGTTGTTGATTGTCACTTTTCAACTCAATGCACAACAAATACCATTTGGAAGCATGTATTACGTCAATATGATGACTTTAAATCCTGCAATGACCGGAAAACAAGGAGACATACAGGCGTTTATTTCTAATCGAAGTCAATACATGGGTGTTCAGGGCAGTCCACAAACCAATTATTTCTCCATCGATGGTTTAACAAACGGTGGCAAGGTGGGTCTTGGATTAACGGCAACTCATGATGTAACAGATATTTTATCTAAAACATCAGCGTTGGTTAACTATTCTTATTTATTGAAAATTGACATGAATCATCATTTCAGATTTGGCTTAGCTGCAGGAGCACAGAATTACAGAATTGATTTTAGTAAAGCAAATGTGATAGATGCATTTGATAACATTGTCTTGGGATCATCCCAAAGTAAAACCGGATTTTGTTCCGATTTTGGTATTTCCTATGAGTTTAAAGACTTCCAATTTGGATTTGCCATTCCTCAATTATTAAATCAACGAACCACCTTTAATACCAATTCTGTCTATAATTTAAAATACTCAAATGTCAGACATATTCGTTCAACTGTCAAGTATGATTTCTTCCTAAGTAAATCGAAAGGTATAAAGTTGTATCCAATGGTCATGTTGCGTTATGTAAATGGTGCTCCATTACAATGGGATCTGAATGCTGTTGCTGATTACAAAAAATGGGGGTGGGTAGGTATTTCTTATCATGATTCCTATGCGATGACTTTCAGCGCAGGAATTCGATTCCATAATTTAACAGTTGGATATGCGTATGATATGTCGATTTCAAAAGTGAGTAATCTGAGTAAGCGATCTATGGAGTTTGTCATCGGATATCAATTTGGATCAGATAAAAAACAAGGCAATAACAAGATTGATACGCTTTCAGTACCCCTTAAGGATCTTGTTCCAAATGATTCTTTAAATCAAGAATTGATTAAGAAAATCGAAAGGATGCAAAACAAACTTGATACGTTACATGATGAAATGGAATATGCGAATGAAAAAATAGATTATTTAGAGAAAATGTTAGATTCTTTAAGTTTATTAGGAGATTTAGATTATCAGGATTTTGATAATCCAAATACCCCAAAAAATAAAATGAAAAATCAATCAGATAATGGAAGCTCAGTTAATAAAAAATCAGCCAATGAAGGTAAAGATGAAGATTCCAAGACAACTGATAGTAAGATAAATAATAATACAGTTATTTATATCAGGGCAAAAGCCTGTGATTTTGTAGGAGAAAAAACTAAAAAATTAGAAGCAGGATATTATGTTATTATTGGGGCTTTTCAAGTGGATGAAAACGCAACAAAATATAAACTAAAGGCAATTTCAAATGGTGATGATGCTGAAATCATTCGAAATAGAACGAATAATTTCAAAGAAGTCAATGTGTTCTATTCTAAAGATAAAGAAGAAGCGATCAATTACAGGAAGAAGATAGCTGAAAAATACGTGAGAAACTGGATTTTGATCCTTGAATAAAAGAATTTTGCTTCGGTATTGAAAAAGTGTGTATCTTTGCACCCTTAATTAACTAATTTATAAACCGAGGTTTCGAACCTCACATTGTAAAAGAACAACTATGGCAACTCGTATTAGATTGCAAAGACACGGAAAGAAAGGAAAAGCTTTTTTTCACATTGTGGCTGCTGATAGCAGAGCAAAAAGAGATGGTAAATTCATCGAAAAATTAGGTACATACAACCCAAATACAAATCCGGCGACAATTGACATCAATTTTGACCGTACCTTAAACTGGGTTCAGGTAGGAGCAGAGATGTCTGATACGGCTCGTGCGATTTTATCCTACAAAGGTGTATTGTATAAAAACCATTTGTTGAATGGTGTTAAGAAAGGCGCGTTAACAGTTGAACAAGTAGAGATAAAATTCAATGCTTGGTTAGCTGATAAGGAGGCTAAAATATCCGGAAAGAAGGATAATCTTTCTAAAAATGCAGCAAGTGAAAAAGCAGCTCGATTGAAAGCTGAAGTTGAGGCAAATGCTGCAAAGGCAGCAGCAGTTGAAGCGAAAAACAATCCGGTTGAAGATGTTGTAGAAGAGCAAATATCTGACTCACAAGAGATCGATACTGCTCAATCAGAGGAAACATCATCTGTTGAGGGGGGAGTGTCTGTAGATTCAACAGTTGTTGAAGAAACACCTACCGAAGAACCAAGCGCCGAAGAATCAAGTTCTGAAGAAACACCGGCAGAATAATTTTAATGAATAAAGCAGATTGCTTTCATTTAGGATACGTAGCGAAACTTCACGGATTTAAAGGTGAAGTTTCGTTGTTTTTGGACGTTACCAATCCCGATGATTATTCGAGATTAGATTCAGTCTTTATTGAAATTAATGGGCAGTTAACCCCCTTCTTTGTTTCTTCAATCAAACTCAAAAACAAAGGTTTTGTGGCTGTTAAATTTGAAGGGGTAGACAGTGAAAAAGAGGCGAAATCTTTGCTTAGAAAAAATGTTTTTCTGCCTGAACAAGCATTGCCTCAATTAAGGGGAAATGAGTTTTACGATCATGAAGTGCTTGGATTTGAAGTGATTGATATTAATTATGGCCTTGTTGGTGTGTTAAATACGATCATAGATTTGCCGGTAAACCCCTTATTACGAATCATGAAAGATGATATAGAAGTACTGATACCTCTCAATCAGGAAATTGTAAAACAAGTTGATCGTGTACATAAAAAACTCCACATTTTATCACCGGAAGGATTGATTGATTTGTATCTGGGTAAGTAAACAATATATCATTTTCTCTTCCTACAAAAAGTAAATGGCTATCTTTCAGTTTAAAGAATTTAGCATTCACCAAGTTCATTCAGCGATGAAGGTTGGAACCGA
The DNA here is from genome assembly GCA_964526595.1 of uncultured Akkermansia sp. Classification (GTDB taxonomy): domain Bacteria; phylum Bacteroidota; class Bacteroidia; order Flavobacteriales_D; family Crocinitomicaceae; genus M0103. The sequence continues at coordinate 28,641 of CAZGJF010000012.1, read as the reverse complement.
TGCGATGATTTTGGGAGCCTTGATTCATTCAAGCGATAAAAAACAAGCGTTGGATATTGGTTCAGGAACCGGTGTGTTATCACTAATGGTTGCTCAGCGAAATAAACAGATTTTTATTGATGCCATTGAAATCGATACTCCCAGTTGTAACGAGTGTAGGCTGAATTTTCAAACATCTCTATGGAAAAACAGATTATCCGTTATTCATTCTGATTTTTTGGAAAATAAATTCACCAAAAAATACGATTTGATTTTTACAAATCCTCCTTTTTATGTAGATGGTTTGAAGAATTTGTCGGTTAGGAAAGCACGCGCCAAACATGCTGATTTTTTGCCTGCCGGAATGTTGTTTGAAAAAGTAAGTCAGCTATTGACTCCTGACGGAGAATGCTGGATCATTATTCCTGTTTCATTCACAAATGCCATTAAGTCTATCGCTTATGAAAACCAATTATACCCATTTAAGGAAGTCTCTATTTTGGGTAAACCATCCAGTTTGATTCGGCAAGTATTGGCCTTTTCTTTTGAGGATAGAGTTGTTCAAAAATCGTCTTTGTTAATCCGAGATGAATCCGGGAATTTTTCTGAAGAATACATTGGATTAACAAAAGATTTTCATTCATCAATTCTAAAATCAGGATCTTGATGTTTCCAAAAAAATAGGGGCTACCACTTTTTCTTAAAATCACCCTTTGAAAAATATTTTTCTATGAAACAATACATGAGTATGAAAAAGTAACGGCTTCCCATTTCTCGTATTTTAAGTTTTGACACACCGTATTTGCGATTAGTCCAAGAATTTGGGATCACTGTATATGAGTACCCTCTTATGATTGCTTTAAGGGGTAGTTCAATTGTCAAATTAAAATGAGGCGACAAAAATGGCTTTATGCCTTCAATAGTTTCACGTTTGTATAATTTAAAAGCATTGGTAGTATCATTATATTTAATATTCATAACCAACCTTATTATAAAATTTGCAAACCTGTTTATTAATTTTTTTGTCTTTGGGTAATCTATTAATTGACCACCTTTTATAAATCTACTACCAAACACACAATCATAATTACCTTGAATCATTGTATGATAAAAATTTATCAAATCTGATGGCGAATCAGACATGTCTGCCATCATAACAGCAACACAATCACCTTTAAATCGTTCCAATCCAACCCGAACAGCATAGCCAAAGCCATTTAACCCTCTATTGGTGAAGTAATAAAGCGTTTCATATTGCTTACATAATAAATCTAGAACTTCAATTGTGTTGTCCGATGAATTGTCATTTATGACCAAAATCTCATGGTCGATATTAACACTTATTAACTGATTGATAAGTGTGTGAATTGTTTCACTGATAGATTCTGACTCATTATAAGCCGGAATTACCACACTAAGCTTCATTGTCATTAAAATCCATATTTTTATAAATTAATTCACTAAAATCACCAAAACCGTGTCTAATTTTTTTGTCAAGTTTAAATCCATTATTCGCTATTAAATCATGAATTAAATCTTGATTATTACTATGCAAATACATGTCATCATGGTGACTTTCAATTTGAATAAATTTAATTCTTTTTTTAACTTCAGGATGACTAAACAGACCTTTCAAACAATACAACTCATGTCCTTCAACATCAACTTTTAAAACATCTATATCAGATTTATTGTCCCATTCAGTTAGAAATTTACCTAATGAAATTACCTTAACGTAATAAGAATTTACTATTAGATCATTTTTCTTTACACCAAGGTATTTTGCTTTTTTTTCTAGATATTTGGATTCAAAATTCACATTTTCAAACGTTGAAGTTTCATCCATAATATTTTCCTTGAACAATAACTCTCCACTAGTTTCACTAACTCCGTAGTTGAAAATTTGGATATTGTGATTATCCCGATACTTTTGAAGTAAATTATCAATTAGCTTTTTATTTGGTTCAAAAGCACATATGTTACTCTTGGGGTTAATCTTGAGAAAAAAATCAATAGTCTGTCCTCTGTTTGCTCCGACATCAATTACAATAATGTTGTTTTTTTGTAATCTCGAATTGTAATATTTTCTCAATTTTGGATAAAAAAACAACAATTCATTTACATGAATATATAACTGAATTAGTTTTGTCCTTAAAGTCATACGGATCGAATGGACAGATTATCAAAAATCTGAATTAAAATATCTTGAATATTATATTTATAATCCCATTCAGGATAGTCTTTTCTGAATTTGGAAACATCACTAATCCACCAAATATGATCACCTATGCGATTTGACTCTGAATATTGGTAGTTCATCGGTCTTCCAGTTATTTCCTCACACAATTCTATTGCCTCCATCATCGAACAATTTGAAAATCTACCGCCACCAGCATTGTAAACTTCCCCCATTTTAGGATTTTTATGAAAAGACCAAAACATATTAACTAAATCCCAACTGTGAATGTTATCCCTTACTTGTTTCCCTTTATATCCAAAAACAGTGTACTTCTGTCCTGTAATTGCACATTTCATTAAGTAAGACAAAAAACCGTGTAATTGTGTTCCTGAGTGATTTGGCCCCGTCAAGCAACCTCCTCTAAAAACACCTGTTTTTAAGCCAAAGTATTTACCATATTCTTGAACCAATAAGTCAGCAGCAGCTTTTGAAGCTCCAAACAAAGAATGTTTGGTTTGATCGATACTCATAGATTCGTCAATTCCATTTTGAAAAAAATGATGCGAATCGCTTATTTCATAACGTTTTCCAAGCTCAACCAACGGTAAAAAATTTGGAGTATCGCCATACACTTTGTTGGTTGATGTAAAAATAAATGTTGATTCAGGACAAAAAACTCGTGTTAATTCAAGTAAATTTAATGTGCCGTTAGCATTGATTGTGAAATCAGTTAATGGCTCTTTAGCAGCCCAATCATGACTAGGCTGTGCTGCTGTATGAATTATTAGTTTAATAGAAGATTTATATTTTTGAAACAAGACTTTTAGCGATTCAAAATCCCTGATATCAATCGAATGATGTTGATAATTTGAAATACTACTTTCAAGCCTTTTTGAATTCCACTCTGTTGATGCGTTTGAACCAAAAAAATACGCTCTCATATTATTGTCAATCCCAATAACATAATCAAATTTGTCCGAAAAAAAGGCTACTGATTCACTCCCGATTAACCCTGAAGCTCCTGTTATTATACATATCCTACTCATCTTATATTTCTTTATTTTATTTATAAGAAGCATATTCAATAAATTGAATTTTTATGCTTGGATCGAACCATTTTTTGTCTCCAATCAATTCAAAAGATATAATTGATTTATTGATTTTACCATTTGACTTAAAAAATAAAGCTGCATCTTTAAATAATCTTATTTTCTTGTTGATGATTACACCATTTTCTATGATTGGTGTTATCAATTTGTAAAAATAGAAATGATTTTCACTATCTCTTAGTTTAATGTAAATTGTAGAGGGTTGAAATAAGGTTCTTTTTATGCCACCTATAATTGAATTATTAATCTTGCACTTTAAAAATAGAATGTTATCACTTTTTGGAATATATATTTCTTGGTTAAAAGAAATAGTTTTGGTTAATAGTGTTTTTGAAATTAACCTGGGAATGTGTCTTGTGTTTTTAAAAAGTAACATACCGTTCATATATTGAATCGGTAATGAGTCTACAATTATATATCGATTGAGCATTTTTAAATATAACATCGATTCATCCCAAAAGGGATGTCTATTATCAATACTCCCAAAGTGGAAAAGGACATAATCAGGGGATTTTGTAGAATAATATTTGTCACAGTTTAACTTTGATAAGTTCGTGTTATAAGCAGCATATGACTGAAAAATAGGTCTTGGATTATATTTTAAATTATTGTAATAAATATAAGAACTTTCTGATCCTAAAACATCAACTGATTTATTTCCAATTTTGGTTAAGATACGCTCAGGCAATCGTCTTGCTTCTCTGCATTTTGAAGGCGAAATATCTGTTTGAATCCAAGGAGTTTTATATTGATATACTTTTATTGTGCATAAAGCTGTGAGAATAACTATTCCAAAATAAATTGATTTGGAGGCATCTATTTGGGTAAAATGATACACAATCAATACCACAAAACTTATTAGATTGAAATATAAAAAAAAATGATCGTCTGCACGAACAAAAGATTGTTTGAAAAGTATAAAAACGAATAAGAATATACTTCCTACAACATATAATTCATATCGGGACGAAATAATCTTTTTAAAATAAATCATGAAACAAAATGTTAAACAAAAAATAGAAACAAGTGATAAGAATAAAGGTACTTTATGTGGTTCAATAAACATTGCATCATTGTATGAATTTATGATCGAAGTACTGTACTTAATATAATTGAAAATATCCGTGTTCAATGGAATAGAAAGTAATAGAATTAAACCAAAATGAATAACTGCAAACATTAAATAAAACCTCCATTTTTTTTTTTGTGAATCAAAAATCAGATAAGTTAGAAATATTACAAGTAAAAAATTTATTATTAAACCTGTATTTACTTTGATATAAAATGATAAAATGGCCAATAATGAAATAATAATCAAAACAAGATTTTGTTTGTAACGGAAATAATAAAGGGTAAAAAAAATGAAAATTAAAAAAGTCACAATTACGTCTCTGGAAAACAGAATGTCACCTCGAAGAAAAAGGATAAGTGTAATGATTAGCAAATGGAAATATGACTTTGAGCCCTTTATTAAGAAATGAATAAAAAAAACCGAACTTAACGTTGATAAAATCCAAAAAAATACAATGAAAATGACAGAAGCAAATTCTTTGATACCTGTAGATAAATATGCTAGAGGTCCAAACGTATATACTATGTCTTTTCCAAATTTAAGTTGCTCTTTTATTGCCAGATTGAGTGAAATCTTCCAAGATGAATCAAGTCCAATGGATGGGGAAATGAATATGTACTTTGGAATAAGAAAGACTATTAATAATAGTAAAATTATATTTTCAATATTTTTTTTTGTAAAAAAAACATTTACCAAAGAATTATATTTCATTTTAATATTTTGCTCAAAATTGTTTCATTGTTCTTAATCCAATTAAAAATATCTTCAAATGTATTCTTAATAGTTTTTATTGGCTTCCAGCCTATTTCAGTTGAAATTTTAGAGTTGTCGGTAACAAAAATTCTTAAATCAGCCAACCTATCTACTTTATCATTTATGATATTTATTGTATTTCCTGTAATCTCTTGACATACTTTAGTCATTTCAAGTAATGAAACACTATTCTCTATTCCACCACCGGCGTTGAATATCTTATTGTTAAATTTATCAATGTGATGAATTTGAATATCTATAAGTCTAACTAAATCGTCAACATGTAAAATGTCACGCACTTGCTTTCCCAATCCCCCATAACCAATGTAAGACAGCTCTCCTTTCCAAAAATGCTTTGCCATCCACAGAGTTGAGACACCTTGGTCAGTTTTTCCCATTTGACGTGGGCCTGCTATAACTCCGAAACGGGTAATAGCAGACTTTAATTCATGAAATTTTGAGTATTCTTGAATAAATAATTCTGCGGAAAGTTTAGTTGTGCCATAAAATGATCTTGCTCCATTCAACGATAATTGTTCTGCTATCCCTTTCGAGGAAATGCCAGGTTCAACTTGATAATCAGTGAGTGAAAACCGAGATACTTCTTCAATGAAATTTGCCGATTCTATTAAATCAATAGGATATACTCGACTAGTAGATAGAAAAATCAATTTAGATTTATGTGTCAAACAAAAATTGAAGCAATTAATGGCTCCAATTAAATTGTTATTGATTACATAATCAGGAGTTGAATGAATTCCTGCTAAAACTGAGGGTTCTGCAGATGCTTCAATTAACACATCATAGTGATCTAATGTGTCTAAATCTTCTTTGTTTCTAATGTCACCATGAAAAAAATCAATTCCTTTTTCTTTAAATTCAACTAAGTTTAATTCACTGCCTCTACGTTTTAAATTATCAAAAGCACATATTGTATAATTGGGGTATTTTTCCTTAAGTTGTAAGCATAAAGTTGAACCAACAAAACCTGAACCTCCAGTTACAAGAATCCTCATTCTAATTTTTTTAGTAACAATATAAAATCAAATCACTTAACTTATGTCTTTCAAACGTTATCAACGGCTTAATTGATAATCAAATGCAACAGTGTAATCAATACATGATTTGCCAAACGAAATTAACCCATATAAATCACTTTCCAATCATACTAATTGCTCCAATTTGCTAAATTATTACTTCCAAAAATACTTTTATTAACAGCATTCATTGCTTTTATCATGGAATGATATTGAAGTTATTTGTGCATTCCATTTCTTCCAATCACAAAAGATTCTCAATCTTATCAACCATATATCCCGATAATATTTATTCTTGAGAAACTTAAGAAAAGTATCGTGTACAAATATAATTTTTAAATGTTATGATACAATGGTCTATCTGAGATTCTTTAAAAAAGAAAAAAGGTAACAAAGATGAAAACTCAATTTCGGTATAGATAGATTCGATGTAACAAAAAATGAAAAATAGAGGTGAGTAAAATAGAAACTTGTCTGATGAATTTTCCGGCAATATGAATTCCTTATTTGAGCAAGAATTTGTCAAAATAAATTTATAAATCACTTTTTTTCTATCTTCACCACATGAAGTTATTTAAGTCTATGTTTACCGTTTTTTGGTACATCCTTGCTTTTTTGCATATTGGCTTGATTTTTCTTATTGAAAGTGCTTTACCAACAATGGATTCGACTCTATTCAAAGTGCTTCGTTATCTAATAATTGCATATTTGTTTTTAATTTCTATCAAACGTAAAAAACTTTCTCTGTGGATTTTTTCATCCATGATTTTAGGTGTCGAAGTGGGTATGGATTTTCCCCTCTTTGCTTTAGAAATGGAACGCTTTGGGAAAATATTTCTGAGATTGATAAAGTCCTTAGTTGCACCCTTGATATTTGCAACCTTAGTAGTTGGTATAGCAGGTCATAGTAATTTGAAGCAGGTTGGACGAATCGGATTAAAGAGCATACTGTATTTTGAGCTAGTAACCACCATAGCATTGTTTTTAGGTTTGCTTGCTATCAATATTTCGAAAGCAGGTGTTGGTGTACACGAAGAAGCTCGTGCACAAGACAAAGAAAAGTCCATTGAGCTATTGGCACAAAAAACGGAGCACAAAGATCATTTTGTTGAAATATTTCCTGAAAATTTTGCAAAATCCATGGTCGAAAATCAAGTGCTACAAATTGTAGTATTTTCTGTCATCTTTGCGATTGGTTTAAGTTTGGTAAAGAATGTACATCACAAGAATACCATGTTGGATTTTAGTGAGAGTCTAGCTGAGGTGATGTTCAAGTTTACGGATATTGTGATGTATGTCGCTCCACTTGCGGTATTTGGAGCTTTAGCAAGTACAGTCGCCAAGTCGGGCGTGGATATCTTGTTCAACCTGATGAAATTAGTGGGAACACTGTATGTGGCTTTGCTTGTATTTGTCCTTTGTGTGTTACTCCCCATTGCATTACTTGCCAAAATCCCTGTGAGAAAATTTATTCAAGCTGTAACAGAACCTGTTACGTTAGCATTTGCTACAGCCAGCAGTGAGGCAGCACTTCCTAAAGCGATGGAAAACATGGAATTATTTGGGGTGCCGAAGAAGATTGTTGCTTTTGTCATTCCAACCGGATACAGCTTTAATTTGGATGGTACAACCCTCTATCTTTCGATGGCATCTGTCTTTGTCGCTCAAATGTGTGGTGCAAATCTTACTATTGGAGAACAGATCAATATTTGTTTGGTGCTGATGCTAACAAGTAAAGGTGTGGCAGGTGTAAGAGGGGCATCCTTTGTTATTTTGGCAGGCACTGTTGCATCAATGGGCTTGGATCCTGAACAAGCCAGCGTCATTCTCGCTGTAGATGCTTTGATGGATATGGGACGAACTTCTGTCAATGTATTGGGGAATTGCTTGGCATCAGCCGTGATTGCACGTTCGGAAAATGAGTTATTCAAAAAAGAACCGGATATTTTTGTTTAGTATATTCTGTTGTCCACTGAAATTTTGATTTTATATCGTCACTTTTAGAAATGAATATTAGACTCGAATCTTCTTGGAAGTTGGCTTTGTCTGATTTTTTTCAAACCGAAAAATTTAAGGAATTAACAGCGTTTGTCAGGAGCGAGTACGATACAAATCCGGGGCGTATTTTTCCGGCAGGAAATCAGATATTTAGAGCGTTGGATTTATGCCCTGTTCGGGATGTAAAAGTTGTAATTCTTGGCCAAGATCCTTATCCAACTCGTGGACATGCCGAAGGTTTATGTTTTTCAGTCAAGGAAAATGTCAACCCTTTCCCCAAAAGTTTAATTAATATTTTTAAGGAAATTCAATCGGATTTAGGTAAACCTTTTCCTCATAATGGTAGTTTGATTCGATGGGCAGAACAAGGTGTATTATTGTTAAATTCAGTTTTGACTGTACGTGAGGGAATGCCTGAAAGTCATTCCGGAAAGGGCTGGGAGTTATTGACAGATGAAGTGATCAAGATTTTGAATCAAGATGCGACGGGAATCGTTTACCTTCTATGGGGCGCAAAAGCACAAGAAAAGGCTAAGCATGTTGATCATGTTAATAACTTGATTTTGAAATCAGCTCATCCCTCACCATTAGCAGCTTATCGAGGATTCTTTGGTTGTAAACACTTTAGCCAAGCGAATCATTACCTCAAATCAATCGGAAAAAATGAGATAGAATGGTAACAGAGAATGGATAGCCCATCCAATTAATAATAAGATGAAATGATTGATTTTCAGTTCATTTGAATCACGAGTGTTTCATTCGTTTAATAATTCTTACTTTCGCAATTGACTAACGATATAACCATGCTTCATTATACTACGTTTAATCATCCCACATCGAAAGAGTGGGTTACATTTATTCATGGAGCAGGAGGCAGTAGCACAATTTGGTATAAACAACTCAAATCATTTAATCAAGAGTTCAATTTATTGCTAATCGACTTGAGAGGTCATGGTAAATCTAAAAAACCTGGTTATGAGAAATTGAAGCGATATTCCTTTGACGTGATTGGAGATGAAATCATTGAAGTGCTGGATCATTTGAAAATTAAGACTACCCATTTTATTGGAATTTCACTTGGAACGATTATCATTCGGGAAATTACAGAGCGTTACCCGAACCGTACTAAAAGTATGATTATGGGAGGGGCAGTCATGAAAATTAACATGAAAGGTCAAATTTTAATGCGTCTCGGAAGTTGGACAAAATCCATTGTACCGTACTTAATCCTCTATCGTTTTTTTGCTTGGATCATCATGCCGAAAAAGAACCATAAAGAGTCACGTTTACTCTTCTTTAATGAGGCCAAAAGATTATATCAGCAAGAATTTAAACGATGGTTTACACTCGTTTCTCAGGTAAATGCGTTATTGGCCATCTTCAGATTTAAAGATTGTGGAGTCCCAACACTTTATATTATGGGGCAGGAAGATCACATGTTTTTACCCTCTATCAGTAAATTAGTTGAGAATCACACGTCTTCAACGTTAATTGTCGTTCCAAATTGTGGGCATGTTGTCAATATTGAACAGCCTGAATTTTTTAATCACACTGTGATTGCATTCATCAATAAAATAAGTAATTAATTGATTTGTATGCCGCTAAGGTCATAGTTTGACGTTGTCGTCACTCAGTTGTGAATCTTTCCGTAACTTTGCGCAAAAATTCAAGGTTTTATGATTGTAGTTAATAATTTGTCACTTCAGTTTGGTAAAAGAGTTTTATTTGATGAAGTCAATGTAAAATTTGTAAATGGTAATTGTTATGGAGTGATTGGTGCCAATGGCGCTGGAAAATCTACATTTTTAAAGATTTTGACAGGAGATCAAGAACCGACAACCGGCAGGGTAGAGCTAGAGCCGGGAAAACGAATGGCTGTATTGAAACAAAATCACTTTGAATTTGATAATTGTCAAGTGCTGCAGACTGTAATAATGGGTCATAAAAGGCTCTATGAAATTATGACAGAAAAAGATGCGTTGTATGCAAAACCTGATTTTACTGATGAAGACGGCATGAAGACTGCGGAGTTGGAAGCTGAATTTGCAGATTTGGAAGGCTGGAATGCAGAAACAGATGCTGCTACCTTGTTAAGTAATTTAGGGATAGAGGAATCAAAGCACTATCTGAATATGGTTGAGCTGTCAAACGAACTTAAAGTACGGGTTTTGTTGGCACAAGCTCTATTTGGAAATCCGGATGTACTGGTTTTAGATGAACCGACAAATGATTTGGATTTGAAAACAATCAGTTGGTTAGAAGATTTTCTTCTTGATTTCAAAAATACAGTGATTGTAGTATCTCACGACCGTCACTTTTTAGATACTGTTTGCACCCATATTTGCGACATTGATTTCGGAAAAATTAATGTTTTTACAGGAAATTATACCTTTTGGTATCAATCTTCACAATTAGCAGCGCGTCAACGTTCGGATAAAAACAAAAAAGCTGAAGAAAAGAAAAAGGAACTCATGGAGTTTATTTCCCGTTTTTCTGCAAATGCTGCTAAATCAAAACAAGCAACAAGTCGTCGAAAAATGCTTGATAATTTGAATATTGAGGAAATACAGCCATCCAGCAGAAAATATCCCGGGATTACCTTTCATCAGGAGCGTGATGCCGGAAATCAGATTCTGAGCATCGATAATTTGAGTAAATCTTTGGATGGTAAGGTTTTATTTAAGGGGACAAACATTATCGTAAACAAAGGGGATAAAATTGCTTTCATCTCAAAAAGCTCCATTGCTTTAACGTCATTCTTTGAGATTTTGGTTGGAAACTTGCAAGCAGATTCCGGTGAAATTACTTATGGTACAACAATCAATACTGCTTATCTGCCAAATGATAACCATGCTTTTTTTCAGGAAAAATTACCGTTGATAGATTGGTTGCGGCAGTATGCACAAACAGACGAGGAACGCGAAGAGGTCTATTTACGAACGTTTTTAGGAAGAATGCTGTTTACGGGTGAAGAAGCACTGAAAACAGCCAATGTATTGTCCGGTGGAGAAAAAGTACGTTGTATGCTTTCAAAAATGATGTTGGCAAAGGCCAATTTATTATTGATGGATGAGCCTACGAACCACTTAGATTTGGAGTCAATAACTGCATTGAACAATGGTATGCAGGAATTTCAAGGAACTATTTTATTTACCTCACATGACCATGAACTTGTTCAAACAGTAGCAAATCGAATCATTGAACTGACACCTAACGGACTAATTGATAAATTAATGCCTTATGATGCCTATTTGGCAGATGCGAAAATTTTACAATTACAAGACGAATTATATGCTTGATTACATGTCGGTGCCTCCATCCGGGTTTGTAAGTTTCGCTTTATTTGTGATTTCCATTTTTCCAAATTTATAGGAAAAAGTAAGGTAAAAACGCCGAGTCAACCATTTGAATTCAGATGTTTGTTGGATGCCATTTTGATTAACCGTCATGTAAAATCCTTGCCGATTAAAAATGTCGGAAATACGCATTCCTATGGTCCATTTTCCTTGTTTGAATGATTTATCACCTGCTAAATCAACTGGTCCTCTGCGTTGCGCTGTTCCTTGGATTGTGACTCTTGGAGCATTATACAAAGCTGTCAATTGAATAGATGCAGTTTTTTTCCAGAAATCTACTACACCAATGTATTTGAAATTCCAGTTAATACCTGAAGCATTCCAATTACTTTTAAATTGTGAATCATTGTATTCGATGTAATTCCCATTGAATGAAAGGGTATTTCTCCACCATTTGAAAGGCTTTAAAACACACACTGCTTCAATGCCGATACTGTTGCTTTGATCCAGATTCTTGTAGGTGACGGCAGATGTGTTGTTTGGATAAAATTCCTTAATTCGCGAGATTACTGCTGTGTTGTGACGATAAAAAATACTGAATGTGAGGGTTGCCTTCTTAAACTCATTGACATATCCTAGATCATAGGAATCAATGTATTCAGGTTGTAAGTACGGATTTCCACGTTGGAGATTGTATGGGTCGGCATAGCTGGTGAATGGATTCAGATTGGCCGATGTTGCACGTGTAATGCGTCTGGAATAGGAAAGACTTAGTTCTGATTTCTCTTTCAAGCTGTATCTGATATGCCCGGAAGGAAATAAATTCAAATAATCATTGATTATACGAACAGAATCAGAAACTAAATTTGGGATCTGGTATGCCTTTTCAACTCGTAAGCCGCCCTGAACACGAATTTTTTTAAATTGTTGTCCATACATGGTATAAAAACTGTAGATAGCCTCATTATACTTGTAGTTGAAGTTAGCCAAGGTGTCTTCCTGATATTCACCACTCAAGGTATCTAAGCGCTCAGAATAAGTGTTAACTAACTGCTTTCTTAAAATTGTTTTTACGCCTGTTTCCAACCTTCCTCCAATCTTTGGGAAAAGACGCAAAATATCTGCTTGGGCAGTCGTTACATTGTTTTGTTCTGTATTGAATAATTGTTGTATGATTGTTTGCATTTGCATAAGGAGCGTATCATTTTCGTAGTATCCTTGAATATCTTCTCTTCCAAATGACTGTGTAAGATCTGCTGTTAAAGTTCCTTTGTCTGCTTTGAAATCAAATTTATAATTCAAGTTCAAATCGAGATTATGTTGTTGAGTTGGATCATTTGATGTTCGCCTCCATTGTATCACATCGCTTGCATCAGAATACCTCTTATTGAGCTGGTCTCCGGTTCTGTTTCTTTCTCCGATGTTACCAGTTGTGGTTATCATCAATGCATGCCTCGGTTTAAGGTAAAAGTCAACCCCCAAACGAAATGTATTTCCTGTATTCAGATCGGTTCCTTCTCTTTTCTGATTAACATACATTGTCTTGTTCTCATAGGCTTGCTTGATATCGGAATAATTGTTTCTGTATCCTTCCAAGTATCGCTTATTGTAACTTCCGTAAACATTGACTTTGGAATTTCTGAAACTCAGGGAAATATTCCCATCACCAACATTTCCTGTTCGAATATTTCCGGAGCCTAAATTTCCATTAATCATTCCATTGAAGCCTCGTAATTTATTTTTTTTCAGGACGATGTTTATAATCCCCGCACTACCGTCCGGGTCGTATTTAGAAGATGGGTTGGTAACAATTTCAATACGATCAATCGAACCAGCAGGAAGTGCATCTAACAATGTTTTGCCATTTCCACCTGAAAGAGCACTCGGTCTACCATCGATGAGTATATTAACAGTTCCTTCGCCTCTCAAGCTCACATTTCCTTCTTGGTCGATAGAAACAGAGGGGATGTTGTATAAAATATCATTCGCTGTACCTCCTTTCACAGACAAATCTTCCCCCACATTGTACACTTTTTTGTCCAATCCGGTTTTTAGCATTTCTTGTTGACCTATAATTTCAACTTCTTTAAGACTCTTTGTTGATGTTACTTCCAATTTGATTATACCCAAATTTGCAGCTTTCAAAATGGATGAAATCTTGATGTCTGAAATTGTTAAAAGTTCATATCCAGTGAAACTTACTATGCCATAGTAAGAACCGTCGGGAATTTGTTCTAACGTGAATTTTCCTTCAAAATCTGAAAAAACGCCCGAAACTAATGTTGAATCAGACGAACGAAATAGTCTGAATGAGGCATATTCAATCGCTTTTTCGGTAGATCTATCAATGATTTTACCGGAAATAATACCGTCACCACTTTTATTTGGTTGTGCAAAAAGCAGACTGTTTAGTAAAAGGAAAATAATAGGAAAAAAGCGACCTGAAGACATGAAAATATGTAAAGATAAACTGGTTTAAATAATTGAAAATGAATTATAAATAATTGTCTGATTTAATTTAATTTAATTATTGATTCCTTTTAACTGCTCTTCCCAGTAGTCATTCAACAGTGCTACAAATTTTCGAGACATGTTATTGAAATAGCGCTTTGTTCGATACCCACTTACCCAATTTACACCTCTGATGGCATTCGTAAAAAAGATTTCATCAGCAGCCAATAGGTTTTGGGGCATAATTGTACATTCATAAACTTTAATTCGATTGTTTAGTGCCAGATTAATAATCTGCATCCTCATGGTGCCAGCCAAACAACCTTCTTCGAGCCCTGGTGTATAAAGCACCCCATTACTTACAACAAATATATTGCAACTTGAACTCTCTAGAATTCCACCCCGATCATTAACGATTAAAACGTCATCCAAATTTCGTTCAGTTGCATTAATCGCCGCCATCACGTATACTAAACCACTTTTGGTCTTGAAATTGGACAATGCATTTTTTTGTTTTTTGATGTCTGCATACTGGTCAATTTCAAGTCCTTTTGAATTTAACTCAAAATTGTTTGTCTCATAGGGATAAACTTCGATAAAAAAAGAAACTTCATTTGATTCCGGCTTATAAGTTCCTCCCGTAACTCTATCCAAAGAAATTCGACATCGACCACCTTCTCTAATAGTTGATTTTTGACACAATTCAATTATCCGATCTTGAAAAAAAGACACATTAAAATAGCTGGGCGGCCTCATTTTTATTGCTCTGGCGCCTTCAAGCATTCGTTGAATGTGATTATCCATATTTAAAGGAAAACCATTCATTATGCGGATGCTTTCAAAGACCCCATCGCCATAGACGTGCCCTCTGTTTCCTGCGTGAATGGTTGGAGTATCGTTTTCAAGGATTATATCATTGTTATTAATGTAAAGCATAATCAAGTATTGACAAATTGATTTATAAATTCCATTCCTTTCTCTACGTTGATGAAAAGTACATATAATATTCCAAAAATTGCTCCTCCGATGTGAGCATCATGGGCTATGCCCGTATTTCCTTTTTTATCTGCCCAATACTCGTATAGTAAATACAATGGGCCAAAGATATACGCAGGTATCGGAATTGGTAAAAAAAGTAATCCTAAACGCATTGTTGGGTTCCATAAGATACCTGCAAAAATGACCGAAGAAACTGCCCCTGATGCACCCAATGAACGATAATGCTTGTTGTTTTGATTTCTGTAATAAGGTATCACAGTTGCAAACACCCCTCCAACAAAATATAATATCACCAAATGAAATTCACCTGAAAAAAGACCGTATTTATTGATTAGTTCAATTTCAAGCATTCTTCCCAACATAAATAATGAAAGCATGTTAAATGCTAAATGTGTCGCATCTGCATGAATAAAAAAGTGGGTAAACAGGCGGTAATATTGTTGATAATATTTGCACATATATGGTATAAAAACCATTTTATACATCAAATCATTGTCTTTGAAAGCCCTAAGAGAAAAAAAGATGGTTGCGATGATAATGATTGTCAGAAAACTGAAGGTCATGTGGGTTGTTAATGTGTTAAATAACGCGGTTACGAAGTTAGTTAAATCAAACAAAAAAATGTTTCTTAAGCTCAAAGTCATTTGTTTATTCTTGCTATTTATCGCTTGTACGCCGAGTTATTCGACTCAAAAAATACAGCAAATAGTATCTGATCATTCGTTGCCTGTCGAAGAACGTATCAAATCCGCTCTTTCAAAAGAATACCTTCAATTTCTGGGAGTTGATTATGCTCAGTTGGATTGGATTCAAAATTTCTACAATCAACGTAACTATATGTCAATTTGGCTAAATGGTCATGATTCCTTGTCAGTAAAAGGTCAGCAGGCCTTAGAAATTGTCTCTACACCCTTGGTTGTTGGAATTCCTAATAATCGAATGAAGTTTCCCAATATTTACAGATATAATATTATTGAACAAGAGGTTTTATTAACGATTTCAATTGGTTTGATAATAAATGATTTAAAGTATGGGTTTATTGATTTATTAGAGCGGAAATATAAATCACATCGAATGATAGATGAGGGGGAAATCAAAGAATTTTTGAAACGTACGGATACACAGAATATTGAACAATGTTTGTTGAAATATACCTACAAAAATGATTATCAAATAAATTTAATTAAACAACTTAAGTATTTCATGTTAAAGTATATGTTTAGTTCAAAGAGTACTCATTACAAAACAATAACTAAACAAAATTTAAGTGAAATTTTACAAGATAGATTTTATCTTACAGAAAAGACAGATGATTCAATTCAAATGGAATCTGCATTGATACGATTTAAAACTCAAAATGGCTTAACGCCCAATGGGCAAATGGATTATTATACTATAAAAGCTTTAAATGAAACAAACTATGATAAAGTATTGAGAACATGTTTAGTAATGGATAAAATAAGGCAACAAAAAGATTATCCTGAGAAATACATTCGTGTGAATATTCCTGAATATCAATTGTATTTTATTAAACAGAACAAAATGCTATTTTCCTCCAAGTTAATTGTAGGTAAACCAAAAAATCCTACTCCTGTTTTGCAGTCAATTATTAGCAAAATCATCATTTATCCATATTGGTATGTTCCCCATTCTATCAGTGCTAAAGAAATTTTACCAATCCTTAAACGAAACAGAGGCTACCTATACAGAAATCAAATGCTTGTCTATTATCGTGGAAAACGGATTCATTCCGGAAAGATTAATTGGAAAAGAATTCCCCCGAATACATTTCCATATCAATTAGTTCAAAAACCCGGCAAGAATAATAGTTTGGGTATTTTGAAGTTTGAATTTTACAACAATTATCATGTTTATCTTCATGATACGCCTCAGAAAAAACTTTTTGAATCGGCTGTAAGAGCTTTTTCGCATGGTTGTATCAGGTGTGAAAAACCGGTGCAACTTGCCAAACAAATTCTCACAAACGATTCTTTAGACAATCACTGCAACAAAATTTCGGTTAATACGCTTGACAGTTTATTACATCTATCCAAAAACATGTCCATTCGTTTGCTTCAAAATATTCCAATATTTATTGAATATCAAACTGTTTATATCCAAAATGGTCAGTTAGTTTTTGGCATTGATATTTATGGAAAGGACGAGCATTATTTAAAATTTATGAGATAATTTTCTGTGCCCAAAAACAAATAGCTTTTCAATTGAACGCTAATTGAGTTTTCGTTATTTTTGAAGCAAAAACATGAGTCATCTAATTTCTCCGTCTTTACTGTCCTGTGACTTTGCAAATCTGCAGCGTGATGTTGAGATGATTAATCGTTCTCAAGCGGACTGGTTTCATTTAGACATCATGGACGGTGTCTTTGTGCCCAATATTTCCTTTGGATTTGAGTTAATAAAAGCTGTCAAGCGTCATGCTGTCAAACCATTGGATGTTCATTTGATGATCACTGAATCAGATCGCTACATTGATAGGTTTAACGAGGCAGGTGCCGATATATTAACTGTTCATTTTGAAGCCTGTCCACATCTTCACCGAACTATTCAGGTTATTAAATCTAAAGGCATGAAGGCTGGGGTTGCCCTTAATCCTCATACTCCAGTTGATATTTTGCAAGATATTATTATTGAGTTAGATTTAGTGTTAATAATGTCAGTTAATCCCGGTTTTGGCGGTCAACAATTCATACCTCAAACTTTGTTAAGAGTGGAACAAGCTAAAAACCTGATACATCGGTACGGCTCTCACGCTTTGGTTGAAGTTGATGGCGGGGTTAACATGGAAACAGGAAAAGAACTTATTAAAGCAGGTACAGATGTTTTGGTTGCGGGAAGTTTTATTTTTAATTCGGAGCATCCAATGGAAATAATCAGGGAATTGAAAGAATTGACATAACTATTTCCGCTTAGTAACTATTAAATTCATAATGTCTGATCAAAAAGCTTCCTATTTTCAATCATTTAAACAAACTGTTGATCAAATACCCTTACCCCATAAATTCACCTACCCATTTTATTACGAACCCAGTGAAATCTCCAAATTGGCAGCTCGAGAACTGCAGGAATATTTGTCAGAACAAAGTGAATTAAATCATAACTTTGGTTTGGATAAATCGTTTTCTGGAAGTGAAATAGGTAAAATGTTCGGAGTCTTGGTTGTTGAAAATAACCGAGGTGAAATAGGATATTTAGCCGCATTTTCAGGAAAGTTGGGAGGGAAAAATCAACACAGTCGTTTTGTTCCTCCGGTATTTGATATGTTGACTGAAGATGGGTTTTTTCTTAAAAACGAAAAAGAACTCAATGGGTTTAATCATACCATTGAACAATTAGAGCAAAATTCCGACTATTTAAAACTGAAACACAAATTGTCGAGTCTTGTGAATCAGTCTATTGAGCAAATATCCCTGCTTAAAAAACAAATTGCTGACCGAAAAAAACAACGAAAAATTCTTCGCGAGGAATATGCAAAAACTCATGAATACCCTTCCATGGAAAAGCTCTTGGAAGAGTTGCGGATAGAGAGTTTGAAGGAGCAATATGCACTCAAGGATCAAAAAAAAGTATTTAAAGAGCAAATAGATGAAATAAGTTCTCAAGTCGAGAAGTACAAACAGGAAATTGATCAACTGAAGCAAGAGCGAAAATTGCGTTCATCTGCTTTGCAAAAGGAGCTGTTCAATGCCTATTCTTTTCTGAATATTCTTGGGGAATCTAAGAGTTTGATGGAGATATTCAAACAGTACAATGATTCTGATCCTCCATCGGCAGCTGGAGAATGTGCCGCTCCAAAGTTGCTGCAATATGCATTTATACACAAATTAAAACCAATTGCACTCGCTGAATTTTGGTGGGGAAAATCTCCCTTAACTGAAATTCGAAAGCATCGTCAGTTTTATCCATCCTGCAGAGGTAAATGCGAACCGATTTTGACACATATGCTGGCAGGGATGCCACTTGACGATAATCCGTTAATCCATTTTTCTAAATCCGAAATTCCTCTGGAAATCCTTTTTGAAGACGAATATTTAGTGATTATAAACAAGCCTATAGATCTGTTGTCGGTACCTGGAATTCACGTGGAAGATTCTGTTTATTCCCGTGTTCGAACAATGTATCCTAATTCAACAGGTCCTTTGTTAGTTCATCGATTGGACATGTCTACTTCAGGTATTCTTCTTATAGCCAAATCGAAAGATATTCACCAAAAACTACAAAGGCAATTCATCAATAGAAGCATTCAAAAACATTATGTGGCTTTGCTGGATGGTTTGATCGAATCAGATGAAGGAACAATAGATCTGCCATTGAGGGTCGATTTAGATGACCGTCCTCGCCAATTGGTCTGCTATATGCACGGTAAAAAAGCTATTACGAAGTGGAAGGTGTTGGAAAGGACTCAAAGTAAGACAAGAATTCGATTTGAGCCAATTACCGGCAGAACTCATCAATTGCGTGTGCATGCAGCTCATCCGCTTGGATTAAATACGCCCATTCTAGGTGACGATTTGTATGGTATAAAAAAAGATAGACTTCATTTGCACGCTTCATTTCTCGGATTTGTGCATCCAAAAAGCGGTGCATCCCTTTCTTTTGAATCGAAAGCGGATTTTTAAGTGAGAACCGGTTCTGAATCGTATCTTTGGATTCCAAGTGCTGACGGATGGAAACGATTGAAGATGAAGTTTTAAGAGAATTGTACGAGATCATAACTCCAAACAAACGTGAAATGTTCAATCGAATAGCTGCCCAACGTTCACGTTACTTGACTGTTGTGTTAGAAAATGTTTATCAGGAACATAATGCTTCGGCTGTTCTTCGAACGTGTGATTGCTTTGGAATTCAGGAATTGCATGTTATTGAAAAGGATAATCAGTATAAAATTCAGCGAGATATTGCTCTTGGTGCTGGCAGATGGGTGGATATGTACAATTATGATTTAGGAAATAATCCGACATTCGATTGTATTCAGAAGCTTAAAAACAAGGGATACAAAATTGTCGCAACGACTCCTCATGAGAACCAAAGAACAGTTTACGATATCGATTTAAAACAGCCTCTTGCACTTTTTTTTGGAACTGAACGAAGAGGTATTTCTGAAGAGGTCATCAAATCGGCAGATGAATTTGTTAAGATACCAATGTATGGATTTACAGAAAGTATCAATATTTCGGTATCAGTAGCATTGGCTTTGAATGTTATTCGTCATAGATTGGAAACAGAGGCCATAGATTGGCGATTAAATGAGGCTGATCAAACTGCCTTGAAATTAAAATGGTGTACCAAAATTCTACGCGGTGGACCTGAATTGTTAGCCGAAATCAGAAGTCGATTGTATCGAAAAGATTGATATATTTGCAACTTGAAACAAAATACTTAAATTCATTTTTATGGGTAAGGGAGATAAAAAAACGGCAAAAGGCAAACGTGTCATGGGTTCTTACGGGAATTCACGAAAGAGAAAAACTGCCAAAAAAGAGATAATAGTTGTAAAGAAAGACAAGCCGGTTGTTGAAAAGAAAGTAAGTACAAAAAAAGAAGCAAGCCCAAAAGCTGAAACTGCTAAAAAAACTACAGCTAAAAAGTCCGCTGACTCAAAAACTACAGCTAAAAAGGCTCCTGCAAAAAAAACAACCAAATAAATTTAAGCTGTCAAATGACAGCTTTTTTTTGATGAATTGAGAAATTAATTGCTTCAGCTTGATGCAGTTTTATTGCCTTTAAAACTATTAAAAAAGAACCACCGATGAAACACAATTTTGGAGCAGGTCCTTGTATTTTACCTCAGGAAGTGTTCAAACAGGCAGCAGATGCCGTTATAGATTTTAACGGATTGTCTATCTTGGAAGTTTCGCATCGACACAAAGACTTTGTTGCGGTAATGGATGAAGCTTTAGATCTTGTGAAAAAGGCTCTGAATGTTCCATCCGGATATGCTGTTGCCTACTTGCAAGGGGGTGCAACTCTTGGTTTTACCATAGCCGCATTAAATATGATGCGGGCTTCCCGAAAAGCAGCCTACATAAATACGGGCACTTGGGCGTCCGGAGCGATTAAAGAAGCAAAAAAAGTAGGGGTTGATGTAGCAGTAATTGCCTCATCTGAGGATCGGAATTTTTCATACATCCCCAAGGTGTATAATGTTCCGGATGATGTTGATTATTTACATTTTACATCCAACAATACGATTTATGGCACGCAGTTTAAATCATTTCCAAGTACAAACTTGCCGTTGGTTTGTGATATGTCTTCCGATATTTTTTCTAAGGAAATAGATGTCTCACAATTTGATTTGATTTATGCAGGTGCTCAAAAAAATTTGGGACCTGCAGGAGCTACACTTTACATAGTCAAAAATGAGGTCCTAGTTAAAAGCAGTTCGCAGTTTATGCCCACTTATCTTGATTTAAAACAACATATTGAGAAAGAATCCATGTTAAACACCCCACCGGTGTTTTCGGTGTACGTGTCTATGCTGAATTTAAGACACCTCCTTGTCAATGGGGGAGTCAAGTCAATGGAAGATCAAAATATTGCTAAAGCATCACTTCTGTATCAGGAGATCGACAGTAATCCATTATTTGTTGGAAATGTGGCGCATGAAGATCGCTCGGATATGAACGTAACATTCAAACTAATTGAGGAAGTAAAGTATCAGGAATTATTTGATAAAATGTGGAAAGAAGCCGGAATTGTAGGACTGCCCGGACATAGGTCAACAGGAGGATATCGAGCATCCTTATACAATGCTTTGCCTATCGACAGCGTGAAGGTTTTGGTGGATGTGATGAAAGAGTTTACACGTATTTACGGATAATTAACAAGCTATGATGAAAATTTTAGCGAACGACGGAATTTCTGATAAAGGAAAGGAACTCCTCGAAAAAGCAGGTTTTAAGGTAATCACAGAAAAAGTAACGCAAGATAAACTTGCTCACGTAATCAATGAACAACAGATTTCGATGGTTTTGGTACGCAGTGCCACAACTGTCCGAAAAGATCTGATTGATGCTTGCCCAAATCTGAAATTGGTTGGAAGAGGTGGAGTAGGAATGGATAATATTGATGTCGCTTATGCCCGAGAAAATGGGATAACTGTTATTAATACTCCAGCTTCGTCCTCTCAATCTGTTGCTGAATTGGTGATGGGGCATCTTTTTGCCATCTCTAGGTCATTGAATGACGCTTACAAAAACATGGAACAAGGTGATTTTTCGATCTTGAAAAAGAAATATTCCAAAGGAATTGAGTTGAGAGGAAAAACATTGGGAATCATTGGTTTTGGAAGAATAGGTCAAAGCTTGGCTTCTTACGCTCTCGGCTGTGGTATGAATGTCATTGCTGTCGATCGGAAAACAAATCCGGTTCAAATTTCAATTCCAATCGGAAATGGACATCAGGCTATGGTTTCTATTGTTCCTAATAATAAATTGACTGATGTAATTTCTCAATTTGATTTTCTGTCTGTTCATGTTCCAAAACAACTGGATGGGTCGGCAGTCATTACTTCCAAAGAATTTTCACTCATGAAAAAAGGCATTCGAATTGTTAATGCTGCACGAGGTGGTGTGATTGACGAAAACGACTTGCTGGATGCATTGAATGAGGGGATTGTTTCTTCAGTAGCGTTGGATGTTTTTGAAAATGAACCCAATCCCAATAATAAACTGTTGAGTCATC
The DNA here is from genome assembly GCA_964526595.1 of uncultured Akkermansia sp. Lineage (GTDB taxonomy): Bacteria > Bacteroidota > Bacteroidia > Flavobacteriales_D > Crocinitomicaceae > M0103. The sequence goes on along the minus strand of CAZGJF010000012.1, from coordinate 6,067 downwards.
CACTGATTGCCTGTACACCGCACATAGGCGCAGCTACGCTTGAAGCTCAGGATCGAATAGGAGAGGAGCTGGCAAACCTGATAATAGCTCAGTACTCTATTGCTTGAATAAGCCCAATGATATTCTTTAAATGACTAAAATTATACCCTTCAGGGCACTGAGACCGGTAAAGGACAAGGTTCATTTGGTTGCTGCTAAACCAAATCATGCTTATACTAATAATTTGCTCATCAAGAAACTGAAAGAAAATCCGTACTCCTTTCTTCATATCATACATCCTGAAATTGGAGTGCCTTCAGAAATAGAGCTCAACGCAAAAAAACGTTTTCAACTTGTATCTGAGAAGTATCAAGAATTTATTGGTCAAGGTATTTTGTTTCAAGACATGGAAGCGCATGTTTACATTTATAGGCAAACTGTTGATTCGCATGAGTTTATTGGAATTATTGCCGGAGCAAGTGTCGAGGAATATAATCAGGATTTAATCAAAAAACATGAAGCTACGATTACGTCCAGAGAACAAATGTTTGTGGATTATTTAGATATTGTCGGATACAATGCTGAACCTGTTCTGTTAGCTTATCCACATGACACGGTTATTGAAAATTTGTTGAATCAATTTATATTACAAAAACCTGAATATGACTTTACGACAAATGATCGAATAAAACACGAATTGTGGGTGTTGGATCATCGTGAAAGCAAGCTAGTTGAGGCGGCTTTTGAAACTGTGAATGCTACTTATATTGCAGACGGTCATCACCGTTCAGCATCTTCTTCAGGTTTGTTAAATCGCAGAAGAACAAAAGGAAATTCCGAATTTTTGAATGAGCACTTTTTTCTGTCATTTTTGATAGAAGAAAATAGATTGAAGATTTTGGAATTTAATCGTTTGGTGAAGACAATGAATGGGTTGTCTGAATTGGAATTTTTGAACCGTTTAACTGCATCATTTGATGTTGCTAAATTAGAGAAGGCATGTAAACCATCTAAAGAACATCAAATCACCATGTGTCTTTCCAATAATTGGTATGAATTAAATTGTAAAGCAGAAATAATTGCTCAGAACCATCCTGTAAATAGATTGGATGCGGCTATATTAACAAATTATGTACTAGATCCTATTTTGGGAATAAAGGACCTTAAAACAGACCAAAATATTGAATTTATAAGTGGTGTTGAGCCGATTGAATCTATCGAGAAAAGCATCCGCCAAGGTCAATTTTTAATTGGTTTTATGTTGTTCCCGGTTTCGATGAATCAAATAAAAAATGTGGCAGATAATCACATGATCATGCCTCCTAAATCAACTTGGGTGGAGCCAAAATTGAGAAGTGGATTAACCATATATCATATCAACGAATGATTGCTGACAATTATCAAATCATTCAGGCACATATTCCTAACACGGTCAAACTGATCGCCGTTTCAAAAACGTATCCCAATGAGGCAATCAATCAATTGTACAAATTAGGTCACCGTGATTTCGGAGAAAATAAAGTTCAGGAACTAGTTGAGAAATATGAGCATCTTCCAAAGGACATAAGATGGCACTTGATAGGTCATTTGCAACGCAATAAAGTAAAATATATCGCCCCATTTGTCACCCTGATCCATTCTGTGGACAGCTTGAAATTGTTGCAGGAAATAAATGCACAGGCCATTAAGCATAATCGAACAATCAATTGTTTACTCCAGTTTCATATTGCTAATGAAGACACGAAATATGGATTAACGATCGAAGAAGCCGATGAAATACTTCAGTCCGTTGAATTTAAAAGCTTTAAAAACATTTTTATTGTCGGTGTGATGGGGATGGCTACATTTACTGAGGATGAACGTATAGTGAGACGTGAGTTCACAACATTGAAAAATATATTTGAACAATTGAAATCGAGTTACTTTTATCAAAATGATTCATTTAGAGAAATTTCAATGGGAATGAGTGGAGATTATAAGTTGGCTATTCAAGAGGGGAGCACCATGGTTCGAGTTGGAAGCTTAATTTTTGGCAATCGTCCTAAATAATCGTTAAAATTCGTATTGTATATGCTTTTTTGCTAACTTTATGGGTTTAGGCTCTGTGGGTTTGTCATTTGCAGGTCTCCGAAATAAAAATTTCATGAAAACAAAATCAGAAATAGTTGAAAATTGGTTGCCTCGTTATACAGGTCAGGAATTAGATAAATTCGGTGATTACATTTTACTATGCAATTTTCACAATTACTTAGAAAAGTTTGCTGAAATTAATGGGGTAGAGGTGGTTGGTTACGGAAAACCCATGCAATGCGCCACTGCAAATGGTATTACTATAATTAATTTTGGAATGGGTAGCGCTTCTGCGGCGACCTGCATGGATTTATTGTCTGCAATTAAACCTAAAGCCGTCCTGTTTTTAGGTAAATGTGGAGGGCTGAAGCGTAAAAATGAGGTAGGAGATTTAGTTCTTCCGATTGCAGCCATTCGTGGTGAAGGAACTAGTAACGATTACTTTCCTCCTGAAGTTCCTGCGCTGCCGGCATTTGCTTTGCAAAAAGCGATTTCAACAACCATTCGAGATTTTAATCTCGACTACTGGACAGGAACTGTTTACACAACGAATCGCAGGGTGTGGGAGCACGATGAAGATTTTAAAGTGTACCTCCAGCGAATTAGAGCTATGGCGATTGATATGGAAACAGCCACGATTTTTACAGTTGGATTTGCAAATAACATTCCAACTGGTGCACTTTTACTGGTTTCAGATCAGCCAATGACTCCTGAGGGGGTGAAAACAGATAAAAGTGATGTGGTAGTTACTGCAAAGTATGTTGATAGCCATCTGAATATTGGAATTGAATCGCTTAAGCAGTTGATTAATGACGGAAATACAGTGAAACATCTTAGGTTCTAAACTTTAAAAATGAAACATTTGAAATGAATATTGACAAGTTACAGATTCAAAATCTCATAATGAAACCATTTGTTTTAACAAGTTTTATCCTCATCTTTAGTTCTTATGCATTTGCTCAAAAAACAAGAAGCATTGCCTTCTATAATGTTGAAAATTTGTTTGATACGATTGATGGTATGAATGATGATGCTGAGTTTTTGCCTGATGGATCAAATAAATGGAATTCAGCTAAGTTTAAAGAAAAAATTGGACATATCAATCAAGTTTTTGATCAATTAACTAATCCATTGTTGATTGGAATGTGCGAAATAGAAAACAGGGAGGTTGTAGATGATTTACTTGCTAATTCCACAAAGCGCAAGAAATTTGGTGTTGTACATTACGATAGTCCTGATGCACGTGGAATCGATGTCGCGATGTTGTACGATAATCGAACACTAAAGTTAAATCAATCAGGTTACTTGAGGTTTTCATTGCCCAGACAAGATAGACCCACAACACGTGATATTGTATGGGCACAATTTATTTACAAGAAAGATACCATTGTTGCGTTGGTTAATCATTGGCCAAGCCGGAGAAGTGGGAAAGATGAAAGTGAAGCCAATCGTATGAAAGCGGCAGAAACAGCACGTCATTTCATTGATTCTTTACTGGGTGTTAACAGTAATTACAAGATTGTATTGATGGGTGATTTGAATGATTATCCAACAGATAAAGCCCCTTTGTACATACAAGAAAAATTATCACCTATGATTGTTGCTACCTCGGGAAGATTTGGAGGAACACACAATTATAACAATACGTGGGATATCTTTGATCATATTTTTGTGTCAACCGGTTTTTTCAATCAACATGGGGTCAGTGTTATTCCCAATTCAGGTAAGATTTACTCCTTTGATTTTTTGTTGACTGAGTATAAAGGAAATACCGTTCCATTTAGAACGTATGGCGGATCCAAGTATTTGGGGGGCTACTCAGATCATTTGCCGGTCTCTATCCAGTTAAAAATGAAATAATTATTTGATTTTTTTGATTGTTATGAATTAGGGGGTAAATAACATACTGACATGTGGGATTCCGTCTTCAAAATAACTTTCTCCATAACTATTGAACCCGTGTTGTGTATAAAATTGAACTAAATGCTCCTGAGCTGAAATTTTGATGGGTCCACTTCCGAATAATTTTTGTGTTGTTTCAATTGATTGATCAATCAAGAGATGACCTATTCCTTTTCCACGAACAGACTCAATAGTTAAAACTCTGCCAATACTGGATTCTTCGTATGAGATTCCCGGAGGCAGTAGGCGTGCGTAGGCAATAATTTCGTTGCATTCGTCTTTCCCCATGAGATGTGTGGCGTAAAAGTCTTTGTCGTCCAATTCCGGATAGGGACAATTTTGTTCAACGACAAAAACATTGATTCTTGTTTTTAGGATGTTGTGAAATTCTAACGTATCTAAAGTTTCAAACGATTTTATTTCCCATTTTATCTTCATAAGTGTTGCAAATAGAATAAAGTAAAGTTAGATGATATTTCGATTTCAACCTGAATTCGATTTTAATCTAAATAAAAAGAACTTTTTTTTGAATGGTTTGTTTCGATATAAAAAATGAAATGAAAAAAGTATTTCGATTATTACTAATTGCCATAATGCTTATGAATCTACAAAATAGCTTTTCACAATTGATCTATGATTATAAAGTCAAAGACATCAATGGTGCAGATTTTGATTTTTCCGATTTAAAAGGGAAAAAAATAATGATTGTGAATACAGCATCTAAGTGTGGGCTGACTCCTCAGTATGAAAAATTAGAGAAGGTATATCAAAAGTATAAATCAAAGAATTTTGTGATTATTGGATTCCCTTCCAATGACTTTCTTTCTCAGGAACCCGGAACAAATGCTGAAATAGCAACCTTTTGCAAGAAAAATTATGGAGTCACTTTTCCGATGATGAGTAAAATAAAGGTTAAAGGAAAAAACATGCACCCCATCTACCAGTTTTTGACTAGGAAGGAACTCAATAAGTATAGTGATAATGAAATAAAGTGGAATTTCCAGAAATATTTAATTGATACAAATGGGAAATTAGTTAAGGTTGTTGATCCACAAACTTCACCCGATGACCCCGAAATCATTCGTTGGATAACTGATTGAGATTCGTTGATATTTTGTTGATAAGTTCGTCAACTGACAAGCTTTTTTATGCTCAATAAGCCTAAGGATTACCTATATTTGTTAGGCTTTCAAAAGGCATTTTTTCGAAATTTTACATTATGAGTGAAGAGCAAAAAAAAGACAATTATTCAGCTGATAACATACAAGTTTTAGAAGGACTCGAGGCTGTTCGGAAGCGCCCGGCGATGTACATTGGTGATGTCGGGGTAAAAGGCTTGCATCACTTGGTTTACGAAGTCGTTGACAACTCAATAGATGAAGCATTGGCAGGACATTGTGATAAAATTGATGTCTGGATAAATGAAGATAATTCAATCACTGTTCGAGATAATGGCCGGGGTATTCCTACTGCGATGCATTCCAAAGAAAAAAAGTCTGCACTTGAAGTAGTAATGACCGTCCTTCATGCCGGAGGTAAATTTGATAAAGACACTTACAAAGTTTCCGGAGGTCTTCATGGTGTTGGTGTGTCTTGTGTAAATGCACTTTCCACCCTCTTGAAGGCAACTGTTCGCCGTGAAGGTAAAATATTCGAACAAGAGTACAGCATCGGAAAGCCACTTTATGATGTTAAAGTTGTTGGTGAATCGAATGAAACTGGAACTGAAGTAACCTTCAAACCTGATGCAACAATATTTGATTCAACTGAATATAATTATGACACTCTGGCTGCCAGAATGCGTGAATTAGCCTTTTTAAATAAGGGAATTCAAATAAATCTGACTGATCTTAGGAACCTGGATGACGATGGTAAAGCATATTCCAATTCTTTTTATTCAGAAGGAGGATTGAAAGAATTTGCACAATACTTGGATCGTAATCGTGAGGCTTTGATATCCGATGTTATCTACTTTGAAGGTGAGCGTGAGGGGATTCCGGTTGAAGTATCACTAACATATAATACTTCATATACTGAGAATATTCAAGCGTATGTTAATAATATCAATACGCATGAAGGAGGAACACATTTGTCCGGTTTTCGTCGAGGTCTTACC
>CAZGJF010000011.1:0-58632 GCA_964526595.1 uncultured Akkermansia sp. | reverse complement strand
TCTCAATGTGAACAAGGAAGAAACTTTGCTAACAAATTATGGAATGCATATCGACTAATAAGTTCATGGGAAGTAAGAGATTTTGAACAATCAAAAGCTTCGTCCATAGCGGTTGAATGGTTTGAATCAAAATTCAATCAACAACTCATTAACATTAACGAAGCATTTGACAAATTTCGAATTTCCGATGCATTAATGATGATTTATAAACTAGTATGGGACGATTTTTGTTCATGGTATCTTGAAATAATAAAACCCGGTTATGAGCAACCGATTGATCAAAAAACACTTGATTCGACTATTCAGTTTTTCGAACAATTGCTTAAGCTGATTCAACCATTTACTCCTTTTATTTCTGAAGAATTATGGCATTTGATTCGAGAACGCTCGGAAGGAGATGATATTATCATCGCTACCTGGCCGGAACAAGCTGGTTTTAATTCTCTTATTTTGAATTCTTTCGATAGTGCATCCGAAATAATTACAAACATTCGAAACATCAGAAAACAAAACAACATTGCCTCTAAAGTTAAATTAGAACTGTTCGTTAAAAAGAACCATAACGTCGACTCTTCTATGGATGCAATCATTCAGAAAATTGGAAATTTAGCTCAGTTATCATACACAGATGAAAAAATTCCTAAGTCTTCAACTTTTATAGTTAATAATGTCGAATACTTCATCCCTTTCGGCGATTCAATAGACATTGCTTCAGAAAAGAAAAAAATGATTGAAGAACTAGAGTATGCAAAGAAATTCTTGAGTAGTATTCGTCATAAATTACAAAATGAAAAATTTATTTCAGGAGCACCGGAGCAAGTTATCTCCATTGAACGTAAGAAAGAAACGGATACATTGACCAAAATAGCCATTTTGGAGGAAAAATTGGCAACGTTGATCTAACTGAAATAAGTTAGATTATGGAGGGAATTACTTTTGATTTTGTGGCAGAAGCTATTCGTCCGCGAAACAAAAAATCACATAAAGGCACTTACGGTCATGCCCTGATTATTGCAGGTTCATATGGAAAAATGGGGGCTGCCGTTATTGCATCTCGAGCATGTTTAAGAACCGGTGTAGGATTACTGACTACACACGTTCCTTCTTCCGGTTTTCCAATTTTACAAACTTCAGTACCCGAAGCCATGCTAAGTATTGATTCAAATCCATTGTTTTTTTCTGACCTAATCAACTTGGATAAATTCAGTGCGATTGGCATAGGATCGGGTATTGGTTTAGCGAGAGAGACTCAAGAAGTCACTTTTAAATTGATAGATTCTACTAAGAAGCCGATTATCATAGATGCTGATGGTTTAAATTGTATAAGCCTTCAAAAAGATTTTTTAAAAAAAATCCCTCCCGAAACAGTCTTAACGCCTCACCCATTGGAATTTGAGAGATTAGCAGGAAATTGGAAGACTAATGCAGAACGAACCAAAAAACAACTTCACTTTTCGGTCAAATACAATTGTATCGTTGTATTAAAAGACTATGAAACAATTATTTCTACCCCAAGTGGAAAAGTTATCAAAAACACAACCGGAAATCCCGGAATGGCAAAAGGAGGATCAGGAGATGCATTAACAGGTATCATTACCTCATTTCTTACACAAGGATATAGTTCTGAATCAGCATCTTTAATAAGTGTATTTATTCATGGCATGGCAGGTGATTTAGCTGCACAAAAGAAATCAATGCATGCAATGTTAGTTAGTGATTTAATTGAAGAGGTACCGCAAGTTTTTTTGAAAATAGAAAGCAGGAGTTCTTAACTATATCACGCTCATTTTCATCTATTGAATTAATACTCAATGTCAAGGTTAAATGTTTGTTTGAACGTGTGTAAATAGGGATTTTTTTTAGATAATAAAGCGAATTTATCCTTACCTGTTAGAAATTTAATTTCAGATTCTTCATCTTGATTCAATCTTAATATTATTTCAATTTTATAATTGTTTAGCTCCTTTTTAAGATATGTATTCAAGTGTTCCATATGAGGTTTTATATAATCTACCTGTACATGATTATCTACTTCGAAAGCAAATTGATTATCACCCATTTCATAAACATCGCGCTTAATCATTGCATTGTAAAAGGTTTCCAATCCTTTTTCTTTAACTTCAAATGCGTATTTTCTCCAAAGCATTTTAAGTTGATCCATTGAGAACGAATCATCGGGTAAATTTGATATAGACAACTCATTTTGTTGTTCCTCCTGTTTCTTTTCTAATAATTTCTTAATAGAAACATTCAATGTATTGAGCTGATTACCCGGAATATTAGCCATCTTAGGTTCAGGATTTTCTGAACTTAAAATTCGACCAACAGATTGATTTGTAACCTTGGGTGTTACCGGTAAATTATTTCTGAGAGATTGGTTTGGAAAAGGAATAAATTCTACCGGTTCAGTTAGCCATTTTTTTTTTCTTGCTCTTTTAATAATGAACAAAGTTGCATCAGAGCCATCTCGACGAGCAAGCGTTGATTTTTGGAGGATTTATAGTCGACATCCGTTTTACTGAGAATGGCTAAGGATCTTAAAACAAGGTGACCATCCAATTGATTGGACTGACTGACAAATCGATCTTGCAAAGAATCTGCCACTTCCAATAAGGTAACTGTTCGCGGGTCTTTACAAACAAGTAAATTTCTGTAATGATCAGACAAGCCAACAATAAAGTTGTGAGCGTCAAATCCCTTTTCAATTATTTCATTAAGAAGTAATAATGCTGCTGGAATATCCTCGTTTAGTGCACAATCAACGATTTTAAAGTAATAATCGTAATCCAAGATATTTAGGTTTTCCAGTACACTTGAATACGTTAAATTAGAACCGGTGAAAGTAACAATCTGATCAAAAATTGAGAGTGCATCTCGTAAAGCACCATCTGCTTTTTGAGCAATTAAATGTAAAGCTTCAGCTTCAGCCGTTATCCCTTCCTTAAGTGAAATGTCTTTTAAATGTTCAGCAATGTCTTTTACACTGATTCGGTTGAAATCGAATATTTGACAACGGGACAATATTGTTGGGATAATTTTATGCTTTTCTGTGGTAGCAAGAATAAAAATAGCATGCTTTGGTGGCTCCTCCAAGGTCTTCAAAAATGCATTGAAAGCCTGTGTCGTAAGCATATGAACCTCGTCAATGATATAAACTTTATAATCCCCTAATTGTGGAGAAATTCTAACTTGATCTATCAGACTTCGAATATCGTCAACCGAATTATTAGATGCCGCATCAAGTTCGTACACGTTCATCGAAGCACTTGAATTGAATGAAACGCATGAATCACATTGATCACAAGCTTCTAAATTTTCAGTTCGTTGAAAACAATTAATGGTTTTGGCTAAAATTCTGGCAGTGGTAGTTTTACCAACTCCACGTGAACCACAAAACAAAAAAGCCTGAGCAAGATGATCTGATTTGATGGCATTTTTAAGTGTCGTCGTAATCGATTTCTGACCAACAACAGTATCAAAGGTTTGTGGCCTGTATTTTCTCGCCGAAACAACAAATTCACTCATTGAACAAAGATACAATTAACCATTAATTCAGATAACTAATAAAGTTGATTTGTTTATAACTAAATCTTATCCTTATTATTCTATAATTTCAATAGAATCAATTGTGTCACCTTGACGAATATCATCAATAACTTCAACACCTTCAATGACTTTACCGAAGCAAGTGTGATTCCCATCTAAATGTGCAGTATTTGTGCGAGAATGGCAGACAAAGAATTGAGATCCTCCGGTATTTCTACCAGCATGAGCCATAGATAAAACACCGCGATCATGATACTGATTCCCACCACTAAGCTCACAATCAATTTGATACCCAGGGCCTCCGGTACCCGGAATACCATTAGCTCCATCTCTCGAATTGGGACATCCTCCCTGTATAACAAAATCCGGCAATACTCGGTGCCATTTCAATCCATTGTAGTACCCTTCCTTTGCCAATTTTGAGAAGTTAGCTACTGTATTAGGGGCATCCTGCGTGTAAAGCGTAGCTTTCATTGTGCCCTTGTTTGTTTTAATAATTGCCTCCATCCTATTCTTTTTTTTTGCAAATGTAATAAGTTTGAAAGATAGACACTATAATATACCCTCATTGTTTTCAAGACCTTCATTTTATAGAAAAATCGTAAAATGGAAGAAATAATTCTTCATATCTAATAAACATTTGATGTCAGTCATTAAAATTTTAGGATAAAAAATCACCATGTTTTACTCTTTACGTGTCATGTACTTCTTGGTTTCTGGATGATAGAAAAATCGATAAATCAACTCATTCGAGCAAATTAATTTTGGTTCAAAAGTATAAATGTCATCCAATTCTTTAGGTTGGGTAAAACTTGCTTTAATGATTAAAATATCTTTCTGTTGACTCAAAGTCCCCTGCTTATATTCAAACTGATATGCCTCAACTTTTCCGCCACCCACACCATCATAATTTTTCCATTGGAAAAACCTGCTTAAAACACCGTTTGTCATGGTAAAAAAATCTCGAAATGAAGCATTTAATACACGATAATCAACTAAAACATCATTATACTGTTCAGTTGTAATTTTCTCAAAATTTACTTTAAGTTTAGCATAAGGACTCGAGGGTATGGCTAATTGAGAAATCACTTGTTTTAGCGCACCATCGTAAACAAACAGATAATTATAGTTTCCCATTAAACCAATTTCGGCTAATTTTGCTGTTTTTTCAGAGGAAACAGCATTGTTAACAGCATATTTCAAACGATTAACTGTAATGATGGCATCTTGGGAATCATCTTCATTTAACTTCGCTTTAAAAATCTGCATATCATAATCTTCTGTTGCAGGAATAGACAGATTTGCTTCTACATATCTCTTGGCAATTTCTTCAATGGACAGAGAACGCGAAGATTTAAATGCTTGTTTATCTTCATTAATGGATCTCTGTTCAGAATTGTCAGAACAAGAGGCACAAATAAAAACCAATAAGTTGGTATAAAATAACGTTTTGTACATTCAAATATTAATAAAGAGATTAGTTCTAACCTACAGATTAAATCTTTATCTCTTCAATCTGTAAATCGTCCATTAACACAATGAATACTTATGGATTTGCTTTTAGAAATGCTTTTGCTTGCGCATCATTTGGATCTATTTCCGACACGATTTTCCAATAGATTTTAGCTTTGTTCAAATCTTTGGATGCCGAAGTGACATAATAATCACCTAAATACCTGCATGATTCCATTACCATGTTCTTGTTACTGGTAGTATTTCGCTCCTCAACTTTGACAATCTCCATCACTTTTTCGTAAAATGGTTGCGATGACCAATTCAATTTATTAGGATCAAGCTGAAGCTGTGTTCTGGCTCTCCACCAATACCCCGGAGCCCACGATGGAGAAAGCAAATTTACTTTAGCAAAGGAACTATCTGCTAAGGCATAATTTTTAGTTCCGAAATAATAAGCCTTTCCCAAGTCATAGTATTCTGAAACACTCAGTTTGTCTTCTCGCATTTTAAGTTCATATACATTGATTAGCTTATCGTATTTTTTTTGTTTCATATACAGTTTGCCTAAATCACCTGCTAACTCGATCGCTACTTTTTTATTTAATTCAGATGCTTTTTCCAACTCAATGATTGCTAACGAATCTTGCCCAGATTTTAGTAACAAAAGGCCTCTGTTCTTGTAATCAAGATAAATGATTTTATCTTGTGGAACCATCTTAAAGAAGCGATCGCTTGCGGCAATTCCCTTTTTAAATGCGTCTGTTTCCGTTGTACATTCTAAACAAGCATAAAAGAGCATTCGCTCCATATAAAAATTATTAAATGAATTACTTTGTAAACCTTCCACTTCTTTAATTAATTCACAATACTGCTTTCCATTATATAGAGCCGTCGAAAAGCGGTATCTAGCTTCTAAACTGTTATTTAACGCCAAGTATTTTCTCCAACATTCAATCGCTTTTTTAGGCTTCTCATATTTCATATACATTTCAGCATTTTCACGATATGCTGGAGCAAAAGTAGAGTCAATTTGCTGTGCCTGCTTGAATTTGGCATCAGCTTCTTCGGGGTTCTGTGCTCTTTTGTAGATGACACCAATTCGTACCAGTCCACGGACAGATGTTGGATTTAATTTTAAAACCTCATTGTAATTTTTGATAGCTGCACTCGCATTGGTTGGTGTTTTTTCATACAAAGCATCTCCAATCAAAAGATAACTGTCTTCATTTTTAGGATCCAACTTGATTGAAGTTTCAAGCATAGTGATTGCCTCGTCTAAATTTTTAGGATCAGACATCAAATAGGTTTCTCCAATCAATCTGAAAACTTCTGCATTTTTATTCTTAGTTTGATTTAAAACCTTATTAAATAATGCCTTAGCCCCTTCTTTATCTCCTGAAATCCACAATGACCTACCTAACCCTAAAGTGGGAATAATCCCGACCGGATCTATCTGAGCCCCCTTTTTCCATACCATTAGAGCAGAATCAACTTCACCCCACTCGAAGAAATTTTTGCCATAATAAAAATAGTTAAGGCCATTAGTTGGCTCTTTTTGAATCAATTTTCTAAAATCACTATCAGCAAATGAGAATCGTTCGTTCTGAGTTTTGCGAATTGCATCCTGTAATGTTTGAGCATGGAAAGATGAAGATAATGTTATTACAACTAAAAGGAAACCAAGCGTTTTCATGAATTTATTTTATTTTTTAAGATTGTACGAATGTTATAACTTTAACTTATAAATCATCGAATTTCATATAATTTTATCATCAGTTTGCATCTTTTTGAAAGACGGTTAGTTTAAAATTAACCTCTCAACAAAATACGGGCCAAAATTAGCATTCAATTTGTAAAAACTACTATTCGCTTATCATTTGAATCAATCTCACAGGAGCATTTGCAGGAACCAATGCTGACTTCTGAACTATTAATTGTCCTTTTTCACCGATCATGAATAATACAAATCCTGTATTGATGCCCGATTTTTTAGCTTTATTAATCATCCATATTTCTCTGAAAAGCGGATACTCTCTTGTATAAATAAAACCTGCATAAGGTTTGAAATAAGCGTCCTTTTCTGTTTTTGCAACACTCATTACTTTGATTCCATCCACAAAATCAAGTACATCGAAATCATCCTGATCACTGATCCAATTTAATCCGATGACCCCCAAAGCACTCTTATTCTCTTTGACATAGTTAATTACCTCTTCATTTGATTTGAGTGCAAATACATTGAGAGGCAATTTTTTACTTTCAACAAACTTCAGCAGATAATTAAAATTAGCTGAATTTTTATGGTCGAAAACAACGTTAATTTTAGTTTTCAATCCAGACCATTCTGATTCCTTTCCGTTTAATATACGTTTCAACCTTTCAACTGTCATCAAGGTATCTTTGTTTTGGGGATTTACAATCAACGTTACGGCATCCAATGCAATCCTGTCACTTCTTACCTCCACCTGATTTTTTTTCAATGTTGCCTTCTCGATTTCAGTAAAATCTCTCGAAATACATATAGTTTTGGTTTTATTATTGAAAAAATCAGTGATGATGTCTCCTTCAGATGCGTAACCGGGTACAATATCAGCTTTGGGGTATTGGCTTTCGAAAGTATAAATACTTGTATCAAACAATGGTTTGAATGATTCTTCAATCAAAATTAATGCTTTTCCTCTTCCATGAGCATCAGCTGTATAACCAATTTGCTGATCACACGAACTTGTGGCTGTCAAGAGTACAACTAAACTTAGTAATTGAAAGACTTTCTTCATAGAAATGTAATTTACTTTATTTAAAAATCCATTTAGTTTCATCGCTTTTTTTTTGATCTCAACGTTTTGCATCATTTCTAATTTTAAGCGACTTATAGATTCTGAACGATCTATAAAATGCATACACAATTAATATGACACATAAAAACAAGCGTTTATTGCCATACAAACGATCAATCATTAAATCTGTAAAAATTAGAAAATAGGCCAAAGTCAAGGTCATTATTACCATGAAACCGGCAATAATTTGAGTGATTGTATTCATTTTTCAAGGGAAAAAAAATCCCCGAGTGAAAATCAGCCGGGGAATTAACTTAAAGTAAAAAAATTATTGAGCTTTCAATCCCAAAGGCAGTCTGAATACACTGGATACACTCTTGCCATTTACTTTTCCGGGTTTCCAACCTTTCATAAGTTTAACAACGCGAAGTGCTTCTTTGTCACACTCAGGACAACCAGCTAAACCTCTTTCAACCTGAACACTGGTAATGGAGCCATCACTTGTAACAACGAATTTGACATACACTTTACCTTCTATGCCCATATCCAGAGCAGTTGGCGGATACACATAATTTTTTTGTATAAACTGCATCATAGCAGGATAACCTCCGGGAAATTCTGCTTCCTCATCTACGAATGTAAAGATCTCTTCAGGTTTTTCTTCGACAACAGGTGGCTTTTCTTCCCCTTGTACAGGAGGCGCAAAATTTTCTTCTTCAGTATCATTAGTTTCAGTACTAGCTCTGATTTCTTCCATCGCTTCTTGAGGAGGAATTTCATCTTCAACAGGAATATCGACAACCACCGGTGGCATGAAAGCTACGGTTCTTTCCATCGGTGGCGGTGGTTCCTCAGGTGGTGGTGGTGGCACATCCTCTTCAACGGGAGGAGCTTGCACAGTAAACTGAGTTGAATCTGCCGGTGGTGGTGGGAGTTTTTCTTCCGGTAAATTTTGGATAATTACATAAGTTCCATAGGAAACCCCTATTGTCAACAAAATACCAAGCATAATAAATATTAGACGCTTGTCGTATTCATTACGCAATTGAAAAGCTCCATAAGTGCGATTTCGGTTTTGGAAGACTAAGTCATTTCGAACCGAAGAGGTAACTTGTTGCCACGTCCTTGATGTGTAATAATCGTACAAGGAAACGAAAGCTACCAACATGATAATACTGATAATTACTGCCATACGCTATTACTTTAATTTTGCATTTAATAAATCCAACTCACTTGCCAGCATATCAACAGGAGCAATTACTCCAATTTCTGCAATTTTAAGTTCGTCGATCAAATCAACGAAATTTTTACATGTTGCCTTATCATCGGTCTTTATCAAAACTTTCAGTGCTTCTTTGTGTTTTTTGAAGTCAATGAGCATTCTAAGATAGGTACTGTCCTGAATCTGTTTTGCTTCTAATTTCTTATCAAGCCCTTCCTTGCCTTTCAACACATACTCATTCCGATCTGCTAACAACTTTCTGACTCCATCCGGACCAAAATTAGTTTCTTGTAATTCTGTTGCAGGTTTTCCATCCGGATTACCTTTGGAATAATATTGCCCACTATAGTAGAAAATTTTATCCTCAGATAAAAGAAACGTAATAGCATTATTAATTTTTGGTTGTTCGAGCTTTTCATTGGGATCTATCTTAGCAGGATAAACCAAGCTCATAACTTTGGGTTTACTGAATGTAGATGTGAGGACAAAGAAAGTAAGCAATAAGAACGCAAGATCCACCATTGGAGTCATATCGACTCTAGTTGAACTCTTCTTAGCTCTTCTTTTGCCTTTCCCGTGACCTGAGCCGCCACCTTCTGCAATTTCTGCCATACTTCTAACTAATTTACAACGGAGCCATCTCCATTGAAGTAATAAAATTCAAATTATTTAATTCTAAATCCCTGAAAACATCAACTACATGTTGAGCGTGAACATACAAGGCTTTATTATCCACCTTCAGGATAAAC
This sequence comes from uncultured Akkermansia sp., assembly GCA_964526595.1. Classification (GTDB taxonomy): domain Bacteria; phylum Bacteroidota; class Bacteroidia; order Flavobacteriales_D; family Crocinitomicaceae; genus M0103. Next base: position 48,883 of record CAZGJF010000011.1, on the reverse strand, counting down.
TTCGGTTTAAAATCATTTACTTCAGGAGCTAAACCTTTCAGTTTTGCTTCTTCATAAGCAGTTTTACCTGAGTTCAATGCCGCAATGTTTCCATAATAAACCCAATCCTTCAACTGATTGTTGGTAGAATCAAGCGGAATGCCTTTAGTATTGTACATTTTTCGCTGATCGGAAGACATTTCGATGTACTGAGGCAATTCTTTCATTGTACAACCAAAGCTGGACATCAAGGTGAATTTTTCGATTTGCTCGGGGGAAAAGCCAATTTTATACTTTGAACTCATGTTTTGAATAAGTTCTCTTCTCGCTTCAGGATCAGATAAATTAAAGAAAACTCTCCCTCCTCTATCAATCGTTACCAATAATACATTTTCAGGTATGATTTTATCACTTATACTAGAAGGAACATCTACTTCAACCGGCTCACTAGAACGAAATGAAGCAGCAAGCATAAAAAAGGTAACAAGCAAGAAAGCCAAGTCAACCATAGGTGTCATGTCTATGGAAGGAGAACTTTTGGGTAATTTAATTTTAGGCATTTCTTTATGTTAATTATGTTGCAAGTATTATTTGTGTGTGGCTGAAAAATCCTGAACAATCGTGAAACTAGCCTCATCAATGCTATAAGTCATTGCATCGATTTTGGTAGAGAAGAAATTGTACATGATGATAGCAATGGTAGAACCGGCAATACCAAAAAACGTATTTATCAAAGCCTCAGAAATACCGGTTGCCAACTGAGCCGTATCGGGGGCACCGTGGCTCATCGCAGCAAATGAACGAATCATCCCCATTACTGTACCAATCAAACCAATCAATGTAGCAATAGAAGCACATGTAGAAAGTATTACCAAATTTTTGGACAACATTGGCAATTCTAATGCTGTAGCCTCTTCCAATTCTTTTTTAAGAGATTCTACCTTTTGTTCCTTGTTCATATTGTTATCCTCTGCGATGTGATTGTATTTTTCCAATCCTGCACGAACAACATTAGCTAGTGAACCTCTTTGTGTATCACAAGCCTCCATTGCTTCAGTTACTTGTTTGTTTTCCAACATGGATTTTACTTTTCCAACGAAAGAATCAACTCTTCCTTTACCTCTCGCTTTAGATAAGGTAACAAAACGCTCGATAGAAAAAATAATAATGATGATATTGATTGCAACTAGAATCGGAACGATAAAACCTCCTTTGTAAATAGTTCCCAACAAATTCCCTTCCAAAGGTTCGCCTGTTGGGTCTTTATCTACAAAATTTGCAGGATCACCAAAAATGTACTTGTAAATAATCACTCCGGCGATGAGTGAAATAACAATGGCTAAAACAGCCATTAAGGAAGAAAAACCGCCTGATGTTTTTTGTTTGTTGCTCATAGTTTTAAATTTTTAATAGACTTTTTAGGGTTCAAACTTAATAAAAATTGTTTCACAACTTCAAATTTAAATATTACTATTCTGTTAAAGACAAAAATTGTATGACTTAAATTTAGGTTAAAACAATCTTAATCTTAAACGCGAGAAAATGTTAACTATTGTACTATACGTATTTCTTAGGTAAATTTAAATCTATCAAAAACAAGTTTAAATAGAAATATGTCAGTCATGAACCATTAAAATTATTAAAAGTAATGTGCTATAATTGATCATTACAATTCGATTTTATGGATCTAGTTACTCATTTTTTAAAATTGTGTATGAATGAACGTTGTGCATTAAATTTTTAATTACGTTAGAGGATTGTTCGTTGTTATGTCGATTCGAAGAATTTGATACATATTGTTCCAAACAGAAAAACAGTCTAAATGAGTTTTTTCTGAATTAATCTGTAAATTCGCACAACTTTTTATTTAAAACAACATAGCATGCAACTGTGGAACACCTTAAATAAAGAGGAATTAGAAACCAAGTGGCATGAAAGCGGTTATAAGTTTGTAACCATTTCTTTCTACAAATATGCCAACATTTCAAATCCTCGTTTATTTCGCGACCATTTATTTCAATTATGGTCAAAGATTGATGTAGTTGGTAGAACTTACGTGGCATCTGAAGGAATCAATGCCCAAATTTCTGTTCCCCTTCAACATTTAGATCGTTTTCGAACTGAATTGTATGAAATTGATTTTCTGGATGGTGTCAGACTAAACATTGCCGTAGATGATTCCGAAGCGGAATTTCCATTCTTAAAATTAAAAATAAAGGTCAGACAAAAAATTCTCGCTGATGGATTAAACGATGAAACATTTGATGTAACTAATAAAGGAAAACACCTTGAAGCAGAGGACTTCAATAAAATTACTGATGACCCTGAAACTATACTAATTGACTTCAGAAATCACTACGAGTCTGAAGTTGGTCATTTCAAGGGCGCTATTTTACCAGATGTAGATACTTTCAGAGAATCTCTTCCTTTTATTGAAGAAACCTATTTGAAGGGCAATGAGGACAGAAACTTGGTCATGTATTGTACAGGTGGGATTCGCTGTGAAAAAGCTTCTGCGTGGTTTAAACATAGGGGATTCAAAAATGTTTACCAACTCGATGGTGGGATCATTAAATACGCAAATGATTGCAGAGAAAAAGGTTTAGCCAATAAATTTATTGGTAAAAATTTCGTGTTTGATGAACGAAGAGGTGAGCGTATTTCTGATGATATTATTGCTGTTTGTCACCAGTGCGGTAATCCTGCCGATACTCATACAAATTGTGCCAATGATGCTTGTCATCTTTTGTTTATACAATGTGAAACATGTAAATCCACCTATCAAAATTGTTGTTCGTCAGATTGCCGAGATGTCATTAACTTACCTGAAGATGTTCAAAAAACAATGAGAAAGGGCCAAACAACCAGCAATCTGATATTCAAAAAAGGAAGGTCTCCCAAGTTACCATTTCTTCAACATCAAGAAAAGCCATTATATTTGAGTGAAATGCATCTAAAAGCAACAAAGTGATTCAGTATATTAAGTGGAATTTAAGCCCGGAAATTATTGAAGGGCAACGAACCCCCAACTTGTATGGCTTATTATTTGTTACCGGCCTTGTAATTGGTTATTTCGTTATCAAGAAGATGTTCAAAAAAGATGCTGTTGATAATAATCAATTAGACAAATTGGTGATGTACATGGTTTTTTCGACCATCATCGGTGCACGTCTGGGGCATGTCTTTTTTTACGGGCCATATTTTGACACGTTTGATTCAAATGGTTTTCTTACCGAACGGGGATACTTGTCACACCCGGAAGATATTATTAAAATTTGGGAAGGTGGTCTTGCCAGTCATGGAGCTGCTATTGTTATTTTGATTGCTTTATTTATTTATTCGAAAAAAGTAATCAAAAAATCATATTTATGGATGCTTGACCGCATTGCTGCCCCGATTGCAATTGCCGGAACATTTATACGATTAGGAAATTTGGTTAATCATGAAATGGTCGGAGATGTAACCAATTTACCTTGGGGATTCAAATTTATGCATCATGACTGTTTTCCTCCTTACGAATGTTCTTGGGATCTTATTCCTGTGCGTCATCCTGCTCAATTATACGAAGCAATTTGTTATTTGATTTCTTTTGGTATCCTATTGTTTTTGTATTGGAGAAAAGAATTATACAAAAGAGAAGGTGTCGTTTTTGGGGTCTTTTTAATTTTGATTTTTGGTGCACGTTTTTTGGTTGAATTTGTTAAATTGGGACAGACTGCCAGAGATGAATATTTACCCATTAATACGGGACAAATGTTGAGTATTCCCTTTGTAATTACAGGATTTTTTCTTCTTATAAAGGCTGTATTAGAAAATAAAGCAAGATTAATAAATAAGCCGGAATGAAAAAGATATATAAATTTCTTTTAAACAAACTTCCTAGACCATTATTGATTCGACTAAGTTATCCATTTAAGTTAGTTGCCCCCCTCCTATTCAAGGGAAATAATGTAGAATGTCCGGTTTGTGAAAATTCTTTTTCTAAATTTCTGTCGTATGGTTCAGACATTGCTCACCGTGACAATGTTCTTTGCCCATACGATTTAACATTAGAAAGACATCGACTGATGTGGTTATATCTGAGAGATGAATCAAACTTTTTCACCGCTGATAAATTAGACGTGTTACACATTGCACCGGAGCAATGCTTTCACAAGCGATTTAAAAATCAAAAAAACTTAAATTATCTGACTGGAGACTTGGTGTCACCTATTGCAGATTTACATTTTGACTTACATCATATTCCTCTGGAAGATAGTTGTTTTGATGTTATTTTTTGCAATCATGTTTTAGAACACGTGGAAGATCCGATGCAATGTTTGAGTGAAATTTATCGGGTAATGAAGAAAGATGCGTGGGCCATCATGCAAGTACCTCAGGACATGAATCGTGAACAAACCTATGAAGACAAAAGTATTGTTAACCCAAAAGAACGCGAAATCCATTTTTGGCAAAAAGATCATGTGCGTTTATTTGGAAGAGACTATCCTGAATGGTTGAAAAAGGCAGGTTTTACAGTCACTGAATTTTCTCCGTTAACAAAATATCCAAAGGATCAAATCGAACGATACAGGATGAAAGAATCTGAAATACTCTATATCGCCCACAAAAAATAACTACTGCTACGTTTTACGCTTTTTCTTCTTAGCTGCAGGAAACAAAATATTGTTCAAAATCAATCGATAACCCGGAGAATTGGGATGTAGATTCAAATCAGTTGGAGGGTCACCCACTTTGTGTTCATAATCTTCAGGATCATGCCCGCCATAAAATGTCCAAGTACCTTGTCCCAATTCACCATGAATATATTTAGCTGTTCCAAGTGACTTATTTTCACCCATAATCAAAACGTTTGGCTTGATCAAATCCTTTTTGAAATCAGTTGTCTGGCCCATAAAACCATCAATGACATCAGTGTGACACTGGGTCAGCATTGTTGGAACAATATCCCACTTAGCAGAAAAATCAAATAGAGTGAACTTATCGGTTGATTCTGTATTGAACCCTGTTCTGTGAAGATCAGTACCATCAATGTCTGAGTATTCATAAACCATAGGGTCTCGCACCAATTTAAAATTTTCGAACGCGAACGTATTTGAGAAGTCCAACTTATCCTGACATTTTGGATCGCTGGGGTCACCATCAAACATTGATTCGCAAATATCTGTATTATGAGCAGAAAGACCTATATCAAAACTATCTGTTCCACTGCACATTGTAAAAAGAAATCCTCCTCCAAGAACGAAGTTTTTCAGATTATTAGCTACAGCCAACTTTAATTTCGAGACTTTGTCAAATCCTAACCTTTTGGCATAAGCTTCAGAATTTTTAACTTCTTCCTGATACCAGGAATAGTTTCTGTAAGCGGCATAAAACTTGCCATATTGACCTGTAAAATCTTCATGATGCAAATGCAACCAATCGTATTTGGGTAAAATGCCCATGACAATTGCTGAGTCATAAATTTTTTCGTACGGTATTTCAGCATATTCCAAAACGAGCGTTACAGCGTCATCCCAAGGTTTTTTTCCGTTAGGCGTATAAACTGCTATTTTAGGTGCTTTTTCTAATTGGACAATCTCCATATTTACTTCAGGATTGGCAATTTGTGCTCTAATTTGATTGACTTGCCCATCTGCGAGAACCTCATACCTAACATTCCTAATAATCAATTCCTCTTCAATTGTTTTCAGATGAGGCAACAAAAAAGAACCGCCCCGGTAATTCAACAACCATTCGATAGTTACCGTATTTTCCAATGCCCAAAATGCAACTCCATAGGATTTGAGGTGATCTGTTTGTGTGTCATCCATCGGGATAAGAATTTGTGAAGTCTTACCAGAGATTGGAAGCAAAATAATGAAAACAATAATCAGAATTTTTGAAATGCTGTTCATACAAATATCAGATTGATTTAAAAAGGATTATCATCAAAACTTCTATTAAAATCTGGAACATCTTCATCAAAAGAATCCATTTTACTAGGAATCGTATAACTTTTTGGTCCTGAATCATCAAAACCTTCATTTGCACCCATATTCGAGTTGATGGGCAAGTGAATCTCATCCTCAAAAGTATCCAGATTATCAAAACGAGCGTATTCAGATAAGAAGCGAAGTCGGACGCGATCTAAAGCACCATTCCTGTGTTTTGCAACAATAATCTCACCTATGCCAACATTTGACTCACCGCTTTCATTTTGTGTATATCCATAATATTCAGGTCTGTAAATAAAGGAAACGATATCAGCATCTTGCTCAATGGCTCCTGACTCTCGAAGATCCGAAAGTACCGGTCTTTTATCGCCTCCCCTAGTCTCTACCGAACGACTCAGCTGGGCTAAAGCGATAATCGGAATATTCAATTCCTTTGCAATTTCCTTGATTGATCTTGAAATGGTAGAAATCTCCTGTTCCCTATTTCCGGGTCCTTTATTGGAGCCTCCTCCTTTCATAAGTTGCAAATAATCAATGATAACCAGTTGAATATCATGTTGCATCTTCAAACGTCGACATTTTGCACGTAAATCAAAGACGTTTATTGCCGGGGTATCATCAATAAAAATGGGGGCTGTGGCCAATTTAGATATGCGAGAATGCAATTGTTGAAATTCATGTTCACGTAAATCACCTTTTCGTAATTTTTCAACACTCAACTTTGTTTCCGCAGCAATCAAACGTTTTACAAGCTGAACAGACGACATTTCTAAGGAAAAAATGGCTACTCCTTGCCCATAATCGACTGCAGTATTACGTGCCATCGAAAGTACCAACGCTGTTTTTCCCATTGCGGGACGAGCGGCAATCACAATCATATCAGAACGTTGCCAACCTGAAGTCAACTTATCTAACTCATGAAATCCCGATGGAACTCCGGAAATACCATCAGATGATTGTGATGCTTTTTCAATTTCATCAATCGCATCACGAACAACATTTTGCAAAACATCAATGTGTCTGCCCATGTTGTTTTCGGCTATTTTGAATAATTCACTTTCGGCATGATCTAAAACATCGAAAACTTCCTTTGTATCATCGTAAGCATCTCGAATTACTTCACTACTCATTCGAATAAGCTCTCTTTTGATGTGTTTTTCTGAAATTACTCGTGCGTGGTATTCAATGTGAGCACTGGAAGCTACTCTGCTTGTTAACATTGAAATATAAGCAGCTCCACCTGCTGCTTCCAATTCACCTTTTTGTTTCAATTTATTGGTTACAGTAAGAATATCTATCGGGTTAGAAGAAGCGAATAAATCACGTATAGCCGAGTAAATGTATTGGTGTTTCGGATCGTAAAAACTAGTAGGACTCAAAATGTCGATGGTATCGGTAACGGCATTTTTTTCCAACATCATTGATCCCAATACAACTTGCTCAATATCTACAGCCTGAGGAGGAATCTTCCCCAAGTCATTGAGTAACAAGGAAGCATTTTTGACTCTAGATGCAGGTTTTCTGACGTTTTCAGTTTGATTGTCCATAAAACAAAGATAGGTAAACAAGCGATTTTTTTGACTTAAGGCTTAAAAGTTTCTTAAAAAGATATAAAACGGAGTTTTCAACATTTGTTAATTATCTATGTTGTACTTTTAACGTGTGGAAAAAGAATTAAAATTAACTGCTGACGGTTCAAAAACAATTTATTTACCTGCTATTGATGAGCACTATCATTCAACTCACGGAGCTTATCAAGAAGCGATGCATGTATTTATTAACCATGGAGTTCGAACACTATCTAATAAACAAAAACTGTCTGTTTTTGAAATGGGATTTGGTACCGGGTTAAATGCTTTTCTCACTCTGATAGAAGCAGAAAAACGGAACATCACTATTAAATACACTACTATTGAAGCATTTCCGGTTGATTTTCACACAATTGATGCATTAGAATATGGAAAACTGACAGATCCTAAATTTGAACACTATTTTCATGAAATTCATCAGGCACCTTGGGAAAGAGAACAACAACTATCCTCATTTTTTAGTATTGAAAAGAACAAAGTGAAACTGGAAGATATTGAACTTATGCCCAACTTTTTTGATATTGTTTATTTTGACGCATTCGGTCCAAGGGCACAAGCTGAATTATGGCATATCAAATTATTACAAAAAATGCATGTATGTCTAAAAACAAGTGGAATATTAGTTACTTATTGCGCGAAAGGACAAGTCAAAAGAGACCTAAAAGAAATTGGTTTTGAAGTTTATGTTCTTCCTGGACCTCCAGGAAAAAGAGAGATGACTAGGGCTATTAAAAAATAAGCTGCTATTTTTTAAATTCACACATCATAATCCCATCCCGATCTATTTTGGTTAGGATTACATGCTGAAAAGAATTTACTCGTTGAGGATCAAATGAACTTTTGACCTTAATATAGTTCTCTGTATAACCATACATGGTTCCATTATCTTCTTCAAATTCAAAAAGAACGTTTCGTTCTGTTCCCAAATTTTGCTCATAAAAAGCCCTTTTCTTTTTTTCTGAAAGAATATGAAGTTGTTTACTTCGCTCTTTGCGTACATTCATCGGGACAGATTCTCCTAATTTGATAGCTGTAGTATTTGCTCGTTCAGAATAGGTAAAAACATGTAAATAAGAAATATCTAATACCTTAAGAAAGTTGAGCGTATCCAAAAAATCTTCATCTGTTTCTCCGGGAAAGCCCACAATTATATCTACTCCGATACACGTATCCGGATTGCTTGTCTTAATAAACGAAATCCGTTCCTCATACAATTCCCTGAGATATTTTCTGCGCATCGCTTTTAATAAACGATTATTTCCGGACTGTAGAGGTATGTGAAAATGTGGAACAAAATGATTCGATTCATTCAGGCAAAAATGAATGATTTCATTTGAAAGCAAATTCGGTTCTATGGACGAAATACGAAAACGTTCAATGCCTTCAAGTGAGTCTAGAGCTTGGATTAAACCTAAAAAATCCTCTTCTCCTCCCTGACCAAAATCACCAATGTTAACACCTGTCAACACCACTTCTTTCACTTCAGTATTCGCAATTTTCCGGGCGACATCAACTGTTTTTGAGATGCTTGAATTACGACTTTTTCCACGTGCTAATGGAATGGTACAAAATGTACAAAAATAATCGCAACCATCTTGAACTTTTAAAAAAGAACGAGTCCTATCCCCCATGGAATAAGCCGGAACAAATTCAGTTGTATTTTTGATTGAATCAAATGCCAGAATTTTATTTTTTGGATCTTCATCCAGTTTTTCAAGATGTTCAATCAAATTAAATTTTTCATTGGCTCCCAATACAATATCAACACCGGGAATATTACTGATTTCTTCAGGTTTGAGTTGCGCATAACAACCTATAATGACTACATAAGATTCCGGATTGATGGATTTTGCCTTTTTGACTAATTGTTTACACTTTTTATCAGCATTTTCAGTCACCGAACATGTATTAAGAACAAAAACATCCGGATTTTCTTCAAAATCTACTTTTGCATAACCGGCTTCTACTAACGATCTGGCAATAGTCGAAGTTTCAGAAAAATTTAATTTACAACCCAAGGTATAAAATGCTACTTTTTTCGATTGATTCATGGGTTACAAAGTTAAGCAGAATTGAACAAGACAAACTCCCCTATTTATTTGAAAAAATCGTACAAAAAAAGCTGTCTCATAACGAGACAGCTTTACGAATAATTTTAAACAAAATTAATTCACTTTTCCAGAAAGATCGGCCCCTGCTTTAAAACGTACTACGTTTTTAGCAGCGATTTTAATTTCTTTTCCTGTTTGAGGATTACGACCTGTTCTTGCTTCTCTTTTAGATACAGAGAAAGAACCAAATCCAACCAATGAAATTCGGTCATTTCCTTTCAACGCTTTAGTTGTTGCATTAACAAATGCATCTAGAGCTTTTTTTGCATCAGCTTTAGACAATCCAGCCTCAGATGCCATTGCATCAATCAATTCTGCTTTGTTCATAGTTTTGGGTTTAAAAATGTTTCAATAAAAATTGTTTTCCGAACAAATATATTTGAATAACAATGCTACACAAGTATTTTTTATAAAAAAAATAACATTTTGTTGAAAAATGCGGTTTTTTGTTGATAAAACAACCCAAAATATGGTATTTTCCACTATTCATTAAGTTCAGAAAAGACAAATTATAAAGATATTGGAGCTACTATTTCACAATTTTCCAATGAATTGCCAAGCAGAAAATCATTAAAATGCATCCTTTTCTTTCCTTCCATTTGAATTTCAGTTATTTTCAAATAATAGTCATTGCATGGGAAAAGGATTCCACTTTCTGAAATAACAATTTTGTGTTTTTCAACTACTTTTTGCTGAGTAACTTCAGATTTAAAAAACTTAAATGACTTTTGTTCTCCATTTTTGTTATTCAGAATAAACGACCAAGCAGCCGGTACAGGCGATAATCCCCGCACAAAATTGTGAACCTCTCCAACCGGTAAGTTCCAATTTATTTCACAATCTTTCTTAAATAATTTGGGTGCCAAAAAATCATTCTCGGACTTCAACTGAGATTGAGGAATAGCTTTGACCGTACCATCGATTATATGCTTAACAGTCGAAATTATTAGCTGAGAGCCGGATACCATTAATCGATCGTGTAATTCTCCAGCAGTTTCATTTTCAGCAATTGAAAGGGTTGTTTGCTCAATGATATTACCTGTATCTATTTCTTTTTCAATAAAAAATGTAGTTGCCCCAGTTTCTTTCTCACCTTTCATGACTACCCAATTAATTGGAGCAGCTCCTCTGTATTTTGGAAGCAATGAAGCATGCAAATTGATGGTTCCATGACTTGGCATTGACCAAACTATTTCAGGAAGCATCCGAAATGCAACCACGACAAACAAATTGGCGTTGAAAGAATTTAATTCCTTAATAAATTTTGGATCTTTGAGAGATATGGGCTGTAAAATTTGAATATTTTTGGAAAGGGCGTATTGCTTAACAGCACTTTGATGCAATAACTGACCACGCCCTGCGGGTTTATCGGGGGCGGTGACTACTGCGGCAATCGAGAAGCCATTGCACAACAATTGATCCAAGGTAAACACAGCAAATTCTGGTGTTCCCATAAATATCAATTTGAATTCTTTTTGATTCATCATACTACTTTTTTCTGCCAATTAAAATAACGCAAATAGATCATGGAGAGTATCCCCATTGTAATGAAATAGATGTACTCAACAGACCATATCCAAAAAATATCCAGTTTTAATATTTTGATAAACATATAAGCTGCTATGATATAAACCAACACACACAGCACTTCAATGGAAAACGAAACAAGCGTATTACCGCTTCCATTGATTGTTTGAAAATAGACAGAAAAAAATCCGTATAATAAAATTGAAACAAATATAAAGCGCATAATTTCAGCACTTTTAGCAATGTGTATTTCTGACGGGTTGATAATCCCAATCAATTTTTCGGGATAAAACAAAGCACCGTGAAAAAAAATCAATAGGAATAAAAACGAAAGCAATTGGATTCGTTTTTGAATGATTTTCAACCCATCGTAACGTTTACCTCCCAAATATTGTGAGATGTACGTCTTTGTTGTTCCTGCAAAGCCCCAAATTGGCACGAATGCAATAAAATAAATGGATCGGATATTTTGAGATACAGTTAACTCAAATTTGCCGATTTGCTCAATCCAAGCAAAAAAAATTGTCCAGGTAGCCAACGCAGTAAATCCTTGAAACATTAGGGGGCTTCCAACTTTAATTAACTCTTTAAATGAGGGAAAATTAAACGAAAAATGAGCAAATAACTTTAGTTTTTTTCGCTCTTCAGAAAACAACAAATAAAGAAATAAAAAGAGCATTCCAATTCCATCCGCAAGAGTTGATGCTAAAGCAGCGCCCCTAATCCCCATTTCAGGAAATCCAATCTTCCCGAATATGAAAAGATAATCCAATATAACGTTGAATCCTGCCGTTAAAAGTGCTGCAATCAAGACAACCCATGTTTTTCCATTTGCAATAAAAAATGCTTGAACCGAGAGAGTAACCATTGCAAAAAAAAGTGCGAAACTTCTGATGCGAATGAATTCCTTCTGTAAATAGCACAAATCTTTATGTTTCGCAAAAGTGTCAAGCAAGTTTGGTATCAGAATTTGACATACTACAAATAAAAAAATAGCGAGAAATAAATGTATGAATAGAGAAGTACCAAAAATACGACCAATCAAATGTGTGTGATCTTGCCCAATTCTGCGAGCAATTAAAATTTGTGCACCATCGCCCATTCCTGCGAGAGCGACATACATTGTTACATAAATCAGCCCACTGTTTCCTACAGCATCAAAAGCTAAAGTACTATAGCGACTAATAAAGGATGCATCTGTAATTAGGACGATTGATTGTATAAAACTTGATATCATCAATGGTACTGCCACGCTTAATATGGTTTTATACTTCAAATCCAACATAGAAAAAATACTTCACTTTGAGACACCAAAGTTAACACGATGTCTTTGTTATGAAATAGATTGTAACTTATAATCAAAAAACATCAACGTTTGCAACAAGACCCACAGATGGATTAAACGCAATTCATACAGAACAGATAACAAATAAATGGGTTAAGCATTTGCATAAAAAAGACCCATTTATTTGATATACATCTTATTAGCTTTATAATTTAGAACTGTTTTATTAATTGTAAATACTCAATCGATTTTAAAAATTGGTACAATGGAAGTGTCTGCATTAATTCCTTAGCTTTTTCTTCATTTATGTCCTTAAAAACGATAACTGCTCCGTTTTTAGTTTGTCTTAGAAAGAGGTGTTCAACAAAGCCTTCGCTTTTCCATTGATTAAGTACTTCTTGTTCGTGTTTGATAATTTCCTGAAAATTACTTGGCAAATTTTCAGTGTCTATTGTAAAGACGACTAAAATTAAAATATTATTATTCATTGTAAAATATCAGCTTAAAAATGGATAGTCAATATAACCGGAATCTTGTCCTCCGTACATGGTTGCTTTATCAAGTTGGTTTAACTCGGAATTGAGTTCAAAACGTTTTGGTAAATCAGGATTAGCCAAGAATAAAGTGCCAAATGAAATAAGACCGGCAATTCCTTTTTGTAACTCTGCTTCACCCGTATTTTTTGTATAACCACAATTTGCAATAACTGAATGATGTGTCAATTTCCCAAAAGATTCAACTGCATTCAATGGGTATTGAGGGAATTTGTCAACAGGAAATGGTACGTTCATTATATGAATGTATGATAATGACATTTTATTAAGTTCATTGATTAACAGCGTGAACTGTTCAATTGGATTTTGATGTTCTATGTTATTATACAAACTTGTTGGTGATAAACGAATAGCTACTTTTTCTTCACCGATTGCAGTGACCATTTCGTTCATTACATCCAAGACAAAACGGTTTCTATTTTCATTACTTCCTCCATATTGGTCGTTTCTTTGGTTAGCACTTTCAGCCAAAAACTGATTCGGCAAATAACCAAAAGCGGAATGCAGTTCAATGCCATCAAAACCAGCCTCTATTGCATTCATTGCAGCTTGCTTATAATCTTGAATGATCTGTTGTATTTCCTCCATTGTTAATGCTCTCGGGATTTCGTAATCTTTCATTCCCTCCATTGTGAAATGTTGCTGTCCTTGAATAGCAATGGCAGAAGGTGCAACTGGCAATTCACCATTTTTTACTGATGAATGCCCTACTCGTCCTGTATGCCAAAGTTGAGCATATATTATACCGCCATTATCGTGAACAGCTTTTGTTACTTTTTTCCAAGCCTCTATTTGTTCACTGGTGTAAATACCCGGTGTAAGTGGGCTTCCGATTGCTTGTTTAGATATATTTATGGCTTCACTTACAATTAACCCTGCACTTGCTCTTTGAGTGTAGTACAATACGGTGGAATCTCCAACTATACCATTCCAGTTTGCACGAGAACGTGTCATAGGTGCCATAACCATTCTATTCTTTATGATATGTCCACCCAATTTTATTGATTCTAATAATTTCATTTTTAGTACTTTTTAAATTAGATTGTAAAATTAAATTCAATACTTTACTTTTGCAAGTAGGTACATTTTTGTATAGTAGTAACATAAATTAAAGCAATCAATAAAATCAATACTTTATGCAAATAAAAAAAATGAAAATTTCTGAAAAGACTTGCTCTTTAAGAGATGTATTAGATATAATAGGTGGAAAATGGTCTATGCCTATTATTTACATATTATCAAAAGGTAAAATGCGTTTCAAAGAAATCGAAAGAAGTGTAGAAGGAATAAATACAAGAATGTTGGTAAAGGAATTAAAAAATATGGAAGCGAACGGAATTATTACCAGAGAGGTATTTGCAACTGTTCCACCAACTGTCGAATACACTTTGACTGTAAAAGGTGAAAAACTACTTCCAAGTATTGTATCATTGCATAACTGGGGTCAAGAGTTTACTGTCTGATTTTCTATTCGTACTTTGTATATCCACTAACCGATTATACAAGAAATTCCGCTGCAAATCTCTTCTTGTATCGATCTTCCTTGATCTTCATTATACCATTTTTGGAGTCCAATTTTTAGTTCTTCAAAATCAACACCTGATGCTTTGAGCTCTTCAAACACCTGTTGGCAGTCTCTGGGTCTCGGTCCCCAAATAAACAAGTCAGTACCTTCATGATCTCTCACAATGAGTTTTGGAATTGATTTTCCTCCATTGGTTAAGTATTGATCAATTTCTGATTCAGCACTATCTCTCAATTGAATTTTGAAGGTTATCAGCGGATTGAGCTCGGTCATCATCGCAATGAAAGGAACGTTGTGGGCCGCATCACCACACCAAGGTTCGGTAATTAATAACCAAGTCTGTTCATAAGAAATGGATCGGATGATTTCTTTAGTTTGATCTGAAAGTTGACCTTTTTTCAACCAACGACTTTGTCGAGAGTGATTTAATTGGGTATAATTGAGGAAGTGAGGATCATCATAGGGTTTTTCACTCTTCTTACCCGATATTAAATCTTCAAATAAAATTAAATATGCTTCAAATGTCATGCTCAAAGTTTGTCAACTAAAAAAATATACAATGTAACTTAAATTACAATTTCCAATCAGCAAATTAATACAAAGGTGGATATTTCGAAGGATTGGTTTCATGCATCATGTTGTAAACCTTTTCAATGATATCTTCCAAATTCGGTTTTGAAAAGTAATCTCCATCTGAACCATAAGCCGGTCGATGGTCTTTCGAAGTTAAGGTCTGCGGTGCCGAATCAAGATGGTAATAAGCTTGTTGTTCAACCAATAGTTTATTCAAGATAAATGCCGAAGCCCCACCACTTACATCTTCATCAACAATAAGCAAGCGATTAGTTTTCGCTATAGATTTCTTAATTAGATGATTGATATCAAAAGGCAATAATGTCTGAACATCAATAAGTTCTACATCAATGTCTAATTCCATCAATTGTTTAACAGCAAGTTCACATAAATTAAACGTTGAACCATACGAAACCAATGTGATATCACTTCCTTGTTTCAGTATTTCGGGAATCCCAAGAGCTTCTTTGAATTCTCCTATATTTGTAGGCAAGAGCTCTTTAGTGCGATACCCATTTAGAGGTTCAATAACCAATGCCGGTTCATCAGCTTCCATCAATAAATTATAAAATCCTGCAGCCTTAGTCATATTGCGAGGTAAACATACATACATTCCTCGTATAGCATTAATGATCATTCCCATTGGAGAACCGCTGTGCCAAATCCCTTCCAGACGATGCCCACGAGTACTGATGATTAGCGGTGCTTTTTGCCCCCCTTTAGTTCGGTATTGGACAGTAGCCAAATCATCAGACATAATCTGAATAGCGTACAACAAATAATCAAGATATTGAATTTCAGCAATTGGGCGTAAACCTCGCATCGCCATGCCAATACCCTGACCAATAATTGTACATTCCCTTATTCCGGTATCAGAAACCCGTAATTCACCAAATTGGTCTTGCATTCCCTCAAGGGTTTGATTTACTCCCCCAATTTTACCGGCATCTTCACCAAAAATTAAGGCTTCCGGATACCTTTCAAGCAAAATTCGATAATTTTCGCGCAGGATAATTCTACCATCCTCTATGGTACCGGAACCATCATAAGTTGGGGCAATGGCATTTATATTCAACGCATTTTTAGCTGATTGAGAATATAAATGAGAACTATATCTTTCATAATTCGTTTCAATGGCTTGTTTAATCCAGTTTGCAAGTTCGGTTTTCGAAGATGATTGCTCATGCCGAACTATCTGTAGAACGCTTCTGGTAATTGAAAGAATATCTTTGCGTGTTGGTTCATATGTTTTTTCCAGTCTTTCAATTTCCGGAACAACTTTTTCTTGGAATGACGATTCGTTGGCGAGATTTTTTAGAAGCTGAATTGCTTTATTATAATCGAAACTAAGCTCTGACATGTAGGCTTTCCATGCAGCATTCTTTTGTTCTCGAACATATGTTTTAGCTTCATTTTGAATAAAATCCAACTCCTCAGATGAAGCAATACTTAATTCACCTGTTTTGTAATTAAGTATCCACTCTCTGAATTTACGAATACAGTCAAATTCATTTTCCCATTTGAGGCGATCTTCAGACTTGTATCGCTCATGAGAACCGGACGTGGAATGACCTTGTGGCTGATTTACCTCTTTGACATGAACCAATACAGGAACATGTTCTGTCCTAGCTAATTTAACAGCTTTTTCATAGGTTTCACACAAATGTGCATAATCCCAACCTTTGGTAATGAAAATTTCGAAACCGGTTTTATCTGCTGTACGTTGAAATCCGGCAAGTGCTTCTGAAATACTATCTTTTGTCGTTTGGTACTTTCTAGGAACAGATATGCCATAACCATCGTCCCAAACAGACATCACCAGTGGAACCTGTAAAACCCCGGCTGCATTAATCGTTTCCCAAAAAGGTCCCTCTGATGTGGAAGCGTCACCAATTGTCCCAAAAGCAACTTCGTTTCCATTATTTGTAAACTTTTGAAATGATTCCAGCTGATGTAACTGTGAATGATTTCGATAAATTTTAGATGCTTGTGCAAGCCCTAATAATCTAGGCATTTGACCTGCAGTAGGTGATATATCAGCGGAACTATTTTTTTGTCCCATCAAATTTTTCCAAGCACCGTTTTCATCTAAATTTCTGGTTGCAAAGTGTCCCCCCATTTGCCGACCGGCAGACTGTGGCTCAGCTTCCAAATCAGTATGTGCGTATAAGCCGGCAAAGTACTGTTGGACGGTTAATTGATCTATGGCCATCATTAAGGTTTGATCACGGTAATACCCTGATCTGAAATCACCATTTTGAAATTGCTTAGCCATAGCTATCTGTGCTAACTCCTTTCCATCTCCAAAAATGCCAAATTTAGCCTTTCCGGTTAGGACTTCTTTTCTTCCCAAGAGTGAAGATTCACGTGATACACAAGCCAATCTATAGTCATTTAACACCTCATTTTTGAAAGCCAGAAAGTCAATACTGACTTCGGTGGTTGCAACAGACTCTTTTGCCATACGTCATTTTTGTACCGCAAAGATAAGGAAAATTAGGCTGGTTGAATCCATTACGAAAATGGAAAATTAGATTAATTTAGCAGAATGAAGATTCGGGATTTTTATAAGAAATACCACGTTTATTTTTTGGATATTTGGCAATATTTATTACTGATTATCCTTTTTGTAATTGCAGCTATCTTCATTTTATAAGTTGATTGATTTGCGACTCATATCTTTAAGCAAAATGAAATTTCTTTTTTCGATTGTTCTCATCATAATAAGTTTTGTAGGAAATAGTCAATTAAACATTGACTCATTATCACATATCAACTACCGGCAATTGCACAATGCCAATTTGAACGACGTTTGGGGTTATGTGGACGAATTTGGCAACGAATATGCGATTGTAGGTACATCTAAGGGGACTTCGATTGTCAATATTACAAATCCAAATACTCCGCATGAAATTGTATGGATACCCGGTACAGAATCAATTTGGAGAGACCCTTCGGTTCATGGGGATTACGCCTACATAACAACAGAAGCTCATGATGGTTTGCTGATCATTGATTTAACCCCCTTGCCTCAATCTACCAATCTTTTGTTTACTTATTATACAGGTCCTACTGAGAACTCATGGCAATCAGCTCACACCTGCTTTGTGGATGAAAACGGTTATGCCTATATTTTTGGCTCAAATCGTGGAAACAGAGGAGCAATCATCTTAGATGTTCATACAAATCCAATGAATCCGATTGAAGTAGGTGTATTTGACAATTGGTATGTCCATGACGGCTTCGTTCGAAATGATACTATGTATTTAGCACATATTCTAGATGGTTTTTTTAGTTTGGTAAACGTCAGTAACAAATCAAATCCTACTTTAATAAACACAAAAACGACACCCGGCTATTTCACGCACAATATCTGGCCAACAAATAATGGCTCATACGTATTTACTACAGATGAAGTAACGGGTGCATACATTACGTCATACAATATCGAAGATCCTTCTAATATTAAAGAAGAGGATCGGGCACAGAATTCTCCAGGTTCGGGAGTTATTCCACACAACACACATGTACTTCATAACTATTTAATTACAAGTTATTATTCTGATGGAATCACGATACATGACATTACCTACCCACATAATATAATTAAAGTAGGTTCATACGATACCTACCCCGGACAAACAACTTGGTACGATGGATGTTGGGGTGTGTATCCATTTTTTCCTTCAGGAACTATTATTGCAGCTGACATCACTGAAGGTCTGTTTATTTTGAAACCTACTTACCGTCAGGCAGCCTATTTAGAAGGAATAGTAACAGACTCTGTGACGGGCAATCCGCTTGAAAATGTGAATGTTCAAATAATCAGTAACGAGCAAATTGATCAAACAAACACAAATGGACATTACGCAACAGGGAGGCTTAATGAAGGAATATGCTCCGTTGAATTTTCTAAACCCGGTTATTATACCGAAATAATAGATGTACTTTTAATTACAGGTAATATTATCATTAAAAATATTGCATTGAAACCATTGCCTGTTTACAATTTTTCAATTCATGTAATTGATTCAATAACAGGCGAATCAATACCTGAAGTGCAATTATTACTAGAATCAGAATTAACAAAACATACCGGTCAAACAAATGGTATTGGTCAGGAAGATTTTAAACTTTATTATCAAGAATATTACAAAATCATTGTGGGCAAATGGGGGTATGAAACCAAGTGTTTTTACCTCTTTATCGACTCATTATCTATGATTGAAACCATTGAACTTCAACGTGGTTTTTACGATGAATTCATATTTGACTACGGTTGGATATCAAGTGGTACAGCTAAGACCGGTTGGTGGGAAAGAGGCGAACCAAATCCAACAAGTAGCGGATCTGCCCCCAAATATGATGTAGATAATGACTGTGGTTCAGAAGCATACGTTACCGGAAACAAACCAGCTTTGAATCCTGATTACGATGATGTAGATGGATTCGTCAAATTGACATCTCCAACAATGGATTTAAGTACTTATGAAGATCCATATCTGAATTTCAGTAAATGGTTTTATTGTGACAAAATACACCAACCTGATGATACATTAAACGTTTTTATTTCCAATGGAACCAAGTCAGTCAAAGTTTGTGCTTTTCATTCAGATACTGCCGATCTTTTTAAATGGAGAACTAAAAGTATTCGTATAAAAGACTTTATTGAACTATCTGAATCAATGCAAGTTTCTTTTGAAATTTCAGATCAGGATCCAACACAAAATATTACAGAAGCCGGAATCGACCGTTTTTTCATCTCCAAATTTGATGTCACTCAACAATTAAACATTCATTCCGATGTACAACTCATTTATCCGAATCCTTTCGATCAATCAATTACTCTTGAAGGTTTTGAAGAAGGAAAGAGCTATTCAATTTATACTGCACAAGGCCAACTCATCATGTCCGGTGTAATCAACCAAAGTTTTAATAACCTAAATCTTCAACAAACTGCCAGTGGCTTGTATCTGATTAAAGTCGGTAATCGAACATACCGAATCATGAAACAATAAAGATTGCTTTGATTAATCAAATGGAAGAACTATTTACATTCCTTATATTTGTAAATCTTAATGCACTTAATTTTGAAAAACATCTTTGATTTATCTATAGTCATTCCACTATTCAATGAAGCAGAATCTTTGAATGAATTGCATGCCTGGATTCAATCCGTTTTATCCAAGGAAGATTATCATTATGAAATCATTTTCATTGATGACGGAAGTAAGGATGAGTCATGGAATGTTATCGAAAATCTTTGTTCAACAAATGTTAACATCAAAGGCATCAAGTTTCAACGAAATTATGGTAAATCGGCTGCGCTTCAAAAGGGATTCGAAATGGCATCAGGAAATGTTGTTTTCACAATGGATGCAGATTTACAAGATTCACCTGAAGAAATCCCGCCCATGTATCAAATGATACTAAATGAAGATTTCGATATGGTGTCTGGCTGGAAAAAGAAACGTTACGATCCACCTACTAAGACCATACCAACAAAATTATACAATTGGACTGCTCGCAGATTAACAGGTATCATGCTTCATGATTTCAATTGCGGACTTAAAGCATACAAAAAAGTTGTTATCAAGAGCATTGAATTGTATGGTGATATGCACCGATATACACCTCCATTAGCCAAATACGCAGGTTTTACCAAAATTGGGGAACGTGTAGTACAGCATAAAGCAAGAAAATACGGGTATTCCAAGTTTGGGTTAAATCGATTTTTAAATGGCCCACTGGATTTACTTTCTGTGGTTTTTATGGGTAAATTCGGCAAGAAACCAATGCATTTTTTTGGAGCATTGGGAACCCTGATGTTTGTGATTGGTTTTTGTTTTGCTTTTTATCTTGGCATAGACAAGATTTTTATTGATCGTTCGGCACGATTGATTGCAGACAGAACCGAATTCTATATAGCATTGGCGGCTATGATTATTGGAGTTCAATTTTTTCTTGCAGGATTTTTAGCCGAGTTGATTGGTCGAAATTCTTCAACCAGAAACGTTTATCTCATTGAAAAAATACTGTCAAATGATCAACTGGAAGATTGATGATTCATGGACACTTTTTTTGGATAGAGATGGTGTAATCAACAAACGTAAAATGGGTGATTACATAAAAACGGTTGATGAATTCGTTTTCCTACCCGGTGTTTTAGATGCAATTCAAATCTTGACTCAAAAATTTGGAAAAATCTTCATTGTTACAAACCAACAAGGAATTGGTAAAGGTTTAATGACAGAGACTGATTTAAAAGAAATACACCATTACATGATTCAAGAGATTATTCTAAATGAGGGTGAAATCACTAAAGTATTTCATGCTCCCGGTATTTCATCTGCAGAGAATGATCTCAGAAAACCCAATCCCGGAATGGCGTTTCTTGCCCAAATTGAATTTAATGATGTTAATTTTGAAAAGTCTGTTATCGTTGGAGATACCGACTCAGATGTTATATTTGGTCGTAATTTAGGCATGAAAACTGTCCGAGTTCATTCTGAAGATACTATTTCTGTCAATGCCGATCAAACCGTTAATAGCCTTTTGGAATTTGCTAAATTGATTTAGATGCGATTGAGTTTTTTTCTTTTTTACGCGGTTATTTTATTATGCAATAATACATTCTGTCAGAATCAGACAGACAACAAGGGTCGAAAACAAGGCGAATGGAAAAAATTATACCCGGGAACAAAGGTCTATCAATATGAAGGAATGTTTAAAGATGATAAACCAATTGGAGTATTTAAGTATTATTACGAATCTTCGAAAATTAAAGCAACATTGGAGTATTCAGAAAATTCAAATAGAACTGAAGCAGTATATTATCACGAAAATGGTATGGTGATGTCGAAAGGAATCTATCGTTCTATGAAAAAGGATTCCATTTGGTTAAACTACTCATCTTCAGGAAAATTAAATAGTTCAGAGTCATACAAAAATGGTGCTTTAGACGGTCCAAAAATCATCTATTATCTTAGCGTAGATCTAAGTAGATCAAGCCCTTTGGTATCAAGTATCAGCAATTACAAAAACGATGTATTAAGTGGCGAGTTCACTAAATACTTTGAAAATGGTTCTATGATGGAAAAAGGAACTTATATTGACGGTAAAAGAGAAGGATTATGGATCAACTTTTATCCCGGAGGTACTAAAGAATCCATTGTTAGGTATGAGCATGGACTTCGAAACGGTTGGACATTTGCATACGACAAATCAGGGAAAGAAATCGCCAAGTACTATTATTTTAACGAAGAAAGATTGGAGGGTAAAATGTTAGAAAAAAGGCTGGAAGAATTGAAAAATAAAGGTAAAAACTAAAAAGTAAATTAATGACGATCGGAGACGTTAAATACGATTGCAAGCATTTCAGGGCATCAATTCCATGTAAGCCTAACAAGCAATTTGGAGCAACTTGTAATTCGTGTGAACATTACAAAGCAATCGAAAAACGAATATTAATCATCAAATTAGGTGCATTGGGTGATGTTATTAGAACCACACCTTTGGTTCTAAAATACAAAGAAATGTACCCCGATGCTCATTTCACTTGGCTTACCTATTCGCCTGAAATTTTACCGGATAATCAAATTGATATCATATACTCTTTTAGCGCAGCAGCACTTTACGCGATCACAAATACATCATACGATATTGCCATCAATTTAGATAAGGAACCTGAAGCGTGTTACTTGCTTTCAAACATACAAGCAACAGAAAAATATGGCTACATCATCCAAAATGGTCATATTGCAGCGGCAACACCTGATGCAGAACACAAATTGATGACAGGTTTTTTTGATGAATATTCCAAAAGGAATATGAAAAGTTATCCTGAAGAAATTTTTGAGATATGTGGTTTGAAATTCAACAAAGAATCATATCTCATTAAGTTAAATGATGAACTTTTCGAAAAATGGTCACAAATAATTCATGAGAAATCAAACGGAAAAAAGATAATTGGACTCAATACGGGTTGTGGTCCTCGTTGGAACACCAGACTTTGGAATGAAGAATCATGGATTAGTTTAGCCAAGAAACTTTCAAATGAGGGGTATTATCCGATATTTTTAGGCGGTAAATTGGAACATGAAAAAAACAAACGAATGGCAGATTCATCTCTGGGATATTATCCGGGGTATTTCAGTTTGGAGGAATTTATTGCCATTACCAATCATTGTGATTTAATTGTTACTCAAGTGACAATGATGATGCATATTGCTACTGCTTTAAAGAAAAAAATGGTTCTAATGAATACCATTTTCAACAAACATGAATTTGAATTGTATGGAAGAGGTAAAATCATCGAACCGCCATACCCATGTGAATGTTACTATGGCAATCAATGTAAAAAAGGTGTCTCATGCATGAAAGACATTGACGATCAAACCGTTTTTTCTGCAGTCAACGAATTGATTAAACAATGAAAATAGCGATTCTATCGACTTTTTATCCATTTAGAGGAGGTATCGCCCAATTTAATGCTTTGCTTTATCGAGAACTTGAAAAAGAGCATGAAACTGAAGCATATACATTTATTCGTCAATACCCGAATCTCCTTTTTCCCGGTCAAACGCAATATGTAGGCCCGGATGATGTGGCAGACAAAATACCTGCAAAACCTATACTAGATACTATTAACCCATTTACCTACTTCAGGACAGCAAGAAAATTATTAAAAGTGCATCCCGATTTGGTATTAACAAAATACTGGATGACTTTTTTTGCACCGAGTTTAGGTTTTATATTAGGTCGAATGCAAGGAAAGACAAAGCGAATAAGTATCCTTGATAATGTTATTCCACACGAAAAACGATTTTTTGACAACATACTTAATCGCTATTTTTTGAGAAGAAATGATGGATTCATTGTCATGTCTGACAAGGTACTAAAAGATCTGTTGAGTTTTCGTCCGGATGCAAAATACCTGCGAATAAACCACCCTGTGTACAACCAATTCGGACTAAAATTGGATAAGGAAATTGCACTGAATAATCTTGGACTTGATTCAACCAGAAATGTAAAAAGACTTCTTTTTTTTGGTATCATCAGAGATTATAAAGGTTTGGATTTATTGATAAAAGCAATGGCATTATTAGCTGGTGATTATGAGCTGATTATTGCAGGTGAAGTTTATGGCTCTTTTGATAAATACCAAGAAATCATTGATCATCTAAATTTAAAATCCAAAATAAAGCTGTTTAATCACTATATTCCCGATGATCAAGTTACAAACTTCTTTTCAGCATCAGATGTTTGTGTACTTCCTTATAAGTCAGCTACTCAAAGTGGAATCATAAGTATTAGCAAACACTTTGAAGTTCCCATTATTGCGACCGATGTCGGAGGACTTAAAGAATCATTTGAGCATCTGAAAAGCGGTTATTTGGTGAATGAAATCTCACCGTTGGCAATTGCTCAAGGTATTGATGCATTTTTTGAAAAGTCGTTGGATCAATCATGTACTTCATACATTCAAACAGAAAATAAAGAAAATAGTTGGGAATCATTTGCCAAAAAGTTAATTTCCTTTTCTAAAGAGTTATAGATTAAAGCCTTTTGACAATTCATAGCTCAATTTCACAGATAATTTAGTGAATAAGCATCAAAATTAGTTGATAATAAAAATCTTAAATTCTATATTTGCGACCTTATTTAACTAACTAATAGAATTACGAAAATGCGTAACAAAGGATTTTTTTGGTTTTTAACAATCTTGTTGGTTGTTGTTTGCTTGTATCAGTTATCGTTCACTTGGGTTTCAAATAATGTTGAGAAAAAGGCCGAAAAGGAGGCAAATGAGAGAGTTTTGTCGCTCATTACTGAGGCTTCTAAAAACAATAATATCGCTACTCTACCCAACAACACAACAGTTGATTTTTCCAAACCCGAGGCAAGAGAATTGGCTAAAGCTGCATTCATCAATGAAGTTTTAAGAGAAAAGGCAGAAAACAAAGTGTATCACATTTTTGGTTACACCTTCAGTGAAACTAAAAAACGAAGTTTGGCATTTGGGTTAGATTTAGTTGGTGGAATGAGCGTGACACTCGAAATTTCAGTTCCTGATTTAGTTAAAAACTATGCACGTAACCAACGTGATTTACATTTTAAAAAGCCTTATGAAAGCTCTTTAAGAATCTACAACAGTAAAGGCGGAGATTTCATTTCACTATTTATCAAAGAAAACAAACGAATCAATAAGACAAACGTGGTTCGTTTACTTGCTACTACCGATATTGAAGGATTAGGTACCAATTCAAGCGATGAAGAAGTTGAAAGCTTTTTGCGGAAAATGGCTTCATCTTCGATGGATGGAGTTGAACAAATCATGAGTAAAAGAATAAACCAATTTGGTGTTGCTCAGCCAAATATTCAACGCGACCAATTGAAAAACAGGTTGTATATCGAACTTCCGGGTGTTCAAGATGAGACTACGGTTTCCGAAAAGTTACAATCAACTGCTAATCTTCAATTTTTTGAAACATATTTTCCAAGTGAAATTGCCGGACAGTGGCAGCAAGCCAACATGTTGTCTCGTCAAAAAGAAGTGGTCGCAGAAGAAACAAGTGAAAAGGATTCTACTAATGTCAATGCTACTGATTCAACAGACACAGCAAAAACATCAAATCAATCATTGGAATCACTGACCTCCTTAGGTGGCAATCAAAAAGGCTTATCAGATGTAGTAAAATCAGCAGGAGAATTCGCACTTGGTTATGTTTCACCTGAGAACAAAAGTATCGTTGATGCTATTTTGAAACGGTCTGATGTATTAGCTGTGTTTCCGGAGGATATTAAGTTCATGTGGTCTGCCGATTTGGAGCAAGTAGCCATGAATTCCAAAGAAAAAGCATACACACTTTATGCAATAAGAGTTCCGGAGACAGGTAAAGCAAAAGTCGGTGGAAAAGATATTAAAACTGCTTCTACAGGCTATGATGATCAGTCCGGTAAAATTACTGTTGATTTATCCATGACCGAAGAAGGTGCAGATAAATGGGCAGAAATGACTTCTGATAATGTAAATCGAATTGTGGCGATTACTATGGATGAAGTAGTTTACAGTGCTCCGAGAGTCATTAACGCAATCACGGGGGGCAATACTCAAATTTCAGGAAATTTCACTATTGATGAAGCAAAAGATTTAGCCGGATTACTTAATGGAGGAGCTCTTCCTGCACCATGCGTAATTAAGGAGCAAACCAAAGTTGGACCTACTATTGGAAAAGAAAACTCAAGAGCAGGATTAATTTCTTTTGCTTTTGCGTTTTTGGCCGTATTGCTTTACATGTGGTTTTATTATGGAAAATCAGGTCTTGCAGCTAACGTTGCTTTAGCAGTAAATGTTATCTTTATTTTTGGTTGCTTGGCCTCTTTTGGGGCTGTATTGACTCTTGCCGGTATCGCAGGTATTGTCCTAACAATAGGAACGGCTGTAGATGCTAACATTCTCATCTTTGAAAGAATACGAGAGGAGGAAAGACGAGGTATGGATTTGAAGGAAGCTGTTTCAACGGGATTTAAAAAAGCACTTCCATCCATAATTGATGCAAATGTAACTCACTTACTGGTCGCAATTATCCTTAAGGTATTCGGGACAGGTGAGATTGAATCATTTGCCACAACTCTAATCATCGGTATTTTCACATCCATGTTCTCTGCAATAGTTATTTCTAAATTAGTTATTAACTATTGGGTAGAGAAAAACAAAGGAGTATCTTTCTATACCAATATGTCTAAAGGTTTGTTCCAAAACTTTAAGTTCAATTGGGTTGGAAATAGAAAATATTTCTATATTTTCTCCATTACAGTAACGATCTTGGGAGTTGTTGGAATGTTTACACGAGGTTTGAAACAAAGTGTTGAATTTACAGGAGGAAACACATTTTCAGTAAAATTTGAACAAAAAGCTGACATTGAATTCGTCCGAAAAAATCTCTCAAAAGTGTTTGTAGAAAATGGAGAAATTTCTTCTATTGATCTTAAGACGAAATCAAATGATTACAATGTGGAAATTGTAACTAACTATCTTTTGAATAAAGAAGGTTCTAATGCTTTAGTAAAGGAAAAACTTCAGGAAGGTTTAGACAACTGTAAATCAAAACTTGGTAATTATCAAATCATGGAACAACGAAGCATTTCAGCTTCTGTATCAAAAGAACTTTGGTCTTCCTCTGCTATTGCTATTACATTATCATTGGTCGCAATATTCGCCTACATTTTGATTCGTTTTGGTTATTGGCAATATTCCATCGGTGCAATTGTTGGTTTAGCTCACGATGCTTTTTTCGTATTGTCAATATTTTCACTCCTACACGGATATTTACCTTTCAGTTTAGATGTGAATCAAGCATTTATTGCAGCAATATTAACAGTCATAGGATATTCGATGAATGACACAGTGATTGTTTTCGACCGTATTCGAGAGAATTTAAGAAACAGTAAAGAGGATGATCATCATTATGAAATCATTAACAAATCACTAAATACAACACTAAGTAGGACGTTTAACACGTCAATGATTCTATTTGTGGTAGTATTAATCATGTTCATTTTTGGTGGACCGGCAATCAAAGGGTTTTTATTTGCATTGTTAGTTGGGGTTGTCATTGGAACATACTCATCATTATGTGTGGCTACTCCTATCTTAATAGATTTTTCCAAAAAGTTAAAAGCATAAAAGACAACTTTTAAATCATTTGCAAATGGTGACTTGGTAAGATCCGAGTTACCTTTTTTGCATTTTATAGTTAGCCATACTGATTTATATCCTATAAGTTGAATAAACGCCGTAAACTAATTTCAATTTGACACTATTTCTTGAACAGGATGAATAGAAATACTTTAGTTTTTTTTCTTTGAAAAATTTGAAATTGAACAACTTACTGATAAATTAGCGACTGGGGCCGGGGGCTATTGCGACAAAAGTGAAAAAACAACTAAATAAAAAAAGATGAAGGAATTGATAATATCGACGGTAATTTCAGGACTTTTCTTTTTGCTTTTTGTAGCGACACTCATATTGGGTTTTACGAAAAAAAATAAGAAACTAAAACTGACATCGTTATTTCTATTTTTTTCATTGCTTGGTTTGACAGCCTGGACAGGTTTATGTTTTGTAAGCAAGACATATAGTAAAATAAAAGAAACTTTAAAGCCAAGAACAGGTAACGAAATATATGATGCGCTTTTTGAAAAAAGACATACGAACTGCATCAATATTTTGAATTACCAAGACCAAGTTATTCCTAAAATTGACTATGCTATTTGGTTGCAATTTGAAACCTGCCCGAAAGAATTGAAAAGAATATTGAGTTTACATGACTTTAAGACCGAAATAGTATCTACAGCCAAATGGAATAAGCTAGAACCACTTGACAACTTAAATTGGTTTAAGCCTGAAACACTTGGTGACAGTATTCTCTTCTGTATTTATCAAGACGATTATGGAAATGGGCAGTATATATATTGTTCACTTGACAGCACACAAGTTTTTGTGAAAGATATACTGGACTAATTTTTTTTCGTTTATAGAGATGAAATATTGATAAAATAGGAACCAAATCAACCAAAAACGCTCATCAATAGGTGAAATAAGGTAGTGCATAGAACGAAATTTACGGTGAACAATAAACCTATTCTCCCCTATTTAGCACCCATTTGATGAGTGCTGCAAGTTTAAAAATATTGATAATTGATTACAAATTAAGGTTTTTCAGATTGAGGCTTTACAAAAGTTCCCTCCTTGGCAGAGGCGATTAATTCAATGAAGAAACAAAGAGATTCACATCCCATTTGTTCACCATAGGCTAATTCCCATGGAATAAACACTCTATACTTTCCTCCTACTTTCATTTTGGGAACAACATAGGTCCAACCGGGAATAACTCCTCCATTCAATTTTAAAGAAACTGGCTCAGTAGTTCCTCGTTGTTTTTTTAATTCGTAAGAACTCTGAATGGTATCACCGGTTGCAGAAGTCAAAATATACTCAACCTTAATATCATCTGTTGCTTTCGGTGATACCCCTTTCCCTGGTTGAACGGTTTCCATGACGATACCATTTTGAAAAATTTGAACTCCGCTTATTTTTTTTGCCTTGTTCATCATTGCCTTACCATTTTTCAAATTCAAATTTTTGATAAATGCCTGTATAATTTTTTGTTTTTCCGCATCAGAAATCAGGCTATCTTTCTTCATTAGCCCTTGTCTAAACCCCTTTTGAACAATAGTAAAGTTAACTGATGATAAAGCATTCATTTTCTTCAAATCCTTGTAAAAAGAATAGGCAGCTAATTTCCCGAGACATGAAGCCCCTTCCTTGGCGTATTTTTTATTAAAATCCTGAAAATTTGGACCGAATAATTTCGATAATGTAGTTTCACAATCAGTAGGTTTATCATCCTTGAAATTTGATTGAAACCCATCAGCTACAGTCTGCATGTCAAGGCGTGCCATGTTTGCATCTTTAGTACCAACAATCGTTTTAGCATTCATAGCGCCCAAAACGTAAGATAATCGATCTTTTTCAGTAAGCAAATTTAAGGTCTCCTCTTTTGAAACATTATTCTTATTTCCTGAACAAGAAACCAAGACAATAGTACAAGTAAGATATAGCAATTTTTTCATCGGGCAATTTCCAAAAGTTCAACATCAAATAAAAGTGCGCTGTAGGGTTTAATGGCGCCACCCGGATGAGGATGCGCACCATAAGCCAATTCCTGTGGTATAAATAAACGATATTTAGATCCTACCGACATAAGTTGTAAAGCTTCAGTCCACCCCGGTATGACCTGATGAACCCCAAATGTCGCAGGTTGATTTCGCTCAACAGAACTATCAAAAATAGTTCCGTCAATTAATGTTCCATGGTAATGAACAGTGACAGTGTCTGTGGACTGTGGTTTATTCCCGTTACCCTCCTTCATGATCAGATACTGTAAACCTGAATTTGTTGTATGAATACCATTTTTTGTTTTATTCTCCAATAAAAACGCTTCTCCAGCTTCTTTGTTTTGGGCAAACTTAGCCTCTCCGGCTTGTTGGAGATAATTTTCAATAATCGTATTAGCCATTTCAGGCGTATATCGTGTTTCCTTCCCCGTTAATACATCCGACAATGCCTCTGCCATAATTTCAGGGGAGATGTGTTCCAAATTTTGTTGTATCAAGCTTCCGGCAATGCTCATGCCGACACTATAACTCACAGCTTTAATTTCTTCAGTCATTCTGTTAATTTTGCTACAAACTTACGCAAATAGATTCAGATATTTTGAATGACAGAATAACCTTCCAAACAGAGTATTCTTTTTATTATTCGCATGTGCTGTTGTGAGTAAACTAATTCAAATTGAGAAACTGATTTCGATTATTGGTATTTTACAACACAAAAAGTGACCATCAATCATAAAAATTGGATAAAATGTCAATTGACCATAAGGAATTAATAGCATTTTTAGAAGAAAAGGTTAGCACTTACAATACCCCGAATTTCATAGAATCGGATCCAATCAGAGTTCCCCATCAATTCAGTATTAAAGAAGACATTGAAATTTCTGGTTATTTAGCTGCCACAATCGCTTGGGGAAATCGAAAAATAATAATCAAAAACGCGGATTGGATGATGAATTTAATGGGCAATGCGCCGTTCGATTTTGTGATGTCGCATACCGACTATCAGTTAGATAGACTTGATAAATTTGTTCATCGCACATTCAATGGAGAAGATTTACGTTGTTTTATTCGATCATTGAAAAATATATATACAAATCATGGTGGCCTTGAAAGTATCTTCCAAAAAAACCAAACTAATGATTCAATGCTTCCGGCTATATCAAGATTCAAAGAATTGTTTTTTGAAATTGATCATTTTTTCAGAACGCAAAAGCATGTAGCGGATCCAAACAATGGAAGTACGGCTAAAAGAATCAACATGTTCCTAAGGTGGATGTGCAGAAAAGACAATCAAGGTGTTGATTTAGGCATTTGGAATATCAATCCGTCAAAACTATCTTGCCCACTTGATGTTCACTCCGGAAATGTGGCTCGAAAACTTGGGCTGATCAATCGAAAGCAAAATGATATCCGAGCATTAAGCGAGTTGGATAATTCTTTACGCAAATTGGATCCTTCAGATCCTGTTAAATACGATTTTGCATTGTTTGGTCTAGGTATTTTTGAAGGATTTTAACTATCGACTTTAGCATGAAGTTTAATTAATGACTCTTCATCTTTTAAGATTGCCACTAACGTTTTGCGCACAGGTGCATACCGTTTTCGGGTTGCGCTTGTGCGCTGTTAGTAGCTGGGCGATTCCAATATTTCTTTGAGCATAATTCTATTTATTTAATCATTTTATCGAGTAACTAACATTGCGGCCACTTCCTTGTTTTTCAATCAATCCTTTGTTTAGTAACTCCGACAAAATGCGTTTTACTGTTGGCGCAGGTATGGCTAACTTTATTGCAATTTCACCCGATTGAATATTCGGACGGTTTTGTATTATTGTATATATTGATTTTTCCTTGTGCGAAAGCTGTGTTTCCAAGCCGCTTTGTTGCAATTTAGTTAGTAGTTGCTTTTGGATATTTGACAAACAATTCAAAAAGAAATGTATCCAAACGGTTACTTCTTCATTTGGGCGTTGTGCCTGACAACTTCTTAGAACTTGATAATATTCGTTTTTTCTACTCTCTATTTCGTGTTCAAAACTCACGTATTGTATCCACTTGTATCCTTTATTTAGAAGTAAAAGTGTTGATATTAATCGGCTTAATCTGCCGTTTCCATCTTGGAAAGGATGAACACTCAAAAATTCATAAACAAAAGATGCAATTTTGATTAATGCGTGAACTTCCGTTTCGGCATTATACCAATTAAGTAAAGCTCTTATCGCATTTTCGGTAGCAAATCCTACTTCTGTAGTTTGAAAAATTATTTGTTTTGTTCCGTCAGGAAATGACGCTTCTACTGCGTTACTATGTTGCTTATAATTACCTTTATGCCATAAATCTTTGGCACTGTATTTCATCAAACTATTGTGTAAGCTTTTTAAATGACTTTCAGAAAGGCTCATATTTTGGTATGATTCAGTGATCAAATCTAATACTTCAAAATAACCAACTACTTCCTGCGAATCTCTGTCAGTAAGTTTGGCTATGTCAATTTTTTGAAGTAAAACATCTACTTCTTCATCACTCATTCTGTTGCCTTCAATTCGGTTTGAAGCCCCGACACTTCGAACTGTAGCAATGCTTTTTAACTCTTTAAGGCTTTGTCCTTCTTTTCGCTCAATAGCTGTCCAATTTGCATCAAAACGATCTATTTCGCTGATTAAATTAATCAGCTTCCAATCAATATTAAGTTTGAAATTATATACCTCGTTATTCATTTTGATACGATATGATACGCAAATATACGTTTATGATTACAAATAGCAAGTACTGATTGATACGATTTGATATGATTAGATTTGATTTTGATATGAAAAATGTCTTAGCTTCAGCAGTGAAGTTTTTGTAAAGTAAGATTATCTCGCCTTACTCCTAACGTTTTGGCGCTTGGCGCAGTGGCGGATTTCGGAGCACAAAACTGTCAATACACCACAAAAGTTGATGCGAGGTAGAATGTTCAATTAACCACTTCACCCGCCATTGAGCCAAACGCCTGTTATAGCCAGTGGTTTTCATGATTTTGTTTTAAATTTTTTCAATTATTGATTTGATTTCACTGCCTCCCCACTCTACAACGGTAAAACCCTTTCTCGTCTTTTTTAGTTTACTCAATTCTTGTAAAGGATAGTCAATTTTTGATTCAAGAGCTTGTGTCAACATCATCACCCTGATGATGGTTTCAGGTTTTGGAGTAATTTCCAATGCTGCCTGTTCTTCGTATTGCTTTCCTGAAAAATGGATGAAATTATAAGGGTTGTTTTCCATACGAGGTAACCAATACATGATGAATTCATTGGCTTCACGTCTGTTTAATCCCAAATAGGCTAATTTTTCTTCCAGAAAGGAAGCAGTCTCTTTGCCCTGAACAATAAATCCGTCTTTAGGAATGATTTGGTTTAACGGATTTCCTTCCCAAAACAGCGCATAATATTCTTGATTGTTTTCGTCCCATAACGTACCGTTCGGTACAGCGGTAACTGTCCAACCATTTTCCGGATATTTGGGATAGGTATGTGTTAAAGCGCCTGCATAGTGCAATTTCACATTTGTTTTTTGCTTTTGTAAAGGATAGAGATAAATGACTGGCTTTTCTAGTTGAATGTAATATAAGGCAAGTTTATTTCAGCCGTACAAGTACGGTGTTCGTCAAAATTCAGATTCATATCGACATTATCGTACTCCTGATATTCAACACTCAAATTATAATGTCCTAATGGAATGTTTTTTAGTTCGAAGTTTCCATGTTCATCCGTTAAAACACCCTCTACCAATTGTGAAGTTTTTAAATCACGCAGTCGCACAGCAGCTTGGAAAATCTCTTCTTGCGTGTTGATATCAGTTACTTTGCCCGTAATGTATGATGCTGGAACACTACTATTCTTGCAATTGATCACTATGGTACTTTTCTTTTCATAGGATGAAACTGTTTTTTTCTGTGTTGTACAAGCTTGTAACCCAAAAACAAGCATCATAAGGTAGTAGAAAGATGTTTTCATGTTATTATTTTCTTAATGATTCAATTCGTTCTGGTCTTGGTGTGTTTTCCCAAATAAAAACATTGCCTGTTTCAATTATTTTCCAATCGTAAGGTCTTTTGATGTGAAAAATTGGATTGGAAATACTAATTAATCCACTAAACCCAATGCAAAGTAGCAGAGCCAACGAAAAAATAATTTTAGATAGTATA
This sequence comes from uncultured Akkermansia sp., assembly GCA_964526595.1. Lineage (GTDB taxonomy): Bacteria > Bacteroidota > Bacteroidia > Flavobacteriales_D > Crocinitomicaceae > M0103. The sequence goes on along the minus strand of CAZGJF010000011.1, from coordinate 14,937 downwards.
GCAGAGAGCTTGAAGTTTGGCGTCAATTTGTTAACAGTTAGAATTAACGCTACCCAAAAAGAGAAATAAACAACAAAGTTGGAAATGAACTCTATGATGAAAAACTGATAGGACATTGAGGTGTGAAATCCTTCTCCCATGAATGCGAAAGGAAAGCCCCAATAAAGTTTGTCTGGACCATCAACTGGCAGTGCAAACCACCACTTAGTTAAAAGAAACATTGAGATAATACTAATTGCTAAAGCTAATTTAATATTCAGTTGCTTCATATCGTTTTTATTACCATTGGCTATAACTTGTTTATAAGCGCTACAAAACTGACTAAAATGTACTTAATCAGAAGAATAAGCTAAGGTTTGTTTCGCTTAGCTAAAATATATAATTTCTATTTATGGCCAATTGAATATAGCTTTAAGAAGACTTATTTCTTAACCCAATTAAACCTTGTACATTTTTACAAGGCTAATTTTGATATGTATTTTAATTAGTGCTTTAAATCCTGTAATGATTACATACTAATCATTCGGTGACTAATTAATAATCATATATTTGTTTTCATGTTCGCCCTTATTGATTGTAACAATTTCTACGCTTCATGCGAAAGGGTATTTAACCCCACCCTCATTGGAAAACCAATCGTTGTTTTAAGTAATAATGACGGTTGTGCGGTTGCTCGTTCCAATGAAGCAAAAGAACTGGGTGTCAAAATGGGTGTACCTTTATTTGAAATAAAAGAATTGGTTAAACAACATCAAATTCATGTGTTCAGCTCCAATTATGAATTGTATGGAAGTTTATCAAATCGCGTCATGAATGTTCTTTCTACATTCTCACCTCAGATAGAGATATACAGTATTGATGAAGCATTTTTAGATTTTGATGGATTTCAATTATATGATTTAGAAAAATATGGTGTTGAAATAGTTGAAACAGTAAAATCAACAACACATATTCCGGTCAGTATTGGATTTGCACCAACCAAGTCATTAGCCAAAGTAGCCGATAAGATCGCAAAGAAGTATCCAGGACGAACGAACTCAAGTTATGTGATAGATAGTGAAGAAAAAAGAATTAAGGCTCTCAAATGGACCAAAATAGAAGATGTTTGGGGTATTGGTAGACGACAATCAAAAAAATTACGTGAAATTGGAGTGTCAACTGCTCACGAATTCACTCTATTATCAGATTCTTGGGTTCGAAAGAATATGACAATCGTTGGATTAAAATTGAAAAACGACCTCTTAGGAATCAAAAGTATCGACTTTGAAGATGTTCAACCAAAACAAAGTATCGCATGTACCAGAAGTTTTGAAGGTATGTATGATACCATTGAAGAAATAAACGAACGTATTTCAACATTTTGTACCATTTTGGGTGAGAAACTTCGGAAACAAAATAGCCATTGTAACCTTATCACCGTTTTTATTAATTCAAATTACTTCAGAAGTGATTTACCTCAATACAAAGGTGTTCTAACAGTAAAAACGGATTTTCCTACTAATAGTACATTTGAAATTACCCGAATAGCTAAATCCATCCTAAAATCAATCTACAAAAAAGGTATTAATTACAAAAAAGCAGGTGTAATTGTTTCTGGTTTAACCCCGGATGATAACTTCCAATTGAAACTCTTTGGTGGAGAAAATCCAAAACACATTGAGTTAATGAAATCAATTGACATGATAAATAAAAGAACTGGTGGTATGGTCAAATTCGGCGGAACTGATTTGAAACGAATTCACAAAATGAAGCAGGAGAATTTATCGAAAAGATACACAACAAATTGGAGCGAACTATTAGAAGTAGATTAAATGAAATTGATTGAAAATTTAAAATTTGGTGACGAGTTGGAGCTAATTCCGTTTGAATCACAAGCAAAGTTGTATGCAAAATATTATGGGAGTGTTCAGGCTGGATTTCCAAGTCCGGCAGAAGATTTCGGAGTTAAAAAATTAAGCCTTGATGAACGTTATGTTTCAAATCCTGACAACACTTTTTTTGTCAGGTCGAAAGGGAATTCAATGTTTCCAACTATTCAAAGTGGGGATTTATTAATAGTGAAATCAAACATCCCACTATCTGATAATAAAATTCCAATTGTATCTGTCAATAATACCGAATACTCTGTCAAGAGGTATAACGCGAAATTAAAATCTCTCATACCTGATAACCCCCGTTATGAAAGTATTCAAATCAACGAAAATGATGTTGTAGTATGTTTGGGTATTGTTGTGAATTTGATTAGGGATTTGTAAAATGATATAAAAAACAATTCCCTTATGAAAGTCTCACATAAAGTGTATAAACATGAAAGTTATTCTGAAATTTTTGATCCTCACAAAGCTCAAAGAAATGATGGAGATTACAACCGTAGGAATTGAACAACATTAATTAACTGTTTCAACATGTTCCTAAGGTGGATGTGCAGAAAAGACAATCAAGGTGTTGATTTAGGCATTTGGAATATCAATCCGTCAAAACTATCTTGCCCACTTGATGTTCACTCCGGAAATGTGGCTCGAAAACTTGGGCTGATCAATCGAAAGCAAAATGATATCCGAGCATTAAGCGAGTTGGATAATTCTTTACGCAAATTGGATCCTTCAGATCCTGTTAAATACGATTTTGCATTGTTCGGTTTAGGTATTTTTGAATCATTTTAACTATCGACTTTAGAATGAAGTTTAATTAATGACTCTTCATCTAATCAGCAAAATCAAAAGGGTAATTACCAAAGATCGGTGCTATTCGATTGATGGAGTAAACACTTCTGGTATAGATGTTTGAAAGTGCAACAACACAAACAGTATCCGAACGCAAACTGGCATAACAAGCTGTATTCCCATGCCACCAACCTGAATGAAAAAAATAAGGTTTCTTTCCTTCCATTTCTCGCATTCGGATCCCTAATCCATAATTCCGCATACCCGGAAGTTCGTAACTATAGCCCCTAAACATTTGGCGAATCAAAGAATCACTAATAAATTGTTCTGAATATGTTGCCATGTCTAACTTTAACAAATCTAATGCCGTAGTGTATAAATTCTTATCTCCATATACCCCATCCAGATAGTTGATAGCCTGTAGTTGCCCTCGTGAATTGTACGATTGAGCTGTACATGAAACCATTTTCTTTCCTGAGGCGACAAAACTATGATTCATATTTAACGGTGAAAAAACAAGTGATTTCAGCGCATTCGGGAATTTATCACAAGTTATTTTTTCGACAATCAGTGCAAGTAGCGCATAATTGGTATTGGAATACGCAAAATGGGTATTTTGTTTAAAATTAAGCGGTATATGTTTCGTTTTTAATAACCTAAGGATGTCCTGATTAGTTAGCATTTTGGTTTGATCCCATATTTTTTCAGTGAAATATCCATAGTAAGGTATTCCGCTTCTGTGATTTAACAACATCCTGACCGTAATATCCGGATACGGAAATTGCTTCAGGTAACGTCTAACATCCGCATCAAGTTTTATCTTTTTTTGATCCGCTAATCTTAACACGGCTAATGCAGTGACAACTTTACTTAGCGAAGCAACATGAAGCGGAATATTGGCACGCATCGGGATTTGCTGTCTTATATTGGCAACACCGGTCTTTTGGTAATAGATGACTTTACCGTTTTTTGCTACAAGAAACTGACCGCTGACAAAGCCTGAGCGTTTTAAATACTTCATGAAGTAGTTATGAATAGCAATCTTCTTTTGCTTCATTTCTGATTTATCAGGCTTTGGGAAGCGAATCGTTATTTTTGAATTTTGAACTTTTTTATGCTGCTTTTGGTGAGAGTCACAAGAAACAACCATCGAACAGATCAACAATAAAAGGCCATAAAAATATCCAACTGTTTTATATCTGACCTGTTTCATTGATTAGTTAGAGAATGTTTCGTTTGAAATGGGAATTTTGATGTTTCAAATTTACAAAGAGATTTTAACTATGTTTGTCGAAATCGTTTGTATAGTCTCATGATACTAATGTCAACAAACAAAAACTTGTTTCATAAATCAATCAGTTTATTCCTGATAGGGCTCGTTTGTTTAGTTTCATTTGGTTCTTTTTGTCAGGAGCATACTTTCAAAATTGCCTTTGGATCATGCGCTAATCAGGATAAACCGATGCCGGTTTTTAAAACCATTGCTAAACACCATCCGGATCTTTTCATTTTTTTGGGAGACAATATTTACGCAGATACTTACAAAATGCGTATCATGAGAAAAAAATACCGGAAACTTAAGAAAAATCGGGACTTTAAAACACTTAAAAAAACAACGCAAATTATTGCTACATGGGATGATCATGATTATGGTCAAAATGATTCCGGTAGACATTTTCCACAAAAAGAAGAATCTAAAAAAATATTTCTTCGTTTTTTCAAAGAACCGAGAGATTCAGAACGTTGGAATCACAAAGGAATTTATACGTCCTATTTATACACTGTCAACACTAAAAAAATACAAATCATTCTATTAGATCTTCGTACGTTCAGAGATAATCTCATTCCTTACAACGGATCATTGGATGCTGATTCATCCTATCATTATTCGTTGGAATATTCCCCCTGTCAAAATGAGGATTCAACATTACTTGGAAAAGAACAATGGCAATGGCTGAGTAACGAACTTACTAAATCGGCCGATATTCGAATCATCGGCTCAAGCACTCAATTTTTAACTCAATATAATGGGTATGAAACTTGGGCTAATTTTCCATACGAACAAAAAAGGATGTTAGATCTCATCAAATCAAAAAATGTGAATGGAGTTTTTTTCATATCGGGAGACGTTCATTACGCTGAACTATCAATGCGTAAGGAAAATCTAAATTATCCGATTTATGATTTAACATGCAGTGGATTAACTGAAAAATGGAAGTTTGCACCTCCCAATATATATCGAATCGGAAAGCCTGTGATGGAAAACCATTTCGGTATCATCAACTTGGATTTTTCTCAACCAAAAGCACAAATTGCATTACAAGTATGGGATGTTGAAAATCATTTGCGAATTGAAAAAATTATTCATCTTACTGATCTTCAAGCTTTTTGATTAACATTTAGGACTCCGGTTCATTCGGTAAATTACCTGTCAAATTGTCTGATTGGCTCTGATTTTGAATGTGTTTCTTTTCAGACTGATGAAGGTTCGTTTTAACCGGTTCATATTTGATGGCATCCTCAATATCTTCCACATACTGATCAAGCGGCTGTTGAATATCTTTAGTTGTTTTCTGAATGATCCCTTCCAAATTCAAGTCCTTTTTAATATCAACACCGGATTTTTTTATTTCATGCTTTAATTCATCTGATGCATCTTTTATTTGACGCATTGTTTTGCCTAAAGTCTGTGCGATTCCGGGAATACTCTTAGAGCCAAAGAACATCAAAACCACAATCAAAATAACAAGGACTTCTGAACCGGAAATATCGTTAAGAAATAACAACATCTAATAAATAGCTTTTAACAAAATTACAGATTTTTTGGGTTGATGACAGTAATAAAAAAATAACAACAAAATCAAACTTCTAATTTGATACCAACCATTTGACCTTTAAAATCGTATTTTTGTTAATTGATTCTTAAAATACGTTCTGTATGAAAAAAATTATTGTAATATTATTAATCTTTGTTGCGCAATATCAATTCTCCTTTTCCCAAGACTTTTATGACCGCTCAACCATTCAAACAATTGAAATTTTCTTTGGATTTTCCAATTGGGATACACAATTAGACGCTCTGGTTGCTTCTGAACAATATCTGTTGGCAGATTCTGTCCGAATCAATGGAAAAGTTTATGATAGTGTAGGTGTCAAATATAAAGGAAACAGCTCATACAATGCGAATAATAATAAAAATCCCTTACACATCGAGTTGAATTACGTTCATGGAAACTATGATTACAAGGGCTATACAGATATCAAACTTCAAAACGGCTTTCAAGATCCCTCTATGATTCGCGAAGTGCTGTCATACGCTATTCTTGAACAATACATGGATTGCCCTAAATCAAATTTTGCCAATGTGTATATTAACGGAGCCCTGCGAGGAATTTATTCGAATTCCGAAGAAATAGACGATAAGTTCAACGGAGAACATTATTATTCAATTGATGGAGCACATTTTAAGTGTAATCCTGTTGGTGGTGCCGGACCGGGCGGTAATGGAAATCCGGATTTGAACTATATCAGCAGTGACAGCAATTCTTACTATAGTAGTTATGAACTTAAATCAAATGATGGTTGGAAAGAACTTATTGGTTTAATTGATACTTTAAATAATCAATTTGAATTTATTGAATCAGTGTTAGATATTGATCGAGCTATCTGGATGTTGGCATATAATAATGTACTTGTAAACTTAGACTCCTACTCCGGTGCTTTCAGACAAAATTACTACCTTTATCATGACTTAAACAATCGCTTTATCCCTACAGTATGGGATTTAAACATGTCATTCGGAGGTTTTCCCGGTGGGACAGGATCAGGAACATTTACACCAAGTTCATTAGATCCATTTTCAAACAGCACATCTAATTTGCATCCGTTGATTGTAAAGATCATGGCAAATCCAATGTATAAACGGATGTATATGGCTCATTTACGAACCATTGTGAAAGAAACTTTTGAATCTGGATTGTATATCAACATGGCTAATCAAATGCGATCTGACATTGACGCATCGGTTCAAGCAGATCCATATAAATTTTACACCTATGCTCAATTTCAAAGTAGTTTAACAACAGCAATATCATCCGGTGGTCCGGGTCCGGGAGGATCAACTCCCGGAATTCAAGCATTAATGAGCGCGCGCGTTTCATTTTTTAATACAAACAATGATTATCTTTTATCAGCACCAGTCATTTCATCCATCAATGCTAATAATAACGTGCTCCCTGTTTATGGTCAAACGATTACCATTAGTGCTACTTGTTCAAATGAAACTCAAGTATTCTTAGGACTACGACATTATCATCAGTTGAGATTTAATCGCATACAAATGTTCGATGATGGGCAACACAATGACGGAAATCCCGGCGACCATGTTTACGGAGTATCAATCACCATGAATTCAACATCGCTGGAATACTACATTTATGCCGAAAATGGCAATGCGGGATTGTTCAGCCCACAACGAGCAGAACATGAATATCACACGTTAAAAGTTGCTTCTGTACAACCTTTAATTGGAAACGTAGTTATCAATGAAATTCTGGCAGATAATAATAACTCGACATTTGATGCAAGCGGACAAAGCAATGATTGGCTAGAATTGTACAACAAAACAACTAATTCCATCGATTTATCCAATTTATATCTGTCTGATGATGTGTTGAATACGACTAAATGGCATTTCCCTTCAGGGACGATTATTCCACCTCATGGATATTTAGGTGTTTGGGCGGACAACGACACGATGCAATATGGCCTTCACACCAATTTTAAGTTAAGTATCAATGGTGAATCATTGATTTTAAGCAATGGAACAGCTATAGTTGATCAGGTAGATTACACAACACAGACGACAGACATCGCCTATGCTCGATGCCCGGACGGCGGAGTTTTTACACTAACCGATCCGACCTTCGAGGCTACTAATGACTGTAAAAACGGAATCAATGAATCAAACAACGATTCCTTCCTGGTAATTTATCCAAATCCTAGCTTGGAAAAAGTATTTGTTGGCAATGAGGAAGGTTTGGAGTTAGCAATTTATGCGTATGATATGACCGGAAGATTGATTTATTCGATAGAAGATGAAAATGATAAACTAATTGAAATACCATCCAACTTATGGAAAAAAGGACATTATCGTTTCGTCATCGCAATAGGAGAAAAACTAATTTTCAAGCAATTTGTGAAACTATAACACTATTTAATTCGTTGCATTTTCTCAACCATTTGTAAGACAAAACGTCGTGGTGCAATGGGCAACAAACCGTTTAATGCAATTCTAAGTGAAAAATCGGTGATGCAAATTAACTTTCCACGCATCATGGCTCGATAACCTTTATCGGCAGTAGTAGTTGCTGATGCTGATTTATTGAATAGAGGAGAATCCTCCATGTCTGCATTTTTTGCAAAAGCTGTTTGCACAGGACCGGGACACAAGGCTGTCACGCTTATTCCATATTTTCTCACTTCCTGATCCAATGCTTGTGAAAAAGAAACCACAAATGCTTTGGTAGCAAAATACACTGCTTGCAATGGTCCCGGAATAAATCCAGCTGTACTGGCGGTATTCATTATTTTACCGTTTTTTTGTTGAATCATGTCAGGTATAATTAAATGTGTCAATTGCGCTAGAGCAACTATGTTTAGTTGGATCATTTCTTGTTCTTTAATCCAATCACGTTCATGAAATTTCCCGTAACCACCGAGCCCTGCATTGTTGATCAAATAGGTTATCTGAATATTTTTTTTCTGAAGTTGATTGTAAACCTGCTCTGCTGCACTCGGCAGCATTAAATCCATTGGAATAATTTCAACATTTCTTTGATAGCTTTGTTCAATCGTCGATTTCAGGTCTTTCAATGCATCTAAGTTGCGTGCAACCAAGACCAAATCTCCAGTTTGTTTAGCGTGAATGATTGCAAGTTCCCTGCCTATTCCACTCGATGCGCCAGTAATTAATGCTACATTTGTCATTTACATAAATTTAGATGTTAAGTATTGGAATTAACAAGTGGAAAGTTAAAGAGTTTATTTCTTGAGCTAAATCTAAGACCAAATCGAGAAGTTTAATTGGATTTAACAATTTTATTTTTAGATTAATATGAGTTAGTTTATAACCTGACAGTTATCTTTTTTTAAAAAAATTATTTAAAATGCAAATTATTAATCGAGGGTTTATAAGTATTTCACCCAAACAATCCTTCTGGGATTGGGCCAACACATTCGAAACGGACATTGAATTTTCAGAAAGTGACGAAGTTGAACCCAATGTGTACCTGATTACTGAAAATTTCATGGAAATAGAGCCTATCATTGAAAAGCATTTTAAAAGCATATTAAAAAACGAATTATCCATGATTACCGAGAATGAAGATGATTGGCCTCAAATAGTATCAATAGATGTTTTTTTAGATTGGTTTTCAATTATCGTAGGTTCTACAGTATTCGATTTAGAAAAGTCAGATTTAAAAAGTGAGCATGTTTAATTTTATCTATAACACCTTTTAAATTTTGGTTTGTAGCGTTAAGTTGTGTGTGCATCTAAAATATAAGTTGCTGACCAACTATCGGAGAAATCTCATCTCGAAAATAACAAGTCAGTTATGAGCTTTGACTGAACAAATTCAATCTCGGTGGTCGAAAATGAATCAATAAGAAATTGAATTCTTTCTTGTGTAAATGCTGAATTTTAATTTTTATCGACCAACCCTTATAAAATGTAATTTTAAAATATCGAATTGAATCAGTTTTGGTTGGGGTTTCATATTTAACCTACAGATCAAATAGAATTCATTATCTAATAATAAAACATGTTTAAAGAATTAATACAGAATCCATGTTTTAGTATTTTAGTTCTAAACAATTTTTTTAATCAACATTTTTCAATCAAACGTGCATTGAAAAATTCAGTGTTTGATGAAACCTCTTCAGTAATCCAATGTGGTTTTTCGAACTGTTCATCTTCACTTCTCAGTTCAATTTCTGCAAGTATTAATCCGTTCAATTTACCCTGAAATTCATCGACTTCCCAATAATGATCAGCAATTTGAATCAAATACCTAAGCTTTGTAATAGTTTTGTCGGCAAACTCAGAAATCATTGAATTAGCCTCACTAAGCGGGATCTCATATTCGTATTCACTTCGCGAAATACCGATAGTTTTCCCTTTAATTGTGATAAATCCCTTCTGACCATAAATTCTAATTCGAAAAGTAAGCATGGAAGATCTGAACAAATAAGCTTGTATTATTTGAATTGGCTCAGGCTTAGGAACCATAGACCACAAGTTTTTATCAACCAAGTACTTTCGTTCAATCTCATTCATGTTAAATTGGATTTAAACATCTATCAAATGTACTTAAAATTAATATTCAACTTATTGTTTCATTTTGGTTAATTTTTGTATTTAAAAAATCACTATATTTGCACCCGTTAAATCAAGCTGCAACCCTATTCCATGCAGTTTATTATTAATCACTTTCAGTTTTTAGGGTAACTGAAATACAAGAAAAAAAGCCAAATGGCAAACAACACAATTACGCAGGGAACTGCAGATTTTGACTGGGATGCATTAGCATTGGACGGATATACATCCATTCAAAGATCCGAGTTATCAGACAAGTATGGTGATACACTTACATCCATCAACGAAAAAGAAGTTGTTGAAGGGACGGTAGTATTAGTCACCAAGAAAGAAGTTATCATCAATATTGGTTTTAAATCAGAGGGAGTAGTTCCGGCATCGGAATTTCGTTACAATCCTGATTTGAAAGTAGGTGATAAAGTAGATGTTTATGTGGAATGTCAGGAAGACAAAACAGGTCAGTTGATTGTTTCCCACAGAACAGCACGTATGCACAAAGCATGGTTACGTGTTAATGACGTATTGCGTTCAGGTGAAATCATTACCGGATTCGTTAAATGTCGCACCAAAGGTGGTTTGATTGTCGATGTTTTTGGAATCGAAGCCTTCTTGCCGGGATCTCAAATTGACGTTAAGCCAATTCGTGATTATGATGTCTATGTTGGAAAAAACATGGAATTCAAAGTGGTTAAGATCAATCAAGAATTCAGAAATGTAGTAGTTTCCCACAAAGCATTGATTGAAGCTGAATTAGAGGAACAGAAGAAACTAATTATTTCCGGATTGGAAAAAGGCCAAGTTCTAGAGGGAATTGTGAAAAACATCACTTCGTATGGTGTATTCATTGATCTTGGTGGTGTTGATGGACTTATTCACATTACAGATCTTTCGTGGGGTAGAGTAACACACCCGGAAGAAATTGTTGAATTAGATCAAAAAATTAACGTCGTAATTCTTGATTTTGATGATGAGAAGAAACGAATTGCTCTTGGATTAAAACAATTACAGCCTCATCCATGGGATGCTTTGGATGCAAACTTAAATGTTGGAGACAAGGTTAAAGGTAAAGTTGTTGTTATGGCAGATTATGGTGCTTTCTTAGAGATTGCACCGGGTGTTGAAGGATTGATTCACGTATCAGAGATGAGCTGGTCTCAACATTTACGTTCAGCACAAGATTTTATGAATGTGGGCGATACAGTTGAAGCTGTGATTTTGACTCTTGATCGCGAAGAGCGAAAGATGTCTCTTGGAATCAAACAGTTGATGCCAGATCCATGGACTGACATTGAAATTAAATATGCAGTCGGAACGAAACATAACGCTAAGGTTCGCAACTTTACGAACTTCGGTGTATTTGTTGAATTAGAAGAAGGTGTTGACGGTTTAATTCATATTTCTGATTTGTCTTGGCAAAAGAAAATCAAACACCCATCTGAATTCTGTAAAGTAGGTGATGTAATGGAAGTCGTTGTTATGGAAATCGATCGCGACAATAGACGTATATCTTTAGGTCATAAACAATTAGAAGAAAACCCTTGGGATGTTTTCGAATCTGTTTTTGTTGAGGGGTCTGTTCATCAGGGAACGATTATTGAAAATAAAGACAAATCTGGGATTGTAGCACTTCCTTACGGATTAGAAGCAATTTGTCCTTCCAAGCATCTTAAAAAAGAAGATGGAACTAACGCAAAAGTCGATGAAACACTTGATTTTAAAGTCATAGAGTTCAATAAAGAATCCAAGAAAATTGTTGTTTCTCATACTCGTACTTTTGAAGAGGGTGAAACGAAATCACCAACAACTTCCGGAAGATCAGGTAAAAAGACTTCGGATGGTGAATCATCTACATCTCAACAAGTGAAAGCAATTAATCAGAATAACGAAAAATCAACATTAGGTGATTTAGATGCTTTAGCAGGATTAAAAGAGAAAATGGATCGAGAAGAAAAGTAAATTTTCCCTTTTCATAGCCAAAGGTCTAAAAATTGAACTTTATTCGATTTTTAGAATGTTATTAAGTTTAAACCGTGGGATTATTCTCACGGTTTTTTTTATGGTTAACATATGAGCCTTTTTTTATTTTTGTCCTCTGTATAGTTAAGTTATAAAGAAATGGAATAAATGACAAAAGTAGAGATACAGCGAAAAAAAAACAGGATTAAAACTATCATCGAACTTCAATTGATGGGTACAAAAAAAATCCGCTAGCAAGTATATTAAAAACAGTATAACGAACTTTTTGTATTGATCCTTATTTTGTCGAAAGTCAGTTAATTATTTATAAATATTTTTTTAATTTGTATATTTAGAAAAATATTCTAATTTTGTACTCGCTTTTAACGTAAAGCAACACACAATTTCTGAATTCGACTTTTGTCGATAGGATACGAAGAAAATTGGTTTGGTAGTTCAGTTGGTTAGAATACATGCCTGTCACGCATGGGGTCGCGGGTTCGAGTCCCGTCCAGACCGCGAGAGCGAAAATTAAAACCCTGTAATTCATTGATTTACAGGGTTTTTTATTGCCTTATATTTTAACCGTGGACGGAACCGTGGACGGTTTTTTTGAATTATTTTTTCGGTTTTTTACCCCCATTTTTGTTGATAATTTTTGATTTGCGGTCCGGTTCAGACCGCAAAAAAATATTCGATTTTTCATTATCTTTTTTAGTAAACTTTGAATCTTAACCTCAGTTTATTTTTTTTTAAAAATTTAAACAAACTTTCTAAAATGTCTGATACATACTAAAAACATATTCATGAAATTAATTTCATAATGAATCCGAATTAAAAAATAATGACATTCATTCGACCGTTGATTGGAAAAACAGTAAAATTGACTACCTAATAACTTACAGTGAATTTAGATTATAGATTAAGCCTATTTAGAGTATGAAAAAATAAATTTGCAGATTGAGTTAAGCAATATTTTGAAATTTATAGACCGATTTTTTATTTGGTAATTCTTGAATAGCGCTCATTCATAATTTCAAGATAAGCTTCCTTCATACCTTCTGTTAAAAAAGATTTATCAATCCATTCAAGCGCCCTTGCTTTATTTTTCTCAAAGCGTTTGAATACAACTTGAATTTGTTTAGGTGTTAAACCTAAACTTTCACCGAATCGTTCAAAACAGACACGAGTCAGTTTTTTTTTCTTTGCACCTAATGTTAACGCTAATTCTTCTTTATCTTCCGGATTGGCAATACTCACATTCAACAAATCATATGCTGGAGCCAAAGCCCAACCTGAGCGAGTCTTAATCATTGAAAAATTTTTTAAGTGCATATCGTTGTTGCCTGTGATGAAACTAAACAAGGTAAGTTCGAAAAACGACAATAGATCCAATAAAGTGTTTTCGGAATGTCGTTGTAGTGCTTTACCAACTTTTTCCATTGAACTTTTGTATTTGTCAAATGCTTCTGTAATTTGAAACATATCAATCATGTGAATCTTTTCTCCCTTGATTGCTCGATCTAATCGTTTTGTTATGTAGGAAAGTTCTCCGGATTGTAATCGAATCAAACTCGATTCAACAACTTTAATTCCAAATGCTTCTGCGATTCTCATTGTGACATGTTCATTTTCTGGCATCTGAGGAAAATGATCTGATGGCGGTTTGAAAATGTAATTTCCACCCAAAGCACCAATCACCGTTAGTCGGTTTTGGTGACCATCTGTTTTTTCTTTGATTATTGACATGGATAACTTCGGTTGAACACCTGGAACAGCAATGCTTCGTTCCACAACTTGTTTTGCAAGTTCTGTCATTTCATTTAGTGAGTAGTTCAGTATTGGAACCTCGCTCGTACCAAAAAAATGTTTCGCACATTTCTTATGGAAATCACCTGAAGTTTCTAATGCTTGATAGCAGTATAAACACTTATGCTTCATCTCCTGAATTTATTGGTTCAACACTCACTGCCCCTATACAGTTCCGACAACATACAAGTAACAATCCCATAAGATCATTTCTATTTATCTTCCAGTTTTTCGAGGCAATATCCAACAACCATCCTTCAGGGATAAGACCTTCAAAGAATGGGAACAATCTTTTCTCACGATAGGCAGTTTCTGATACCGGCATTGAAAAAGTAATAAAGTCATTTGGATACTCCTTTACATATTCAGCTCCGTAGCGAAATACATATTCCCCTTCATCTGTTTCCGTCAGTATTCCCGCAATTTTATCCTGATAATAGATTCTTGCTTGTCTCATGATTCAATTTGATTAAGTTCCTTGCTATTCACAGCAGCCAATTCGTGTCCAAACATCTTGAGGACAAGATTCACTTTATCCATATTGAGATTGGTTTTCCCTTGCTCAATTTTACGAATAACTGTGAGTGCTATACCAGTACGTACAGCAAACTCTTCCTGAGTTAATCCAACCTCTTTACGTCGTTCCTTTACAAAGTTTGCAATGTTCTTCATTATATGCTTTTAGATACAATTACAATCAAATTTACTATATTATATGCAATTACATATGTTTTTAATAAAATTAGTTATTTTATACGCTTTTACATATATTTATAGGATGATATTTTGAATATTTCAGTTAAAAATTATAAACAAGAATTAAAAATTCAATTTTTATTATTTACCCGGTACAATTGGAATTAATTTAAAGTGGATTTCAGATGCTTATTCTTGATTAAATAACTATCATTGTACCATTACAAGTAATTAGATAAAAATATTTAAGAAACACCCATATGGCTGTGGGAATAGAAACCCTTAAGAAGTATCAAAATTCTTAAGGGTTTTGTCTTTTTTTATCGGTCCTAATTTTTGCTTTAAAACTGCCTGTATTTCTCAATAATTTCCATTTATATTATCGATACATATTTTAAAGTATTTGTCACTTTTCGTTTAATGTAGTCAATTGGA
>CAZGJF010000010.1:16705-63775 GCA_964526595.1 uncultured Akkermansia sp. | reverse complement strand
CTATCTAAAATTGCAGCTATGACAATCATTCAACATCTCAATAAGTTTGTTTTCATCGGTCTATTAACAACTTAAAAGTAAATTTGACCTAAATGCACAACGAGTTAAAGTCTAAAAATTGTAGACTACACGATTCGTTCATGAGGCTTTTAATTCTAATTCTTTTTCTTAGCTTTACTTATCATCAATTGATAGAATGGATGACTGAAATACAGGATTGATACAAAAAAAATGAATCGTAGGTTTTCGTATGTCTATTTAACAAAAAGAGCTGTAAAACAACAAACTACGAATTGATAATGTTGTTTTGCTTATAGAATAGTTTAATACTTAAATTAATAATTGTGTTAGATTTAAAAGTAGCAATATGTGCTATTATTAGGGATGAAAACTTGTATTTAGAAGAATGGCTAAACCATTACAGGAAATTAGGTGTTGATTATTTTTTCATTTATGATAATGATAGCAGTATTCCCGTTTCCAATTTTTTATTCGAAAATCAAATTGCTTCTCAGGATATTCAAGTAATTAAATGGAGTGATCATGAAAGATCCTCTCAACAAAGAGCGTATTTGGCATGTTGTCAGGCCAATCAGTCATTTGATTATATTGGCTTCTTTGATTTAGATGAATTTTATTATTCAAAAACGATGAAGATTAAAAAAGATCTCATTTATCTTCATAGAAAGTATGGTGAATTTAGCGGCTTTGCCATTTATTGGAGGATGTACGGAAGTAAAAATCCTTTTTTTCAAACTAGAAGAGGCATAAATGAGTATCAATATTATTTTGAAAGTGACGTAATAAAGAGTTTTTTAAATCCAAAAGATGTAATCATATTTCCTGATCCTCACAAAGCAATCATCAATGGGAGTTATTTCGATGAAAGAGGCAAAACAATCATTAAACCTTCCGGGTTACATTCATCAAAAATGTGTTGGATTAAACACACTTGGACTAGAAGCATAGTAGAATTCGAAGAAAAAATAAAACGAGGAAGTGGAGATAAAGTAATACGAAAGTATTCAACAGAAGATTTTTACAACTACAACAAAAAATGCACACTTATTGAAATTAATACAATATTCAAAGAAAAACCAATACTATTTCTTTCGCTGGTTTTTAAAAACAAAATATACAAGATAAAATTGTTTTTATATGAAATAAGTTTGTCAAGTGTTATTGCTTTTCTCAAAAAAGCCGCATATAAACTACTTCGAATTTTTCGTTAAAAATACATGAACATTTTTTTTTCTATCATATTGCCAACATACAATCGTGCCCATCGCCTTGAAAAGGCAATAGATAGCATTTTAAATCAGGAGTTTACAGATTGGGAACTCCTAATTATTGATGATGCCTCAACAGATAATACTCTAAGTCTGATTTCTAAATACAATGATGCACGTATCCGATACATTAGAAATGAAAAAAATGAAGAACGCTGTATTTCTCGGAATATCGGAATACGACAATCAATAGGGAAATACATCTGTTTTTTGGATAGTGATGACTACCATTTACCGAACCATTTAGCAGTATTTCATGATTTTATTTTAGCTCACAACTATCCCCAAGCCTTTATTTTTACGAATGCTTGGGACGAAAGTGAAAATGGCGAACGAACGGAACGTGTTTGTCCTGACATATTTCATACTGATTTATATACTTATTTCCTTCGTTTTACCGTTAATCCACAACGTTGGTGTATTCACAGAGAGATTTTAGAAACAGTTCAGTTTGATCCTGAAATCATTATATGTGAAGACATGGATATGTCATTAACTATTGTTGGGAAGGGTTACCCCGTTTTTCAAATTGCTGAACGAACAACTGTTTATGTTGCAGCATCTGATAGCTTTACACATGGGGCTTCTGATAAATGGGAAAAAGAACTTTTTTATCTTAAAAGAATCTTTCTCAAAAAACAATTTAAGAAAGGCATTCCGCGTCGGGAGAAAAATAGATTGCTAAGTATGTGTTATTTTCACCTTTCTCAAAACGCATTTGTAAAAGGGGCAAAATGGAATACTATTCGATTGTCCATTATTTCTTTTGTACTTTATCCAAAAGGTTATAATCTCAAGACAAACAAGATTTTGTTTGTCAGCATACTCTATTCGATTCCCATTTTAAGTACATTTATAAAACTTTTTGCCCGAAAATGAATTTTAAAAATATTTTGGTGCTTGCGCCACACACTGATGATGGAGAATTGGGTGTAGGAGGAACTATTTCTCGATTTATTAGGCAGGGGTCTCAAATAACATATGTTGCTTTCTCAACAGCAGAAGAATCAGTTCCTGATGGTTACCCTAAGGATATTCTAAAAGTTGAAGTCAAAAATGCAACACTCAAATTAGGAATCAAGGAAGAGAACCTGATTGTTTTAAATTATCCAGTCAGGAAATTAAATTTTTACCGCCAAGAGATATTGGATAAGCTTATTGAATTACGGAATAAAAATAATTTTGATTTATTATTTATTCCGAGCTCAAACGATATTCATCAGGACCACTCTACTGTAACTACCGAAGCGGTCAGAGCATTCAAAACCATTACTATTTTAGGTTATGAATTGATTTGGAATAATTTATCATTCAACACAACTTGTTTCATAGAGCTTGAAGAATGCGACATACTGAATAAAATGAATGCTTTAAAAGAATATAAATCACAAAACAAACGTGATTATATGTCTGAATCATTTATTTATTCGTTGGCTTCTGTCAGAGGAGTCCAAGTGGGCAAAAAGTATGCTGAGGTTTTTGAAGTAATACGTTGGATGATATGACCGAAAAAATCAATGTATTGATGACAGGTGCAGGCGCTCCTGGAGGTCCCGGAATCATAAAGTGTCTTCAATTTGATTCTTCAATCGAACTTTACACATGTGATACGAATGACCATGCTACCGGAAAATATTTATCCAAACATTTTTTTCTTTGTCCTTCAGCAAATGCGGAAAACTTCATTGACTTTATGTTGGAACAATGTAAAATCTTAAAGATTGATGTTCTTTTACCATTGGTTACCCGGGAACTTTTTCGGCTTTCAAAATTTAAAGAACAATTCAAAAAACAAGGAACGACCATCGTTGTTTCCGATTATGATTCATTAGAAATCGCTAATAATAAATCCAAACTTCATCAGTATCTGACTGATAGAGCCTATTCTTGTGCTGATTTTTCGGTGGTCAAAAACTACGAGCAACTTGAATCTCAATTAGTTTTTTTTCTTTCAAAATATGGCAATGTTTGTGTCAAACCTTCAGTGTCGAATGGAAGTAGAGGTGTTCGCATCATTGATGAGTCTGTAGATGAATATGACATGCTTTTTAATCAAAAACCCACATCACTTTTTACAAATAAACAGGGTTTTTTAAATATTTTGAATGGTAGATCATTCCCGGAATTGCTAGTTTCCGAAGTTCTACCAGGAGAAGAATATACCGTTGATTCATTAATTGATCACGGTAACCCGTTAATAATTATTCCTCGCGTCAGAACAAAAATGAATAGCGGTATATCTGTGGCGGGTTTTTTAATTGAAAATCAAGAGATTATTCAAAACGTGAAACAAATCTGTAGCCTCTTAAAACTCCATGGTCCGATTGGGTTTCAATTTAAAAAAGATTCTAAAGGAGTCTTTAAACTTTTGGAAATTAACCCCCGCATTCAAGGATCTAGTGTTACTTTGATGGGGGGGGGAGTAAATTTACCGGTACTTGTGGTCAATCAAGCTTATGGGAATCCCATTGTTTTACCAAAAATTCAGTGGGGTATTGGTTTTGTTCGGTTTTACGACGAAGTGTATTTCAAATGAATCTTGTAAAATCGTATAAGAATTTCATTTTTGATTTAGATGATACTATTTACGATGAAAAGGCATATCTATTTCCTTGTTATCAAGAAATTGCAATGTATTTACATGAAAAGTTAGGTTCAAATCAATTTGTAATCTATGAATTTCTTGAAAAAACATTCTTACAACAAGGAAGGACGAGTTTGTTCAATCATTTAGTCAATGAATTTAGTATTCCGGAAAGTGAAATTGATCAATTCCTAGAAATCATGCGGACAATTCGATTAAAAAACCGCCTTGAGCCTTTTTCAGCTGTAAAAGACTTGTTGAGTCAGCTGAGTAAATCCGATAAACGACTTTTTGTAATTACTAATGGAAATCCACAGCAACAAAAAAACAAGGTTGCACAAATCAAATGGAATAATTTATCAAATCAGATTACATTTGTATATGCAAATGAACATCGGAAAAAGCCAGCTGCATCAGCTTTCGAGGCAACAAACATACAGGCAAATGAATTAGCTCAAACAGTTATGATTGGCGATAGTGAAACAGATTTTCTATTCGCTGAAAATGTGGGTATTGATTTTCTAAATATCAATTACATACTTCATGAAACACGTACTTCTGAAAAATAAATTACCCTTGAATTTTCAACAGTGGATGGAGCGGTTTTTTATTCCCATTCAAAACACTTTTGTCAAAATACCGGGAATCAAAAAACTTAAGCATGTTTTTGTGACAAATCAAGGATTGGTTATAAAAAACAACAAGCTGGTACTTGGTTCGGCTTTTAACCTGAAAGGAAATTTAGATAATACATTTTATTGGCCCTATTGGAAATTAGCTGTAGAGCAAAAAATTGTCTGTCGATTCGGTAAAAGTCTGAAATACAAAAAACTAAATGACGACAAAACTTACTTACTTATTCATTCCAAATGGTTCAATTATTCTTTTTGGATCAATTCCTTTTTAGTTCGATTGATACAGGCAGAACAAGCAGGCTTATTACCCGAACTTATATTAATTTATCCACAAGAATGGGATTCAATTCCCTATGTTGTTGAAAGTCTTCAATGCTTTAATCTTCAAAAAGAAGTTATACCTTCTGACCACCATCTTTTTGTTGAACACTTAATAATGCCTGAAACTAGAGAATGGTCTGCTATATTTCATGAAGAGCATGTGACAATGGTAAAAAACAAAATTGTTCCTGAGGCATTAGAGCGAACAACTTTAAAGAAGTTTCCCAAACACATCTATTTAACTCGAAAAAAACGTTCTGTTCGTTGTATCGAAAACGAAGAAGTATTGATACCTATATTAAAAAAGTACGATGTGGAAATACTTAATTTCGAAGACTATTCTTTTTGGGATCAAGTGGCTTTGATGCACCATGCGGATTCTTTTATTTCGATACACGGCGCAGGATTCAGCAATGTCATTTTCATGCAGGAGGGATCTTTAATTTTGGAATTAGTTAATCAACAATATGCAGAAGCTGAATACAAAATGCCATTTTGGAAACTTTCTGTTGCTTGTAATCATCATTACTTTGTTCAATTTGGGAAGGTAAATGAAAATGCATCCAAATTGCTAAGAAGAGGATCCAATCATGACAATGTAAATCGCTATCTTGCTGATGAGAATATTGTGATTGATGTAAAACTGTTCGAGGAAAATATTCAGCAAATGATGGCATTCAAACAAATCGAATAATCATTAACAATTTGAAAAAACTGGTATTATTAACATCAGGGTTTCCTTTCGGAATGGGAGAAACATTTCTTGAAAGTGAATTAAAGTATTTGTCCGACTCATTTGAAGAAATAACTATTGTCACGACACAAAGTACTCAGGGGTTTTCAAGGGAAATTCCTGTCAATTGTAACGTGATGCAAATTGATTCAAACCTGAGCTTTGTAAATAAATTGTTTGCGCTATTTGGTTTGTTTTCAACTGTTTTCGTAGAAGAGCTCTTTTACGTGGTGAGAACGTTAAAAAAGAGATTGACCCCTAAAATGCTGTTCACAATGCTGATCTCACTGCAAAATGCAAGGAAAATTTGTAAGTTTCTAGGCAAAAATGTCCCTTTTAATTCAAATACTATCTTCTACAGTTATTGGGCAATGGATTCTGCAGTTGCTCTTGCGTTGTTAAAGGAAAAACATAAGTCACTTGTTGCAATAAGCAGATGTCATGGGTGGGATGTGTATTTTGAAGCCAGTACCATCAATTATATTCCGTACAGAAAATTATTAAACCAACAATTAGACCGAATATACCCGATTTCGGAACGAGGTTTGCAATACGCTCAAACTCATTGGAAAATTGATTTTCCAAGTAAATTTCAGGTGAGTAAACTGGGCGTTGAACCAGCGCCATTTCTTCCGAATAGAATGCGTTCAGATGTTTTTACATTGGTTAGCTGTTCTAATGTGATTCCACTAAAACGACTTGATTTAATAGTTAAAGCACTTGGAACAATTGAAGATAAACCAATTAAATGGGTACATTTTGGAGATGGTAATCTGTTGGAGGAACTCAAAAAATCTACTCATTCTGTGAGTTCACATTTAATCAGTATTGAATTCAAGGGTAGAATCAGCAATCAGAATGTATTAAAATGGTATTGTTCAAATCAGGTTGATTTATTTATCAATGTTAGCAGTACCGAAGGAATACCGGTTTCAATCATGGAGGCTATGGCTAACGGAATACCCGTTGCTGCAACAGATGTCGGAGGGAATTCCGAAATAGTTAACAATCAAAATGGTTGGCTATTAGATGCAAATCCAACTATTGAATCAATCCGCCTCACGATCATTTCTTGTATGAATCTTTCCAAGGAAGATCATCAACTCAAATCAAAAGCCAGTTTAAATACTTGGCATGAACATTTTAATGCCAACAAGAACTTTAAAGAATTTATCCACTCTTTGGAAATGATTAAGGGCGATTTCGGATCAAGTTAAAAAGTTGAGTTCAGTAATAGGGACTCGAATAATTGAAATATAATTACTCATATGAGAAAATCAAAAAATTAAATTAAAGGGGTTTAAACCTATGGAAAACCATATTTTTTCTTTGGATAATCCATGAGGAGTATGATTCTGATGATTACATACATTTATAATAGCCTCAGCCCGTATTAGAATTAACTAATTTTTTATAGATATTAAGGTAAGCATTATTATGTTTTTCTCTGGAAAATCTTACATGTGCTTCAGTTGAGATGTTGATGTTATTATATTTTTCTTTTGACAAGAAAAACGTTGAAATCGCATTTGATAAACTGTTTGATGAAATTTCATCTGTTATCATACCATTAATGCCATTTTGGATAATTTCTTTAGCCCCGCTATTTGGAAATGCTATAACGGGAGTTCCTGTGCATAGAGATTCCAAAATTACATTTGGTAAGTTATCTTCTTCTGAAGGAAGAATAAACACATCAGCAGCATTGTAAGCAATGGCCATCATTCGCTCATCATGAATTTCACCCAAAAAATGTAAATTTTCCATAAAGTCAATGTTTTCAGGAAATTTTCCAACACATGCCAATTGCAAATTAGGAATTTGAAGATCACCGATTGAATTTATTAAATGAGCGAACCCTTTACGATGATTTTGTATGTTTTCAGATACAAATAATAAAATAGGTACATTAAGTGGGAGGTTCAATTTTTGTCTACAGTCATCTTTATTTAATCTTGTATAGATCGTTAAATCTAGAGTATTCGGTATAGTTGTATGGCTGTATTTTTTAAATAAATTACTTTTTTGTGAATGTAATGCTAGCCAATTTGATGGGGTAACAATTTCAATGTGTTTTGTAGGCAGCATTTTCTTTTTAAACTTTAAATTATAGTATGCATTATTCGTATCTATTGTGCCACTAAGTTGTATACATTCAGAACATTTTTTTTTATACTTATAACATTCCATGCTGTAATGACACCCTCCTGTAAAAGGATTCATATCGTGTAATGTCCAGACAATCGGTTTTTTATTTTGTTTAAAAAACCTGTAATCTAAAAAATTTGCTACCCAATGTAAATGAATGATATCTGCATCTTTATACACTGGAAGGTGAGTAAAGTCATAATCAGAAGTTGCAAAAGAGAACATTTCATAACCTTCCACTTTGTTTTCTAACAATTTATGATTTTTTTCTTGCTGTGACTTTCCTTGAATTAATTTAAGTTTGTTTAATATCCGATTTGTCAAGCTAGGTTTGATTTCCTTGTTTTTGTAAACAAAACTATTTTTGATTGAATCTGCATTTTGTGCAAATAAAAAAAGGATATTACTTTCAATATTACAATCAAGTAGGCTTGTATGTGTTCTGATTGCCGCTTTTGCTGCCCCACCTTTATCAAAGGTAGATATATGTAGAATTTTCATGTTCATTTGGAACTCAACTCCATATAAGTGTTTCCTTTTCCTTGACTGGTTTCAATAAAACTTTCATCTATGTCTTAAGTACACTTCAAACGGTTGTTCTATATTTCGGGATTAAAATAGTTAGACAATATTTTATCAGTTACAACTTGATTGTAGTTAAAGAGTTTTGAGTTAAAAAATTTCGAGTTGTAAGATTTTGTTATTTTGTCAATATAACCAAGGGGGGGAGCAAACCCTTTTTTGGGCATTTGTAGAATGTATTCAGGAAGGTCTTTTTCCATTACTTTTTTGAGAAATCCTTTTGGATTTCGTGCGTTAAAAATAACATCAAAAGGAATAGACATCACATATTCTATTAGTTTGTGATCTGCAAACGGCGCTCTGACTTCCATAGAATTTCCCATTGCGAGTTTATCAGCTAAATAAAAACAGTTATTAATTAACCATTCTTTCAATAAAAAATGATACGTATTGTCCACGCCATTTTTCGTCGAATCATAATAAGAAAATTCCTGCAAATCATTTATTTTAATAGATGAATGATCAGGTATTTTTTTTACAAAAGCCTTAAAATCTTCTAGGTAGAGTTTGGCAAAATGTTTTTCAATACT
Organism: uncultured Akkermansia sp.; assembly: GCA_964526595.1. Lineage (GTDB taxonomy): Bacteria > Bacteroidota > Bacteroidia > Flavobacteriales_D > Crocinitomicaceae > M0103. The sequence goes on along the minus strand of CAZGJF010000010.1, from coordinate 54,953 downwards.
TGATTTAAAGTATCTATTTAGGTTTGATTTATTGTCATAAATGGATTTTGTCATCGCGGCCATCCCTTTCCAGCTGTTAATTGGAAAAAATCGCTTAAGTTGTAAATAGGACTCCCAGTCTGTTCCAAATTGATTGTGCCAAGGATACCCATAAAATAGTTCGTCACCACAGATACCACTTAACAGAACTTTAAATCCTAATTCTTTTGTTTTTTTATAAATAGCAAACTGAGCAATTGACGCAATGTCACAAACGGGTTCGTCTATGATTGCAGTATATTCTTCAAAATATTGATAAAAATCACTTTCGTCTAATTCTAGTTCATGATAAATTAGCCCTTTTTCTTTAGCAAATTTTCTGGCAATTTCACGCTCGTCATTTTTTCCGGATTCTTTGTAACCGATCGTTATAGCATGAACCTCATCCCGATTTTTTTTTGCTAATGCAGCAATTGAACAAGAATCAATCCCACTGCTCAGTAACAGTGCTATTGGGACGTCGCTCCTTAAGCGAATATCGATTGAATCTTGTAGAATTGAATGTGTTTTTTCAACGTAATTAGTTTCTTCAAGAATCCCCCTTTTTATATTTAAAATATTCCAGTATTTTTTTCGTTCAATTTTATCGCCTTTGATTTTTAAATATTCTCCGGGTTGAACTTTCTGCACTTCATTAATGACGGTTTGAACATGATCCAATGGAAAAGAATATTTTAAACTATTTATTACCTCTTGTTCATTTAAGCTGAAGTCCGATAGGAAGTGTTTAGCTATTGATTTAATTTCCGAGCTAAAAACGATGCCATTCGTTGAATGTGAAAAATAAAGTGGTTTTTTCCCCATTCTATCTCTAGCAACAAAAAGTTCCTTCTTTTTATCATCCCAAAGACAAAAAGCAAACATTCCTCGTAATAAATCGAGGCATTCAACGCCTAACTTTTGATACAAGTACAGAATAACCTCACAATCGCTATTTGTTTGAAAATGAAATCCATCTTCTTCTAATTCTTGCTTTAATTCAATATAATTGTAAATCTCACCATTACAAATTAAAACAATACTCTTATCACTACTAAAAATGGGTTGATTACCATTTTCAATACCGATTATAGATAGTCTAACTTGACCAAAAACAAGGTATTCGTTGTTCCATATATTTTGGCTATCTGGTCCTCGGTAGACCATTTCAAAGTTCATTTTTTGGACAATAGCTATGTGACTTTGTTCAATTCCTTTTGGATTAAAAATGGCATTTATCCCACACATTATAGTAAATGATTTAACGTGACTTCGAAATAAAAAGGTTTTTCAATGTGTTATTCAAGTAATTGTTTTTCTGTATTTAATACATTGAATCCGAAGTTATTAAAAATAATATGTAATTTACACAGATAAAGTTACGGAGATTTTTTTATCCATTGATGCCTTTTTCATGAATTCTACTCTTTTTTGAACAAAAAGTCTATCCGAAAACCAAAAATACAGAACAAATATTATTTGATTATCATTTATAGAATAACATAATCACTAACATTTCTTATAATAAACTAACATTCAAACCTCGATGACCTGACTTATTCAGTAGACTCCATTTATGGATTAAATTTTATTCTATTAATACTAGAAAATGCTCATAACTTTAGAGGAGGATTTGTTTATGATTTTTCTTGAATTACTTCTCTTCGATGCGAATTGTTCTACAAAGAGTTTTGTCAGAAGTTTTCTGTTTGTACGTAAGTTCTCCATTTTGTAAGTAATTCATTAAAGTAAGTCGGTAACTCAGAATCAAAACGTAAAAAATCATCCGTTATGGGATCTTTAAAGCCCAAAGTTTTAGCATGTAAAGCTTGACCTGGAATCAGTTCGAAACAATTTTCGATGAATTTTTTATATTTGGCAGAAGGTGTCCCTCGAACCAACGTGTTTCCTCCATATTCAAGGTCATTAAACAAAGGATGGCCTAAATATTTCATGTGCGCACGAATTTGGTGTGTTCTTCCAGTCTCCAATTGACATTCAATGAGTGTCACTAATCCAAATCGTTCCAAAACCCTATAATGTGTAATAGCATGTTTACCATATTCTCCATCTGGGAAGACAGCCATATGTTTTCTATTTTTCAACGAACGACCAATGTTGCCAATAATAACGCCATCTTCTTGCACATCTCCCCAAACCAATGCATGATATTTTCTTTCTGTGGTTCTGTCATAAAATTGTTTAGCAAGGTAATTCAATGCTATTTCAGTTTTTGCGACAACTAACAAGCCGGTTGTATGTTTATCTATCCGATGTACCAATCCCGGTCTACCAAAAAAATCTTCTGTAAGGTGAGGCAACTGGTTGAAATGATAAACCAATGCGTTGACAAGAGTTCCCTTATAGTTTCCATAACCCGGATGAACGACCATATTTGCTTGTTTGTTTATTACAATCAACGCATCATTTTCAAAAACGATGTCTAGTGGAATGTCCTGTGGAATGAGTTCTATTTCACGAACCGGATAAGGCAAAACAAGTGATACCTCATCGAACGGTTTGACTTTATAGTTCTGTTTGACTTTGGAACCATTGACCAATACTGTTCCGTTTTTGGCGGCTATTTGTATCTTATTTCGGGAAGTATTCGGTAAGCGATCAATGAGGTATTTGTCAATGCGTGTTATTTCCTGACCGGGATCGGCCTTGAATCGATAATGCTCATATAATTCTTCTTCGTCATTATCAATCTCATCGATTTTTTCACGCATCAATTTTTGATGATTTTATAGATTTCGTTTCTCCCGAAAATTTGAAAAAAATAAACCCCGCTTGGTTGATCTTTCAGTGAAATAAATGACTCTTTTGACTCAAGAATTTGTTTTCCTTGGATGTTGTATATCCTGACTCCTTCAAAATTTTCAGAAATATTTTTAATAGAAACACTTTCTGATGTGGGGTTGGGGTATAACAAAATAAAATCATCTTTTGGGTTTTCCGATACCGAAAGTATGTCATCCATCTCGGTAGAAAAAATGGGTCTAATCATTGCAGTTCCTTCTATTTGTGATGGAATCCATGTAATGCCGTTATCAACACTGTAAAACAACTTGGCTGATTGATCAATGTTTCTGTCGAAACCAATGTTTAGGCGATCGGGATCAATTTGCCTCCATCCGACATAAAATGCAGTTCCGACTGGTACTTTAAGCGTATCTTTGAAATAATAGTTGATAAATTCATTTTGTGCGTGTCCATATTCAGGTGAACGAGGAAAAAAAGCATCATCCTCATATAAAACAGACCCCGGCTTTCCATTATCATCAGACCAAACCGTAATTAAAAAAAGTTTATTGGAAACATCATTAACAGAGGGCACAAAATATAACTTTAGGCCAATTAACGAATCTGCTTCGTAAGAATCGAAGCGCATTGCCAATCGGGCCTGAGTTCCTGTTGGGCCATAAGCGGCCTCTGCACTTCCATCATCATAACTGTAGAAATTACCAAAATATTGAATTCCACTTGCAGAATCGTTCGTAGCATAATTCGGAAATTGAGCTGATGCTGCTGTAACAATATCAAAACGTTGTTCTGATCCAGGTTTGGTAATGTCAAAAACATAGCCCCCAGTTAAATCATGTTCAGAATAACTGGTCGTAAGTGGCGCATAATTAATTCCCCCTGCTAATGTTTGAGCATTCAAGGTAAATGATCCCTCTGAATTCCCATCATAATAAACTTCAACTTGTCCGTTTTGATTATTTTCAGATAAATTACTGCCATTATGCACTACCACTTGAAAAGCATCATTCATCTTGCCCGTTGAGTTATTTTTGAAGTGATCCCATGGCACGGAGGTATATGTCTTTAATAAGGAACCGGGAGGATAAACGAATGCAAAATCTTTAAATAAAGTATCCTGATAACCGGACATTGTTCTCAAATGCACATAATCCAAGTGAAAATGATCTAAACTGCCTGATAAAGCACCATAATTCTTAAACCGGAATTGGAATCCATTTTTAAAATAAAGAGTGTCGATGATTCGTAAATGACCGATCTTAAAAGGCGTAAGTGGTTCACCTGCAGCGCTCCATACTCGTTTCCACTGATCATAATCTTTGGCATAAAACTCCAAAACCAGTGAATCTGATGATTCAGGTGCATCACCATATCCCTGAGGTTGATATAAAAAACTGAAATACAAGGAGTCACCGCCATTTACCCCGGATAAATTAATTGGTTTTGACGTTAAATAATCTGCATAATTAGTGCTGGCAGATCCCATTTGATAGGGGTAACCAAAAGAATCCAGTCCATCAAATGTGACAACTCCCAAAGTCCTTGGCTCAAAGGCATAATGAAAGTTGTGATTTACATTCCGATCCAGCCAAAAAGCATTTGGATCATTTATTACTGCAAAAAATTGCGTGGCAGAATCCTGATAATATTCAGGATCTACAATCCAAACAGTATCAGAAACATCGTTGATAACACCTACAGTATCATAAATATAATAAGGTGGAAATAAATCGGTCGATATATAAACAGCAGGATAGTGCGACAAATCACTAACCTTATATTGTACAGATGGGAAATTCTCATCTGTATAAGTCGAACTTGTCAAATCATAGATCCGTCTAAATGTTTGTTGTGCGGTAAAGTAAACACCATTCGATATTGGATTTGATGTATTGATGTCCAAAATGCGATATTGTTTGGTGCTTGTTACACCCGGTGCGTTGAAATCAGTAAGAAATGACTGAAAATGTGCCTTGGAAAACTCATCAAAAAAAGGCAGAATCAGAGTATCCGTATAATAAATAAATGAGCTGTCAAAGGTATTGCTTAGGCTTTTTTCAGGCGTTTTTAATGCGATTGCTCCAGAGGTTGACATAATGGGACCCAGCCCCTCTTTTTGAGCAAATATCAATGAACTTGTGCAACTTAAAAAAGCTAAAAAGATCAATCTCGTCAATCTTTTTGAAGGTTTATGGTGCCTCATTTTCATCTTTGAAATTCTTTGTGGCATAGACCGTAATTGTAATCCCTGAAGGAATCAAAATGCCTTCAATATATTCGGGTGATTGAGATTGAATACGCGCAGCCAGCGAATCCTCATATGTCAGGCATTCATCACAAACAGGCAAGAACTCAAAATTACCCAGAGATATCAAACGTTCTTTGGCCTCAAATATTGTTAATCCATACAAGTTCGGTATCTCAACAGGTTCTCCTCCTTCATTTTGACCAACCACGAGATGAATAGTTGATCCAATTGGGATCCTTGTACCTTCTCTAACTGAACGGCCCTTGTACAATTGTTCCAAAACAGCACCATCTGCCTCTTTGGTTTGTTCGTAACTTATATTGTATTTCAACCCTCGATTTTTCAAAATTGTTTCAGCGAAACGAATGGATTTATCAACCAGACTAGGCATTTCGACCAAACGTGTTCGCTTTGAAACTCTAAAACGAATAGTTCTGCCTTCTTTGACATAAACCTGAGACAATTTGGTTGGATCCGGATCCTGATCAAGAATAGTTCCTTTCGGTTTAGATGGATCGTAAATGGAATCCAATATCTCATACTCCAAACCAAGGTCTTCCAAATCCGTTTTTATCTTGTCAATATTTTGACCGATAAAATTCGGTACAAACACCTTGTCACCATGATTAGTATAAGTGTCAAGATAAAAAACAGTAAATGCAACAATCAAAAAATAGACCAGTAGAACCAATCCCAATTGCTTAAAAAAATATTTCGTAAAAACGAATGACTTTACTTTATTGAAAAATTCCATTTTTGGACGACTATTTGCAAAGATAGTAAAAACGCGTGTTCCGTCTTTTGAAAATAAATTTATAAAGGAATTCTTTTCTTAATTGAGGGTTTAAAACAACTAATATTAGAAATATAAGGTTTGTTTTGTTGAAACCATACCAAAAGTATGCACAAAGTTCTATTTATTGAAAGCTAATGATAACTGAGACAAAACATCTTTTTTATTAAGAAGCAAACAAATTACCTTTGTTCTACGTCTATGTGTAAGTTGTGAGAAATTTTGTATTATCCTTTTTTGTGTTATTTGCCTTTTCGACAAATGCTTCTCACATTGTCGGCGGTGATATTTATTATGATTATCTTGGTGGGAACAGCTATCGATTTTATATAACGCTTTATCGGGATTGCAATTCCTCGGGGGCTGTTTATGATGACCCTTTAAATATGGCGATTTACAATCAAAATGGTGACTTGGTTGAAAATGTTTCTATTCCTTTTCCGGGAAGTGTTCAGTTACCTGTTATATTTAATAATCCATGTGTGACTCCTCCAACTAATATTTGTGTTGAAAAGGCAGTTTACACCAAAATTGTAAGTTTACCCCCGATCCAAGGAGGATATACCATCTCCTACCAACGCTGTTGCAGGGGGCCTAATATTTCAAATCTTACTACCCCCGATGATACCGGTTTAACATTGACCACACACGTTCCCGGTATTGAAACAGGTGCATACGTGAACAGTAGTCCGCGCTTTGTTAACTATCCCCCACTTTTGTTATGTAATAATGATGATTTGATTTTTAATCATGTGGCAACGGATCTAGATGGTGACCAATTAGTTTATTCTTTAGTTACTCCTTTTGCAGGAGCTTCTTCTGTAGCACCACAACCCAATCCAGCACCCGCTCCTCCTTATTTTCCGGTTACATGGGCTAATACTTTCACTGCAACGAATCCCTTAGGCACAGGAGCCACGATTAACATTGATCCAAATACGGGCTTATTGACAGCATCTCCTTTGAATACGGGTTTATTTGTTGTCGGAATAAAAGTAGAAGAATATCGAAATGGGGTGTTGATTGGACAAACAATTCGAGATTTTCTCTTCAAAGTATTTAATTGCGATATATCAATGGAAGCAATACTACCTACTCAAGAGGAACTTGCAACATTTACCTCTTACTGTCAGGGTTTGACGGTTCATTTTGAAAATAATTCGTATGGTGGTACAAATTATCAATGGGATTTTGGTGTCGATAATTTAAGCAACGATGTTAGTTCGCAATTTGAACCTGCTTATACTTACCCCGCCCCTGGAATTTACGAGGCTATGTTGGTTGTAAACCCAAATTGGCCTTGTACAGATACTGCATACATGACTGTGGATATCAATCTTGAATTTGAAATATCCTTTTCAGCAACAGATTCAATTTGTTTCAATGGAAATGCGATTGATTTTACAGGTCAGTCATCAACCCCTTTACCGGCAACTTATACATGGAATTTTGGCTCGCATGCATCCCAAGCAACAGCAAACTCTTTGGATGTTTCAGGTATTTCATTCGATACCAGTGGGTATATTCCTATTTCGTTTGACGGTGTCTTTGGAACTTGTACGGCAAACTATATTGATTCTATATTGATTTATCCTTCTTCAATTGCCACGATCATTTTACCAACTAATAGTGGTTGCGCTGGCTTGACAGTTACTTTCGGAAATGGTTCTCAAGCTGCAACTGATTATTTGTGGGATTTTGGAATTTCAGGAACGCTAACAGATGTCAGTTCTGACCCTACACCTACCTATACCTTTCCTGCAGGAGGATTTTACACTATTACATTAATTGCCAACACGGATCATAATTGCTTTGATACAGCTTCAACGCTACTTACAGTGAATGAAACACTATCGGCCACCTTTACACACAATGATTCGTTGTGTTTTACAGATAATAATTTTCATTTTGAAGGTCAAATTTCAGGACCATCAAATACTCAGTTTGAGTGGGATTTCGGGGCGAATGCTTCCGTTTTAACCAACACAACTGATTTAATAGTAAGTAATGTGTCGTTTGATACGAATGGTCTGTTTCCGGTGTCATTAACTGTTTCATTTGATAATTGCACTGAAACTTATACCGATAATGTGTTTGTTTTCCAATCTCCTAAAGTTGACTTTTTAATAAATCCCGGTAAACGATGTGCTCCGTCCTTGGTACAGTTTACTGATTTAAGTCAGGCAGATTCTCCGATTATTTATTCTTGGAATTTTGGTGACGGAAGCACATCTTTCGAACAAAATCCACTTCATGTTTACCAAAGTGTTGGCGACTATGATGTTTCCCTAACGATACAAACCACTGAAGGATGTGTAGACACGTTGACAATGATTAGTCCGATTCCAATTACCATAACACCTTCTCCAACTTCTAATTTCAAGGTGGATCCACCCAAAACAGATGTTTGTCATTCAGAAATAACATTTACTAATCTCTCAATAGGTTCAGACAGTATTTATTATGCATACGATGATGGCACATTCAATTCGTCCTCAGATAGTTTAACTCATACTTATGGTAGTGGCGGGTGGTTCAGACCAATGCAAATTGCATTCAATGAATTTGGCTGTAGCGATACCAGCTATCAAACACTATATATCGAGCCATTTAATATCTTTATTCCAAACACTTTTACACCCGATGGAGATCATTTTAATAACATCTTCAATGCGGTATTTTCCTTGGAAGTTTTAGGATCGGAGTTGAAGATTTATAATCGTTGGGGAGAATTAGTTTTTGTTTCCAATAATCCTGCTTTAGGGTGGGATGGGGTCTTCCAAAATCGGATGGCTCAAGATGGTTTATATACCTACCAGTTAAGTTATCAATCATGTGAACATCCGTTGGAATGGAAAAGGGTATATGGTTTTGTGTCCGTGTTAAAGTAATATGATTAGGCCTCTTTTAGTATTAGTTTCCTTTTTCACTTTATTTATTAGTTCTGCTCAGAATAAAGATTCCATCACAAAAATCACTTATTCTGCTTATGCTGAGATGTATGGGGGGATTGATTTTTTCAATTCTTCTGTCAAAGAACGACCCCCATTCGTCTGTAATCACAGACGGAATAATGATCTGAGCATTAATTTGATGCTAGTGAAAATGGATATAAATAAAAAGCGTTTGAGATCGTCACTGGCCTTGATGACGGGTGATTACGCTACATTTAATTTAGCTCATGAACCGGCTTGGGCGAAATTAATCAATGAGTCAACATTTGGGTTTAAACTATCTTCTAAAAATGACATTTGGTTTGATGTCGGCGTTTTTCCCTCACACATAGGTTTTGAGAGTTCAATCAGTAAAAATTGCTGGACTTTAACCAGAAGCATTTTGGCAGAAAATTCCCCATATTATGAATCCGGTGCCAAACTGACCTATGTTTCATTCAACAGAAAGTGGCAAACTACTTTTCTACTTTTGAATGGGTGGCAGCGTATATCTTTACCAACTAAAGAATTTTATCCGTCATTTGGCTTTCAGTTGAATTTCAAACGGAACAATCGATTCAATTTGAATTACAGTAATTTTATAGGTAAAATGAAAAATACCTTTGGCTCATCAATCAGAACGTATCACAATGTTTATTTACAATATGAGCCAAATTCCAACAATGGGTTGACCATCGGCTTCGATGTAGGAACGGATCAGGATAGCTCCTTGCACAATGCAATTTGGTATTCTCCTGTGATGATTTACAGGTACTCATTGAATGATCTGTTTAGTTTGGCAATACGTGGTGAGTATTACCGTGACCCCAAACAAGTAATGGTAAAAATGAATTCTCCGAATGATTTTTCATTATTGGGTTATTCACTGAACATGGATTTTCAGATTAACAAGTACTTAGCATTCCGCATAGAGGGAAAAATCTACCATTCAAAAGATAAACTATTTTATTCCATACACAATGAAAATTTCTTTATCACAACTAATATGACAATATCACTTTAGTAATATTCATTATGTATTGATTTGTTTTATCACTTATGTATTATGAGTTTAAGTTAATCTCGATTTGACTAAATGTGCCTTTGCCGATCCGATAATGGACGCCACGTCTTCAATAGTTGCCTGCCTGATACCTGATATCGATTTGAATTTTTTAATTAGTAGAGCTTGAGTTTTAGGACCAATTCCATTTATTTCAAGAATTTCAGAAGAAATAGCATTTTTACTTCTGCGATTTCGGTGATGTGTGATTCCAAAGCGATGTGCCTCATTTCGAATGTGTTGTAAAACCTTTAAGCTTTCAGATCGTTTATTCAGATAAATAGGTAAGCTATCTCCCGGGTAAAAGATTTCTTCCAAGCGTTTTGCCAAGCCGATAATGGCAATTCTACCACTTAATTTCAACGTATCCAATGCCTTCATTGCGGCACTTAATTGCCCCTTTCCTCCATCAATTACAATTAATTGTGGCAGAGGCTTTGCTTCGTTTAAAAGTCGCTGATACCGTCGCAAAACAACTTCTTCCATAGTCGCAAAATCGTCAGGTCCGATAACAGTTTTTACATTGAAATGACGGTATTCTTTTTTGCTTGGTTTGGCATTTTTGAAAACCACACAAGCAGAAACTGCGTTATTTCCCTGAAAATTTGAATTATCAAAACATTCAATGTGTTCAGGCAATGCATTTAATTTTAGATCTTTTTTTAACCCTTCCAAAATACGATGTGTATGTTTTTCAGGACTTTTAAGTTTCTCTTTCTTTTCTTTTTCAAGCTTATAAAACTTACAGTTTCTGATTGATAAATCTACCAATTGTTTCTTTTCCCCTTTTTGAGGAATGTTAATAATGAAGTCGTTCATTTTCCATGGTATAGCACAATCAGTTAACAACTCCTTGGATAGACTGTGAAAACGACTTCTAAGCTCAGGAATTACATAACTTAGAATGTCTTCTCTCGATTCATTTAGTTTTTTCTTAATTTCTGTTGTATAAGCATGAATAATAGCGCCATTATTTACAATCAAGAAGTTTATGAAAGCGCTAGTATTATCTTCTATCAAGGTACAAACGTCGATTTTGTGTAAAGACGGGGATACAATGGTAGATTTCGCCTTGTACGTTTCAAGTTGTTGCAGTTTGATTTTTACCTCATTTGCAGATTCAAATTCGTGCTTTTGAGCATAGGTCGTCATTTTTTGTTTTAAAAAACGAATTACGGTTGAGATATTTCCTTTAACAAGATCAATAATCTGAGTGATGTTTTCATCGTAATTAACTTTTTTCTGTAATCCGGCGCAAGGGCCTAAGCAGTTTCCAATGTGGTATTCCAAACATACTTTGTATTTATTGGCCTTGATTTTAGTATCTGATAGATCAAGATTACAGTTGCGAAGCGGATATAGCTCTTTGATCAACGAAAGCAGGGTAACCATGACTTTTGTATTTGGGTAGGGTCCAAAATACAAAGAGCCGTCACGAACGATGTTACGGGTGGATAATATTCTTGGAAAAGGTTCCTTTTTGACACATATCCACGGATATGTTTTATCGTCTTTGAGCTGAATATTGAATCGGGGTTGATATTTTTTGATGAGGTTATTTTCCAGTAAAAGAGCATCCAATTCGCTGTCGACGACCATGTATTGAATATCAGCAATGCGTTTGACTAAAAGAATAGTTTTGTAATTTTCTTGTGTTTTATTGAAGTATGAAGTAACCCGTTTCTTCAGGTTTTTAGCTTTGCCGACATAAAGGATTATTCCCTTTTCATCAAAGTATTGATACACTCCCGGTTTTTCAGGAAGAACCTTAATTTTTAGAGCTATTTCTTCGCGCTGAGAAGACATGATTCAAAGGTAAGCACTACGTAGTGCGTAAGACTTGAAATTCTAAAATCAAGTTACGTTGAGTAGATTAACTTATTTCGAAGTAACAACTGGGCTATTTGAACAGCATTTGTGGCAGCACCTTTTCTGAGGTTATCAGCCACAATCCAAAGATTCAAACTCTTTGATTGTGATTCATCTCTTCGAATCCGTCCAACAAATACTTCATCACATCCTTGCGCGTATTTAGGCATGGGATATGTATTACTAGAGGGGTCATCTTTGAGAATAATTCCAGGTTGATTTTCTAACAAATTTCTAATATCATCAAGTTCAAAGTCTTTCTCAAACGTAATGTTTACAGCTTCTGAGTGACCGCCAACTACAGGAACACGAACGGCTGTCGCTGTCACCTGAATAGTTGGATCTAGAATTTTTTTGGTTTCGTTAGTCAGCTTCATTTCCTCTTTGGTGTACCCATTTTCCAGGAAAACATCGCACTGAGGGATACAGTTTTTATCGATTGGGTAGTTATAGGCCATTTCCCCAATGATGCCATTTCTTTCGTTATTAAATTGTTCAACTGCTTTTACCCCTGTTCCTGTAATGGATTGATAAGTAGAAACAACAACTCGTTTGACACCATAAACTTTGTGAAGTGGTGCCAAGGTTAGAACCAATTGAATAGTGCTGCAATTCGGGTTGGCAATGATTTTATCTCTTACTGTTAAGATATCACCATTTATTTCCGGAACCACCAGTTTGATACTTGGATCCATTCGCCAAGCAGATGAATTGTCAATGACCGTTGTTCCACTTTCTGCAAATTTTGGCGCCCAATTTAATGAAGTTTCTCCCCCGGCAGAAAAAATAGCAATATCCGGACGAAGCAAAAGAGCTTGGTCAAGTCCGATTACCCGATACTTCAAACCATTGAAATCAATTTCATTTCCAATCGACTTTTCAGAGGCAACAAGAATTAATTCCGTCAATGGAAATTTTTGCGCGCTCAATACGTCCAACATAACTTGCCCCACCATTCCGGTAGCTCCAACAACAGCAACTTTCATTCAAATCGAATTTACAAAGGCTAAAGTTACTATATTTAGATGCATCAATGTGACTAAAAATGAAATACTTTTTTGCTTGTTTTTCGGTGTTATTACAGTTCAATCTTGGAGCGCAATTCATCGAAAACTTTATAGATGGAGATTTCAGTCAAAACCCAACATGGATAGGGGATGATTCTGTTTTTACAATTACATCTGTCACAAGTAATGATTTACTATTGAATTCAAACAAACAAATCCCCAACAGCAGTTTTTATCTTTCTACACCCAGTTCAATGCTAGCTGAAGCTCAATGGGAATTTTATGTCAATCTGCAATTCAACACGTCTAGTGCAAATTATGTGGATATTTATCTTGCCGTTGATCAGTCAAACTTATTGAATGATAACAAAAATGGCTATTTTGTAAGAATCGGGGGTACTCAAGATGAGGTTTCGCTCTATAAAAACATTGCAGGAACCATTACAAAAATTATTGATGGTCAAGATGGTGTGACAAATAATTCAAATAATAAATTACGAATCAAAGTAACTCGTTCAGGTGAAGCTGTCTGGACCTTACTTTTCGATGATACCGGATTTGGGACAGATTACACGTATTCGGGTTCAATCCAAGACACGGCAATCAATCAAAGTTCTTATTTCGGATTCCTGATATTGCAATCGACCCCTAGTTTTTTTGGAAAGCATTTCATTGATGATATTTATGTTGGTTCGATTATTTTTGATACAATTCCCCCCATTCTTCAATCCGTAAACATAGTTAATACTACTCAACTTGAAATATTATTTGATGAAGTGTTGGATGAACAAAGTGCAGAAATACTGACAAACTACTCTATTTCACCCACACTTCCAATTTTAACGGTGGCTTTGGATACCATCAATCGAGCAATGGTACACCTCACGTTATCAGAACCATTAATCAATGGATTAAGTTATACACTTCAAACCACAGCCATTGCTGATACCAATTCAAATGCTTCGACTGGTCAGATCCAAATTTTTAATTACCTCGTATCTGAACAAGTCATTCCCGGTGATTTAATTATCAATGAGCTTATGTGTGACCCTAATCCAATGATTGGATTACCGGAAGTGGAGTATGTTGAACTTTATAATAAAAGTTCCAAGTATTTTAACCTGAATGGTTGGAAACTTGGAGATGCTTCAAGTGCAGGGACAATCCAAGAGGGTTGGATATACCCCGGAGAATACAAAATCCTTTGTGCTTCTGCTTATGTGGATACATTTGCTGTTACTGCTACGGCTGTAACTAATTTTCCAAGCCTAAATAATGCAGGAGATGATATTGTTTTAAAAGATACACATGGGATTGTAATAGATCAAATTTCCTATTCAGATGAATGGTATCAAGATGAAATGAAGAAACAAGGAGGCTATTCCATTGAACGGATTCAATTAAATGATCCATGCTCGGATAGGGATAATTGGAAAGCTAGTAATTCAGAACAAGGTGGTACCCCGGGATTTGTGAATTCTGTCAATGATACAAATCCTGACACGATTCCTCCTAAAATTATTTCAACTCAAGTGACAGCTTCTGACGAGCTTCAAATAGTTTTTTCTGAGGCTATGGACTCATTAAACTTATTCAATGCAAATTTTATCATTAATCCTGCTATTAATATTCAGAGTCTTTTGTTTTCGTCAGATGATCCAATGATGGCTACTGTACATTTTCAAGAAGAATTACAAACGAGCCGATTTTATGAATTAACGGTTGAAAATGCCACCGATTGTTGGTTTAATACCGCGTCAATGCAATCACTATTTGTGCTACCTGATTCCGCGAATTATGGTGATTTAGTTATCAATGAAATCCTATTTAATCCATTTACAGGTGGTAGCGATTGGATAGAATTGTTGAATACTTCCAATAAAATTATTGACTTGGATAATTGGCAATTAGCTCATTTCGATGATTCTATCTCTGGTTTTAAGCCCTTCGGAAAGCATCGTTATTTGACTCCAAACGAATATGTTGTCTTAGGAGAAGATTCTACTTTTGTTAAACAACATTATCCATTTGCAACGTCAGGCACATTCGAACAATTGGATTTACCTACCTACAATAATGACTCAGGAACCGTCATTTTGATGTATGACAGCATGGTGATGGATAGAGTATCTTATTCGGAAGACTGGCATTTTAAATTGCTTAACAATACGGATGGTGTTTCGCTTGAACGGATAGATCCATCGGGACCTTCAGATCTTCAATTTAACTGGCATTCCGCCGCAGAATCTGTCGGTTTTGCAACACCTGGAGGACAAAATTCTCAATACCGATCGGTAGAAAATAATGGTGACTTCAGTTATACCAGTTTGACCATATCGCCCGATAATGACGGATTCGAGGATGTTTTACAAGTAACTTACAAATTCAATGAGTCGGGATTAATCGGATCCTTTACGATATTTGATGAGCGTGGTCGGAAAATTAGAAAAGTGTTTTGCAATGAATTACTTGCAACTTCTGGTGCTTTCATGTGGGATGGACTCAATGATCAACAATTAAAAGCACCTATTGGGCCCTATGTTGGTCTTTTGGAGTGCTTTTCAATTAGTGGTCAACTAATTTATACAAAAACGAAGGCATTTGTTGTTGCGGGAAAGATGTAAGCACTAATTTTACAACAAAAAACCATGAAACAAATTATTTTATTGGGGGTAGCTTTAAGTTTCTTTTTTTTGGCTTTCTCACAACAATATAAAACTGCAATCGGTGTCAAAGGGGGATATTCTTTTTTTGGCGGGGCATTTATTAATGCAAAACATTTTTTAAGTGGATCAACTGCAGTGGAGGGTTCATTGGGTGGAAACTCCAATTTTTTTAGAGTTCAGGGGATGTATGAGAGAAACGCGACATTGACATCAGATTTTGAATGGTATTGGGGAGCAGGAGCAGACTTAGGAGTTTTTACCACAAAATTTAATCATACATCGAATGGAGTAATAAAAACGTATTCAGGTCTATTTGGTGGGTTTAACGGATTATTGGGGGCCGAATATACATTCAGCGATTACCCTATTAATCTTGCTTTTGATATGGGACCAACACTTCGTTTATTTCCATACATTGGATTTGGCTGGACTGCCGCGATGGCTACAAGATTTACAATCAAGTGATTATTGCCGTTAAAATAGGTTAATATTCTTTAAAGAGATTTATGGCATTTTTGAATTTACTTATAGATTGATGTTACAGCCAGGATCTAAAGGTTGGATTTCAAAGTACTTTTTTTTGGTCGAAAAAGGACTTTTTAATTTGTTGGTAAGGAGACAAAATCAATCTGTCAACGATTCATTTATTCACGCCAATTTGGGACGGACGGGTATCGTTTTCGGATATCCGACTCGACTCTTATTTGCAAAGAGCTTAGATGACTCAAAATGGACGACTGAAGAAAAATTAAAAATTCTCTTGTTTGAGGCTCATTTGTTTGTTTATCAATGTAATATAAAGGACAAAGATGCTTTCAGTTCCAAAGAGTTTATTAGCAAGCTATTGACGTTTTATGGGAACTACAATGAATCATCTATTTCAAAATTGGTTTCTTATTTTTTGAAAGAATCTGAGGAGGATAAGCTTGACACTATACTTGAAAAAAGGGTAGATATCAAAATAAAATTACTTGATAATCAGTTTTGGGTCAATTATTTAAATAATGTTTTTATCTACTTGGATGTCATCTTATTTCATGATTTCCTAAATCAGGAGCAAACAAGCTCATTTTATAACTATGATGAGTTGGCACTCAACGCATTAAATGCCATAACGATGGCTTCATATTCCGATGGTTTTATTGAGCAGTCTGAACGATTGATGTTTAATGTTTTTCTTGCTTCTGCCAATTTGCCGGATATCCAACGCAACCAGGCAGAAGAACGATTTAAGCAAGGTGGGGAGTATCATTATTTTACTGAGCATCTTCATTCCAATTGGTTAATGAAGCGATTTGTTTTAGATCTTTCAGTATTTGTTGTTTTTGCTAATCATGCAGCCGCCAACGAAGAAAAAATTTTTTTGAATGAGCTGTGTCAATTTTTAATGTTTTCCAATGATATTCTTGACGAATCAATGGTTTTGACTCAGCAGTTTATAATATCTAATCAGGATAAAATACCTTTTTTACAAAGTTCATCGTCTGTTGAAAAGGTTTATAATAGTTTGTCAAAGCGTTGGATAAAGATATTAGGAAGAAACAAGGATAAATTGGCAATAGAACTGAAACAGAGTAAGGAATTGGTTTTATTAATTCGAAAGGCAACAGTCAAAGAATTATCTAAGGAGGAAAAGGAATTGGTGAAAACACAATTTTTGGACATTGTAAAAACCATGCCTTCGTTGGCAATATTTATGTTACCGGGGGGGGCCTTCTTATTACCACTAGTATTAAAAATAATTCCCGATTTAATACCTTCTGCATTTCGTGACAATTATATAGAGAGGGAATGATACCCTCAGTTAGTATTTTGACATTACAAACAATGAATCTAGCCGGAAGCTCATATCAAAGGTGTAAATAAAGAGAAGTTCTATTAGTATCTCTTTTGAAGTGTTTTGTTTGTTGTATTACACTATGAGTGGATACCAAATAATGTTAGAGTGATTATTAATTAATACAGTAACAGATTGGGTTTGGTGCGAAAATATTGCTATTATCAAATAGATTTTAATTCGATCAATGTCATCTTCTTTCAAAAAATCATCTGTTGATAGGAAAATCTGAGTAACTTTATATTTGTTTGTAGTAGCGATTGTTACTGTTGTTTATTTGTTTATATTTTAGTTAAGTATTAAAAATAATTACCTTATTAACACAAAATCAAATTTTTTTATTTCCAATAAATTTGAATGAGTAAGCACATCTATTTCAACAATGCATTGTCAACCAAAAAAATCATGAAAATATTCAATATCATTGGGTTTTCCCTTCTTCTTTCCGCTTGTTCTGAAGGGTCACCTTCTCCCCAAAAAGAAACAGTAAAAAAGGAAACAGAAGATTTAGTTCAGGTCAAAGATGGGGTTTACACAGAGTGGTATCCGGGAAAGAAACAAATTAAATTTAAGGGCGGACAAGATGAAAAGCATAAAAGACATGGGATTTGGATATTTTATTCCGAGGATGGTAAAGAATTGTCAGTCACAATCTACGAACATGGAGTAAGAGAAGGATTTTCTGTGGTCAAATATCCAAATGGTGCCATTCATTATCGGGGGGAATACCTACACGATCAGACAGTTGGTATTTGGACAATGTATGACGAAAAAGGGAAGGTGATCTCTGAAACAGATTTTGGATACCCCAAAAATTAATGGCCAAAATTCCGCCACATATCATTGATGAAATCATGCATACTTCTCGTATCGAGGAGGTTATTGGTGAATTTGTAAACTTGAAACGTGCCGGGTCTAATCTAAAAGGATTGAGTCCATTTACCGAAGAAAAGACACCTTCGTTTGTCGTATCACCTGCTAAACAGATATTCAAATGTTTTTCAACAGGTAAGGGAGGAACAGTTGTAAGTTTTCTCATGGAAAAAGAGCATTTTTCCTATCCTGAAGCTTTGCGCTGGTTGGCAGATAAGTATGGCATTCAAATTCCGGAGGATGAGCCGACTTCAGCTGAAGAATTAGCAGCAATTTCGGAGCGAGAGAGTTTGTATATCATCAATGACTTTGCCAAGGATTATTTTAAAAATAATTTGTGCCATACCGAAGAGGGAAAAGCTGTCGGACTATCTTACTTCGAGGAGCGTGGCTTCCGAAAGGACATTATCGATAAATTTCAGTTGGGGTATTGTTTGAATGCCGGCGACGATTTCACGCAGCTTGCACTGAAAAAAGGATACAAACTCGAGTATTTGGAAAAAGTTGGATTGGTGAAAACAAAAGAAGATCGTCATTTTGATTTTTTTCGTGGTCGGGTGATGTTTCCAATACATAGTGTTTCAGGACGTGTGTTGGGTTTTGGTGGACGTACGTTATTCACCGATAAAAAAATTGCAAAGTATTTTAATTCACCGGAAAGCATTATCTATAACAAAAGTGAAATTTTATACGGGTTGTATTTTGCCAAAGGTGATATCATTAAATACGATAATTGTTATTTGTGTGAGGGATACACAGATGTCATCAGCATGTTTCAGGCAGGCATTCAAAATGTTGTTTCGTCATCAGGAACATCCTTAACCAAAGAGCAGATCAAACTGATTAGCAGGTACACCCAAAACATTACCATTCTATATGATGGAGATACTGCCGGAATTAAGGCCTCTTTCAGGGGTATTGATCTTATTTTAGAAGAGGGGTTGAATGTAAAGGTTGTCCTTTTTCCCGATGGAGAGGATCCGGATTCTTACGCTAAAAAAGTGTCTTCCGTTGAATTGGAAACATATATTACGCAAAACAAGCAAGATTTTATTTCATTCAAGTCATCAGTTTTACTGAATAATGATGATACTCAGGATCCGATTAAACGTGCGTCATTAATTCGTGATATTGTCTATTCGGTAGCCCTAATTCCCGACCAAATTACGCGCACTGTTTACTTACAGCAGATTGCCAAACAGTTCAACATTAGTGAACAGGTTGTTTCTAATGAGCTGATTAAACAACGCAAACTTGTTTTGTCCAAACAGTTGCAGGAACCGGAAATAGCTGCCATTCCTATTGAGAAACAAGTAGATTTATTGTCTTCTCCCGAAAAGCAAAAAGAAGAGCCCAATCATCATGCGGAATTTGATTTGATTCGTTTGATGATTAAATATGGAACACGTTTGGTGAATACCACGCAACTTGATGAAATGGGAAAAACGACGGTGGTAGAGACAAGTGTCATTGAGTTAATTCATCACGAATTAGAAAAAGATGAATTGAATTTTACACATCCATTATATGCGAAAATCTACCGAATTTATATCGATGCATTGAATGAAAGACAACTCTTAGAGTCCAGCTATTTGAAAAGAATTGAAGATCAAGACGTGGTGCGTTTTGTTTCAGATATTGAAACTAATGAGTACGAATTAAGTTCAAAATGGTATAGTGCTTACCGAATCTATACCCGGTCTGAAAGTGACCGATTAAACGAAGCGGTAGTTCATTCCATATATGGATTCAAAGGTGCAAAAATCGAAGCCGAAATACAGACTTTGAGGGAGCAACTTGAAAAATCGGATAAGCTCACAGATGAGGAAATAAACGATCTTCTTTCTCAACAAATACTCTATGAAAAGGTGAAAATGACACTTGCCGAAAAATTGGGTAGAATCATATTGCGTTAAACATGTTTAGTTATACATTATTCAAATTAGGCCCCTACAACGTTTGTTTGTGGAATTTATTCTTTCTGAGTATCATCTTTTTTACGGCAATTCTTTTAAGAAAGGTCATACACAGAACTTTAAAGCGATCTCTGAAGAATGCTAATATTCGGGTTGAAGGTCGTATGATGACTAGGTTGAAACTTATTAGTCAGAGTGTTTATTTAATCGCATTTTATGTCGCAGTTTTAAGTTTTAATATCAATAACAATAAAGTAACATTTAGCGATTTTCTTAATTTTAAATTGATTGAATCAAAGAGCTTTACTTTCAGTTTTTATCACATCTTGGTGATAATTGCCATTTTTTTTGGCGCCAAAATGTTACTCAATTTTGTCAAATTGTACATCAGTAAGAGATTTCGTGAAAAGTCGGATATTGATGCTGGATCAGAATTTGTGTATAATCAAATTGCCAAGTACATCATTTATGTATTTGCAATTATAACTAGTTTGAATGTGCTCGAGGTAGATTTAACCTTATTTATCACGGGTTCAGCGGCCTTACTGGTCGGTATTGGTTTGGGTCTGCAGGATGTTTTCAAAGACATATTTTCTGGCATCGTATTACTCATTGAAGGAAATGTGCGTGTGGGAGATATCATTGAGGTGTCCAACGGAGGAAAGACAGAAGCAATTGTTGCTAAAATATTAAAGATCAATGTTCGAACAACCCAAATAGAAACACGAGAGGGAAATGTTCTCATCATTCCTAATGCAAAATTGACACAAGAATATGTCGAAAATTGGAGTCATGGTTCGGAACTTACCCGTTTTAGAATCAACGTTACTGTAGATTATGGAACAGACACACAACTTCTTATCAGACTGCTTAAACAAGCTGCTTTGGGGCATCCGAAAGTTCGCAAATCACATCCTGTAGATGTTCGTCTTTCAAATTTTGGTGCAAACGGATTAGATCTCGAATTAATCTTTTGGGCTGATCAAAGTTGGGACATCAATAATTACAAATCTGAAATTCGTTTTGAAATAGATCGTCTTTTTCGTGAGCATAAAATTACCATACCCTATCCTCAAAGGACTGTTCACATGATTCAGGGATGAAAAATAATCTTATTTGGAATCATTTATTTTGTTAAGCATCATTTTGAATAAACCTGCAATTAATTGATAACACTGGAAAGCCACCTTTTCATTATTTCAAAATCGTATCCCTTTCTGTTTGCAATATCTTCTACTTGCGATTCTGTTATTTTTCCCAATCCGAAGTATTTTGCTTCCGGGTTTGCAAAATACCAGCCACAAACAGAGGATACAGGATGCATAGCCAAGGATTCGGTGAGCGTAACGTTGGTTAGTGAGCTTGCATCTAGTAATTCAAATAAACCTATTTTCTCTGTGTGGTCAGGACAGGCAGGGTAACCCGGTGCCGGTCTGATTCCGGAATAGTTTTCTTTGATGAGTTCCTCGTTTGGTAGGTTTTCATCCGGCGAATATGCCCAAATTTCTTTGCGAACCAGTTCGTGCATTTTCTCTGCAAATGCTTCTGCCAATCGATCAGCAAGTGCTTTTAACAGAATACTATTGTAATCATCGTGTTCTCTTTCAAAGCGTTGAACATGCTCGTCTAATCCAATTCCCGTTGTTACAACAAAACTGCCGATGTAATCCGGAACTCCGGAATCAAGCGGAGCGATAAAATCAGAGAGTGCTATATTTGCTTGTGTATCCGTCTTTTTGATTTGCTGTCTGAGTGTATGGATGGTGTGAATAACTTCTTTTCGATTCTCATCAGCATAGATTAAAATATCATCTCCTTTTGAATTTGCTGGGAAAAGACCGACAACTGCTTTAGCTTTCAGCCAGTTGGAATCAATTATCGCCTTCAACATTTGTTGTGCATCTTGAAATAATTTACGTGCCTCATTTCCAACTAATTCATCTGATAAAATGGAGGGAAAACGACCATGCAGCTCCCAAGTTTGAAAAAAGGGTGTCCAGTCAATGTATCTCTCAATTTCGGACAATGGGAAATCATCATATAAAGTGATTCCAAGTTTATTCGGTACTTTGGGATGATGGCTTTTCCAATTGATTTTTAATGCGTTTTTTCGAGCGTCTTCCAATGAAAGTAACTGCTTCTGATTTCGATGTCTTTCATGGTGTATTCGAATTCGTTCGTAATCGGCCCTTATTTCCTGAATAAATAGTTCTTTTTTAGTACCAAACAAACTATCCATTACCGTCACAGCTCTAGATGCATCCAACACGTGAACAACTTGACCTTTCTGATATTTTTGTTCAAGTTTAACTGCGGTATGTACTTTTGATGTGGTCGCTCCACCAATGATGAGGGGGATACTCAGATTTGCTCTATCCATTTCATGCGCTACTGTTTCCATTTCATCAAGCGAAGGAGTAATCAAGCCACTTAGTCCAATAGCATCAACTTGTTCTTCAATGGCTGTTTGGATAATTTTTTCAAATGGAACCATCACACCTAAATCAATGACTTCATAATTGTTGCATGCCAAAACAACGCTTACGATATTTTTGCCAATATCATGAACATCTCCTTTTACTGTAGCCATCAGTATTTTACCTGAATGTGATTGAGGACCATTTTTTTCATCTTCAATATACGGGAGTAAATAAGCAACAGCTTTTTTCATCACTCTTGCCGACTTTACTACTTGTGGTAAAAACATTTTCCCACTTCCAAACAAATCGCCTACAATGTTCATGCCATCCATGAGTGGACCTTCAATTACTTCTATCGGACGGTCGAATAGCTTTCGGCATTCCTCCACATCCTCTTCAATGAAGTCTACAATTCCTTTAACCAAAGCATGAGATAGACGTTCTTGAACAGAAACCTTGCGCCATGTAAGATCGATTTCCTTCTTTTTCCCGTCTCCTTTTACAGTTTCAGCGTATTCTAGCAAACGTTCTGTAGCATCTGGGCGTCTGTTTAACAAGACATCTTCAACATATTCCAATAATTCCGTTTCAATATCCGAATATACTTCGAGCATGGTTGGATTAACGATTCCCATATCCATACCGTGTTGAATGGCGTGATATAAAAATGAAGCATGCATAGCTTCCCGAACTTTATTATTTCCTCTAAAAGAAAAAGAGACATTGGAAACACCCCCGCTCACATGAGCACCCGGTAAATTTTCCCGAATCCATTGAGTTGCTCTGAAAAAATCAAGCGCATTATTATTATGCTCTTCCATTCCGGTAGCAACCGGGAAAATATTCGGATCAAAAATGATGTCTTCCTTTGGAACCCCGACCTTGTTTATCAAGATATCATAAGATCGCTTACAAATTGCAATGCGGCGTTCATAATTGTCTGCCTGTCCTTTTTCGTCAAATGCCATGACAATCATTGCTGCACCATAACGTTTGATTTTTTTTGCCTTTTCAACAAAGCTATCTTCACCTTCCTTTAGGGAGATTGAATTGACCACTCCTTTTCCTTGAATACACTTTAGACCTGCTTCTATGATTTCCCATTTAGAGCTATCAATCATGATTGGCACACGCGCTATATCAGGTTCTGAAGCAATTAAATTTAAAAAGGTAACCATGGCTTCCTTGCCATCAATCAACCCTTCATCCATGTTGATATCAATGATTTGTGCCCCACCCTCTACCTGATCTCTAGCTACTGTCAAAGCGGCTTCGAAATCACCTTCTTTAATCATGCGTAAAAAGGCTCGAGAACCTGTAACATTGGTGCGTTCACCAACATTGATGAAATTGCTGTGTGGTGTTGCAATTAAAGGTTCAAGACCTGAAAGTCTGAGCGTTACTATATTGTTTTCTGACATGCTTGTATTGATAATTTCCGAATTCAATGACTACAGATTTTGATGCTTAAAATGTTTTTCTTGGGGAATATTCTTTTGCTAATTCAGCAATGGCTCGAATATGTTCGGGTGTAGTTCCACAGCAGCCACCAATGATATTAACTAAACCATCTTCCAAAAATTCTTTTATTTGAACAGCCATTTTTTGAGGCGTTTCATCGTATTGACCAAATTCGTTAGGCAATCCGGCATTGGGATGTGCGCTGATGCCAAATGGAGCTTTTTGATGCAATACTTGTAGGTAAGGACGCATCATTGACGCACCCAAAGCGCAATTTAACCCAATAGTTAAAAGTGGCATGTGTGAAACAGAAATCAAAAAGGCTTCTGTCGTTTGGCCTGTTAATGTTCTTCCACTTTGATCAGTGATTGTTCCTGAAACCATTATTGGCCATTGATTTTTTCGTCTTTCGAATACTAAATCGATTGCATACAATGCTGCCTTTGCATTCAAGGTGTCAAAAATTGTTTCAACTAATAAAATATCAACGCCCCCATCCAATAATGCTTCTGTTTGTTGCATGTAAGCATCAACTAACTCATCGAATGTAACAGCACGAAAAGCAGGATTGTTCACATCCGGAGAAATGGAAGCTGTTCTGTTGGTCGGACCAATTGAACCCGCTACAAAACGAGGTTTTTCGGGATTTGATTCTGTAAAATAAGCTGCAACTTCTCTTGCAATTTTGGCTCCTTGAAAATTAATGTCGTACACATACTCCTGCAAATCATAATCAGCTTGAGCAATGCTTGTTCCTGAAAATGTATTTGTTTCCACAATATCAGCCCCAGCCTCAAAATATTGATGGTGAATATCTTTGATTATTTCCGGACGAGTCAATGATAGTAAATCATTGTTCCCCTTTAGTGGTTTAGGATGGTTTTCAAACCAACCTAACCGAAAATCAGCTTCTTCAAGTTTATGTCGTTGAATCATTGTACCCATGGCACCGTCCAAAACCAATATCCGTTTTTTCAAAAGCTGTTGTAAAATCATCATAGTTTTAAATTTATTAACTATGAAAAAAGAAGAAGTCTTAATTGACTCTGACTTATCTTGACAATTCAATTGTCTGGATGTGGCACCTTCTCAAATCGAGGGTTGCCAAGGTTTCAAAGGGCCAATCCCTCCACCTTTCTTCATAAGTTATTCGAATGAACGTTACACAAAGTTAGTGTTTAAAAATGAACGAGCTCCCAACAGTTTTTTATTTTAATTAGGACTTAAGAAATTTTAGTCCCTGTTTTAATTCGAAGAAACGATAATGATAATCAAATCAAGACATTCATATGGATTTTGTTATTTTTTACACCTTTTGCTGATTCTAATACTAACTTATTCATAGCTTTTTGTTTTTTACAGATAAATAAAATATACACTTGTGCTCAGCAATAAGGCTTATAAAGTCTATAAAATCATATAATATGAGCGTTTATTAAATGAAGTTGACTACTGATATTTTTCGACAATGCTAATCAGTAATTAGTTGATAAGAAATTAAATATGATAGTTAAATAAAAAACTCTGGTACTAATTAGGAAGATGTCAATATACCTATTTTCGCAGAGTTTCCCCTTTAAAACTTACTATGAATTAGTAACTAATTCTTGTACTTTAGAGAAGTTAGCACCAGTAACTTTTTCTACAACCTCTCCATTTTGAATAAATACAAAACTAGGAACAGCTCTAACTGAAAATTGATTAAAAATTTCTTGAGCATTTTCATTTTCATCTGCTATAACTTTAACAAATGCTACGGAAGGATTATTATCAGATAATTCTGCAATTTTAGGGGCTATTTGTTTGCAAGGCCCACACCATTCAGCAGTAAAATACAATAAAACTTTGTCTTTCTGAGATATAATCTCTTGGAAATTTTGATTTTCGATAAACATGATAATTAAGTTTTAATAAATGAATAAAAAGAAAAGCCTGTGTATAAAAAAAACCGTAAAATGCTAATCCCCGGAACGAATAGATTTTTTAACGTAATGAACTACCTCAAAGGAGGCTTCATTTTTTGAATCTTTTTGACAAGTCAATATCGTTTGGGATGTCCATTCAGTCAAATCGAATGGTGGGAAAAAGGTATCTGCATCATACGTTGCATTTACATGCGTGATAAACATTTCTTGAACATAATTCCCATAAAGTGCCTGTTTATAAAGCTCGCTGCCACCAATTATAAAAATGATTTTTTGTTTCTCTTCTTTGTAATAATCCAAACAATCTTCCAAAGAATGAAAAATACGACAATCGTTAGCTTGAAAATCCAAATTTCGAGAAAGCACTACATTTTCACGATGGCTTAGTGGGCGGTATTTTTGGGGAATAGAATCCCAATTTTTTCGACCCATTACAACCACATGACCATTGGTTGTTTCTTTAAAAAACTTCATGTCAGTAGCTAAATGCCACATCAAATCATTGTTTTTCCCGATTCCACGTTTGGTGTCCATGGCGACAATCAAAGCAATTTTCATGGTTATCTAAACTGCAACATCAGCTTTTATGTGTGGATGTGGGTCATAATTCAACAATTCAAAATCCTCATATTTAAACTCAAAAATATTCTTAATAGTTGGATTGATTTTAATGAAAGGTAATGATCTTAACGGTCTGGATAGTTGCAATTTGGCCTGTTCAAAATGATTGGAATACAGGTGTGCATCTCCAAGAGTATGGACAAAATCCCCAGGTTTTAAATCACAAACTTGAGCAACCATCATGGTCAGTAGTGCGTAAGATGCAATGTTGAAAGGAACCCCCAAAAACGTATCTGCACTCCGTTGATACAACTGGCAACTGAGTCTCCCATTGGCTACGTAAAACTGAAACAATGTGTGGCATGGAGGAAGTGCCATATTTTCTACATCTGAAACATTCCAAGCTGAAACAATCAATCTTCTAGAATCCGGATTGGTTTTTATTTGATGAACAACGTTTGAAATTTGATCAATTGTTCCTCCATCTTTTGCCGTCCAGCTTCGCCATTGATGACCATAAACCGGACCTAAGTTTCCATCTTGATCTGCCCACTCATCCCATATTGACACATTGTGTTCTTTCAAAAATGTGATATTAGTATCGCCTCTTAAAAACCAAAGTAATTCAATAATAATTGAACGTAAATGTAGCTTTTTGGTAGTCACCATTGGAAATCCTTTCTCTAAATCGAAACGCATTTGATAACCAAAAACTGATCGAGTTCCTGTGCCTGTCCTATCTTTTTTGTCGACACCGTTAGCAAGGATATGCGTTAACAATTCATGGTATTGTTTCATTTGGAAAAAGTTTTAGATGAACAAATTTAAGCAATTGGCGGCTTTAGCTACCGAATCAACACTCTAAATTATTTCACTTTT
Organism: uncultured Akkermansia sp.; assembly: GCA_964526595.1. Classification (GTDB taxonomy): domain Bacteria; phylum Bacteroidota; class Bacteroidia; order Flavobacteriales_D; family Crocinitomicaceae; genus M0103. The sequence goes on along the minus strand of CAZGJF010000010.1, from coordinate 27,718 downwards.
ATTATTTTCACATGTTCAAATCAAGCACATGAAGTACTTTTTTACCTCTATTTTTTTGGTTTCCTATTTTACCATCGCTCAACAAGTGCCACAAAATGGTGTAAAACCATCTAAACCCGAGACTATTGCGTTTATAAATGCAACCATAATAGTTTCTCCCGATAAAACAATTACAAATGCTTCGCTAATTGTGGAAGGAGATTATATTTCTGAAGTCGGTCTGTTGGCATTCATTCCTCAACATGCCATTGTCGTTGACTGTAAAGGGAAAACAATCGTTCCCAGTTTTATTGATCCTTATACCTCACTTGGTATGCCCAAACTAAAAGAAAAATCGTTCAGTTTGCATCCCCAATTGGAGTCTTCTAAAAAGGGAGCCTTTTATTGGAATGAAACGATTCATCCCGAAACAAGTGCCTTTGAATCATACATACATGATAATCAATCTAATGAGCCTTTTCTTAAAATGGGTTTTGGAGTAGTGGCAACGCATGTCCAAGATGGTATTTCTAGAGGAACGGGTGCTCTCGTTGCCTTAGGTTCAAACGATCCAAATAAACAATTGATTGTGCCTGAAATAGCTCAGTATTATTCTTTTGAAAAAGGAACGTCACATCAGTCTTACCCATCGTCACAAATGGGATCCATTGCGTTGTTGAGACAAGCTTTTTATGATATGGATTGGTATCACAGATGTAGTCTCAAAGAAACCAATGTTTCATTGGAGCGTATGAATCAAACCATTGAACTGCCTTTTGTTTTTGAAACACAAGACAAATGGGAAATTTTGCGAGCTGAAAAAATTGCTGAGGAATTTGGTTTTACGTTCAATTATGTTGGTTCCGGTAATGAGTACAACGCCATTAGAGAACTTAAAAAATATAAGGGTCGAATTATCTTACCGTTGAATTTCCCGGAAAAATATAATTTGGAAGACCCCTACATAGCAAGACAAATTCCGTTATCCGATTTAAAACATTGGGAGTTGGCTCCTTACAATCCCTTGATTTTTTCAGACAATCAGGTAGCTTTTTGTTTTACCTCTCATGGAATTACAAATGAAACAAGTTTTTGGAAAAACATCAAAAAAGTCCGAGAACATGGATTAACAGCCGGGGCTACACTCAAAGCGTTGACAATAGAGCCAGCTAAAATGTTGAAGGTTGACCATTTATTGGGAACCTTAGAAAAAGGGAAAATGGCTTGTTTTTCGATTTTTTCCGGTAATCCCTTTGAAGAAGAATCAAAAATCCTTGAATCATGGGCTTTTGGTGAACAAAAAGTTTTTGGAGACTTGCCTAAACATGAAATTAGCGGAAGGTACAATATCTTGATAGACGGCGTTCAGTTCCCTTTTCAAATCAATGAAAACAATGGGAAACATGAAGGAACTATCCAATCGTTAAAACGCATTACAAACCTGAAAAGTGAAGGAGTGAATTATGACACTACCGCCGCCAAAGTCAATATTCAGTTAAATGGAGATGATATTACACTGCAGTTGAATGTGGATGACATCAACTGGAAGGGTAGCATCTTGCTTCATGGAAAGATTAACAGCAAATTTGGAATTTTTGAAGGAGATGGGATGTTGCCGAATGGAAAGTGGATCCAATGGACGGCAATTCGAAACCAAAAGACAGATAAAAATGAAAAAAGTCCATATATCCGAAAGTCTGATATTAATTATTCAGATAAAATGTGGTTTCCAAATATGGCGTTTGGACTGAAAACGATGCCCAAGCAGGAAACGATTGTTTTTAGAAATGCTACAGTTTGGACAAATGAATCGGAAGGAATACTAAAAGATGCCACAATTATCTCACATAATGGTAAAATTAGCTATGTCGGTCATGGGTCCTTTATCATACCAGCAGATGCTAGAGTTATTGATGCAAAGGGAAAGCATATAACATCGGGGATCATCGATGAACATTCACATATTGCACTTTGGAAAGGTGTTAACGAAGGGGGGCAAGCTGTTTCGGCTGAAGTTAGTGTTGGGGATGTCATCAATCCGGATGATATTTCAATTTATCGTCAACTGGCAGGAGGAGTTACAGCCGCCCAATTATTGCATGGATCCGCGAATCCGATAGGGGGGCAATCTGCTTTAATCAAATTAAAATGGGGGCATTATCCGAATGAATTCCTCATACCTGATGCACCAAAATTCATTAAATGTGCTTTGGGAGAGAATGTGAAGCAAAGCAATTGGGGCGATTTTAACACAATTCGTTTTCCTCAAACTCGAATGGGGGTTGAGCAAGTTTTTGTTGACGCATTTACAAGGGCTATAGCATACGAAAAAGCCAACAAAAAAGATAAAGGAAAGTCGGTAAGAAAAGATCTGGAGTTGGATGTTTTGTGTGAAATATTAAATTCAAAACGCTTTATCACGTGCCATTCATATGTTCAATCAGAAATAAATATGTTGATGCATATAGCCGATTCTTTCGGTTTTAAAATAAACACCTTTACTCACATATTAGAAGGCTATAAGTTGGCCGATAAGATGCTCAAACATGGAGTCGGTGCCTCAACTTTTTCTGATTGGTGGGCTTATAAATTTGAAGTCAATGATGCCATTCCATACAATGCAGCAATTCTCAATGATATGGGGGTTGTTGTTGCTATTAATTCGGATGATGCAGAGATGGGGAAGCGGTTGAATCAAGAGGCAGCCAAAACAATCAAATATGGGAATGTTTCGGAAGAAGATGCTTGGAAAATGGTAACCTTAAACCCGGCCAAGCTATTGCATTTAGATGACCGTATGGGAAGTTTGAAAGTCGGAAAAGATGCTGACATTGTCTTGTGGTCCGACAACCCATTATCTGTAAGTGCCAAAGTTGAAATGACAATTGTGGATGGTGAGGTGTTGTTTGACCGTGCTTTTGACGAGTTAATGATGACAAATAATCTGTCTGAGAAGGCTCGTATCATTGGTAAGATGCTTCAAACAGATGATGTTACGGATATCAAACATACCTTTATCAAAAAAAAGGCTAAATATTTTCATTGCAATACTCTTGGTGAAGAAGGTTCAGACAATGAAAATTTCCATTAATAGAAAAGCATTGATTTTCTCGTTTGTATCATTCCCCTGACGAATTTAGAGAAATTATATCTACAAGGTTTTTCGAAAATGTTTCACCATTGTCAGTTAAGATACTCCTATTTTTGTTCAGATGATTTCATTAAACAAGAAAATATATACCCTTGAAGAATTCTCACTCCTAATTTAAAAATCTAACAGTTTTTATAGCCAAATAAGGGTTTATCGAACAAAAAACAAGCTATTTTTGTTAAATTTATGAGATAGTTCATTCTGAACAAATACAATACAAAACACTAATAAAAGATTACATGACGAATATTCCAACCATTGATCCGGAAAAACTGCCAACAATAAAACGTTTGATTATAGCCGTTTCGATCATAATCCCTTGTGCGGTTGCTGCCCTTTTTAAGGTTAAAATTTCGGGTGTTGATTTTTCTTTTTTACCGGGAATCTATGCGTTTATTAATGGTTTGACGGCTATTTCACTCATCTTGGCTCTTAGGGCAATCAAACAACGTAAAATAGCGACACATCGCTCATTGATTCGTTTTTCCTTGTTGTTATCTTTGATATTTTTAGTGCTTTACGTAGCCTATCACATGACTAGTGATCCGACACTTTATGGAGACAGTAACCACAGTGCATCAATTGACATACTCGAAAAAAGTAAAATCGGCTTAATGATGTGGGTTTATTACTTCATCTTGTTTTCTCATATTTTATTAAGTGTTGTTGTTATTCCAATTGTTTTAATGACCTATCTTTTTGCTTGGCAAGGAGACTTTGAAAAACATAAAAAATGGACACGTTTTGCATTTCCGGTTTGGCTGTACGTTGCAGTGAGCGGCGTAATTGTTTATTTAATGATTGCTCCTTATTACGTATAGAACATTGGTTGAAATACGAAAGGAATCAGTTATTATCAACATTAAATGTATGTTCAATCACGCCCCAACATATCGCCGCTGATTGATCCCAATTGAACAGCTGACTTCGTTTTAAACCGAGTTCACTCAGATTTTTTTGTAAAGATTCAGAACCTGCTAATTCCTCCATTTTAGCGGCGATATCCGAGGAGTCAAAAGGATTGCAATAAATCGCGGCATCACCCGCAACTTCGGGTAGGGAGGTTCTGTCACCCGAAAGGATAGGCGTTCCACATTTCATCGCTTCAACTAATGGAATCCCGAACCCTTCAAAATAAGGCACGTAAGTCAATGCAGTAGCGGCACCAACTAATTTTGCCAAGTTGTTTGCATCCAAATGACCAGTAAAATGAATATCTGATGCTAAGTCTTCAGGGATATGCAATGCATGTGCACGCTTATTCCACATGTAGTCACCCACAATGACGAGCTTTACCTTCGATTGAGTTTTATTCTTAAAAATGGTAAATGCTTCAATGAGACGTTTCACATTTTTTCGGGGGTGCAAAGAGCCCACAAACAGGAAATAGGGATTTCCTGAGGTCAAATTGAAGCGAATCGTTTGAATTTCTTCATAATGTAAGGGTTTGTATAATTCTCCTGCAGCGTTGCAAGTAACATGAATTTTCTCAGGATCAATCTGATAAGTGTTTGCAATATCTTGTTTTGAATACTCTGAAACTGTGATGATTGCATTCGCTTTACGGGCAAAACGTGGAAAAAAATGTTTCAGGTAATATCGAATCCCCCAAGGAATATCCTCAGGATAATGCTCAAAGTTAATATCATGAATAACAGCAATTTGAGTAATTTCGGAGCGAAGCGAGAGGTATCCATCGGGCGAGAATAATACATCAACTTCCAGTTTTTTCATAGCTCTTTTTAAGGCAAATTCAAACCAAATAAGAAAAAGCACAGGATGCCGAGCCGATGGAGACAAAACTACAGGAATGACATTGTTTGAAAAAACAAATTGGGGATCATAAGGGCGGTCAAAAAAGAATATGAATTCGTGCTCAGGATGTGCCTCAACCATTCTTTTGGTGATTTCATATGTGAAACGACCGAAACCTTCCATTTTAGAAGCAATCAAAAACCGCGTATTTATTCCAATGCGCATTAGCTTTAGTACATTAAAATGGGATTGTTGTGTTTCTCTTTAGTGATGGTTGTTGAGTTCCCGTGACCACAGTAAACAATTGTATCTTCCGGCAATGAAAAAAGTATTTCTGTGATAGACTTCTTCAACATATTTATATCGCCACCGGGTAAATCAACTCTACCGAAGCTCCCGTCAAATAAGACATCTCCGTTGATAACAAACCCATTTGCTTCATTGTAGAATACCACATGACCCGGCGCATGCCCCGGTGTAAATAGAACATCCAATTCAATTGCTCCAAAAATTAATTTTTCACCACCCTTTAGAAAATGAGTTGGTTCGGGTGATATTTCATAAGCTCCCAGTCCATAGACATGCGCATAGGTTTCCACGCGTTTCAAAGTCGAAAGATCTTCTTCATGCAGATACAAGTCTGTTTCATAATTACGGCACACAAATGCGTTTCCGAGAACATGGTCAATGTGGGCATGTGTATTTAACAATGCTACTGGTTTCAGTTTTTCTTGTTCAATAAAGGTACTTAAAACCTTTTGTTCGGAACTTTCAAAACAACCGGGATCAATAATCACAGCATTTTTTTGTTCATCAAACAAGATGTATGTATTTTCCTGAAACGGGTTGAATGTAAATGTGTGAATGTTAATTTTCATTTTAAAGCAAATCTATTGGGTAAAATTAACGCTTATTTTGGTCTTCATTCATTACTGTTTTTAAGGGTTTGTTATATTTGAAAAAAAAATGCCGTATGAGATTTTTGTGGATTGTGTTAACTTTAAATTTTCTTCTTTCCGGTTGTGGAGTTAAAGTTCCTTATACCAATCAAATAAAAGAAGAATTCAATTTGGATTCAGAACGAGAAGTGAAAAAAGTGCAGTTTTATATTTCTTCAACCATTATTTTACAAAAAAGCAAGTCATCCGGAAACCAAGGTACTGCTGAAAATGGTGCGTTGGTTGCCAGTTCCAGTAAGGAGCAGGATCGCATTATTATTCCAATCAATGCCAAATGTGTATTTGACCAATATGGTCCAAATGAGGAATTGATCGTTCGATTTGAAACAGGGGTGGGCAAGACCCTGACCTTTTTTGTACGTCCGGGGCAAGCAAACAGCAAGTATTATTTGATTGCCGACTGGAATCACGAAAAAGGAGGTAAAATCACCTATGGTAACGATACCTATTTTGCTACTCCCAATAGCGGTAGTGCTTATTTACAGGTTGTATTGAAAAAACTTCAGAAAACCAAACGAAAAGACCGCATTGTAAAAGGAATGAAAGTATAAAGATATCTTCCCCAAAATACCTTAAATCAGCAACTTTTGAGTGAAAAATACGTTATATTAGTACCCATTTTTTTTGAGAGATAGTGTCCGATCAGTTTTCACATCGTTTTTGGATTAAGCGTAACTTGTTACTGCTTGTCTTGCTATTGATGGCTTTTAGTGGCTTCTCACAACCAATCAATGATGATTGTATCAATGCAGTAGAACTCACCATTATTGCACCGGGATATGCCGATTTAGACACAGGCTCCACCAATGGCACTGTTCCAGAAATGCCTCAAGGTGCTGCTTCCATTTCCGAAAATGGTGTTTGGTACAAGTTTACCGGTGTGGCTGGAGCAACCATGATTGTTTCTTCGGTGGGCTACAATTTTGACCAGGCGATGCAGTTGTATTCAGGAACAACTTGTGGTAGTTTTACGTTGGTTGGTTCCGTCGTCAATGCAAACTCATCTGTTACGAATAGTATAGAGTCGTATTCGTTTACAGCTCAGGCAATTACATATTATGTCTATGTGGCGGCACCATCAAGTTCCACGTCAACAGGAAATTTCTCCATCAGTGTTGCGGTGCAACGTCCTGTCAACGATGACTGTGCCAATGCAACAACACTTAGTTGTTCGAACCCAAGTGTGGTTGGCACAACAGTGGGCACTTTGCTTGAAACAACTCACCCGACCGGTTCTAATTATACGGATTATGGGGTGTGGTACAAAGTAACTGCTGTTGCCAATAGTTCCATAATGGCTATCTGCCCAACAGGGAACGTTTTTTCAATAGGAATGACGGTCTACACCGGAACTTGTGGTTCATTGACACCAATTACACCTACGGCTAATTTTGTAGCAAACTCATCAACAGGGATTGCGAGTGTGACCATTTCATCCGCAAATACATATTACATCTACATAGGTGCTTCTCCACTTACTATCAGTGGTAACCCAAACACAAGTAAAGGAGATTTTTCAATTAGCTATGTGCCTAACTCTTCAACTGCCACTTCCCCTCCTTGCAATGATAATTGTAGTGGTGCTTTTGACTTACCTTGTGGACAGGAAATTAGTGGAACAACATTCGGGGCTGTCAATGAAAAGGGGGCGTTGGGTGCAATTCCTAACTCTACATATTATCAATATTCTAGTATTACACAGTCTTCCGCAAATCAAATTGTTTTACCAATTCTAAATAATGATATCAATCCTTTAACATCTAAATGGTATGTTTCAATTTCAAGCGGAACAGGGTCATTTCCTTTAGGAACTCCTGTTGCAAATAATATAGTGGGAGCTACTACCACCCTCACTTTCAATAACTCTTCAAACCCTTTACTAAATAATTCAACAATAATAATAAGTACCTTTCCAAATACTGGAGTCTGGTACAAATTCAGGGGAAATGGGCAATCGACATCTATCACCGTTACCCCTCAAACAACAGGATTTGTTCCGTATGTGTATGTTTTTAGTAGTTCATCAAGTGATGTTCTTATAAATAACTGTTCAACCAGTCTAGGGTTTTCGACCTCAAGCTTAAATATTGTTGCATCAGTTACACCAGTCACTTCAACAACATCAAGTCAAATATTCACTTCATCATTTACTACGATTTGCGATCAAACATACCTTGTATATGTTGGTTCGTCATCCAATACTGTTTTCAAAGGAGATTTCAGAATAAAACGAACTTCATCAGTTTCATCACTCACCATAACTCCCCCTGCTGTCAGCTCATATTGTGAAACAGCTACAGCAAACCTGAACCTCAATGTCAATCCATCCAATGTAGCTCAGAATAGTTGTGGGTATAAACCTCTGGGCACTTGGAGTCCTTCCACAGTCAATACAAGCATTGCCGGTACTTTTTCCTATGTTTTCACTCCCAATCCCGGTCAATGTGTGAACACAACACCCATATTAACCACGATTACGATTGACCCTTCACCAACTCCCTTGGTCTTAAATGGGTCGACGGTGTGCGCACCAAGTACAAGCGGTACAATTACTTCCACAACTTCGGAAACAAATATTAACTATCAATTGTACATGATAAATCCGTCAAACCCTAATGGTGTATATACTAATACAATGGTACCCGGAACTGGTTCAGCCCTATCATTCTCCGTTACGCCCGACAAAGTAAGTCCGGTTGATACCCTCTATTTTGTTCAGGCTGTATCTGCGCTTGTTGCTACTTCTTGTCCCGGAATCTCAAATACAGTCACTGTGGTTCGAAATCCTATCCCCGTAATAGCTAACAAACCCTATACGATATGTTCCGGTGCAGCTTTCACGTTTGCTACTGTAGGAACTGATGTGGTGCCTGCAGGAACAACTTACACTTGGTCAATCAGCACAAATACGAATTTGAGTGGACAGTCAGCGCAATCCGTTGCCCAAACATCCATTAGTCAAACACTTACAAGTAGCAGTTCAATTAATCAAACTTTGACATATACCGTTACTCCAAGTTCCGGTTCGTGTGTTGGTTCAAGTTTTTCAATTACGGTGACCGTTAAGCCAAAACCAACTATAAATAGCAGCACATTAACCTCATGCTCGGGAAGTGTTTTCAATGCAACACCAACAAATACATCTCCAACAATTGCTCCTACAGGTACTACCTACACATGGCCTTTACCTGGCATAAGTCCAGCAAGCAGTGTCACATTAGCATCCGCACAAAATAATGTGTCAAGTATCAGCCAGACATTGACACTAGCCTCTGCTTCCATATCCGGAATTGTAACGTATCAGGTTACGCCAACTGCTAATGGTTGTACAGGTAGTGTATTTAGTGTTGCTGTAACAGTCAATCCGATTCCTGTTGTTGCAGCAAAAACCTATACTATTTGTTCAGGGAATGCTTTTACCTATGCATCAGTTGCGGGCGATGTAGTTCCATCAGGAACGACCTACACATGGACTATCAGCACCCCAAACACTAATCTAAGTGGTCAATCAACGCAATCTGTTGCACAAACAGGGATAAGCCAAACACTCACCAACATTACTTCAGTTGATCAGCAACTTATTTACACCGTAACACCAAGTGTTGGGACTTGTAATGGTACACCTTTTACAATTACAGTTAATGTCAAACCAAGGCCAAACATTCAGAATACCACACCAATAATTTGTTCAGGAACCTTATTCACAGTAGCCCCAGTAGATGGAACTCCTAATATCGTTCCAACGGGAACAACATATACCTGGACGGCACCAACATTAAATCCTCCAAGTTCAATTACAGGAGCAGGAATTGCTCAAACAACAGCTGCAAACAGCATCACTAAAACACTCACAAATGTTACTTCAAGCGATGCAACAGCTACCTATCAAGTAACTGCATCTTCAGGTTCTTCCCCAACCATTTGTACTTCAACTTTTCAAATTCAAGTTACCGTCAATCCCAAACCTACCATAGCTAATAAAACACCTTCCATTTGTTCGGGTAATACTTTTTCCATAACACCGACAGGAACGGATATCATTCCGACAGGAACAACCTACACTTGGATTATTAGTACGAACAATACAAACATTAGCGGCCAATCCGATCAAACAACACCACAATCTACTATTGGTCAACTGTTGACCAATTCAACCAATGTCAATCAAAATTTAACATATCAAGTGACACCGACAAGTGGTAGTTGTGTAGGGTCTTCATTTAATGTAACAGTTACAGTTAGACCTACACCTTACATTCAAGATTTTACTGCCCCGACTATTTGCAGTTCCAATACTGCAAATTTACTTGTTACGCCTTCAGGTTCTTCACCTAACATCATCCCAACCGGCACTAAATATACTTGGTCTTTGCCTACCATAAACCCTTTAGCTTCAATTTCAGGGGTAACAGCTCAAAGTACTCTCCAGAGCAACATTTCACAAATCCTTACTAATACTACATCGCTTGTCGCAACAGCAACCTACACGGTTACTGCAACATCCGGTACGTCACCAAACACATGTACATCTTCCTTTACATTAACAGTAAACGTCAATCCAAAGCCTAGTATTCAAACCATACCTCAAACCATCTGCTCTGGTTCAGCTTTTTCTGTCTCACCTGTTGATGGTTTACCTAATATTGTTCCGGCCGGCACAAACTATACTTGGACGGCACCTTCAATATCTCCAAATGGTTCCGTGACTGGAGCTTCATCACAAAATAGCCCTCAATCCGTAATTTCACAAACTCTTACAAATAATACGGCAAGTAATGCAACAGCCACCTATACTGTAACGGCTTCTCCGGGATCAGTTCCAAATTGTACGGCTACTTTTCAAGTTGTAATTACTGTAACTCCCAAAACAACCGTAACGTTCACACCAGTAGGGCCTTATTGCTCAGGCTCAACAATCACAGCACTTCCCACCAGTTCCACCAATACACCTGCAATCACCGGAACGTGGTCACCACCGATTAATAACACAGCAACTACCACATACACCTTCACGCCAACAGTAGGTCAATGCGCAACTACATCGCAGATGACAATCACAATAACTCCGAATGTGACTCCAACGTTCACATCAGTAGGACCTTACTGTTCAGGCGCAACAATCACAGCACTTCCCACCAGTTCCACCAATACACCTGCAATCACCGGAAC
>CAZGJF010000010.1:0-16605 GCA_964526595.1 uncultured Akkermansia sp. | reverse complement strand
ACTACCACATACACCTTCACGCCAACAGTAGGTCAATGCGCAACTACATCGCAGACGACTATCACAATAACACCGAATGTGACTCCAACCTTTACACAGGTAGGACCTTATTGCTCTGGTTCATCTATTCCGTTACTTCCAACAAGTTCATCTGATCCATCTCCAGTTGATGGAACGTGGTCTCCGGCAATTGATAATACAACGACTACTATATACACTTTTACCCCTTCAGCAGGTCAATGTGCTAACAGTACAACAATGGAGATTGTAATTTTGCCCAATGCTTCAATAAATAATATTACAGGTACGTTTACTTTAAATGTGAATCAAACCACCACACTGACAGCAAACAATATTGTTTTGGGAGGAGGAAATGGTGTATGGTCAAGTGATGATGCAACGGTTGCTACGGTAAATTCAACTACAGGGTTAGTGACTGCTGTTTCACCAGGAATTTGTGTAATTACGTATGCTATTTCCGGAGGATGTGGAACAGCAACGGTCAGCGAAACGATTACAGTAAATTCAAATCTTGTTCCCATTGATGCTTCCGCAACTCAACCAACCTGTGCGCTTTTAACTGGAACAATTACGACAATTTCACCGTTACCCTTGGCTGGAATCACGTACATTTTAGAAGGAACAAATCCGATTATTGCTCCACAAAACAATACCTCCGGTATCTTTAGTTCTCTCGCTGCAGGTGATTATGAAATTAAATACACTCAAAATGGTGATACATCTGCATCCTTAATATTAACGATCGATTCGCCCCCAATTATCCCTTCAGTGGTTCCCGAAGTGTCAGTCACACAGCCTAACTGTTCTGTATCAACAGGAAACATCAGTATTACAGCTCCATTGCCGGCAGCAGGAATAACATTTACTTTGACAAAAACTAACCTGCCTACATCCACTCAAACAAATGCGACAGGTACTTTTAACAACCTCAATCCCGGAAATTATTCTTTGACATACACAGAGAATAACAGTTGTTCTTCTGAAGCAGACACATTTACAATCTATACTTTTTCAGGTACTCCAACAGTAACCATTGATGATACAAGTATCTGTTCCGGACAAAGTGTCACATTAAGCGCAGTGGTAACGCCTACAGGAGGAACATTCTTATGGTCAAATGCCCAAACGAGTCCTACTATTAACGTTTCTCCTTCAAGCACAACTAATTATCAAGTGTTTTATTCAGTTGATGGTTGCCCTACAGTACAAGGTTCGGGAACGGTAACGGTTAAACCAATCCCAACAGTCACGGTCAACAATTTGACGATTTGTGAAGGAACGAGTACCACACTATCAGCCAATTGTTCACCTGGAGGCGGAACCTATTTATGGACTTCAGGAAATGAAACTACACCTACAATTAACGTGTCTCCGGCAAGTACGACAACATACGAATTGGATTATACACTCAATGGTTGTTCTAATTCTGGAACGGGTACAGTTACAGTAAACACATCAGTAGCAGCTAATGTCACTATATCTAACAGTGATCCTGATAACACCATTTGTGAAGGAGATTTAGTTACATTTACAGCAACGCCAATCAACGGAGGTACTGCTCCTACCTTTCAATGGTTTATAAATGGCAATAGTGTTTCAGGGCAAACAAATGCTACCTTCAGTCCCACAACGTTGAATGATCAGGACGTGGTAACTGTAGAAATGACATCTAATGAGCTTTGTGTTTCAAATCCTGCCACTACATCTTTACCATTGACAATCAGCATTATACCATATCCTAATCCGATTATCTCTTCAGATGTTCAAAGCGGTTGTTCACCATTGACAGTTCAACTTTCTAATACCGGAAATCTTGCAAACTCATGTGTGTGGACAATTGACAATAACTTGAATTTCACGGGTTGTTCTTCTCAATACACGTTCACCGAAGCAGGTTGTTATGATATAACTCTTTCTACGAATGTCAACGGATGTACTGGTCAAACAACAGCAACAGATTATATCTGTGTCATTGAATCACCTGTTGCTAATTTCAAGCCGAATCCAACCGAATTCACGGATGATATAGAAACAGTCACCTTCAATAATTATTCAACCAATGCCACAGCCTATTTATGGGATTTTGGTGATGGAATAACTTCTACAGTAGAAACTCCAACGCATGAATTTTCGAACACGATTGACGGCTATTTGATTACTCTTACTGCAACATCTTCTTCAGGTTGTCAAGATGTTGATACATTTAAAATGATTCGCAAACAAGAACTTGTTTACTATATCCCTAACTCGTTCTCGCCAAATGGAGATGAGTTTAATCAAACATTTAAACCAATATTCACTACCGGATTTGATCCAAACAATTATTCCTTTTATGTCTACAATCGTTTTGGAAATCTCATATTTGAATCACATGATCCGAACATGGGTTGGGACGGAAGCTATAAAGAAGGGAATGCTATTTATAACTGTCAGATTGGAACATACGTTTGGAGTATAGAATATTCTTTGTACGATTCAGGTTCAAAAACTCGTCTTTCAGGCTCAGTAAATCTTTTACATTAATTTATTGATAAAAACAAAATCATTGTTTTGGTCAAAAGCTATCTAAAGCAAAGAGCGTTGCATTATAGAAACGAAATTAAGGTTTCTATGAATCTTAACTAAAAGTTGGGGTATAAATCCTCCCTCATTCATACGGTAGCAATTTGACAAAAAAAGGTGGATTAGGATACCTTTTCATTTGATTATACAATTTATTTGGCTTACTCTTCAAATACTGTCATGTCTTCATTCATTGTTATAAAATTAAATGTATATATTATCCAAAACCCATCCTTTCCCATCCATGGATAAGCGAATGGCTTTATCTATTGTACCTTTTATAAATGTTGGACAAGTAAACTGACTTTCCTTGGTCGGTGTTTAGGATTTCTCGACAGCCGTACATTGCGATAGTATCTTCATACACCTGTAAGTACTATTCCAGATTCATAGAGTTAGGGATACTCCAGTTGAGCATCTTTCATCTGTACACATCAATCAGACACATCAAATACGTATTTCATTGATTTTATCGCTTTATTTTAGGTCTAATTAAAATCTTCAAAATTATTTAAGCGATTAATTCTACCTTTGTTGAAAAGAGCCAAATGCCATCGGACAATTTTGTTGATTATGTAAAAATTCACTGCACATCCGGTAATGGTGGTGGTGGTTCAACTCACTTTCGTCGTGAAAAATATATCCCCAAAGGTGGTCCCGATGGAGGAGATGGCGGAAGAGGGGGGCATATCATTGTTCGTGGTAATGCTCAGCTTTGGACACTATTGCATCTCAAATTTAAAAAACATATCAAAGCAGGCCACGGCACACATGGTTCAGGTAATCTTAAGACAGGAAGTCAAGGAAGTGATCAATATATTGATGTTCCGTTGGGTACGATTGCCCGTGATGCTGAAACTGGTGATGTATTGTTTGAAATCACAGAAGACGGTGAAGAGTGTATCATTCAACCCGGTGGCAGAGGGGGATTAGGTAACAATCATTTTAAGTCGGCTACCAATCAAACTCCACGTTATGCACAACCGGGAGAACCAGGGAATGAAGGTTGGAAAATTCTTGAATTGAAAATTTTGGCTGATGTTGGATTGGTTGGTTTTCCAAATGCAGGAAAGAGCACCTTATTATCGGTTTTATCTGCCGCAAAACCTGAAATAGCAAATTATCCGTTTACGACACTTAGACCAAATTTAGGAATCGTTAAATACCGAGATTACAGGTCTTTCATCATGGCCGACATCCCCGGAATAATCGAAGGAGCACATCTTGGAAAAGGGCTGGGATTACGTTTTTTGAGACACATCGAGCGCAACTCGTTACTTTTATTTATGATTCCGGCAGATAGTAATGACATACATGAAGAGTACGAAATCTTGCTTCATGAGCTGAAACAGTACAATCCCGAACTCCTTCACAAGGAACGAGTTTTAGCTATCACAAAATCTGATATGCTTGATCAGGAAATGATAGATGCCATCAGTCTGGATTTACCCAATTTATCATATGTCTTTATTTCTTCCATAGCTGAAAAGGGATTGTCAGAGCTCAAAGATATGATATGGCAACGATTGAATCATGATTGATTTTTTGGAGAAAATAGATCAAAAACTGGTGTTGTTGATTAATGGATGGCACTCGGAGACAATGGATCAGGTGATGTGGTGGGTTTCGGCTAAAGGAACTTGGATTCCTTTGTACTTGTTATTATTTTATTTGTCTTTTAAAGTAATGAAGAAGACATCTTGGCTTATTTTTATCCTATCTTGTGTGTCTGCTGTCATTTTATCCGATTTAGTATCAGTTCATTTATTTAAGAACATCTTTTTGCGTTACAGACCATCCCATCATTATGATTTGAGAGAATCGTTACATTTTTTTAAAAAAGATTCCGGTGAATTATACAAAGGGGGGCAATACGGATTCATTTCATCTCATGCGGCAAATTTTTTTGCATTATCGGCAATGGTATTAATGGTACTCAACAAGGTGTATCCCACAATGAAATGGTTATTGTTGATGATTGGAGGAATGATATGCTATAGCAGAGTTTACTTGGGTGTGCATTACATCTCAGATGTTTTTGTCGGAGCTTTAGTTGGCGTTGTGATTGGGGTAATAATGTACAAGTTGATATTTATTTCTTTTACAAAAAACAATTACACATGAATTGGATTTATGTTTTTGTTGGAGGTGGATTAGGCAGTTTGTTACGCTACGCCATCGGATTACTGACGAATAGATTTAATATAGTTGTTTTTCCACTTAGTACTTTACTTTCGAATATACTGGCTTGTTTATTTTTGGGACTTCTTACATATACATTAGCTCCAAAATTGGTGTCTTATAAGTGGATTCAACCATTCTTGATAGTAGGATTTTGTGGGGGATTCAGTACATTCAGCACATTTAGTAATGAGACAATTCAATTAATAAGCAATGGAAATACCCTTATGGCTATTTTGAATATCTTAATGTCTATGATTTTTGGTTTAGGAATAGTATATTTTTTATACTACAACTCTAATTAATTTACTATTAATTGCTCAGTATAGCCTCATTTAATCGGATAGTATTTGACGTTGGATCAGGTTACATTTTACTTAGTCAGGTGCTGATGTGTTTATCAATTAGATAATAATAATTCATCCACTCCGTTTGGAGGGTTTAAGTACGCCATGATTTAAGTATATATGATGAATTGCAGAAAGTGGAAATAGTTTCTCTGATTGTTATTGTAAATTTTTAGTTTTCCTTAGATTTTAATCGTTTCACTTAAGAAACCTTTGAGGAAGTGATTTAAAACCAAAAGAGGGGTTCTTAACCAGATTTAGGAGAAACAGAAAAGACTTAACAGGTTTAATTTGATCTCTTTGTGAAAAGAACTCAACCGCTCCTGAAGAATAGATCACCTGTCCAAGGAGTTATCTAAATATAAAAAGCATCTTTAACTCTCGTGTTGATTTTTAAATGCTTGCTTTTATCATAAAATCTCTTTTTTAAACACATTGGAAAAATGTTATACAGAGATTTATTCTACTTTTCAAAACAGAGATGTAGTTTATTACAAACTCATTTTGATTGGTGTTTATTTAGCATGAATCAAAATGTTTAACTAATTCTCAAGTAGAAAAAGTCTCAAACAACAGCCTGATTTTTAAACGCCTCCTTTCGAAAAAAATGCCATATGCTATCAAAATTCTCATCATTTTTTCTTGACCCAAAATTTGGATTCAAATAGCATCCGATTGATTCTGTTCCGAGGCAGTTGACATAGTTTGTAAATGGAAGAAAAGAGCCAATACTTAAAATTGTGTGGTGAACTAAAGATAAAGGGAATTTAAAGAAAAAAAACGTTACCATTAAAAAAATGATAATTCTCGAGTTTATCTTCTCATTATTTTCAAAACTAAACCCAACCTAATTTCAAGAAATAATGTAATTGAGAGAATTAGAACGGATTTTAACCCAAATAACATTATTAATCAAAATTTTTAAAATTGTTGTTTTTTATTGATTTTTTTGTATTTTTACACAAAATTAGTAATCATTTATATTATGAAAAAATTAGTATTATCTTTATTTTCAGTAGTTTCATTGAGTTCTTTTGCTCAATTTAGTGTTGACAACATGTATTTGGATGTAAACTTAGGACTTCGATCAGGAGGAAGACATTCAGATCTTACCAAATTAGGATCAGGATTTCACGTTGATGGATGCGTTGGGTATGATTTAAACTCTAATTACGGAGTTCGTGGAGATTTAGCGTTTGATATATTCAATGCTAAAGTTGTTAAGTCTGACGCAAGTGACAAGTCTTTGTTAACTAGACTTTCTCTTCAGGGTGTTGTTAATGTAGGAGAACTTGCAGGTTTCGCTACTGATAAATTTGGTTTGAAGTTTCATGGTGGTATTGGATTTGCTACTAACTCTAATCCAAACTTTAAAGATAAGCATGAGCCAGCAGGTGGATTCAAAGATAAAGGGTTCAAAGGAAATGATGACATGTTCACTGTAGTTTTTGGATTGAATCCACAGTATCATGTTAATGAAAAAATCTCTGTAAATCTAGATTTGTCTTTAGTAATTTTGACAGGTCAAAGTAATGTTGATCTTGAAGTTGCAAGATTAGAAAAAGGTACTGGTAGTATTTTTAATACCGCTGTTGGTATTTCATACAAGTTGTAAGATTTAAGGAATAAATTTCAAAGGGGAAATTTTCCTCGAATGGTCGGAAACTTTCCGACCATTTTTTGTTTAAAAAGCTTCCATGTCATCTTAATTTAGATTTATGAAATTTAAAGAGTTTCAGATTCCTTAACATCTGTTCTGGATTTAGACTTCAAATGGTTGATTATTTAAAAAATAAGAATAATCAGCTCTAACCCTAACTCTAAAGCCTTTTACGATTTGTCGCCAAAGAAAAAATTCAAGCAATATTATTTAGAGGCACAGTTAGGGAATTTTCATCGGCAAATCAATTAGCCGATAAGGTTAAAACTTTTAAAAAAATATGAAAATCACTATACAATAGAATTAAAGAAAAATAATATAACTGATAATCAATATTTTGGAATATTTCGTGGATGAAATGTTATAATGGCATCTCGCAAATAACGTTGATCCAAATGCGTATAAATTTCCGTAGTTGTTATAGATTCATGTCCTAACATTTCTTGAATGGCTCTCAAATTGGCCCCGCCCTCAATGAGATGAGTTGCAAACGAATGACGAAACGTGTGAGGCGAAATTGATTTTTTCAAACCAATAGATTCTGCTAAGTTTTTGATGATCGTAAAAATCATTACACGTGTTAATTGTGCCCCCCGCCTATTCAAAAAAACAATGTTTTCATTGCCTGAACGAATTTGCTGATGGCGTCGAATATGATCATTGTAAAGATTAATTTCCCTTTCAACACTTGGGCTTACAGGAACTAAGCGTTCTTTATTCCCTTTGCCGATTACCCGAATGAAACCCTCTTCAAAAAATAAATCAGAAAAACGCAGATTCACCAACTCACTAACGCGCAATCCACAACTGTATAAGGTTTCAATGATTGCTCTATTTCGATGTGATTCAGATTTGCTCATGTCAATGGCTGAAATTAATTGATCTATTTCTTCAATGGATAGCACTTCTGGCAACTTTCTGCCCAATTTCGGCATTTCCAACAACTCACTCGGGTCATCTTGCAGCACATCTTCCAACATTAAAAATCCAAAAAACTGCTTAACACCACTAATGATACGTGCCTGAGAACGTGCACTCAACCCTAAATCATACAATTCAGCGATGAATTCTTTCAAATGATTATAGGTTAACTCGGTAATGCTTAGTTTTTGTGAACGCGCAAAATCATACAATTTACCCACATCATTTTGGTAAGCAAAAACAGAATTTTCTGCTAATCCTTTTTCGATTTTCAAGAACGAAACAAAATCCTTAATATAGCGTTCCCAATTTGACATGAATATGACTATTTTAATTGTAAACGGTCCCAATCTTAACTTGCTTGGAACACGCGAACCACAAATATATGGCAATCAATCGTTCGAAGCATACCTTGAAGACTTGAAAAAAAACACAACTTGTGAATTAAGCTATTTTCAATCCAACGTTGAAGGGGAATTAATCAACTGCTTACAACAATCGAAACACGATGGTATCATTTTAAATGCGGGTGCTTACACACACACTAGTGTCGCGTTGAGAGACTGTATCGCAGCAATTCATGTGCCGGTAATAGAAGTTCATATTTCCAATATTTCCAACAGGGAGTCGTTTCGACATACTTCGCTAATTACTCCGGTTGCAACAGGGTGTATTATGGGATTTGGGTTGAAAGGCTATGATCTTGCGCTTCGTTATTTTGAGTCAAACAAGCGCTGATTTAATTGACTGAATTTTGTTATCCCTTTAAAATAACGCGCCCATAGAATACTACCGCGATACAATCCTGATAAATTGGTTTGTGTTATTTCTCGATTGATTGTTCTACGTTGTTTCAATAAAACAGGCATGCGTTGATACAGCGCAAGATGTGCTTTCAAGACACTAAACAGGTGTTTCCATTCGCCTTTTAAGAAAAAACGCATTCCTGCAATCCCATCCAAACACAGTCGATAAAATAACTTGAAAATTAAGACACCTTCATGATTTTTAACAATCATGAATAAACTGTTGCGAAAATTCAAGTACGACTTTCGTGCAGAGAAATAAGGAAGTGCGCCCCCCCCAACATGATAAACCTTCGATTCGGGAACTACCCTAAATTGGTATCCCAATTTCTTGATTCTCCAACACAAATCAATTTCTTCCATGTGGGCAAAAAATGCTTCATCAAAGCCTCCTGCTTCATGAAATAAATGTGCCCGAATCAATAATGCAGCACCCGTAGCCCAGAAAATCTCTGTCTCACTGTCATATTGACCATTATCCTGCTCGAATTGATCAAAAATTCTACCGCGGCAAAACGGAAAATAGTTGCGATCTAAATAACCACCTGAAGCACCGGCATGTTCAAAAACGTTTTTGTTCTGATATGAAAGTACTTTCGGTTGACAACCTGCAATCTGAGGGTTTTTCATGAGTTCCATCATAGGATTCAACCATCCTTCCGTCACTTCAATATCACTATTTAGCAATAAAAAGAATTCAGCATCAATGTGTTTCAAGGCATCATTGTACCCTTTAGCAAATCCGCCATTGGATTCGTTTACGATAAGTCTTACAGTAGGAAAATGTGTTTTAACAAACTCAACCGAATCGTCTGTAGAAGCATTATCTGCAAGAATTATCCGGGCATTGTTTGAAAAAGCACATACTGACGCTAAAAATTGCTCCAAAAATGCTTTTCCATTCCAATTGAGAATAACGATTGCTAATGAACTCAAAATTTATTCGATTAATTGTTAATATTGGCGAAATAAATCCTTGCTATCACCACCGAAATGATCTTTAACACCTGAATTAGGGTCGTCCACATTTCCATTAGTAGTGTTTCGTTTAGACAAAACTTGTTGCCATGAGGGATTTTTTAATTCTCCAAGCATATCCGAATGCAACAAACGGTAAGCATTGTTGACCAAATCAGGATTGTAAAATATAAATCGTTTGTTACTGAATTTTCCAATTTTGTTGTACTGCCAAATTTCATACGGATATTCTGAAGGAGATGTTTCTCTTACAATAATGTTTGTGGGCGAACCATACTGAAGATAGACACGGCCCCTGTCTGTCTCGAAACCTTCCTGAAAATTGTTGGAATATAACCGTTCAACCAATTGTACTTGCGTTTTATAATTTATCCATGATTCATACGGATTCACAGGTTTTGATAAAGCCCAGAATGCTTGTATATGTTTTCGTTGTTTTTCAACATCTTTCGTTTTGATCGATGCAATAATCTTTTTGATTTCCGCCGGTTTTGAAATAGGGATAAAACTTTCTAAATAGTAGGTAACACTGTCATCCGTTATAGAAGCCTGAAATGAGGGGTCTAATATAATGGTTTCAGGATTTATGTCTGCTTGTATATCATTACTGCGTTCAAAAAAATAATTTTGCTGACTTAGTTCTTTCAAATCACGAGACAACAAGGTATAATTTAATCGATACGATCCGGTAGGTAAACTTGAAATATCAATTTTTCGAATAATCGGAATAACGTCTGATGTTTGATGCCTGCTAAACACAGTTAGTTCACTCAATTCAACACCGTTATCTTCATCATAAATTACTTGTCTTAATCCACACTCTGATTCCGATAACGATGTAGTGTTATAAATCTCCAAATAAATTGGCAACAAACTGATCTCTTGTGGGTAATAAGATGACACCCTTGGAATGATGATGTATCCTGATTTATAAAACGGGCTGCCTTCTCCCCCTTTAGATGCGTATTCAATTGCCTGAATGTCAGAAAAAGAAACTGATGTAGATTGATCATTAATCTCAAAAGGCTGTAATGCAATAACAGCCGGTAAATCAGCATGTAAATCTCTCATTTCAATGGAAAGTTCGTATTTTCCGGGATTCAATGCAAAACGCTTAACGTCATAAAAATCTTCCACAATACTGTCTTTCATTACCGGAGATTTCAGTCGATAAGCATCTTGGGCAACAACTTGTTGGTTTTGCATTACTTTTAATGAAACAGCGATTTCTGCTTGCAGACCATTATCTCTACCAATATACTGAACGGTTGGGGCTGAATACTGCGTAATAATTTCAACGTAAGCGCCTGTTCCGGGAGCAAAATAATTCTTAAAATCAAGGTATGCACGCAATTTGGAGCTTTGTCCAAAAACTGCAAAGGGGACTATAAAAAAGAAATATTTTATGTTAACAATGAAACGAGGCATGGTCAATATACACCTAAAATCATACGATTAATAATCAAAGAGTTAATCCGTAATACGAAGTTTATCATCCTGTTTTATCACTTTAATAGTAAATGTACCAACAAACTCACTCCACTCCCGATTATTGCTCCTGTGAGTACATCACTCGGGTAGTGCACACCCAAATACATTCGGGAATACGCGACAGTGGAAGCCCACAAATAAGCAGGAATAACAACATACCATTTTGGATAGAGCAAACTGATGGATGTTGCCGTTGAAAAAGCCATCGAAGTATGACCGGAAGGGAAGGAAAAAGAACCTGCCCTTGTATGTTTAATAATTTCATTGGGGTACGCATTAAATGGACGTTCGCGCTGAACAGATATTTTCAATGCTGTAGTTGCAAAACCGGAGAGAGCTTGAGCAGATAATAATTCCAACCCCGAAAAATAGACTTCCTTGTCTTTTTTAAATTGACTGTAAACAAGAAACGTGGCAGGCAAACCTAAAGAAATTGGTGTATCACTTCGTGTAAAACCGATCATAACTGTACCCATTTTAGGAGAATACATTCCATTAATATTTTTTAGCAGATCAATGTCTAAATTTTGAGCACTCACATACTTAAAATTTAATAATACAGTAACTAAAAAAAGAAGTACTCGATAGGTTATATATCGTTTTTGTTTGTGCATGAATACAAAAATAACAGGATTCTCAGTGATTCGTCAATTTTTGCCCCTTTATCGGTAAAATGACATCAATTCCTATGTAATTTTAAATCATGAGAAAACACGTTAACGCATTGATTAAGGAAACCTCGCCTTATTTGTTACAACATGCACACAATCCTGTCAATTGGATTTCATGGAGCGATGATTTATTTGAGCAAGCCGCTAAGGAAGATAAATTGGTGTTAATCAGTGTTGGTTATTCAGCGTGCCATTGGTGCCATGTCATGGAGCATGAGTGCTTTGAAGACGAAGAAGTTGCCAGGTTAATGAATGAGCATTTTATCTGTGTAAAGGTAGATAGGGAAGAACGACCGGATGTGGATCAGGTATATATGACTGCCGTTCAGTTGATGACTCAAAAAGGTGGTTGGCCTTTGAATTGCTTTACATTACCTGATGGACGCCCTGTGCATGGCGGAACCTATTTCCCAAAAGATCAATGGATGCACATCTTACGTTCTCTGAAAAACACGTACGACCATGATCGTGACAAAGCGGAAGAATATGCCAAGCAATTACACGATGGTGTCATACAGAGTGAACTGATCACAAAACCGCTACAAGCAGAAGCGTTTACTGAAGAAAAACTACATGAATTGGTGTTGCGTTGGTCGCGCAATTTTGACTCCGTGGAAGGTGGAGATACGCGTGCACCGAAATTTCCGTTACCGAACAATTATGAATTTTTACTGCACTATGGTGTTGCGTATCAGCATGAAAAAGTACTAAAACACGTAGAATTGACCCTTGACAAAATGGCTATGGGGGGGATTTACGATCAGGTTGGAGGAGGCTTTGCACGCTATTCAGTAGATATGCTATGGAAAGTTCCTCATTTCGAGAAAATGTTGTACGATAACGGTCAATTACTTAGCCTCTACGCTAATGCGTATAAATACTATAAAAAACCGTTTTACAAACGCATTGTATTTCAAACGGTGGCTTGGCTTGAACGTGAAATGCTTACCAAAGATGGCGCATTTTACGCAGCGTTAGATGCTGACAGCGAGGGAGAAGAAGGTAAATTTTACTGTTGGAATCCCGAACACGTAAAGGAAGCAGTAGGAACGGACTATAAATGGGTCTCAGAATGCTACAACCTTAATCAGCTCGGCTATTGGGAAGAGGATAAATACATCCTTTTACGGACACAATCCGATCGTGATTTAGCGCATAAAATGGGCTGGTCTGAATCGGAATTGGAGGCTGCTTTTGCGCGGGTCAATCAACAGTTATTGGATGAACGTAATCACCGCACACGACCCGGGACGGATATCAAATGTTTAACGTCTTGGAATGCGATGACTATCAAAGGGCTATGTGATGCCTATGCCGCATTTGGGGATGAGAATTTTCTTTTGTTGGCGCTGAAAGCAGCTCGTTGGATATGCATGAACCAACTGCACAGCGGAAAACTCTACAGAAATTTCACACATGGCCAAGCACGAATCGATGGCTTTTTGGAAGACTATGCGCATGTCATTGACGCATTCATTGCATTGTACCAAGTTACCTTAGATAGTGATTGGCTCATGCATGCAAACCAATTGATGCAAACAAGCATACAGCATTTTCAGGATGCAGCAAGCGGCATGTTTTTTTTCACATCCTCCGAAAGCAAGTTGATCGCACGCAAAATGGAGCTGAACGATAACGTCATTCCGGCAAGTAACTCCGTGATGGCACTTAATTTAGTGAAACTGGGGCGGTATTTCCACACTGAAACATACACGGCAATTGCTCACCAAATGCTGACAAACCTATACGACGGCATGGAACTGTACGGATCGGGGTATTCCAACTGGGCACGCCTGCTGATGTTACATGTAACACCTTGGTACGATGTGTGCATTGTAGGCAAAGACACCACCACACACTTAAAGCAGCTTCACGAACAGTACCTTCCCCATGTATTGATTGCGGGTGGTACAGATTGCTCCCTTCCAATCTTAGCAGATAAAACGGTACAGGCAGAAACCTTGGTGTATGTGTGCGACGCTAACACGTGTTTTGAGCCGGAACGTGAATTGGAAAAGGTGCTAAAGAGCATTCGTATTAAAGTTTATTAAGCAAAGTGCTATCAAACAAAATGATTATTCATAGCTTCTACCATTGCTTATACAACAATCTTTTTCAAACTTTGAACGACATTCATTTGAACAAAAGCTTCTTACTTTAAACAACATTATATCTGCGCTTTTTCGTGTAGAACGTTCAATGCAATGGCATTCATCACATTCAACTCTCTCACCATATTTAAATTGTTTGTTGCACCATTGGCAACTAATTAAAGTGTTATTTTTTTCTTCAGTTTCTTTCGCCTTTTTGTCCGCTACATCTTCAACTAACTGTTTCAAAGAAATAATGACTTTACCTGTTTCATCTTTGTATAATACATTCTCTAGTTGACCCGGATTTTCTTTATCCATTATTTTATCGACTATTTGTTTTCCATTATTATACAATGAATAATCATTTGTTGCAAAAACTCCCTTAATCCAAACACCATCTATTACCGATGAGTCCAACTTATCATAATTAATTTTACAAAATACGCCGTATCCATTGTAATCTGATATTTTACCTCCATTTTTCCTTATTGTTGCGGTGTTACCTGTATAAATATCCCATTTTCCAATTTGATGGATCATTAATATTCCCCCATATTCCAAAGGGCTT
This sequence comes from uncultured Akkermansia sp., assembly GCA_964526595.1. Lineage (GTDB taxonomy): Bacteria > Bacteroidota > Bacteroidia > Flavobacteriales_D > Crocinitomicaceae > M0103. Next base: position 2,306 of record CAZGJF010000010.1, on the reverse strand, counting down.
GCTACAACTGAATTAAATTCAAAAAATCTGGGGTACTTCGGTGCATTATAATATGAAACGGCTTCGCCTGTAGGAAATCCTTTTGTAAATTTTGCTGAGATAGACAACTTACCATCCGGGTAATACTGTTCGCATATTCCATCTAATAAATCGTTTTTAAAATTTAATTTAATTGTGTAAGGATTTTGTTCACTAGACTCCGTAATTTGTGCTAAACCGTTTCTTTTTCCATCAGAAAAGTTATATCTGGCAATAAGCTGAGTTGTATCAAAAAACTTATCGCTTGGCATAAACAACCTATACTCACCTTCAATTAAATATTTCTTTTGATTTGGATTATAAACACTTTTAAAACATTCGATTGAAAATTTATCAGTTAATAATGCCACGCTATATTGTACCCTAATCGGAAAGGAAAAATTATGGTAACAATACGGTTTTTCAGTATAGCGTAAAATATATTCAGTATTGTTTTCATACTTAATGTAATTCAGATAACCAGCTTCCAAGGTTAATTTTTCTGATACTTTACCATTTAAAAAAGTAACTTTTGGTTGAAATGAAATAGGCTCCTTATCATGAATATTCATTTTTGCTTCAGGGAAAGTTAACGTTTGATCTTTAATCATACCATTATCATAATCTATCTGTATAATCCCCTCTTTATTTACAAAATCTACAAAAGTTGTCAATTTAATAGGGCCATTAAATTTATCATCTATGTAATTTCCTGTCACTATTTCTCTTCCGGTTGAAATTCGATTTATCGTATAATCACTTACTTTGACTTCTTTTAAAAATAATATGTTAATGGAAAACTCACCCGTTTTTTTCCCTTCAGAAAATGTACATGATTCTTCGAAATACTGTTGTCTATCGTCGTAGATCTCTGAAGTCTCTAGTTTTTCAAGTGAATTTTGCCAATCAATTATTTTTGTATTTGGTATGTATGAGAAATTTTTTAATCGGTAATAAATATTTGCCTTACCATTTTCCTTTACAGGTTTAACTTTAATCTCAGGAAGTTTTTGCGAAAAAGCAATGTTTCCAACCAGTAGTAATATTATTGCATTTAAAAGTGTTTTCATAAAATCAAAATTTATAGTTAATTAGTTTAAATCATTTCCCACAATTGTCTCAATTCTGAGGCAATCGCATTGGAAGGAGTACTTGCGGTATTTTTAATTATCTTTTTGGGTAATGACAAGGTATTCGCACTTGAATCAAAACAGGCAATAATCTGAATGTCAAAACCGGCTTTAATGAATGTATCCAAGTAAGCATCTCCATTAGGTTGAGATGAACTACTTGTACTTTGCAATGCCAGCAAAATATGGTCTTCTTTGAGATTCAACAGCATCTTTACAAAATCTTTAGGGTTTGTACCTACGCCATTTCTTTCTTGAGGAGAAGTGATACTTACAAAAAACGTTTCGGGTGATTTCGCCATGGCAATCTTCCAATTGCCCCTCGAATCTCGACACCCTGATAAACATCTAATAACAGATGATTTACGGTTGTTTGATTTTCCAAGAACAATGTATAGTTTCTTTTTTGTCATAAACAATAGTGCTAATGGTTTGGGCAAAACTATTCCCTTTATTTTGAAATAATTCCTGTTTATAGAGTTATTTTATCCTGATTCAAATTATTTTACTACTTTTAAGGATTATTGTATACTTTTTAGGTTATGAAGCAAGCCATTGATAACATCAAGAAATTTCGCGAACTGAAAAACTTAACGCGTGATGAAGTTGCTGAAAAATTGGAAATGAGTGTTTCCGGTTACAGCAAACTTGAGCGGGGTGAAGTTGAATTGACAATCACTAAATTGTATAAAATATCGGAGATTTTGGACGTGGATGTATCTCAAATATTGAATTTTGATGCATCACAAGTGTTTAATGTCACCAATAACCAAGTAGCAAATGTTATCGGAAAAGACAATCATAATTACTACCAAGACGATTACAAAGACAAATACATCAAGATGTTAGAAGAAGAGCTTGCACGTCTGAAAAAAGGCCATGCAGCTAAAAACAAATAACGTTTCTTTTGTCCTGAATAGTTGTATGAATTAAGCTTGGTGTTTCAAATATACACGGTAGGCAACCAAGGCAGGAATGCCAATGATGAAGATCAATGATTTTAAGGAGGTAATTCTAAATTGTTTTTTAAAAAAATTAGAAGCTATTTTTAATGATTTATTTTTTGTTTATTGATGATTTCTATTTAGTTGTATTTTCCCTTATCTTTATTTTTAGTAAAAATCGCATCACTCAAACCTTTATTAACCTTATAGTCTG
>CAZGJF010000009.1:3532-66194 GCA_964526595.1 uncultured Akkermansia sp. | reverse complement strand
CAGTTTCAAGAACATTCGGATAGGCAATTATTTTTAGCCGCTTAAACCGAACTCAAGTTAATTAGAAATTTTAAAACATATAAAAGGCAAATAGGGTTTTGAAATGGTAGATTTCATGTTTCATTAGAGTGCTAAATAACTAATCCTAAAAGAACCGTTAAAACAAGTGCTTTTTCAACTCGTCAACACAAAATAGTTGACACCATTATTTCTTAGAAAAATAATGTCTTTGCAGTAATCATAGCGATTACGTTTATTTAATTTCAGTTCAAAAACAAAACACAAAAGATGTATATCATTGTTTATTAATATGTTTAAATGATTCTATTTCGATAATTTATAATGTTTAATTTGAATCAGAACAGCGATTTTATTCTTTGTATTTAAATTAAAAGCGATAAATTTGTATCTTATTGTTTTATGGAGAAATATTCAGCAGGACCCAAATTAGCTCAGATTACCTATCCGTCAGACTTGCGCAGTAAATTTAAGGAAGATGATCTGCCTGGGATTTCTGACGAGCTTCGACAATACATCGTGGATGTCATCTCTGAAATAGGGAATAGTCATTTCGGCGCCAGTTTGGGAGTAGTAGAATTAACAGTTGCCTTACATTATGTTTTTAATACACCGTATGATCAATTGGTTTGGGATGTTGGGCATCAGGCATACGGACACAAAATCCTGACAGGTCGCAGGGAACAGTTTCATACAAACCGTTTGAAAGGTGGGATTTCCGGCTTTCCAAAACGTTCTGAAAGCGATTATGACACGTTTGGTGTTGGGCACTCTTCCACCTCTATATCTGCAGCATTGGGAATGGCTGTTGCAAGTAAGTATAAAGGAGAGAAACGTCAACACATTGCTGTAATCGGTGATGGGGCCATGACTGCAGGTATGGCTTTTGAGGGACTCAATCATGCCGGATTTGAAAAAGATGCAAATCTGTTGGTTATACTTAATGACAATTGTATGTCAATAGACCCAAATGTTGGTGCTTTGAAAGAATATCTCACAGATATCACCACCTCTCATACATACAACAGAGTCAAGGACGAGGTGTGGCGTTTATTGGGTAAAATCTCCAAGTTTGGGCCAGATGCTCAAACGGTTGTTTCCAAAATTTCTCATGCACTGAAAGGTTCGTTACTGAAGCAAAGTAATTTATTTGAAGCCTTGAATTTTCGATACTTTGGACCGGTAGATGGTCATGATGTCGTTGGTCTTACAAAGGTGTTGGAAGATTTAAAAGATATTCACGGACCTAAGATTCTACATTGTATTACTCGAAAAGGTGCAGGATACAAATTTTCTGAAGAGGGAAATCCCACTAAGTGGCATGCTCCGGGTGTTTTTAATAAAGAAACGGGAGAAATTGTGAAAGTTGTTCCCAAATCACCCCAACCCCCAAAATACCAGGATGTTTTTGGTCACACCATCGTTGAGCTGGCAGAGCAAAATGATAAAATAATGGGTATAACTCCTGCGATGCCTTCGGGTTGTTCATTGAATATCATGATGGAAGCGATGCCTGATCGTGCCTTTGATGTCGGGATAGCCGAACAGCATGCAGTCACTTTTTCTGCCGGATTAGCAACACAAGGCCTGCTTCCTTTTTGCAATATTTATTCTTCATTCATGCAACGCGCCTACGATCAGGTTTTACATGATGTTGCCCTCCAAAAATTAAATGTAGTCTTTTGCTTGGATCGAGGAGGTTTAGTGGGTGCTGACGGTGCAACGCATCATGGAGCCTATGATTTAGCATACATGCGCCACATACCAAACATGATTGTGTCTGCCCCAATGGATGAAGCAGAATTGCGGAACTTAATGTTTACCGCACAACAAGAAAATATGGGGCCATTTTCCATTCGTTATCCGCGAGGAAATGGTGTTCTGACAGCTTGGAAAACTTCTATGAAAGCGATCAAAGTAGGCACAGGACGAAAATTATGTAATGGTAGTGATTTAGCTATTCTTACTATTGGCCATCCCGGAAATTTTGCCCAGCGTGCGGTTGTTGAACTTCAGGAAATGGGTGTCTTTGTTGCGCATTATGACATGCGTTTTGTAAAACCAATTGATGAGGTTCTCTTGCATGAAGTGTTTTCAAAGTTTGATAAAGTCATTACTGTTGAAGATGGTTGTTTAACAGGTGGATTTGGTGCCGCAGTCATTGAATTCATGGTGGATCAAAAATATACAGCCGAAGTTGTCCGATTGGGCATTCCGGATGAATTTATTCATCATGGTACCCAAGAAGAGTTATGGGAAGATTGTGGGTTCGATAAAAATGCAATTATTCGTACTGTCTCAAAGATGTTGGCACTTGAAAAACCAAAAAAATCTGAACAAAAAGTAGGTTAATGGTTAAATTATGGTAAATTGGCTCTTGTTCAATTGCTATAATTATGTCTAAAACCAATTTTGGTGCTTTCGGCACACTTATTACCATTTTCTTTTTTTGGGGCTTTGTAGCTGCAAGTAATGATATTTTAATCCCTGTTTTTAAGAAAGCATTAGATTTAACTCAGTTTCAATCTCAATTGATTTCATTTGCATTTTATGTTGCATATACCGTCGGCTCACTGATTTATTTCATCATCTCAGCACTCCTGAAAACAGATATATTAAACAGAATCGGATATCGTAATGGCTTATCACTTGGGCTACTTGTTTCGGCTTCCGGAACATTATTATTTATTCCTGCATCAAACAATGCTTCATTTGAGTTGTTAATTTCAGGTCTTTTCATTGTTGGACTTGGTTTTTCGTTGCAGCAAATAGCAGCTAACCCGCTTGCCATACAAATGGGAGATCCCTCGAAAGGAAATATACGCTTAAGTTTGGCCGGGGGAATCAATAATATAGGAACTACCATCGGACCTATTATTGTATCCTTTGCGATTTTTGGAGGCGTTTCAGATAAAAATCAAGTGCTTAATTTGGAGGCCGTTCAAATTCCCTATTTGATTCTTGGATGTGCCTTTGTGATTGCTGCTTTATTTTTTAAATTTTCCTCTGTTCCTGATCGAATAGCGGGTAGCGAATCCGAAAAATCGATAAAAATGCTTGAAACGATTTCTAGACCACAAGTTTTTTTGGGTATGATTGCCATCTTTTTGTATGTGGGAGTAGAAGTTTCTACAGCAAGTAATTTACCTGAATTTATGAAACAAAAACTAGGGACACCTGAAAGTGGGCTTGCTCCTTATGTTTCCCTATTTTGGGCTAGTCTGATGATTGGAAGGTGGGCCACTGCAGCAGGAGTTTTCGAGTTGAGCCGTAAATTCAAGTCCGCTATAGGAATAAGCTTGCCTTTAGTTGCCTTTGGAATTTTTTTAATGGTCAATTTACTGGCTGGAGCTGAACTCAGCACATTTTATCCTTATCTTGGAATCATATTCGTTTTAATAGTTGCTGATAGCTTGAGTCAAGGCAAAGCTGCCAAGCAATTGTTGATCTATTCCTTTTTAGGAATTATTGCCCTGATCATTGGAATTTTTTCAAGTGGCTTAGTTAGTGTTTTTGCTTTTATCTCAGTTGGTTTATTTTGCAGCACACTTTGGCCGTGCATCTTCACAATGGTCATTTCCGGATTAGGAGAAAAAACCAATACAGCATCTAGTTTGTTGATAATGATGATTATGGGAGGAGGATTTGTTTCAGCTACTCAAGGAGCACTTGCTTCCGATAAACTTTTGGGAATACAACATTCATATTGGTTGGGTGTTGGATGTTTTCTATATCTTGCTTTTTACGCTTATTATATGAGAAATAGAAACCTTATATGAGATTGATAAACGGTGGGTGCTTACTGCTCATTTGTCCTATGAAATCAGCTTGATCCAAAATTCTTAGACAACCAAATTCGATACAAAATCATTCTTGTCTTGAATAAGTTCAACTCACCTTGAGATAGACCCTCAATCCATGATTTTTTAATAATTTCGGTATAATTACAATCATAGGAAAAGTCAAAATTTGGAAACAACTACCCCCTTTTACGTTATCAATTTCACCTCAACATAGATTAGACTCAAAGAGCTAATTTACACCACATCCTTCAAATACGCACTCAATCCATGAACACCACCTTCTCTACCAAAACCACTTTCCTTATACCCTCCAAAAGGAGATGTGGGATCGAATTTATTGTAGGTGTTTGCCCAAACAACTCCTGCTTTCAGTTTATTTGTCAGATTGAAAATCCGAGACCCTTTATCCGTCCAAACGCCTGCCGCTAAACCATACGGTGTATTGTTAGCTTTTTGAATAACTTCGTCAACTGTTCGAAACGTCTGAATAGTCAAAACCGGACCAAAGATTTCTTCTTGAACAATAATATTTGACTGTGCAACATCTGTAAATAAGGTTGGAGGACAATAATAGCCTTTTTCGGGAAGATTACATACAGGCTGATAGATGTCTGCACCCTCTTTTTTCCCGATTTCAATATACTTTCTAATTGTTTCAAGTTGTTCTTTCGAATTGATGGCCCCAATGTCTGTATTTTTGTCCAAGGGATTTCCAACGTATAGAGAATCAATACGCTGTTTTAATTTTGAAACCACTTTATCCGCGATGGATTCCTGAATAAATAAGCGAGATCCTGCACAACAAACATGACCTTGATTAAAAAATATGCCATTCACAATTCCCTCAATGGCTTGATCAATGGGCGCATCATCAAAGATGATGTTAGCAGATTTCCCCCCTAATTCTAAAGTTAATTTTTTCGATGTTCCGGCAACAGATTGTTGTATTATTTTACCTACTTGTGTGGAACCGGTAAATGCAATTTTAGCTATCCTTTTATGGTTAACTATAGCTGCTCCTGTATCTCCGTGACCGGTAACGATATTAATAACGCCATCAGGCAATCCAGAATCTTGGATGATTTCAGCCAATTTCAATGCTGTCAAAGGAGTCGTTTCTGCCGGTTTCAATACAATGGTGTTTCCGGTTGCCAAAGCCGGCGCAATTTTCCAAGCAGCCATTAACAATGGAAAATTCCAAGGGATAATTTGTCCGGCAACACCTAATGCATCAACCCTTCTGTTTGGAAAAGCATAAGCCAATTTATCCGCCCAACCGGCATAATAGAAAAAATGGTTACATGCTAGAGGAATATCTACATCTCGAGATTCCCTAATTGTTTTACCGGAATCCAATGTTTCAATTACTGACAGTTCTCTAGCCCTCTCCTGCATCATTCTGGCGATGCGATAGATGTACTTGCCTCGTTCGGAAGCAGGCATCTTTGACCAGACTTCATCGTATGCTTTTTGAGCAGTTTTAACGGCTAAATCAATGTCTTTTTCATTGCCATAGGCGACCTCTGCCAAAATTTGTTCATTGGCAGGATTGATCGTTTTGAAATAATCCCCGGAAGAAGGCTTTACCCATTTCCCACCAATGAATAAATCATATTTTTTTTTGATGTGAATGTGAGAAATGCTCTCAAGTGAAGGGGCATACTTCCAATCCTTGTGTTTTTCCTTTGTATGTGCCATATTTAGTCTAATGAAAAATAATCGCCTGACTGATAATAACCTGTTTCCGTTTTCATGATTTGCATTAATACGTCATTAGCTAAACTGCTGGCTCCGAATCGAAACCATTCATTGTTCAGCCAGGATATTCCGAGAACTTCTTTCACCATCACCAAATAATGTAGAGCCAGTTTAGATGTTGAGATCCCCCCTGCGGGCTTCATTCCTATCATCTGACCTGTTTTGTCAAAATGGTCTTTTATTGCCATCAACATGGTAAAAGTGACTTGCATCGTTGCTGCCGGTTGAATCTTACCGGTAGACGTTTTGATAAAGTCAGCTCCGGAATGAATAGCTATATCACTCGCTTTCCTCACATTATCAAGTGTTACAAGTTCACCTGTTTCCAAAATCACTTTCAAACGTGCACTTCCACAGGCTTCTTTAATGGTTGCAATTTCATCAAACACATAATTATATTCTCCTTGTAAAAATTTGCCCCGAGAAATGACCATGTCAATCTCATCGGCACCTTCTGAAACAGCATATTTCGTATCGAGTAACTTAACTGACATCGGAGATTGTCCACTTGGAAAAGCCGTTGATACACACGCTACTTTAACTGATGTCCCTTCCAAGGATTTCTTGGCTAGTGAGACCATAGAAGGGTAAACACATATGGCCGCAACAGTTGGCAAACCTGCATGTAAATCATGTAAATGGATTGCTTTATAACAAAGTTGTTTGACTTTACCGGGGGTATCTTTTCCTTCTAATGTTGTTAAGTCAATCATGTTCAATACCATCTTCAAGCCGTGTAATTTTGCTTCATTTTTGATACTTCTAGCTTGAAATCTGGCTACCCTTTCCTCTACGCCTACTTTATCAACACTAGGAGAATTGAGTGATTCAATGTTAAACTGAGAAGCAATTTTTTTGAAAGATGTCATGTATCATTAATCCGTAGTAAACAACTCTAAATATAAACAATCAAATGAAAGAAAACCCCCATCAATTTAAAATTAACCGAGTTTTTAATCAAGAAATGTTCTTAGAATGAATCTTGTTCTGTAAACGTTAATTTAAAGCTTTTGCTAAATCTTCAATCAAATCCTCCGCGTCCTCTATTCCTACAGACAGACGAATTAAAGAATCTACTACACCTGTTTTTTCTCTTTCTTCTTTCGGAATAGAGGCATGTGTCATAGTTGCCGGATGTCCAATTAGAGATTCAACCCCCCCTAATGATTCTGCTAAAGCAAAAATTTCTACTCTTTTTACTGTTTCCAAAGCATCCTCCAAACGATTTCCTTTGAGTGTAAATGAAATCATTCCACCATAACCCCTCATTTGACTTCGAGCAATATCATGATTGGGATGTGTCGGAAATCCGGGCCAATAGACCTTATCTATTTTAGGATGATTCGCTAAAAAGGCTGCTATTTTTTCACCATTTTCGCAATGACGTTGAACACGCAAATGGAGTGTTTTAATTCCTCGTAGTACCAAAAAAGAATCCATCGGTGCAGTAACCGCACCGGAAGAATTTTGAATACGATACATTTCACTGGCGATGGCCTCATCGTTACATACCAATGCCCCCATCACAACATCTGAATGACCGCCTAAATACTTCGTAACGGAGTGCATCACAATATCAGCTCCTAAATCCAATGGGTTTTGGAGATAGGGTGTTGCAAAAGTGTTGTCGACACATAATTTCGCATTTGCTTTTTTAGCAATCGTCGCCATGACCTTAATGTCAATAATGTTCATCATTGGATTGGTGGGTGTCTCAACCCAAATAAGTTTCGTTTTATCATTGACCAATGCTTCCACGGAAGAAGGATTTTGCATGTCTACAAAATGAAAAACAATGCCATATTTCGCAAAAATCGTATTAAAAAGGCGATATGTTCCTCCGTATAAGTCGTTTGTTGAAAGAACTTCGTCACCCGGATTCAGCATTTTAATTACACAGTCAATGGCAGCTAAACCTGAACCAAAGCAGGCTCCAAATCTTCCATTTTCAATTGCTGCAATGTTTTTTTCTAAAGCATGGCGCGTTGGATTCAGTGTGCGAGAATACTCATATCCTTTGTGTATTCCAACTCCATCTTGCACATAAGTGGATGTTTGATAAATAGGAGTCATGATCGCTCCGGTAGATTCATCCGGATGTACACCAGCATGAATCGCTTTCGTTCCAAATTTCATGTTTCAATTAATTTACTAATTACAAATTTACATGTTAAATTCAAAGAACACTACTCACAATAGGTACAGTAGCTGATCATACTTTGTGATTGATGTTCAAATGGTTGATCTATGTTGTATAAGTCCACCAATAGTTCTGATATAAAATCAGGGAAATAGGCTACAATTTTATCCAGCTCAATTTGTCTTGAAGTTAAATTAAAAACACCCTCCGAAACATTGATCAATGAATAGATTCCAGCCTGACTCGGCAATTCTCCAAATCGTTGCTTAAATAAATAACAATACATAGTTAACTGTAGGATATATTTTCCTTTGTTGAAGTAACATATCAATTGGGATTCGTCTTTTACCTCTGGTAAGGTAACATCTTCAATGCTCACTTTCCCTGACTTGTAATCAATTATTCTTATTTTTCCACCGATTGAATCTATTCGATCTATGATGCCGGTGAAATGTAATTTTTTACTTGATCCTCTGATTTCTATTTCCAAATCGGCATTCAGTTTTGCTTCGAGATATTCAATAAAAACTGCTTCTGTTTGATCTGCCAAAAAGCATTTTTCCTGCTCCAAAATTCGTTTGGTCAGTTCTATTGCCATCCGATGACTCAGGTGATTTTTTCCGCTTGCAAATATTGTTTTGTCATGGTCAAATTGTTTTAAAAATTGATTGAAAATAAGTAATTCAAAATGATTCAACATCTTATCAATATCAGTAGGTGTTATATTTGACGGCGGGATTTTTTTTAGTTCTCCGTTTTTATCGTGACGAGCAAATGGTTCATATAGTTCCTCTAAGACATTGTGGATGATTGTTCCAAACGTGTTACTTTCTATTTCTTCTTCAATCTTGTTTTCTTCCTTAAAATCAAGCAGATATCGATAATAAAAATCCAGTGGACAATTCATGTATTTTTTTAACGCTGATGCAGATACCGAATGTGAAAATAATTCGTCCATCCGAGAAATGATTTCTTTAGTTTTTTTCACAGAAAGTGATGAATTGGCTTTGACTGTTTCATTAGGAATAGCATAAAATGACTTTTGAATCATAATTTTCGGGTTTGCTCTGGCGATTTCCATTTCCAATTGTGCCAAATACCTGCTGGCTTCATTACTGCCAATCGCTTCCTTAGCTGTTGTGAAAGTGATCCACATCTTTTCACAATGATGGAGCAAACGGTAAAAATGATGCGCAAAAATACCTTGTTTATCCCTAGGGGTTGGCAGACCAAAATAAGCCCTTAAATCCATCGGAATCATTGTTTGAATTGGATTGGTAGGGGGTAGCTTTCCTTCATTAAATCCAAGAATCAAGCAGTTCTTGAAATCCAAAAGTCTGGTTTCAAGCAAACCCATGATTTGAAGCCCTTCGGTTGGATTACCATGATAAGCGACACTTTTACTGTTCCAATGTTGTTGAAAAAGGTGTTTGAAACTCTTAAGATTCATTTCAGGGATACCTTCGTTAATTAGATTTTCAAAATCTAGAATCGCCACATCGAATCCATGAATTATAGCCCTTTCAAACGAGTCATTTTCCGAAACATTCTGAAACAGTGTTTCATTCAGTTGACGAACAATTTCAATTGCCCGACCCCAATTTAAATTCCAGTTGAACGTTATCAAACCTAAAATTTTATCCACAACACCACCTAAACGAATCGTTTCAACATTCAAAAAAATTGCATTTCGTTGAATGAATGATGCTTCCATTTTAGCCAGTTGTTGTTTTTCTTTTTCTGACAGTAGATTTATCAAAAAGGGATGATTCCAGAACTTTTGTAAATCGTGAATGTACAGCGCTTCTGTTTTAAACCGCTGTTTGTTTTCTTGAATTGCAAAAATCAGATCAATCCATGTTTTTAGTGGTGTATCACGTAGGGGTAAGCCTAGAGTAATATTTGCCTTTCCAATGGTTTTCGGTAAGTTTTTAAGTAGAGGCGCAATCAATTGTTCATCGGCCAATAAGATAAGCGTTTCATTTAACTCATCCTGATTAAAATCCTTTAAAATGGTTGCTGCAACTTTAATTTGCCCTGTTTGTTGGGCACATTCAATCACGTTTATCGTCTTTTGATCATCCGATATACTGTTGCTGAAAGAAATAGGAGCTGTTGGAATGAGATCCATTGTGTTGCGCAGGAATCGACCTGCTTCGTGGTGTTTGTTTTTTATATAATAGTTATCTGCATCTATCAACAGATGCCCTCTACCCATTTGAATGAGCTGTTTCATGATTTGAATTTCGGAAGGAGATAGGGCATTGAATCCTGCAAACAAAAAATGCTGATTTTTATTCTTTTGAAAAACAACATTGATTTGCTCTGCCACAAACCGATAAGCCTTTCCAATGTAGCAGAGAGATTCGTCAGCTAAGCGCTCATTCAGTAGTTGATAGTATATTGGAAGTCTGTCCCAAAACTCCATGAATCGTTTTTGGACTTCACTCAGTTCTTTTTTCTCAAAACTCCATGAGTCAACTTCCCAATTTTCTAATTCTTTAACTGCTGTCAGATTTTTAAATACCTGTTCTGAAGAGAGTAAATAGCGATCGATCTCATCATAATCATTCAAAAGAATACTACCCCAAGACAAAAATTCATCAAACGATTCGTCCTTTTTACTATTCGGACTTTCCAGATGAACGTGGAATAATTTTATTAACGTTCTAGTTTTATCAATGACGGTTTGATCTGATAAATTTTTAATCCAACGATCGATAGTTATCATATCGGGAGCCAATATGGGCTTTTGAAAACAGCGGTACAAAGAAGCGGCTACATATTTCTTAGCGCGTTCCGAAGGTATGATAATCGTTAAATTTTTTAGATCTAATTCCTTCTCTTTGATGTAGTGTGCAATACGGTCTGTAAAGTACATGATGACTCTTATTTTTTAGATAGAAATGTCCAATATGTTGAACGATTTAATGTTCGGGTGGAGATGTTCGGGTAGTTTTCCAAGAATGAGGAAGGAAATTTAGGTTTCTTCTTTTTCGTCCAAGACGTTTTATAGGCAAAACTTTGTTCAGGAGTCACTTCGATTAAGTCCATGTTTTGACGGGTATGTGTTCGCCAAAAATAATAGGAGACATTTTTCCCATTCAACTTATTCCATTTGATACGTTCTGCAATTATCCAGTTTCTCCACAATTGGTCAATATCGTTTCGCAAAACCACCGGATTAAAGTTATTTATCAATGCATTACGAATACCATTATCCAAAAAGTAAAAAACGTGCGATTTTTTCAGCTCATAACGATGTTGATTGTAAAAAGATGGAAGTTTGATTAACACATAAGATCGTTCAAGTAAATTTACATAGCGTTCTACAGTTTCATTATCTAATCCACATTGTTCACCGATTTCGTGGTATGAAATCGGTTCACCGATGTTGAAAGAAATAATCTGTAGCATTCGAAGCAACTTGTCTCCCTTATTAATCCGATTGGTTACACCAAGATTTGTAAAAATCACTTCTTGTATCATTTCCCGAAGTTTAATTTCAGCGTGATCCAAGTCTTCGGTTACCTCCGGATAATTACCAAAAATCAATCGTTTTTCAAGCAGTGAATCTTCAGTAGGAAGGGTGTTTTTTTGTGAAAGTTCATAGAAAGTTGAGGGTAGAAGAGTCATCTCTAATCCTTGTAATTGCAGTACCTCACGCAGAACATGATCCAATAAGGGGTCATAGGAACAGCATAAAATGAGCGTAATTGCGAGTTCATCCGACAAAACAAATTCGATTAGATTTTGTAATCCTTCAATATATTGCGCTTCATGAATAACAACACATTGATTTTTTCCAATTAATGAACGAATCGTTGGGAGATCCTGCTCTTTAAAATTTTGTTTGACCGATTTTAGTGTTGCGTCAAATTCAATTGATGTCAATTGAGAATCACTCAAAACATGCCTTACTGCCGTTCTTTTTCCTGTTCGACGTGGACCTGTAAGTAAAATAACTTTGTGATTGACAATATTTTGTTTTAATTGAGAAAATAGCAATCGATAAATCATGGAGTATATAAATTACACTCAAATATATGATTTTCGTTAAATAAAATTAAATATTGCGATATTTGTTTAAATCACACTTTGCTAAAAAACAAATTTGGTCGATTTGAATTCATGAATTTATTTCCACTGAAAGAACTTAAATAATGTGAGTTCGAACTGACGTTAAAATTAAAGTTTCAAGTCTAGAGCCATTACAAACAAAGTCATTGTTTTGAATGCAGCCCGATAGAACTAAAAAAACGAATTAAAAATTTACCAATCGGTTCAAAGTCAAAAAATAATTGTTTAATGTTCCGATATCCCAATAGCAAAAAATATTTCCGAAATAACATCCGTTTAAATCGCTCTGTTTCCTTTTCTTTACTTATATTTAATTGTGTTGCCTGACTTCCGTGTAAACGAAAATCAACTAGTTTTTCATTTAATATAACGATGTTGTAATGTTTAATTACTCTTATACAAAACTCATAATCAAGAAGTTGATTATATTTTGAGCTGAAAAATCCAATTTCTGAAACAAGAGACCTTCTAAAAAAGTACAGTGATGGTTCGCCCACTTTGTTAACCGGCGAAGACAAAAATTGTCTCGATTTGAAGAACGTACGAGATAAGATAGTTCCGTTTTCCGTTGTTTCAATTCCTTTTTGCAAATCCCCAAATGCGGAAATCCAATTTTGTGCATAAGAATGATTAAAATCAGTATCAACTAGGATATTTCTTTTACAAGCAATCAAGCCGGTATTACTTATATTATTGAAGGCAACAATCATTTTTTCAACACAATCTTTTGCCATGACATCATCTTGAAAGAGGAACTTAATGTATTCTCCATTACTTTTTTGAATACAATGATTCCAATTACCGGCAATTCCATTTGGTGTGTGGTGATAGACTTTTACAGGAAATTTTGAAATAGCCGAAAAATCGTTGATGATACGAAGAGTTTCGTCTGTTGACTGATCATCACTGATAATGATTTCAATATGTTGATAGGACTGATCATTGACACTTAAAAGAGCTTCTTTCAAAAATTTTCCTCCATTATATGTAGGAACACAAACTGAAACCAATTCATTATTTATTATCATTTCAGGATGAGATTTTTTTCAACAAAATCTTTAAATTATGTTTAGCTTTAAAATACTGCTTTTTGAGTAAAAATTTTACTGCGTGCCAAAAATAACCAGCTTTAAAAAGAAAACGGACATGAAAGTTCTTCATTTTTCTTCGGCATAAAACCGTTTCGCCTTTTAAGGAGTTACTGACATTTTTTTCATGAATTACCTGAATCCACAAAGGTTTTGTTATTACACTCGTAAAATTTACCAAGCCAATCCAAGCTGGATGCCCCTCTTTCATTACAGATTTAATTTCAGTTGTTTCTGAAACTTCTTCGATCAATGAAATGAAAGGATTACTTTCATATCTTCTTTTAAGTAATATTTGTTGATTGATTCCCAAACAATATCCATACTCTAAGTCGATGATTTGGTGATGATTTGGTGTGAAATTGGCTTGAATAGTTTTCAATGCATCTTCATGAAAAGCATCATCATTATCTATTCGTGTCGTGATAATGTAATTCATTGATTCACGAAGGTGCTTTCTTATCGTTTTTTCGATATCATGCTCGATAAATGTGTCGTAGTCTCTGACGTAAACGGGACAAAATTGTGTGCATTTTTTTGTCCATTCCGCTATTTTTTTTGTCAATAAATCCGTTGGGTTTACATCAAAAAATACAAACCAAGTAAAATCATAAATTGTTTGTGCACACATGGAAGGAAAACAGAAGTGTTCAAAAAGTTCGATTCTGTCCTTAAGCCAATTTGAATCGTTGACCGGTTGGGCATTTTTGTCAGTCAACCAATCCTTGGATTTAATATTGAATCGTGTGATTACAAAATGTTGAAACTGATTAGTCATGATTACGCCTAAGTTCGTTTAGCTTTTGACATGTCTCCAATGTTTTCTTGACTGTTTGATCGTATAATTTGCGCTGACTAAGAAGTAATCTGATAAATGCACGTTGTCGAGTATAGTCTGAAAAATTATTGCGTAATGTATTCAAAAACAGATCACGAAAAACATAAATCAATTCCTTTATCCAAAAAAAATTCGTAACAACAATCTTTTTTCCAATCAAAAATTCCAAGTAATAACGTGTGTAAAATCGAGACGTTGACATTCCTTTTTTAAGCTGTTCGAAGTACTTCTGAGTTAATCTATCGGGTTCAATATAATGCTGGAATAACAATCGTTCGTCATACCAAATATGATACCCGGCAATTTGAAACGCCAAACACATTTCACTGTCTCCACCAGAAGAAAGAGAACCTCCTTTTCTGTCAGAACTAATTGGCACAAATCCGGCAGCTATAATTGCTTCCCAATATTTTTTTCGAACAAACATTCCGGCACCGTAAACCACATTTCTGGCTCCTAAAACGCGTCCTGATGTATTGAATTGAGGGCCGCAGGCATAAAAATTTTGATTTTTTTCGAACCAATCTGGTATTTTTATTGACGATACTGGAACTCCATTTCCACCAAGTACCGCAATTCGACTCTCAGAGTCTAAAATATCAATGCCCATTTGTAAGTAATCCTCTTTCAACCAATTATCATCATCACAAAATAGTAGTATATCATAGTTCGATTCTTGAATCCCCCTTAACCTTGCATTGGTTAATCCGGGATTGGACTCATGAACTATTTTCCATGGAAAAAATTCATTTTCACTTAATGTTTGTTGGATGATTTCATTTGTATGGTCAGAAGAATTATTATCGACCAGAATCAATTCAATTCCGTTGAATAGATCAAAATGAAGCTTTTTAATATGTTCGAGTGTTGGTACAATTTTAACCCCCGAATTATAAAAACAGATAATTATCGATACTCCCTCCTTCATCTTTGATTCAACCATTTAACAATATTAAAGTTTTTTCGGTAAAACCAAGGTTCTTCGTAGAGACTGCCAACATATGCATCACCTTCATAATGATCTAAAAAAATAGTATTCGAGTGGTTTCTTTTTCGAGCAGAAAAAAAAACTTTTCGTTCAAATGGCAACTTTTCAAAACTTTCAACATGTTCTTCTGTACATAAATCACGATCACACATTTTTACAAATAAACGATCGAAATTGATTCGACCAGCGCGTCTGCGCCATTTTTCTATCGCATCTTCTGCTGTTTTGTAATGCATAAAATGAATTTCAATCTTTCCGGCTTTTCCAATTGGATAATACCAATTTTTAAGTTTTCGAAACTCATTTGCTTCATTGTATTTCGAGTATGAAACAAAGGTGATCTCATGATGAAGATAATGATTCAAATCGCGTAAAAACTCAATGTAACAAGGAGCGTAAAAGAATAATCCAACTGTCGGTGTCGAATAAGGCAAATTCAAATCTTCATAAACTCCACCGGCCCAACAATTATTGGAAATAATCGAAAACGATCGATTGCGAACGTTCATTCTCAACCATTTTCTGTAGATTATGTCGGCAAGCTTAGGAAAAAATAAATGTAGAAGATACAGCCTTTTATTCATTTTAAAATTCTTGATATCATGTTTTTAAATATGAAATAGTATCTTAAATAACGTGGGTTTTGTCTCCAATAATGGTCGAATTTTTCTTTTTTTCTGGAAAACATCATTCCCCGTTCTCGATCCTGATAGGTTTTGGTAGATTCTGACACCCTGAAATTTCCCCAAACCTCATCGATGTAAGTGTAGGATTTAAAATGGTTCATATATCGCAAGAAGAAGTCTAAGTCCATGGTTAGATGGTCATTTACATCATAAAATCCAATTTTTTCATGTACTTTTTTTTGGTAGAAATAGGAACTTGGATTTATCGGAAACGTTTGTTTAAAGTAGCTCAAAAAAAGAGTATTATCTTTTGGCCTACTAATAAACAAAAAATCGTTTTTGTCATCCCATACATTGCAGTTCGAGCAAATGAAAACAGGATTTTTCTCCTGAATGATTGATATAACCCGATTCAGAGCGTTTTTCTCATAGTCATCATCTGCATTCAAAAAGCTAACATATTCGTTTTTTGACATTAAAATCCCTTTGTTCATTGCATCACTTTGTCCGCTATCTTTTTCACTTACCCAACGAATATGTGAATATCCTGACGCATATTGTTTGATGATTTCTACAGTGTTATCCGTACTCCCACCATCAACAATGATGTGTTCAACTGCCATGCATTCCTGTTGTATCACATTTTCAATACAAGCTGCTATATGCTTTTCTGCATTAAAACAGGGTGTTATGATTGATATTTTGACCAATAGATTAGTTTTTGAGAATGGGATCTTTAGTTTACTTTTTTACGAAACAACAATACTCTACCCTCACTCGGAGAATAATAACTGATATTAAGTTTTTCGTATAAATCACTACGATTGATGAATTCAAATACCTTTCTGTTTACAAACACAGCCGTGGCATATTTTTTCATTTTTGGATTGATCTCCTGATTGATTGCAATCAAATCAAATGGTTCATTTTTTAGCTTATTGATGTAATAATCACTGATATGGTTTTCGTTTAACTGTTGATCTAGGTCATAGTAATTCCAATCATTGAAATAAAATTTTGATTTTGTATCCAACCATACTCCTGTTTTGTTCAAAACCGAAACTTCAATTGGTATATCAACCATTTCATCGTAAAAGCAAATGTAGTTGAAGTTTTTTTTGTGTCTGCTTTGAAGTGCTATGAAATTTGAAAGCTTTTTGGAAACTAAAAAATTTGGATCAGACATACGGTATTGTTTCAAATCATTGAAATATTGAATTGTTAATATGATCCATGAAATCAGAATTGTGCCATAAAGCAGCGGTTTTTTGTAAGAGAAATTACGTTTTTTGACGCCCCACAATATCAACGGTAAAGAACATACAAAAAATGCGGAAAACACATGGGGTTGGTTGACTGCATTTAAGTAAAATATTAGAAAAGTACTAAAAAAAATAAATGGATACACTAATACAATTAGGGCAATTCCCCTATTTAACAAGTTTACTTTAGGAATGAGCAATGCAACAGCAGTCAACAACAAGGTTCCAAAAAAACTTATTTCAGAAAGATAGATCTCAAACAATGATCGGAGAGAAAGTGAGAGTGTTGTTTTTTGAAATTCAATCGGTTTCATATAATATGCTATGAAGAAATCAATATGTTTACTCACGTAATAAGTAGCCAATGAGACACTTATTACGATTATGGTATAAGTCAACCAACGAGTTGTTGGGCGTTCATTCCGGATTGATTTATATACCAACAAAAACATCGGAAATATTATGGCCGTCGCATACACAAAAAAGTTCAGTCTGCAAAAAATGGCTAATATCACTAGGGACATACCTAACAACAAAAATCGGAATCGGTGATTTCGGATAAACAGATAAATAGCCAAATAACCACTAATCAGAAAAAGTCCCGATGTTATGTCTGGTACATATGTTGTTAATCCGATCCTGAAGTTGTAAAACATGGGTAGCTGAAATAGCGAAAACAACAAGATGAATCGATTGATCACTGAAACATGGTATTCAAGAAATTTATTGATCATAAAAGAAAAGAAGAATACAGCGACAAATGATCTTAGAATGATGTCTCCATCAGTAATAAACCAATTGGGATTAATTAGTGCAATCAAAAATCCGAATCCTCCATTGGTCTCACCAAATTCAGTTATTGCCTGATAAACTCGATCCATAAATGAAAAATGCCCATGAAAACGCAAATAGGCTAGTATCTGATTGCGCTCATACATAATACCGTCATAAACCGGCAAATTATGCTGGTGAAACCAATAATATGCAAAATATGACTTAATCGTAACCAATGTAGCTAACACCACCAAAAGCAGATTAACTCGATTTTTAGAAATCATATTTTCCATACGTGAATTCGAAATAATAGGTTTTTAACATGTTAATTAACGACTGATTTTATTTATAATGATTTTATAATCAATAGATTAAAAAATAAATTAGCATGAGTTATTAAGATAAAATTACGGTTTTTTGTGTAAATGACTCCTTATTTAGGAGGAATTAGACTTCTTTAATTTGAGCAAGAAGTCAATTGGAAAACAAAAATTTGCGATAAAATCATTGAATATCTAACCCGTTATGTATTTAGTCCAAATTTACTTTAATTTATTAATAGGTCGATTGAATGAAAACTTGTTGAGATGTTGAATCATAGTGAATGCAATGATTTTGGATAATACTCTTGTTTTAAACCCGATAAATGTTAAAATAAATTCAACTGAATATTAGCTGATAAATACCCCATATCACCTGGTAATGTACATTCGGAATAGGTCATTTTTACATCTTTCAACATGTGAATATCATGAACTGATGCTGGGGTAATAGCAAATAAAGTTTTTACTATCAGAAAAGTTGATTTTCAGTAAAAGGGTTTATCATTAAAGTTATAAATGAAAAGAACAGCAAAGAGTAATGCTCTATATTTGAATAAGAAACTCTTATCAGTTTTGTTTTTTCATGATAAGTTCTTGATAGAAAAGCTCATAAATGCGTCGGTATTCATCATACCAAGAATACTTTTTTTTAAATCCGTGACTTTCTGTCGGATAAATAGTCAAATCCCAGTTATCCTTTCCCAATTCGATAAAGCGCTCACTCATTCTAACCACATCCTGAAACTGGACATTATCGTCAACCATGCCATGTAGCATAAGCAATCTTCCTTTGAGATTTTGGGCATAATATATGGGGGAACATTTTCTATATGACTCAGGATCTGTTTCTGGAAAATTGAGAATATTAGCAGTATAATCTGTATTGTAATGTGCCCAATCAGTCACAGAGCGTAAAGCAGCCCCACAGGTAAATTCATTCGGTGTTTTGAGCATTGCCATCAATGTTATAAATCCACCGTACGATCCTCCATAAATTCCAATCCTATTTGAATCAATACCGACGTTTTGAATCAACCAGTTCTTTCCGTCAATCTGGTCTTGCAAATCAGGCCCACCCATGTTACGATAGATGGCCGTGCGATAATTCCTTCCATATCCTTCACTTCCTCGATAATCAATATCTAAAACCGTAAAACCGTTGTCAACTAAAAGGTTGTGAAACATGAATTCCCTGTAGTAATTACTCCAATAATGATGTACATTTTGTAAATATCCGGCACCATGTACAAAAATAATAGCTGCATTATTTTTTATTTCATTCGCCCCGGGATTATATAAACGCGCATAAATGTTTTCCCCATCTCTTGCTTTGAACGTTACAATTTGAGGCTCTCTCCATGAGTATTTTTCAAATTCAGCCTTAGTCGAGTGAGTTAACTGCTTTAACTTTGAACTGACACGATTGGGTGCCACATACAATTCCCAAGGTTTGTTGGTGAATGAATATCTTACAGCTAAGGTTTTCTCATCCGGCGAAACTTGAACGTCATGATAACCATCATTCAACAAAATCGGGATTAATTTTCCGCTTGGAATATCATAATGGTAAAAATCCCTATTGCCGGGGTGTGTTTTATTGGCTGAGATGTAAAATTTAGTTCCATCGTGCGATAATTGAACGGCATGTACTTCCCAATTTCCATTGGTCACTTGTTCTGTGAGTTTAGAATCCAAATGATGCATATAAAGATGAGAATAACCCGTCACTTCTGATTGATAAAAAATGCTCTTACCATTGTTAAGCCAACCTAAAGTTCCCTCAGATTCATCCCATGAAAATATTCCGGGTCCACCAATCCATGCATCATCATGTTGATGATCAATCTCAACCATGTTTCCTGATTTCAGGTCAATCAGAACAATCCAACGGTCTTTGTTGTCATATGAACGAACATCACAAACGGCTTGTTCACCTTTTTCAGAAAATTTGAAGGAATGCGGAATAATCACACGATCTTTGGGATAATCACTCGAATCATTCAAATAAAGAGGTTTTTTTCTGATAGCTGACAAATTTGAGAAATTGACGAAATAGACACTGTCTTTGATTATATCATAAATCCCCAAACGATGTGACGGTTCATGAATACCGACTTTGGGTCTTGCCGCATACATTGCAGTATGACCGTCTGCCGTGATATGATGTTGCACTTTTGTTTCTTGCCCATCCGAATACGTTGACAAGCGAAACGTGATGAAATGTGCATCCGGTGAAACTTGCAGTTGTTCCAATTGAGCTTGCTCAATATCAAATGATTTCGGAAAACTATTTCGTTTCCTGTTCTGCAGGTTCGTCCAATCTTTCAGTTTCTTTTGTTCACGTATGGCGTCAAACAAATAATATTCTTCTTTCATCAGAAAAGTTGAATCTTTTTTGGGACTGGCTACCAAACCGGTCATAAAATTTGTTTGTTGCACGATGGAAGCGGTGGTTACATTGTAACAAAAAAGATTTTTTCCCTGTTGGAAAAAAACCAAGTTTGGATTTACCACACGTTGAACGTTGATAACAGGATCTGCAGTCTGATAAACTACGGTTGATTTTCCACTCCCTTTTTCATAGACCCACAACGCTCCACCAATGCTGTAATAGGCAGATAAAAATCGATGTTGTTTCGGATCATATTCATTTACATGAGTTAAATCAGCTTTTTGAGCAGCTTGGTTCATTGTTGAAAGATTCACCTGATAAATCGAATTGCCGGGTTCATTAGTAGGGTTCCAGTCAAAAAAGATGTGTTGACCATCGGCTGACCAACGAATATTTTCCGGTTGATTACCAATATATTCATTGCCCTTCATAATTTCTTGAATGGATAATACTGATTTATTCGGAATAGACTGAGCAAATGGATTTGTTAGAATGAAATAACTAAACAAGTAACTGATGTAGCGCATATTTAAGTCAAAGTTAATACTATGAAATTCAGCTATTATGGAAATAATATGCTGAAATTAAAACATATAAAGACTGATTCATCAAAATTCTGTTGTCAAAATTTTATCGGCAAGAACATTGCTCAGTTTGAAATAACTTTCCTTTGTCCATCCACCAATATGGGGCGTCATAATGATGTTTTTTGACTTGACTAAAAATTGAAATTCTTCTGAACTATTTTCTTTGTTAAGTGATTCAAAGCTACTTTTTTCATGTTCAAAAACATCTAGTCCGGCGGCCAAAACTTTACCTGATTTCATAGCCTTAATTAAAGCATCCGTTTTAATAATTTTTCCCCGCGATAAATTGAGTAAGATTATTGGTTTTTCAAACTTCTTCAAAAATTGATCGTTGACCATAAACATTGTTTCATTGTTTTGAGGAATGTGAAAACTGACTACATCTGCTTGTTTCAGAATTGCATTCAGAGTGCATTCCATCACAAAGTGATCCCCAAATCCTTTTTTGTATTTATCGTAAGCTAATAATTTAACATCAAATCCGAGAAGCTTCTTAGCAAAAGCTTTTCCGGTATTTCCGTAACCGATGATGCCAACCGTTTTTCCATCTAATTCCTCCCCTCGGTTACCCTCTCTGTCCCAAGTTCCGCCCCTTAATTCCCTGTCGGCAGTGTGCAAATGATTCAATAATGAAAGCAACATACCAAGTGCATGTTCTGCCACAGCATTTCGATTTCCTTCAGGTGAATTAAACAAGATGATTCCCTTCGTCTTGCAATAAGATTCATCAATGTTCTCCATTCCCGCACCTGAACGGGCAATAAATCGAAGTGATCTTGCAAATTGCAAAAATTCTTCATTCATTGTGAAGCGAGATCGAATAACTAAGCCAAAGGCATCTTTTATTGTTTCTAAGCATTCAGATTTACTTAGATTGCTTGCATCAAAACAGTCATATCCTTCATTGGTTAGGCGTTCATATAAAATGGGATGGACTTCATCCAAAAACACAACCCTTCTTGATACAGCAGAATTAACCATTTATTAATTATCAATCTAAAATAGCAATAAAATTCCGCAACGTACAATTTAGGCACGAATTTGCTTGGGTTGATCAAAATGATCAAAAACGTATGTTGCAATTGAAGATATTGCAATTTTAGTGCAATCAATGTATCTGATTATTCCATCTTCCGTTGATTGATTTTGCACAAAATCAGCAATTTCAACTTCTGGATTAAGTCGAATTAATTCGTTAATAATTTTATTTAATTGAGTCGAATTGATATAGATGCGCGTATCATAAGTCAAAGCTGCACGATAAACTTTGCCTAACAACATTACTTCATCATGTGAAGGAAGCATTAAAATCTCGACAATGTCAATTTGATGATGATTAGATTCCATGTGTTTTTATTTTAAATATGGAACAAATTTCAGCATGTAGATCGTAAACTATTTACGACCAACTTTTTGATTTAAAATCAACCTATTTTTTGTAATTTCAACGCTCAAAATAAACTTTATGAAGTACCATCAAATTGACAAGCAACTATTTACCCGAAACCGCCAAAAATTCAATAAACATCTTGATGCTAAATCACTTGCTGTCTTTAATTCAAACGATATATATCCGATAAGTGCGGACAGCACCTTGCCTTTTCAACAACACAGAGATCTATTCTACTTATCTGGAGTTGATCAGGAAGAAAGTATTTTAGTCATTTTTCCGGACTGTGTAAATGAACAGCACCGTGAGATTTTATTCTTGAAGGAAACTAATGATACCATCGCAGTTTGGGAAGGTGAAAAACTATCTAAAAATAAAGCATTTGAAGTCTCAGGTATTCGAACTGTTTATTGGTTACATCAGTTTGAGAACATCTTCAAGCAGTTGATGGCTGAGGCAACGATTGTTTATTTAAATACTAACGAGCACTTACGTGCATCTACTGAAGTTGAAACAAGAGAAGATCGTTTCATCAATAAGTTACGCAATCAATATCCCGCTCATCAATTTAGAAAAAGTGCACCAATTATGCATGCTTTACGTGCGGTTAAGGAAGAAATAGAGCTAACACTCATGCAACAAGCTTGTAACATTACAGAATATGGATTCAGAAGGGTACTATCGTTCATAAAACCCGGAGTTTGGGAATATGAAATAGAAGCTGAATTGATTCATGAATTTACACGAAATCGTTCCAAAGGATTTGCATATTCTCCAATTGTAGCATCCGGTAAAAATGCATGCATTTTACATTACATAGATAACAATCAATCATGTAAAGATGGTGATGTATTGCTTTTGGATGTTGGTGCGGAATATGCCAATTACGCTTCAGATCTCACACGATGTATTCCTGTTAATGGTCGTTTTACTGAGCGACAGAAGGCTGTTTATAATGCAGTATTGCATGTAAAAAAAGAAGCAACTAAATTATTGATTCCGGGAACGATGATGGCTGAATATCATAAAAATGTGGGAATTTTGATGGAAGAACAGCTCGTAAATTTAGGATTGATTTCAATGGAAGAAATTCGAACTCAAAATCCGGAATCGCCGGCGTATAAAAAATATTTTATGCATGGGACATCTCACTTTCTCGGACTTGATACGCATGATGTTGGTCTTTGGCATGAACCGATTCAAGCAAATATGGTGTTTACTGTTGAACCGGGAATCTATATTCCTGCAGAAGGATTAGGTATCCGTCTTGAAGATGATGTAATCGTACAAGCAAGTGGGGAACCGTTTAATCTGATGCAAAGCATCCCGTTAGAGGCAACAGAAATCGAAGATTTGATGAATGCATAGAGAGATCAAAGTGTAGAAATCACAGTGAATTTATAACCCAAAATAAGCGATTTGGAAGCTCACTCAAGTCATTAATTGTATGTATATCAAAGCTATGTGCGTAGTCTTTCTGCGGGTCAAACAAGATGCCTTTCATCCCACAATTCATAGCCCCAACAATATCAACTTCGTAGTCATCTCCAATCATGATTGAATCATTTGCCTTGGCTTCAGCGCGATTTAGTGCATACTTGAAAATAGCGGCAGAAGGCTTGTTGTGCCCGACATCTTCAGAACAGACGGTGACATCAAAGAATGTGTCAAGACCTGACTTTTTAAGTTTTACATGTTGAACTTCTTTGAATCCATTGGTAATAATATGCATGTTATATTCTTCCTTTTGGAGGTGTTTCAACGTATGGATAGTATTGGGAAATAATGCTGTTTGTTGGGGAGAAATTTCCACATAACCATCGCTCATTTTTTGTATAATCAAAGGATCAGATACGTTAAACTTCTTCAGTGATAATCTGAATCGTTCATCGCGTAATTTTTCCTTGGATAGTTCTCCTTTTCCGTAAAGTCGCCAAAGTTGTGCATTAATGTTTTTATAGTGATTGTGGAAATCGTTAAAGTCTGCGATGTAATCGTGAAGTTTTAATTCGTCGAATAAATTTATCAAAGCACGCTGTGAGTTGGTGTCAAAGTCCCACAAAGTCCTGTCAAGATCAAAAAATAGGTGCTTTGTTTTCATTAAAAAATTAAATATGCCATCAGGCACATCAACATAGCATTAATACACATTCCTATCACAATAAGCGGATATGTTTTTTTAAACTTTCCATAAAATTTAGCGGCAATGATGCTACCAATCGGAATAGACAAAAAAAATGGTGCCCAGAAGCATATTCCATAGATTCCCAGCTTATGTTTTAAGTGAATAATCATTCGATTGGTTTTATTAAACTTCTTTTTTTGAATAGCTTTTTGACCTGATTTTTCTATTTTTTTGAGCTTTCGAATGTGGGAATAATGTAAAAGCAATTCGCTGGAAAAATAAAAAATGGCTGCACTGAATGAACCTCCTGCAACACAAGCAAGGTAATTTTCCCAAAAGGGCAACCCAATGCCTAATCCCGTAAAAGGGGCCAACATGAATTTGAAGGTTGCGATTAAAAAAACAGATGCAACAGAAGTCCAGTCTATCATAATCATTAACATTTCACGCCAAATGCAAGATCTCCTGCATCACCCAGACCAGGCACAATATAAGATTGTGCGGTTAGTTCAGTATCAATTGCCCCTACCCAAATTTCCATATTATCAGGAAGATGTTTTTTGATATAGTCAATAGCTATCGGAGTTGCGATAGCTGAAACAACAAATATTTTGGAAGGATTTCCTTGTTTGAGTAAGGCTTTGTAAACCATCACCATGGAATTTCCGGTTGCTAACATGGGATCACTAATGATGACTGTTTTGTTATCCAAATTAGGTGAGGCCAGATACTCTACTTGAATGTCAAAATCTTCAGCTGAAGTATGTTTTCTGTATGCTGAAATAAAGGCACTTTCTGAATAGTCGAAATAGTTTAGAAGACCTTGGTGCATGGAAAGTCCTGCCCTCAAAATAGTTGCCAACACCGGTTGCTCCTTTAAAACTGATACTTCAGCATCTCCTAATAGGGTGGTTACATTCCTATTGACATAGTCCAAGGACTTAGACAATTCATAACCCAGTATTTCTGCAATACGCTCCATATTTCTTCGAAATCGCATAGAGTCTTTTTGAATAGCGTGATCTCGTATTTCACTGATAAATGAACAGAAGATAGAATTATTGACAGAAAGATTGTGTACCATGATTGCAATGCTGTGCCATAAAGTTATCGAATTTTTGAACGTTAAGATGTGGCAAAAGCGAATTTAAGTTGAAAAACAGGTTTTATTTAGCAGTATGCCCTTAAAAAAGGATAAATTTGCAACATGTCAGAAAAAGCAAGTATCAATCTGTACATCTTTAAGCGCTTACTTTCTTATTTGAAGCCGTATCGCAGTTTATTTATATTGACTGTTTGTTGTACCGTTTTTCTTGCTTTATTAGGGCCGGTGAGACCTGCGCTGATTGGATCCATGGTTGATCAATACATAATAAAAAATCCAAATGAACAATTATTGTTTAAGTGGACATTGCTCATTGTCGGTCTTCTGATTATTGAGCAAGTTCTTCAGTTTGCTACCAGTTATTTTTCTAATTTATTGGCACAATCAGTCATTAAAGACATCCGACAACGATTATTCGGACATTTATTGAGTTTTCGCATGAGGTATTTTGACAAAACTCCTATTGGTGCTTTGGTAACTCGTGTAGTATCGGATCTCGAAGCGATTACGGAAGTTTTCTCTTCAGGACTTATGGAAATTGCCGGCGACTTATTTTCTTTGATTGTCATTGTTTCTATCATGTTTGTTATGAATTGGCAACTGTCTTTAATGACCATATTACCCATCCCATTGTTGATTTTTGCGACCCGAATATTTGCACGTGCCATGCGTGATTCATTTCAGTTGGAACGTACTCAGGTAACAAAATTGAACACCTTCATTCAGGAACGCCTCACGGGGATGTCCATCGTTCAATTATTTAATAGACAAAAAGTTGAATACGAACAGTTTGTAGAAATAAATAAGGGTCACCGTCAAGCGCATATCAAAGCTGTGTGGGCCTATTCCATTTTTTTTCCTGTGGTTGAATTGCTTAGTTCACTTTCAATTGCACTTTTACTTGTATGGGGGGCACTCAAAGCCGGAGGCAAGACTCAATATGAAATAAAGGCTATGTTTGGTGATATCATTGCTTTTACGCTATATGTTCACATGTTATTTCGACCTATTCGCCAATTAGCCGATAAGTTTAATATTTTACAAAGAGGAACTGTTCGGGCTGAACGTGTTTTTGAAATTTTAGACTTAGATGAACACATCCAAAATCAAGGGAATGTTCGGACGTGTAGTTTTGATGGTGCTATAACATTTAATTCCATTTTCTTTGCTTATCAGCATGAGGAATGGGTGTTGAAAAATATAAACCTTACAATCCCTGCCGGAAAAACAATTGCATTTGTTGGTGCGACGGGTGCAGGAAAATCCACTATTGTTAATCTTTTGGGGCGATTTTACGAATATCAAAAAGGTGAAATTTTCATTGGTGCGACTAACATTCGGGATATTGAATTAGCATATTTGCGAAAAAACATTGCTGTTGTATTGCAGGATGTCTTTTTATTTTCTGATACCATTCACAACAATATTACTTTAGGTGATTCTGAAATATCGAGAGAACGAGTGATTGAAGCGGCAAAGGCAGTAGGAGCGCATGAGTTTATTGAAAAACTGCCGGGATCTTATGATTATCAAGTGGGTGAAAGGGGAGGCGTACTCTCAGTAGGTCAACGACAACTACTCGCTTTTATTCGCGCTTCGGTTTACAATCCTCATATTTTGATTTTGGATGAAGCAACATCTAGCGTTGATAATGAGTCAGAGGCAATGATTCAGCTAGCTACTGAAAAACTGACCAAGGGGCGAACATCCATCGTAATAGCACATAGGCTTTCCACCATTCAAAAAGCAGATATGATAGTAGTTTTAGATAAAGGCGAAATCAAAGAACAGGGCACTCACAATACCCTATTGAAGCAAAATGGTTATTACCGCAAATTGTATGAGATGCAATTCAGGGATGATGAAAAGAGTTAACAAGTAACGTTGAGCTAAGCATGATTGGATTGAAAATCGGAGGTGTGCCGGAACATTTTAATTTACCTTGGAGACTTGCTATTGAATCAGGTGAGTTTAAAGAAAAGGCTCTTGATTTGCATTGGAGTGATATGAGTGGGGGTACCGGTCAGATGATCAGAGGTTTAGAAACACGGTCGATTGATGTCGCAATCTTGCTAACTGAAGGCATTTCCAAAGCTATTTTGCAGGGATTGGATGCAAAAATTATTCAGGTATTTGTTACATCTCCTTTACGTTGGGGTGTCCACGTCCCTCAACAATCAAACATTGAAGTTATCAAGCAACTATACAATCAGATTTTCGCTATTTCACGTGAGGGTTCAGGCTCTCAATTGATGGCTTATGTTATTGCCGACCAATATGGATGGGATTTAAGTACCTTGAAATTTAATGTTGTTGGAGATATCTATGGAGGTCTTTGGGCTTTACAAAACAACGCTGCTCAAGCTTTCCTTTGGGAAAAATTTACGACACAACCTTTTGTTGAACAAAGAAAATGCCGTTTGATAGATGAAGTTGTGACTCCATGGCCTTGTTTTGTAGTTGCTGCACGAAATGAGGTTATTCAAATGTATTCTACTGAATTACAAGTAATGTGTGAGTTAGTCAATCAAAAAGCTCAACAGATTAAAATTAGTTCCGACGCTGTTGATATGATTTCTTGGAGGTATAATCTCGACAAGTATCATGTGGCACAATGGCTTGATCAAACAGAGTGGAATTATACCGGTAATTCTTACCATGAATCATTCGGAAATATGATTCTCTATTTACAGAAGATAGGTTTGATTACCGATGAACAATCATCCAATTGGAAGACAAAATTATTTAATTGATATTTAAATGAATTTATGAAAACCGGCGTTTTACTCATCCAATTAGGAACACCAAACAGTCCAAATATCAGAGATGTTCGTCGCTATTTGAGTGAATTTTTAAACGATCCACGCGTGATTGATATTCCATGGTTGGCTCGAAAAATATTAGTAAACGGTATCATTGTTCCGTTTCGGGCTCCCAAATCCTCTAAGGTGTATCAAAAACTTTGGAAATACGGCAATGGAGTTTCTCCTTTGCTGATGCACACCCAACATGTTGCCAGAATATTGAATCAACGTTTTGATGAAGAAGATGTTACTGTTGAAATAGCGATGCGTTATCAACAGCCTTCCTTAGATGAGGTATTGGAGCGGATGCATTTGGCAAATTATGATCAGATTATTATTTTGCCTTTGTTTCCTCAATATGCCAGTGCTTCTTCAGGATCAGCTATTGAAAAGACAATGAATATCATTCGCAAATGGTGGGTTATACCGGAAGTTCACATCATAAGTCAATTTTGGAATCATGATGGTTACATCGATTCAGTTGTTCAACGTGCCCAAGCAATTGATTTAAATGATTACGATCATATTCTGTTTTCTTATCATGGACTTCCTGAAAGACAAGTTGATAAGGTTTATGATCAAACTGATTTGTGTTCTGATCAGCCTTGCGAAACTGAAGTAAATGACAAAAACAAATTTTGTTACAAAGCAACCTGTTATGCCACAACTCGGCTTATAGCATCAAAGCTAGGGTTACATGAAAAAGATTACACCGTTTGTTTTCAATCGCGATTAGACAAGAAATGGTTAACTCCTTTTTCGGATAAGGTGGTAGAATTGTGGGGTAAAAAGGGGGCCAAAAAATTATTGGTTTTCAGTCCTGCTTTTGTTGCAGATTGTTTGGAGACTATTATTGAAATAGGTGATGAATACCAAGAAATATTTGAGCATGCTGGTGGTGAAAAGGTACAATTGGTTCCAAGTTCGAACGATCATCCCCGATTTGTGGATTGTTTGGAAGAATTAATTAGAGAAAAAATCGTCTAAACGTGAATCTATTCGAAAAATTATAGATCAATAGGGTATCTTCTAAAACTACATTCCAAATTACCGTTAAAGAGTGTTATTTTTTTGTCAGGCTTTAACCCTACTGATTTCAATGCATTTTTGTTGGAAGATAAAACCCAGCATTGAAAACCTTTCATTTCGTGTTTCATCCAATTTCCTAACGCCTGATATAGTGAGTCAATTTCTGAACCCATCCTTTCGCCGTAAGGGGGATTTGTAATCATAATACCATTTTTATCTATGTGCTTTGCTTCTTCAAATGGAAGAACGTTCGTTTCTATCAGTCGGCCTATGGATAATTGCCTTAAATTTCTCCTTGTTTTGATTATCATTTCATCACTAATGTCGGAACCGATGATATGACACGGAAGCGATTTTACCTGCTTAGTAGCTGCCCCAAAAATATCGTTCCACAAAATTTCATTGAAATTTGCAAAATTCTTAAATGAGTAATGCGTTCGTTCTATGTTTGAAGGAATTTCTGTTGCCAATAATGCCGCTTCGATCAATAATGTTCCAGAACCACAAAAAGGGTCAATAAAGGTTGATTTCCGATCCCACCCACTCATACGAATTAATCCTGCGGCTACTACTTCATTTAAAGGGGCTTCACCACTTGATTGTCTGTATCCCCTTTGAAATAAGGGTAAACCACTTGTGTTAAGAGAGATTGTAGCAATAGTACCATTGACATACAGATCAACAACTATTTGTGGACTCTTGACATTTACATTCGGTCGTTCATTGGTATGTTCCCTAAATGAATCGACAATTGCATCTTTGACTAACAAAAAGGGATATTGAGAGTGTTTATATAAATCGGAAAAAATAGCTCCTTTGACGGCAAAAGTTTTGTCAACTGTAAATAAAGACGGCCAATTAATTTTGCGACATTCTTGATACAAATCATTTTGTTTATTTAATTTGAATTGCTTAATTTCAATTAATATTGAAATTGCACAACGAGTATGTAGATTCAAATAATAAACATCTCGCCAGGAGCCGAGAATTTGAACGGCGCGATTAAGTTTTTTGTGAACGGTAAAACCTAGTTCATCCAATTCTTCGGACAATACCTCCTCCAATCCGTAAAATGTTTTTAAAGTAATGATCAACATTTTTACAGATTCATTGTTTCTAACTTTTGGACCAGCATTTTTCACGATAGGATTACTTTTTTATTTTTGTACAAAAGAACGTATTTGAGGGCAATTTCAGGATATTTTATCCTTTTTTGTTTGTTGATTCAATTCAACAGTGTCAGTCAGACTAAGATTGGAGTGGTGTTAAGTGGAGGCGGAGCATCCGGCTTTGCTCATGTTGGGGTGTTAAAAGCTCTTGAAGAACGGGGGATTCCAATTAATTATATTACCGGCACTTCGGCAGGTGCACTCGTTGGCGCATTATATGCGTCCGGATTTAGTCCCGAAGAAATAGAGAATTATATATTAAGTGAGGATTTTCTATTAATGTCCACTGGTCAATTAAAAGCCTCTCAACATTTTTTGTATCGGGATGAGGAACCCAATGCATCCACTTTTAGCCTTCCATTTTCGAAAGATAGTTTATTAAATAAATCATTGCCAACCAACTTTGTTTCATCTGCTTACCTTGATTTTGAGATGATGAATTTATTAGGCAATACGGGTGCTTCATACCATTGTGATTTCGATAGTTTATTTGTTCCCTTTCGCTGTGTAGCATCTGATATTACAAATAAAAAAAGTGTTGTATTTTCCAAGGGATATCTTAATCAGGCTGTCAGAGCTTCACTGACTTATCCGTTTTATTTTGATCCCATCCGAATTAATAACGTTCTACTTTTTGATGGTGGATTATACAATAATTTTCCTGCAGATGTAATGTATGATGCATTTAATCCTGATTACATCATCGGAAGTAATGTTTCTAATAACGCCGCCCCACCATCAGAAGAAAATTTGATTAGTCAATTGACGAATATGTTGGTTTCTCATTCTGATTTTAATCTGCCCTGCCATGCGGGAATTATCATTGAGCCAAAAGCAGCTATTTCTACTTTTGATTTTGAACAAGTAAAAAAAGCGATTGATGCAGGGTATAGTTCAACCCTCATTTATTTGGATTCCATTGAAAAACAAATCAGAAATTCTATTTCAAAAGAGCAAGTAACCTCGAGAAGATCTGCTTTTAGAAAAGGTGTTATTCCTATAAATATTAGCTCTGTAAGTTCCGAAATATTGAAGAAACACAACATTCCCTATGTTCAGAAATCAATGATAATTGCCAAGAAAAACGAACATGTTACTTTTCCCACGCTCGAAAAAAGGTATTTCAAACTTTATGCAACCCCTCAAATTGATTTTGTATTTCCATCTCTTTCACTAAAAAAAGACAGCACCTATAATTTAGACTTAAAAGTTACCAAATCAAAAGATTTTAAATTGGACATTGGGGGGCTTTTTTCTTCTCGACCTGTCAATACAGGTTATATTGGTTTAACTTATCGGAATGTGTTGAATACAGCATCTTCATTGCAAGCCTCTTCATACTTCGGAAAATTCTATGGTTCAGCGAAATTGTCATATACCATTGAATTCCCCTCTACATTTCCAATTTCTACAGGTGTTTATTTTACAATTAATCGTTGGGACTATTTTCGAAGTTTTGCAACATTTTTCGAAGATGTTAAGCCCTCCTTTTTGATCCAGAATGAAATGTACTATGGCTTGAAAATATATCATCCGATAGGCAATACAACTAAGAGCACCATTGACTTTAAAAGGTATAATTTGGAAGACGATTATTATCAAACAGATAATTTTACCAATAAAGACACATCAGATATTACGCGTTTCAACGGATATACGTTCAGTTGGGAATATTTAAAAAACTCACTCAACAGAAAACAATTTGCAAATTCCGGTCACTTGATTCGATTTAAAGCCAGATATGTCAATGGGATTGAAAAAACAACATTAGGTTCTACTTCAACTAATAAAATTGTCCACGAAAAAAATCATGAGTGGGTCAATCTGAACGCAGAAATTCAATCATTCCTTTTAAACAAAAAACTTCTTCATATCGGGGTACACGCCAAGGGAGTGCTCAATAGTCAATCTTTATTTTCTAATTATACGGCAACCCTTCTCATGCTTAGTTCTTTCTCTCCGATACCGGATGCTGAAACATATTTTTTGCCTGAATACAAATCTCCTCAATTGATCGGGGCAGGAGTAAATACAATAATTTCATTGCGTAAAAGTTTAGATTTACGATTTGATACCTATTATTATCAGCCTTTTGTTTCATTACATTTAAAAGCAAATGGGAGTCCTGATTATACAAAGCCCTTCAAAGACGAAACTTATTTAGCATCCCTTTCGTTGATTTATTTTTCATTCATTGGCCCTGTCAGAGCAACAGTGAATTATTTTCCAAAGCAAATGAATCCATACA
The DNA here is from genome assembly GCA_964526595.1 of uncultured Akkermansia sp. Lineage (GTDB taxonomy): Bacteria > Bacteroidota > Bacteroidia > Flavobacteriales_D > Crocinitomicaceae > M0103. The sequence continues at coordinate 33,647 of CAZGJF010000009.1, read as the reverse complement.
GTTTTCAAATCAGTTATGGATATGTTCTCTTTAATGAACGTGCTATACGTTAGTTAAATTAACAAAGCTTAGTATCTTTGCTTTCAATTCGGGAAAAGTGGGATATATAATATGTGGTATACAGCAGATGGGAATAGGAGTTCCCAATGTTGAGAAGAACTGGAAATGGTATCGTCAATTTTTTGGGATGAATGTTAAGGTTTTTGAGGAAGCAGCAGAAGCTCCGCTTATGACGCGCTACACCGGAGGACTTGTACAATCTCGTACAGCAACTCTTGCGCTTAGTATGGAAGGTGGGGGAGGTTTTGAAATTTGGCAATATACAAGTCGCTCAACCGAAAAAGCAAGTTTTAAAATACAGTTGGGAGACTTTGGCTTGTTTGCTTGTAAGATGAAATCTCGTGATGTTGGAGCGAGTTATGATTATTTTTCGCAAAATGGAGCCAAAATTATTAGCAAATTGATGCCATGTCCTTCGGGTAAACAAACTTTTTTTGTAGAGGATCCTTCCGGGAATATATTTCAAGTTGTTGAAGGAAAGGACTTCTTTTCAAAAACCAAGCACCCATCTTTTTGTGGGGGCGTATCGGGAGCTATTATTGGTGTCAGTGATATTACTAATTCACTTAAACTGTATCGGGATGTCTTAGGATATAGCACCATTGAATATGATGTTACTCAATCATTTGACGACTTCTCAAATTTATCGGGAGGCAAACATGTTTGCAGAAGAGTTTTACTCTCTCACCCACAACCCCGAACCGGACCATTTGCCCAATTATTAGGCCCTACCGAGATTGAATTAGTACAATCGATTGACAGAACTGATTGCAGAAGAATTTTTGAAAACAGATTTTGGGGTGATTGGGGTTTTATTCATCTTTGTTTTGATATTCAGGGTATGGACGCACTCAAAAAATCCTGCGAAAGAAATCATTTTCTATTTACAGTTGACAGTTCTGATACCTTTGATATGGGTGAAGCCGGAGGAAGATTCTCATACATTGAAGATCCTGATGGAACATGGATTGAATTTGTAGAGACACACAAAGTTCCCGTTTTTAAAAAATGGGGTTGGTATATTCATTTAAAAAATAAAAAACAAGGATCTTTTCTTCCAAAATGGATGTTAAAGCTGATGGGTTTAAATAAGGTAATAGATTAATAAATTACTAGCAAGAATTAAATTAGTGTAAAATAAATCATTTGAACCTTTTATGAAGTCAATATTCAAAAATAAAGCATTGTATGCATCCCTTCTCCTACTGCTCTCAGCGTGTAAGGAAGATGTTGATTTAGTGGGGGATTTCAAAGAAACTGCCATAATATACGGTCTTTTGGATCAGGCTGATTCCATACATTATATTAAAATTAATCGCGCGTTTATTGGCCCTGGAAATTCACTTGATATAGCGAAAATACCGGATTCAAGTTATTTTCAGCAAGTGGATGCCACCGTAACAGAGCTTGTTAACGGGCTTAAAATAAGGGAATGGAAACTTAGAGATACGATTTTGAATAATAAAATTGAATCAGGAGCCTTTTTTGCTCCGTCACAAAAGATGTATTATTTTGTGACGCGTAAGTGCAAGACAAAAACGGACTCGCAGGGCACTCAGGGTTCACAAGTGTTAAACTCTTCGGATCCTGCCGATCTGTTGAACTCATTGAATAAAAATGCAAGCTATCAGTTAGAGGTCTCGGTCAATGGTGGTGCATTTAAAGTTCAGGGAGAAACAGAATTGGTCAGTGGAATTACCACCTCGGCAGACGCCATGAATTTCCGTTTTGAATTTGCCGATAACCTTGGAAGTTATAAGCAAAACGGAATTTCAGTGAACACCGGAACTGCACACATAATTAATACTTCTTTATTAGTAGATTTTCTTGAATTCACTTCTTTGACAGAAAGTACTCATAAATCATTTTTGTGGAATTTGGGTGAGTCCTTAGTTGTTCCGAATGGTTCAAATTCATTTACTTCGAACGGAAAGACATTTTATGAACTGATAGCAGCAAATAGTTCTGATGATCCAAACATAATGAAACGAAATTTAAACGCTATACATACCATTGTAACTGCAGGATCTGAGGTTTTAGCTAATTATATTGCGATCAATCAACCCTCATCCTCTTTAGCACAAACCAAACCAACTTACACCAATTTATCAGTAACAAATAATAAACGAGTCATCGGAATTTTCTCATCAAGATACACCTATACCATTGAACGATTTTTTATTAATCCGAACCCCCAATTATCTAATTATCGCTTGATTACCCAAAAATCAACAGAAGAATTGTGTAAGGGGGCAATCACAGGAATGTTATTGTATTGTAGTCAACACCCGGCTGACAATTCCTACACCTACGCTTGCCAGTAACGAATTACAGATGTTATTTTTTAGTTTGATTCAATCGTGCTTGTTAACTTTACTGCATGAGTGAAAGGAAAACTTTCTTTGTTTCTGTCATATTACCCATTCCTGTTTCGAAAGAGTTTACGTATCGTGTTCCTTTTGAAATGAATGATCAAGTATTTGCAGGAGTTAGGGTTATCGTTCCTTTTGGAAAATCAAAATTGTTAACGGGAATAGTCACCTCTGTAAGTGAAATAGCCCCCACAGATTATCAGGCTAAATATATGGAGTATGTTTTGGATAATCAGCCTATCATTACCCGGATTCAATATCAATTCTGGAAATGGATATCTTCCTATTACATGGCGCCAATTGGTGATGTAATGAATGCAGCATTGCCTGCTAATTTTAAGTTAGCAAGTGAAACTAAAATTGTCTTACATCCTGATTTTGATGTCAACACCATTACATTAGAAACTCGGGAGCAAGACATTGTCGAAACTCTTGAGATACGTGAATCACTTGACCTTAGGGAACTGTCTGAAATAATCGGAATTAAGACGATTCAACCAGTGATTAACAGCATGATGCAGCGGAGAATTATTATTTCTCAGGAAGAACTGAATGATAAATTTGTTCCTAAATCAGCTGTCTTTGTCACATTGCATCCGAATTTATTAAAAGAAGATGTTTTAAGAGAGACGCTTGTACAGTTGGAAAAACAGAGAACAACAGAAAAACAACTTCAAGCTCTGATGCTTCTGTTGAAAGAAGGGCAATATGAACAAAATAGCATTAATCCTGTCCTGAGGAGCCTGATGTATGATCAAGGAGTAACACCGTCTTCTTTGCATTCTCTCGAAAGAAAAAAAATAATCACACAAGAACGAAACATTATATCTCGATTTCAATCTTCCAAATCTGAACAAGTTGAACTGAAAGCATTGTCTGAGTCCCAAAAAGCCACATTAACAGAAATCAAAGAATCTTTTGTACAACACAACACGACTCTTCTGCATGGTGTAACCGGTTCAGGTAAAACGGAAATCTACGTTCAACTGATTCAAGAGCAATTAGATTTGGGGAAACAGGTATTGTTCTTATTGCCTGAAATTGCGTTAACAACTCAATTGATCCAGCGCTTATCTCTTTATTTTGGAGAACAAATAGGCGTATATCATTCAAAGTTCAATCAAAATGAACGCGTTGAAATCTGGAGTCATGTGTTGATGAATCATCCAAGTCGTTTTCGAATTATCGTGGGCGCTAGATCTTCCATTTTTTTGCCTTTTCAAGATTTGGGGTTAATCATTATTGATGAAGAACATGAATCCAGCTTTAAACAATATGATCCATCTCCGCGTTATAATGGACGTGACGCTGCCATTGTATTGGGGCACATGCACCGAGCAAAAGTGTTGTTGGGTTCAGCAACACCGGCTTTAGAAAGCTACTTTAATGCACAGCAAGGGAAGTATGGATTGGTTTCTCTCCGTGAACGATATGGGAAACTGAAATTACCTGAGGTCTTTTGTGCTGATGTAAAGGATGAGCGTCAAAAAAAACGAATGCAATCACACTTCACCTCTTCCTTATTGAATGCAATCGGTGAGGCCTTGACAAATAAGGAACAAGTTATTTTATTTCAAAATCGTCGGGGTTATACCCCTCTTTGGAATTGTGAAATTTGTAACTGGACGCCCAAATGTAAAAATTGTGACGTTTCTTTGACTTATCACAAGCATACCAATACCTTAAAATGTCATTACTGTGGATACATGCTGCCGCCCATAGGAACGTGTCAAAAATGTGGGTCAAACCGCTTGAAAATGATTGGTTTTGGGACTGAAAAAGTGGAGGACGAGTTGGCCTTAATGTTTCCTGAAACTGTCATCAAACGGTTAGATTTGGATTCAACAAGATCCAAAAACGCATACGAAACGATTTTGGGAGACTTTGCAAATCGCAGCATTGATATCTTGATTGGTACTCAAATGGTAACTAAAGGGCTAGATTTTGATAACGTGAGTTTGGTTGGGGTTTTGGATGCGGATATGTTATTGAACAGACCTGATTTTCGGGCTTTTGAACGAGGTTTTTTGTTAATGTCTCAAGTGGCAGGAAGATCCGGTCGAAAAGGAAAACGTGGCAAAGTAATAATTCAAACTGGTAATCCCGATCATTGGGTTATTAAACGTGTAATCGACCATGATTATGTGGGTTTTTACGAACAAGAGATCAAGGAACGCAAAAACTTTTTTTATCCACCTTACTACAAGTTAATTGCTTTTACCTTAAAGCACAAAGACGAACAGACGCTAAGTACTGCATCAAATGACTTCGCAAGATCCTTGAGGGAAGTCTTCAAAGAGCGAGTAATTGGCCCTGAATATCCAATCATCAAAAGAATTCAAAACTTGCACCTAAAATCCGTCATCCTGAAAATAGAAAAGGAACTTTCCGACCAAAAAGTAAAAGAACGGATTAGCTTATTAGTCAATGATTTCTACAGTAATCCGTTCAATAAGTCTGTACGAATTGTTATTGATGTTGACCCCGCTTAACCCAAATACGGTTTTAACATCCTACTTCTAGAAGTGTTTTTTAATCTTCTTATGGCTTTTTCTTTGATTTGACGAACCCTTTCCCTTGTTAAATCGAATCGTTCACCAATTTCCTCCAATGATAAAGCTGCTTTTCCGTTCAATCCATAGAAAAGCCTAACGACATCTCCTTCTCGTTGTGTGAGAGTGGAAAGTGATCGCTCAATCTCAGTACGTAAGGATTCATCGACTAACTCCTTCTCCGGACTTGGCATGGTATCATTCAATAAAACTTCATACATACTTGACGAAGATTCATCTCCCTCTACCAATGGCGCATCCATTGAAATGTGTCGAATATTGTTGGATAAGGACTGCTTCACCTCATCCATCGTACATTCTAAAAAATCTGCCAACTCTTCCGCAGAAGGAGGTCTTTCATACTTCTGCTCCAATTCTGAAAAAGCACGATTTATTTTGTTGATTGTGCCTATTTTGTTGAGTGGTAGCCGAACAATACGAGCCTGCTCAGCTAAGGCTTGAAGAATGGACTGACGTATCCACCAAACAGCATATGAAATAAATTTAAAACCTCTGGTCTCATCAAAACGTTCGGCAGCTTTAATTAAACCTAAATTCCCTTCATTAATTAAATCTGATAACGTTAACCCTTGATTTTGGTATTGCTTTGACACTGATACGACGAAGCGTAAATTTGCTTTCGTCAGCCGTTCCAATGCCTTGCGATCTCCCGCCTTAATTTTGCGTGCTAATTCAACCTCCTCCTCAGCTGAAATTAACTCTACGCGACCGATCTCTTGCAAATACTTGTCTAGTGACGCTGTTTCTCGATTCGTTACTTGTTTCGTAATTTTTAGCTGTCTCATAATTCCTTTTTTTAAACGTTTCTAAAACAAATCCACAAGCTTAAGTTACGCAATTAACCAAGCTCAGATGCGGAAAATAGACCCTTTTTTAGGGCAAATGAATATTATTCAATGACTAATGAATATTTGCTTATAGTTGATGAATATTAGACAGCCAATGATGTAATGCTTACTTTTGTGAAAAGTGAATCCAAGATTTAAATTTCGGAAATCATGAAAATTTTAATGGTTTGCCTCGGGAATATCTGTAGGTCACCACTTGCGGAAGGAGTTCTCAGACATAAAATTGATGCTGAAAAATTGCCAATATTCGTTGATTCAGCAGGAACATCTGGGGTACATGCAGGTCAGAAACCCGATCAAAGAATGATTGATACAGCAAAAGAATTTGGTATTGATATAAGCTCACTTCGTGCGCGACAGTTTGGTGTTTCAGATTTTGACGCGTTTGATGTCATCTATGTAATGGATTCAAATAATTACAATAATGTTGTTGCAATGTCTCGTAGTGAATCCGACCAATTAAAAGTAAAACTAATTCTCAATGAATTATATCCCGGTAAAAATCAAGCAGTACCGGATCCCTACTATGGTGGTCAAAACGACTTTATAGAGGTCTTTCAAATGTTAGATCGTGTAACTGAATGTATCATCGAACAATATAAAAACGGATGCAAAAAGGAAAAATAGTAATGATCCCCAATACATTAGGCGGGGATTCAATCAAAGATATTCTTCCCCAAGAAGTGATTGAAAGAGTAGTAGGAATTCGGCATTTTGCTGTTGAGGAAATTAAATCTGCGAGAAGATTACTTCGCAAAATGGACCGTGAATTTCCTATTGATGCATGTACTTTTTTTACGTTGAATAAAAAGACTTCTATCGAAGAATTACATAATATGTTGGCAGTTCTCGCAACTCATTTTGATTTAGGGGTTATTTCTGAAGCCGGTTGTCCCGGTATTGCAGATCCGGGAGCTGATTTAGTAGCCCTTGCACATCAGAAAGGATTTGGTGTTGTTCCGTTGGTCGGCCCCTCCTCAATATTATTAGCCTTGATGGCTAGTGGGTTTTCAGGTCAAACTTTTACGTTTCATGGTTATTTACCAAAAGAGCGAAAGGATAGAATCCGAAAACTAAAAGATTTTGAATCAGACACAAGGAGAAATAAGCACACACACATTTTTATGGATACCCCTTATCGCAATATGCATATGCTTGAAGATCTGTTGAATGAATTGACGGATAACACATTATTGTGCATAGCATCTAATATTACTTTACCGACAGAGTCCATCAAAACCAAATCAATAAAATCATGGAGAGAAGATGCTTACGATTTATCAAAAACTCCTACAATCTTCTTAATAGGATCACACTAAAAAAGCAGCAACAATTTAATATAGTGTTACACTAAAACTAGTTTGAAACAATTATAATCCCAAATTATATCATTTAAAAAACGAATAATTTGACAAACCAATAAAGTCCTAAACATGATTATTTGGATGATAGTAAATCAATATAAAAACCTTACAAGCATACTTTATGGAATCTCCTTTTTAATTTTTGAAATGATTTCGGTTAATCGTTATATTTGCTATAAATAAATCTCAAAAATGGATCATCTGATAACAGCATTTCCGAATAATATAACAAATGCTTTGTTAACTGTTTCTACATTAAAATTCAAACAACCTTCCTCTCCAATTCATACTATTTTGATTTGTGGAATGGGGGGCTCAGGAATAGGCGGCAAGATTGTCTCTCAGTGGATGGAAAAAGAGTGTAAAGTCCCTATTTTATTGATTAACGACTATAGCATACCTCAGTATGTCAACCAAAACAGCTTGGTAATAGGGTGTTCTTACTCAGGCAATACAGAGGAGACTCTCGAGGCAATAGAGATTGCTCGAAAAAAGGATGCTCATATTATTTGTGTTTGCTCAGGAGGAACAATGCAAACTTGGTGTAATGCAAATAATTTTGATTGTGTCATAGTTCCGGGGGGTAATCCACCAAGATCCGCACTCGCCTTTTCTCTAGTTCATTTGTTAAACATATTCGTTAATTTCGGTTTTGTTTCAAATAACATCCTCAAAGCCCTTGAAAAATCAGCAAAATTACTTAGTTCAGAAAGTTCTGCTATTCATTCCGAAGCAAAAAAAATCGCTGAGTTTCTTTATGGAAAAGTCGGAATCATTTACTGTGGACCTCAATATGAGGGGGTAGCAGTGCGCGCGCGCCAACAATTCAATGAGAATTCAAAATATTTGTGTTGGCATCATGTTATACCTGAAATGAATCACAATGAACTTGTTGGATGGGGAGGTGGTGACGACCGCTTTGCCGTTCTCTTTATGAATAGTGACGATTTGCACCCGAAAAACCAAAAGCGTTTCGAAATATCAAAGGAAATAATTTCAAAAAAAACATCAACGGTTTATGAGATTCATCCCAAAGGTGATTCATATATTGAGCGATCCGTCTTCTTTATAAATTTAGTAGATTGGGCATCTTCATATTTATGTAAAATGAATCACGTTGACATTTTGGACATCAAAGTGATTGATTACTTGAAAACTGAATTGGCAAATTTTCATTAATTGATGACCCCAAAAGTTCACTTTATCAATCTTGGTTTAATTGATTACAAGGAAGCATGGGATCTTCAGGAAAAATTATTCAATCAAACAATTCAGGACAAAATCAAAATTCGTAATGGTAATCAATCAATCACAACGAAGAATTACCTTGTTTTTTGCGAGCACCCGCATGTATTTACATTAGGAAAAAGTGGGAGACAAGATCATTTATTATTGGACCAAGAACAATTGGAAAGACACCAAGCTTCCTTTTACAAAATAAATCGGGGTGGAGACATTACGTATCATGGCCCTGGTCAATTAGTTGCATATCCAATTTTTGATTTGGATTATTTTTTCACCGATATTCATAAGTACATGCGTTATTTGGAAGAATCTGTCATCCAAACGCTGATCGAATTTGGTATTAAGTCTGAAAGAGTAGAGGGACTGACTGGAGTTTGGATTGATGGTGGGACACCTCAAGCTAGAAAAATATGTGCAATGGGGGTCAAAAGTTCACGTTGGGTTACCATGCATGGTATTGGTTTCAATGTTAATTCAGACCTGTCTTTTTTTTCACATATCATTCCTTGTGGAATCAATGATAAATCGGTAACTTCAATGAAAAAAGAACTTAAAAAAGAAATCGATATGTCCGAAGTATCAGACGTTCTAAAACAAAAATTGGCAACTAATTTTGGATTTGAATTCTCTCAAGATTTCACTGATTAATATCCTTATTTGATGCGTGACGAATTGTACGGTCCCAAAGTTGAAAATGTAGCTGTAGCCATTGTTAAGGAAACAGAAGCGAATGGCGAAGCATTTTATAATGTTTACTTGTTGAATTTAAGGGATGATATCATGGAGGGTATTATCGTTACCAGTACAGGTTATGGTGAGAATGTTACAACTGGCGAACGTGTACGTACATCCACCTTAAGACATTCTTTAGAAGTCCTTTTGCCAAATGAAGCAGCCAAAATTGAACCTATTATGGAGGAAGTTTTTGGCTTGGCAAATGAATATTGGGTCAGTTTTTGGGTTAATGATGTTTTGTTTGATAAAAAATTTGTTTTTCTACCTGAAATCATTCAACCGGACAAGATGAAAATATTACCGATTTTGGGAGTCAAAGGTGTTATGATTCGATAATCAAATCATCAAAATCTGAAGGTTTTGTAATTTCTTTTAAAAAATACGTTAATTGTTCTTTGTTTTGTTTGATTTGAATTCCACCGGCGTAAACCGGAATCGTCTTTAAATCTGTATGCAGTTGCTTAAAATAGTTGATAATAAATTTTTGTTTTACCGCCATTAACCAAGAGGTGACCAGTGCCTTTGGTTTTAGTTGCTCAATACAACTGATTAGTGAATCGTATGGAAGACTTTGCCCCAAATAAATTGTCGGAATCCCCTTACTTCTGAGGTAATATTGGTAGAAAAGTAAACTTATTTCATGCCATTCATGTTCCGGTAAAAACAACATGACTGGAGACATATCAGTTTGTGGAACAGTTAGTTTGTCTATTTCTGAGATTAATTTTTGACGAATCAGATTGGATATAAAATGCTCTTGTGCAATACTGATTGTACCAACTAACCACATCACACCAATTCTATCTAGAAATGGAATAAGATAGTCAGTAAACATCTGCTGCATTCCTTTTGAATCTATAACTTGTTGCAAGGTGTTGTTAAATAACATTTCGTCTAACCTGACAAGTGCTAAGATGAGTTTCTCAGCGCTGTTATCTAATGAAGTTTTTATGCTGAAATCCCAAACTCGTTGATTTATTTCTTCAGGTTTTAGATTAACTATTGTTGAGATTTTTACTCCATTTTTATTAAGCAAAGAAATATTAATCAAATGAACTAACTCTTCATTCGTGTAAGTTCTGATTTGGGTTTTAGTTCGATTAGGTGTAATCAAACCATAACGCTTTTCCCATATCCTTATAGTGTGAGCTTTGATACCCGTTAACGTTTCTAAATCTTTTATTTTGTATGCTGACATTTTTATATTAGTGTTAATTTAATGTGCTTTATTTTTAGTTTCTTGTAATTATTAAAATAAAAAACAAACAAAATTTCAAATTGTTTATTAGTTTCTTTACGTGAAAACAGTGTGGACTATTATGTTTGAAATTGGAATAATAATTATCTTTGAGCTTGATCTTATTTATATTCCTCCTGAATGAAAAAAATTCAAATGGTTGATTTGATTTCGCAGTATCATAAATTGAAAACTAATATTGATACGGCGATTCAGAATGTGATTGAAAATGCCCAATTTATAAATGGTTCCGATGTTGGTTTATTTCAGCAGGAATTGGAAACATATTTGGGGGTTAAACATGTCATTCCTTGTGCCAATGGTACTGACGCCTTGCAAATAGCATTGATGTCCTTAGATTTATCTCCGGGTGATGAAGTGATTACACCATCATTTACTTACATTGCAACTACTGAGGTCATGGCTTTGTTAGGCTTGAAACCTATCTTTGTTGAAGTGGATAGAGATACTTTTTGCATTGATGTTGAGCATATTGCAGCATCAATCACTGAAAAAACCAAAGCAATTGTTCCTGTTCATCTCTATGGTCAAGCTGCAAATATGGATGAAATAATGAGAATAGCCCGAGAACATAAGTTGTATGTTGTCGAGGACAATGCTCAGGCTATAGGATGTGATTACTACCACGAAGACGGTAGGATTTCAAAGACAGGAACGATTGGAGATATAGGTTGTACCTCCTTTTTTCCCTCAAAGAATTTGGGTTGTTATGGAGATGGGGGCGCTATTTGCACCAATAATGATGAGTTAGCCGTTAAAATAAGGATGATTGCCAATCATGGGCAAAGCAAGCGTTATTATCACGATATAGTAGGATGTAATTCCCGATTAGACACCATTCAAGCCGCAGTTTTGAGAATTAAATTAAAGGAGTTAGATCGTTACAACAATGCGCGCCAAAGTGTAGCAGCCTACTACGATCATTATTTTTCCCGATTCTCCCAAATCAAAACTCCGGTCAGGGCGAAAAAATCATCGCATGTTTTTCACCAATATACTATTCAATTAGAAGATGTCAATAGAGATGACTTGAGTAATTTTTTAGCCACAAAGGAAATTCCTTCCATGATTTATTATCCCGTTCCTGCTCACAGACAAAAAATGTTTGCTTCATTTAATAGTGCTCAGACGAATTTACCAATTACTGACTGGTTGACTCAACGAGTATTATCTCTTCCTATTCACACGGAAATGCAAGAGGATCAGTTGGAGTTTATCACAGGTTCGGTTTCAGAATTTATAAAAAACTTATGAAAAATATAGCGGTAGTAGGAACGGGTTATGTGGGGTTGGTGACAGGAACGTGTTTTGCAGAAACTGGTAATAAAGTCGTTTGTATCGACATTGACGAAAATAAAGTTAAACGACTGCAACATGGTGAAATTCCTATTTACGAACCGCATTTAGATAGTTTATTTGAGCGAAACATCAAAGCAAATCGTCTTTGTTTTACCACTGATCTTGCGGAAGGAGTGAAGTCAGCAGAGATTATCTTCTTGGCTCTTCCGACTCCTCCCGGAGAAGATGGTTCTGCAGACTTATCATACATATTAGATGTTGCTGAGAAACTCGGGCATCTGTTAGAAGATTATAAAGTTATTGTGGATAAAAGTACTGTCCCCGTGGGTACAGCAGAATTAGTTCGCAAAGCAATTGCAAAAAATGCAAAAGTTCCCTTTGATGTAGTTTCAAATCCTGAATTTTTGAGAGAGGGATTTGCCGTTGATGATTTTTTAAAACCAGATCGGGTTGTTGTCGGTTCATCTTCTGAACGATCACGTAAAGTGATGGAGCAATTGTACAAACCATTTGTTCGCCAAGGGAACCCCATTATTTTTATGGATGAAAAATCGGCTGAATTAACAAAATATGCTGCAAACGCCTTTCTTGCAACAAAAATAACATTCATGAATGAAGTGGCTAATTTCTGTGAATTAGTTGGTGCTGATATTGATAAAGTAAGAATAGGAATAGGTTCAGATAGTCGTATTGGTAAACGTTTTTTGTTTCCCGGTATTGGATACGGAGGATCTTGTTTCCCAAAAGATGTTCAGGCCTTAGTTAAATCCGGAAAAGACAAAAATTACAATTTCGGTATTTTGAATGCTGTCATGGAAGTTAATGAAGATCAAAAAACGGTCTTGATTCCCAAAATACGTACTTATTTTCGTGGAGATTTGAAGGGTAAAAAGATTGCAGTTTGGGGCTTGGCATTTAAACCGGATACAGATGATATTAGGGAAGCACCGTCTTTGTATATCATTAATGCATTATTGGAGCATGGAGCTGAGATTGTTGCTTATGACCCCGAAGCAATGGAAAATGTTAAGCGTCTGTTGGTTAACAGAATTAAGTTTGCAAAAGATGAGTATTCGGTTTTAAAAGGAGCAGATGCTTTGGTAATTTGTACAGAATGGGGAATTTTTAGAACTCCGGATTTTGATCGAATATCTGATTTATTGAATAATAAGGTGATTTTTGACGGTAGGAATTTATTTGATTTGGAAGAAATGATAGAGCGAGGTTTCTATTATGATTCTATAGGACGTAAAACCGTTGGTTAGTTATGGTAAGAAAGCGAATATTAATTACTGGGGCAGCCGGTTTTCTAGGCTCTCATTTGTGCGATCGCTTTATTAAGGATGGATACCACGTTATTGGTATGGATAATCTGATTACTGGTCGTTTGAAAAATATTGAACACCTATTTAAATTGGAAAACTTTGAGTTTTACAATCACGATGTTTCAAAGTTTATTCATGTTCCGGGACAATTAGATTATATTTTACATTTCGCATCACCAGCAAGTCCAATCGATTACTTAAAGATTCCCATACAGACATTAAAAGTAGGTTCATTGGGGATTCATAATTGTTTGGGTTTGGCAAAAGCTAAGGGGGCGAGGATTTTGATTGCATCTACATCAGAAGTATATGGTGATCCGACTGTTCACCCCCAAAGTGAAGACTACTGGGGAAATGTAAATCCTGTAGGACCAAGAGGTGTATATGATGAGGCAAAACGTTTTCAGGAGGCCATTACAATGGCTTATCATAACTTTCATGCTTTAGAAACGCGGATTGTTCGAATTTTTAATACATACGGTCCACGGATGCGTTTAAACGATGGTAGAGTTTTACCTGCGTTTATTGGTCAAGCAATTCGTGGGGAAGATTTGACAATTTTTGGCGACGGATCACAAACTCGTTCATTTTGTTATGTTGATGATTTAATTGATGGAATTGTCAGACTATTGCATAGTGAATATGTTTATCCGGTTAATATTGGTAATCCATCTGAAATATCAATTAAAGATTTTGCAGAAGAAATCATTAAACTAACGGGAACGAGTCAAAAGGTTGTATTCAAAGAATTACCGGTTGACGACCCCAAGCAAAGACAGCCGGATATTACGAAAGCAAATAAAATACTTGGTTGGAAGCCAAGTATAGGTCGTACTGAAGGATTAAAGATCACTTACGAATATTTTAAGAGTTTGTCACAGGAGGAACTCAAGCAGACAGAGCATTATAATTTTGATAAATACATTATTCGCTAATGCACTATTTTGCTCATGAAACCGCAGTAATTGATTCCGGTTGTAATATTGGTTCGGGATCTAAAATTTGGCATTTTTCCCATATTATGTCTGACTGCTCCATAGGAGAAAATTGTAATATTGGGCAGAATGTTGTGGTATCTCCGGGAGTTGTTTTAGGGAATAATGTGAAGGTTCAAAACAATGTATCAATTTATACAGGTGTCGTTTGTGAAGATGATGTTTTTCTGGGGCCCTCCATGGTTTTTACAAATGTGATTAACCCGAGGAGTGGGGTTAATAGAAGAGATCAGTATGCGAAAACCATTGTTCAAAAAGGTGCGACCATTGGTGCTAATGCAACAATAGTTTGTGGCCATGACATCGGAAAATATGCATTTATTGGGGCAGGTTCTGTTGTTACAAAAACAATACCTGATTATGCACTTGTTGTTGGTAATCCAGCACGTCAGATTGGTTGGATGAGTGAGTTTGGTCATCGACTTGATTTTGATGCAAATGGAATGGCAATTTGTGTTGAAAGTGGACAGAAATATATTTTGCGTAATAATTCTGTTAATAGAATTTCGTAAGTTACAGTTTAAATAGTTTGTTGATGAAAAGCAACCCGGATCAAAAAATTAAATTTGTTGTAGTCGGTGCAGGGCATATTGGGAAACGTCATGCTGAAATGATACGCAGGGATCCTGAGGGAGAATTGGTTGCAATGGTTGATGTACTTTCTAAAGAAGAATGTGGAGCGGAAGATTTCGGAGTCCCTTTTTTTGATACTTTTGAATCATTGCTGCAATCAGGATTATCTTTTGAGGTTGTTAATGTCTGCACACCGAATGGATTTCACGCCAGCCAGAGTTTAGCTGCATTAGAAGCTAAAAAACACGTTGTTTGTGAAAAACCTATGGGACTTACAAAAGAAAGTTGTGAAAAAATGATATTCAAAGCTTTACAAGTTTCAAGGCAGGTTTTTTGTGTCATGCAAAATCGTTATTCTCCACCTTCAGAATGGATTAAGTCGGTAGTTCAAAACAATATCTTGGGTAAGATTTTTATGGTTCAGTTGAATTGCTATTGGAATAGGGATGACCGCTATTACAAAAAAGGGGGCTGGAAAGGAACTCGGGATTTAGATGGGGGAACATTGTTTACCCAGTTTTCTCATTTTATTGACATTATGTACTGGCTTTTTGGAGATATTGATAACATTCAGGGAAAATTTGCTGACTTTACTCATAAAGAACTCACAGATTTTGAAGATTCAGGTTTTGTAAGTTTTGATTTTGTTAACGGGGGAATGGGATCTATCAATTATTCTACGGCGGTTGTTAATCAAAATCTAGAAAGTTCGATTACAATCATTGGTGAAAAAGGAAGTGTTAAGATTGGAGGGCAATATATGAATGAGGTGGAGGTCTGTAATATTGAGGGGTATGGGATGCCGGATCTTGCACCTACAAATCCCGGAAATGATTATGGAGCATATAAAGGGTCTGCCGCCAACCACAATTATGTCATTAAAAATGTAATAGACACCTTGAAAGGAAGAACTTCAGCAACAACTAATGCCCTGGAGGGGTTAAAAGTTGTTGAAATTATAGAACGAATTTATAAAGTAAGAAATGAGCAATTTGATTTACGATAGGCTTGTAAGTAAAGAAGCGAAGTTGGCAGTCGTTGGACTAGGCTATGTTGGTTTACCAATCGCATTGGAATTTGCCAGAAAAACACGAGTTATTGGTTTTGATATTAATCCGGAGCGTATCGCTTTGATGCAACAAAAAGTTGATCCTAGTAACGAACTGATTGCATCAGATTTTGATAATTGTGACATCACATTTACTGCCGATGTAAATGATTTAAAAGAGGTCAATTTTTTCATTATTGCTGTACCTACACCAATTGATGATGCCAATCTGCCTAATTTGACACCATTGATAAGTGCGAGTAAAACAGTCGCAAGCGTTCTCAAAAAAGGGGATTATGTTGTCTTTGAGTCTACTGTTTATCCGGGATGTACAGAGGAAGATTGCATTCCTATTTTAGAGGAAGGGTCGAACTTAGTTTTTAAGAAAGATTTTAAGGTCGGCTATTCTCCTGAACGAATTAATCCTGGTGACAAACAACACACTTTGAGAAATGTAATTAAGGTAGTTTCAGGATGTTGTGATGAGTCACTTGATCAAATTGCGAAGACGTATGAGCTTGTTGTTGATGCCGGCGTTCATCGTGCTTCTTCTATTAAAGTTGCTGAAGCGGCTAAGATAATTGAAAATACTCAACGTGATGTCAATATTGCATTAATAAATGAGTTATCAATAATTTTTAATAAGCTGAAAATAAATACCTATGATGTGTTGGAGGCAGCAGGTACCAAATGGAATTTTTTAAAATTTTCACCGGGTTTAGTAGGGGGACATTGCATAGGAGTCGATCCCTATTATCTGACACACAAGGCGCAACAAGCAGGATATCACTCAAAAGTAATTACTAGTGGGCGCTATGTCAATGACTCCATGGGGTTTTACATCGCCAAACAAACAGTGAAACGTATTATCGCAAAAGGAAAACATATTCAGGATGCGAAAGTACTTATCATGGGTGCTACTTTTAAAGAAGATGTCAGCGACATACGGAATTCAAAGGTAATTGATATTGTCAATGAACTAAAATCGTTCCAAGTCCATGTAGATTTAGTTGATCCTCATGCATCTTCTAAAGAAATGTTACACGAATATGGTGTAGGTTTAACAGAAAATCCCGGAAACGACTACGATGCAGTAATTGTGGCTGTCAACCACAAAGAATATGAGAACATGAATAATTCTGATTTTATGGCGTTATTAAAAGACGAACTCGGAATTTTGGTTGACGTTAAGGGTATTTACAAGAATAAAATAAATGAAATCGAATATTGGTCCCTCTAAGAAATATGATTTGCTATGATTTTTGAAAAAAGAATCTTAATAACTGGAGGGGCAGGCTTCATCGGCTCACATGTTGTTCGATTATTTGTTAAAAAGTATCCTAATTATCAGATAATCAATTTTGATAAACTGACTTATGCAGGTAATCTTGAAAATTTGACTGATGTTGAAAAATTCGAAAATTACACTTTTTATAAAGGGGATATTGTTTCCTTTGAGGATGTTTCCAATGTGTTTAAAAAGTATGACGTTACGGATATCATTCATTTGGCAGCCGAATCTCATGTGGACAGATCGATTGAGGGGCCCATGGATTTCGTCATGACAAATGTTGTAGGAACGGTTAATTTGTTACAAAATGCGAATGATTTTTGGAAGGGAATAAATCATGTGTTTTATCATGTCTCAACGGATGAGGTTTACGGTAGCTTAGGTGATGAAGGGTTTTTTACGGAGAAGACACCGTATGACCCAAGAAGCCCCTATTCAGCTTCCAAGGCATCGTCTGACCATTTTGTGTCCGCTTTTTATCATACGTATGGTCTGCCAATCAAAATGTCAAATTGCTCCAATAATTATGGCAGTCATCATTTTCCGGAAAAATTAATACCGCTGATGATAAATAACATTCAAAAAAATATTTCTCTACCTATTTATGGTAGAGGTGAAAATGTACGAGATTGGTTATGGGTTGAGGATCACGCTCGAGCAATCGACACCATTTTTCATACCGGTAAAATAGGGGAGTCATATAATGTTGGTGGGTTAAACGAATGGACTAATATCGAACTTGTTAGATTTCTCTGTAAACTCATGGATCGAAAATTGGGAAGAACCCCAGGTGAGTCTGAACAATTGATAACATTTGTAAGCGACCGTAAGGGTCATGATATGCGTTATGCCATTGATGCTCAAAAGTTAGAAAAAGAACTAGGTTGGAAACCGTCAATTACTTTTGAAGAAGGATTAGAAAAGACAGTAGATTGGTATTTAAATAATCCTGAATGGGTTGAAAAGGTAACGAGTGGAACCTATCAAACTTTCTATTCTTCGATGTATTCTAACAGATAAATGGGTTTATTATCCAACCTATTTCTTAAAAAGAATGTTGATTCACTAACCAATTTGGCTGAAATAGGGATTGATATGCATAGCCATTTGATCCCCGGTATTGATGATGGGTCTCCTTCAGTTGACGATTCAATTGCCATGTTAGCGAAGTTTGAAAGTTTGGGGTATCATAAGGTTATTACTACCCCTCACATAATGACAGAGGTGTATCCAAATACGCCGGAAACGATTAAAAGTGGATTATCGGATTTACAAAAAGCAATCGTTGCAGTTGGTTTAACCATTGAGATTCAAGCTGCCTCTGAATATTATTTTGATGATTTCCTGATTCAAAAAATACGAAATAAATCATTATTGACATTTGGAGGTGCTCATGTGCTTGTCGAATTTTCTTTTCATACGGAGCCCTCTTATGAACATCAATTACTCTTTGAAATGCAAACATCGGGCTATAAACCTGTAATTGCCCATTTTGAACGATATAGTTATTATCATGGAACGTTAAAAAAAGCAATAGAATTCAAGGAAAAAGGAGCAAGTATTCAGTTGAATCTGCTTTCACTTTCAGGAAATTATGGCCCAGATGTGAAAAAACAAGCAGAACGACTTATTGATGCAGGTATGGTCGATTTTGTGGGTACTGATTGTCACCGAATGGAACATCTGATGCTTATAGAGAAACAACTAAAAAATCCTTATCTCAAAAAGTTGATTAAGTTACCGTTAAAAAACAGGTTGCTATAAGCGTCTATCTTAAGATATTCACATGACCAGATTGCTCATGTTTTTTATTATACAGATCTGTATAATTTAACTTCCAGACATAGGTATCATCTTGACAACTTTTTTCCTTATAATTCCCATCCCAAAACTCATTTTCAGCATCCATTTTGTAAAGGAATTCCCCCCATCTGTTAAAAATTATTAGTTCAAAATTAAGAACGTTTTTGACAATAATTTTGAAGACCTGATTGAATCTGTCATCATCAGGTGTAAATGTGTTAGGGATATAAATGATGGGGTCAAAATTTATTGTTATAAAATCCGAATTCGTACAACCATTTGTGTCAGTAATAGTTGCTTGATAAGTGATCGGTTGAGTAGTTGACGAAATGGGATTCAAGCAAAAAATGCAGCTCAAAAAATTGGCAGGAGACCAAACAATCTGTCCGTTTGAGGCACTTAGTATTTCTAATTGAATTTCTTCTCCAATCATAGCAATAATGTCTTTATTCACTTGAATAAGTGGCGTTGGAAACAAATTAACCAGTACAAATGCAGAATCTATACAGTTATTTGTATCGATTCCAATAACCGTATATATCGTACTAGAGACAGGGTGAACATTTACATATTGTAGAAAAGGATTTTCAATCGAAGTCGCAGGTTTCCACTCGTAACTAACGGCCCCGAAAGCTGCTAATTGAGCTGATTGCCCTTTGCAAATAATGGTATCATTACCAGTTGTAACAGTAGCCTGTTTGACATTTATAAACACACTGTCTCTAACTGTACCACAAGCATTGGTAAAATCACAAAAATATAATCCTGATATAGGAGGGTTAACTTGCACACAACAACCGATTGACGTATCAATAAATGAACTTGGTGTCCAATGGTATTCTTCAGCCCCTGAGGCAATGATGCTGATGCTCTCCCCACGACATAGAATCAATGTGTCAGTTAATACTGCTGTCGGGAAATCGTCCACGACCGTTACAGTTAATGAATCGTGTATGATGCATCCTTGATCGCTTGTAATTTGGACATGGTATTCAGTCGTTGAAGTTGGTGTTGCTAAAGGATTTTGTGATGCTGCATTATCCAATGTAATAGACGGACTCCAAAGATAGTTCTCACCACCATAAGCGAATAATTGTGTACTGTCACCCAAACAAATTGATGTGTCATTTGAAACGGAAATCCCACTTCCTGAAACATTGATAGTAATGCTGAGTGTATCAACACCACAACTGTCGCTTACAATAACGCTAAATGTAGTATTTTCTGTAATTACAGCTGTTGGATTTGCAATGGTATGATTATTTAATAGTGCTTCGGGCGACCAATAATAAGAACTGCCACCAAAAGCTTCTAATTGAAAAGCTTCACCGGGACAAACCATATTAACAGGAACTATTCCGGTTTGAAAATCACCAATTTGTACTTCAAATGCTGTTGAATCCGGTGTGTAACAGTGATTGGAGTCGGACACAATAAGTGAAACGGTATAATTACCCGGGCTACTGTATAAATGACTTGGGTTAATGTCTGTGGAAGAATTGCCATCACCAAAATCCCATAAAAAATCATTTCCATTAGAACTACCGTTTGTAAGCATAAGCGGATCGGGCAGGCAAATCACTGTATTTGGATTCGAAATAACTGCTTCAATTGTACTTAATTCGAATTTAAATGCCGCCAAATTACAGTTAGAGCTGTTATTAGTTGGAGAAAAAACACCCGGGGTAGATGTAAATCCAAAATCTTGCCCCCCACAACCCCCACATACTGCATGGTAAATTCTACCCGATTTGTCAAATCGAGATGTACCGCCATCTACGTGATTATATGAACTGCTTGTGCCCCCCATGTATGTGCCATACTTCAATAAAGAAGCATTTTCTGCTAATACGGCAATGTAGAAATTGGAGCCATTGGTAACAGATTGATAGGCATCGGAAGTTATTGGGAATCCATTTGAACTGCTGAAGTTGGCTTGATTTCCGAATGAACTGTTGATGGTTCCTCCCCACCCTGAAATATAAATGTCATCACAATCTGAAACTAAAAATGCAGTCGGAGAGATTTCCGGATGCCCCGTTCCTGCACCAATCATGGTTGTCCATAATATGTTTTCAAGGCTCGAGTTGTATTTCCGAATAAATTGTCCCGAATTAGGGTTGCCATAAACTCCGTTAGAAATGGGCCAAGAACTCTCAGTTTGTCCATAAACAAACACTTCATCATCTAAATTCAACTGTACAAAATATGATTGATCATAATCACCCATTCCCATGTATGTGCCCGAAATCAGGTTCGAATTAGCACCTTGTAATTGAACAACGTAACCATCTGAGATTCCTCCGTTAAAAGACAAGTCGTTTCCTATGTTTAATGGAAGATTTGATGAACTCGTGCCACCTGTTACATATATATTTCCATTGGATGCTATCTGTAAGGAGTTTCCGGTTTCTAATCCGGACCCGCCAAAGTAAGTTGACCACAACATATTTGTGAGATTAGCATTCAGTTTGAAAATAACAGCGTCTTGAACACCATTTAAATTAGATTGTAGCCCGGTAACTATAGGGAAGTTGTTTGATTGAGTGGTACTGGATACATACACAAATCCATTTTTAGTAATTATCTCCCCTCTGAACGGATCACCATAATTATAATTCAAGCCCCCAATGTTAATGCCGTCTGTCCCATCTCCACCAACATAGGTCGATCCTAATAAAGCATTTCCGAGCGCATTAAAGCGTGTCACAAAGATATCGGAGCCATTATAACCTAGCTCATTTTCTGCAATTGTAGGTCCACCATTGAATGTTTGATCAAAACAACCATTGACAGTTGGGAAATCGGTAGATCCAGTAACTCCCATAACAAACAAGTTCATATTTTCATCTGTTACGAGACTATGTGGAGCTTCATTGCCTGATCCACCCAAGTAGGTTGAAAATAACAGTTGAGTTCCGTTTGCATTGAATTTTGAAATTGCAACATCGAATCCTGGCATTGTACTGGTTTGGTTTCCATTCGAATAAGTGTACGTACTTCCGCCATTAAAACTGAGGTCAAATGAACCGGAAACTGTCGGATAGGTTCCTGATCCTGAAAAAACGATCCCTCCTGCGTACAAATTACCTTCAGAATCAGGTGTTGCAGTCATTCCCCAATTATCAGCTGTTGCACCTGAAAAAGATGAAAAAACCAAATAAGGGTCTATGATGAGTGTGTCATTTGAATTGTAATTCCGTGGAAAAACAAAACAAATATTATTGTCATTTAGTTGGTACTCGACTGAAACGGGTATTTTTTGCCCCTTACTCAAGGTCCAAGCAACAGGTTTTTCTTCAATAATTTCACCAAAATTAGTACTGATGTGTATCCCACCCTCCTGAATAGATATGTTGTTGTATCCTAAAATTGTTTTTTGAATAATTGCAGGATTCACATTTGGATGAACTAAAAACGAATACTTTAGTTTGTCATCAGATCCGTCAATAATCAAATCAATTCCCTCGTAAAAATTCAAAAGTGTTGTTTGTTTGATGCTATGAATATTCGTTTTCCAATTGTTTTTTTCATTTCCCAAAAAATAATTCCTGTAAAATGAACTTTCTTCGTGTTCCGAAACTGATCCTCCCCAAGATGCATTTTGGAAATGTGTTTGTACTACTTGGCAATGAATAATTGAATCCGGACTAATTTTTCGTTTGTGGCGCGTGTAATCATGAAAAAAAAATGTGAACCCTTTATTGTCAACTAATAGTTGTCCATTTTTGAGTTCACTGATGTATTTAATTTCTTTGTCCCATTGTCCTCGATTGGGGTGAAGCCAAACTTGTGCTCTGCCAATGTTCAAAATGGAGACTAAGATGAAAAACAGAATTTTCATGAACTGAAATTGTGAAAATATATGATTTTTCAATGAATTAAAAACGTCTAAAATTCTTATTTGGTTGCCATTTTGCGAAATATTTACACAATCATACAATGTGTACTCACAACTCGCTTTTTATTTGGTTAAAATAGTTTAAAAAACAATAAATTACTGAAATTTTATGACAACCTTTGTTAATAAATATTCGTTATTATTCTGACCTTGGGTGTAAGGAAATACATATTCATTCTTTGCTGGTTGATTACAGACCATGTCAGTGGTCAGTTGGTCACTTATCCTGGAACTTCATCGGCCTCTTTGGTTCAAAATGTGTTATTAGGACCCGGAGTGAGTGTTTCAAACATCTCTTTCAATGGAAGTTCAACTGCAATCAGCAAATTTACCGCAAATGGCACAAATCTTGGTATAAATGAGGGTATTGTCATAACTACAGGAACTGTTTACAACAATGGATCAGGACCTCAAGGACCTAATAATCAATCTAATTCCGGTGTCGATAATGATATGGGTGGTTATGGTTTACTTTCTTCAATTATTGGTGGAACTCAAACATTCAATGCAGCAATATTAGAATTTGATTTTATTCCTTATGCCGACACTGTAAGATTTCGGTATGTATTTGGTTCAGAGGAGTATCCTGAATTTGCTCCCCCCAACAACTCTACTTACAATGATGTCTTTGGGTTTTTTATTTCTGGTCCAGGTATTGCAGGTTTGCAGAACATTGCAAAACTTCCCAATGGTTCTGTTGTTTCCATCAACAATGTTAACCAGATAACCAATTCAAGTTATTTTAATAATAATGGTGATGGCAACAGTTCTCCACAAAATAGTTCCGATCAGTATATTCAATACGATGGCTTTACGGATGTATTAGAAGCCGTTTCCAGGGTTCAATGCGGACAAACGTATCACCTGATTTTATCCATTGCTGATGTGGGTGATGGTATTTTTGATTCAGGGATATTTTTGGAGGCAAACAGTTTGTCTTCCAAAACCCCTGTTGATGTTACGTATGAATTATCCGATCACGCTTATGCGGACACGAGTTTGATGGCAGAGGGGTGCGTTTCAGCAACTGTGACCTTAAAAAGAACGAATAATTTGAATGTTGCACTTTCTATCCCTATTAGTGTGTCAGGAACAGCATCTGAAGGATTAGATTATACAAACATTCCGGTAAACGTCACTTTTGCTCCGGGACAAAGTACAATTCAGTTTACGTTTGATGCCTTAATGGATGCTTTGACTGAAGGACAAGAAACAATCATTTTAAATTTTGAACTAGTTGATCCTTGTGGCAATACCACACCAATTGTTTTGCAACTCGGAATAGCCGATGTATTACCCGTAACGGTTACCATTGAGAGTTCTGATGTCTTGTGTCCGGGACAAAATTTGGAGATTATCGCAAATGCAACGGGTGGAGGAGGAGTTTACACTTATCAATGGAATACCGGCGAAACAACATCATCTATTTTTGTTTCGCCATCGAGTACTCAAACATATACAGTATCGGTCACAGATAATTGTCTTAATCAAACAGCAGTTGCCTCAAACACAATAGAGGTTCCTCAATATTTACCCATTGAAATCAACGAAACTTCAGATATTACTGAAATTTGTCCTTATTTGGATACAATGTTATATGCAAATGTAACTGGTGGTGCTGGGAATTATGTCTATCAATGGTATTCAAATCATAATGAGCAGCTTGGAGTGTTAGATTCACAACAAATTGTACCATCGATATCTGCTGTTTATTATATTTTAGTTACGGATCAATGTGGCATTCAAGAGCTTGATTCTGTGATCTACACAATTACCAGCCCCCCCTTAATACTCAACATCATTAACGATCAAATTATTTGTCCGGGAGATAGTGTTTTGATAAGTGTAAGTGCAACAGGTGGATATGGATCCTACTATTATTTATGGAAACAAACGGAAGAAACGACACCAAGTATAATTGTCAACCCAAAAAAGACAACGCTATACTCTGTTTTCGTTTCAGACGATTGTCAGACGTTCAAGGTGATGGATAGTGTAACTGTAAAAGTGATTAAACCAACTGCTAATTTTATTATCTCTAGTCAGACTTTATTTGATGACTTACCGATAACTTTTGAGAACAAGTCAAGTAATGCATCGTTTTATCAGTGGGATTTTGGAAATGGTTTGAATTCATCATTAGTCAATCCAAATACCGTTTATGATGACCCCGGAACGTATTTTGTTAAGTTAATTGCTACCGATCAATTGGGCTGTATTGATTCGATTGTTAAGCCAATTATCATTTTACCGGCATATTACATTTATGTGCCAAATACATTTACACCGGATAAATCGAGGTATAATAATTTCTTTCAGGTCTCAACTTTTGGTGTTCAATCTCTAAGTATTGTAATCTATAACCGATGGGGAGAAGAGGTATTCAGTGCAGATGATCTAAATTTCAAATGGGATGGAACCTCGAAAGGAAAAGCTGTTCAGGACGGAACTTACGTTTGGGTTATTAAATATGTTACCACATCCGGCCATGAAGAGGAATTGATTGGACATGTTAACTTAATTCGTTAGTTCACAGTGATTTTGTTCGTCCTCCGTCAACAGGTAAATTGATTCCGTTGATATAAGCTGCAGCAGGAGAAGCTAAAAACGCAACAGCAGAAGCAATTTCTCTCGGCTCAGCGATTCTTTTCATGGGCGTTTCCTTAGCCATATCGAGATACACTTCTTCGACTGAGGTGTTTATTTCATTGGCTTTAGCATTAGCAATAGCTTGTAAACGAGAGGTGTTTGTCGCTCCGGGTAGCACATTGTTTACTGTTATACCATACATTCCCAATTCATTTGCTAATGATTTACTCCAATTTGCAACAGCACCACGAATAGTATTGGATACCCCTAAATTTGGTAATGGTTGTTTGACAGAGGTTGATATGATATTGATGATTCTACCATAATTTTCTTTAATCATTGTTGGAATAACAGCTTGAACAAGTATGTGATTACAAATCAGGTGTTGGTTAAACGCTGAGATAAATTCATCAATCAATGCATCTTTGATTGCACCACCTTTAGGTCCACCTGTGTTATTGACCAGAATGTGAATTTTATTACCTTCTGAAACAAAATTTGAAATTACTTCTGTTAATTGGTTTGGCCTACAAAAATCGGCCGACAAATAGCTGTGAGATTGCTGATGAGAGCAATCTAATTCCAAGAGAGTATTTTTAAGTTTTTGTTCATCTCTTGCTAGTAAAACGATATTTGAACCAAGGGAAGCCAATTCGATTGCTACTTGTTTTCCAATTCCTTGTGTGCTCCCACAGACCAAGGCTGTCTTTCCCAGAAGTGATAAATCCATTGATTTAAACGAAATGATAAGTTGAAATACAAAGTTAGTTGAAAAAATGATTGTTTAAAGTCTCATAACTGGGATTTTGCGCGCTAAAAAATTGATAATTGAGCAAAAAAGTAATAAATTAGCCCCAAAATTTCAAGTATGAAAAAAATATTACTACTCTTTATAAGTGTATTATTGATAATGGGAGGATTTTATAGTCAGTGTCCGTTTAATAGCTATTCACTCAATACGTCGAGTGCGCCTTCTGATTCCGGTAATTTCATTAATATTACTAACTGTATTGATTATGGCAAATACACTACTTTAAGTTCTATGTCAGACTCTCTGACCTATGAAATAGAAATAATTCCTTCAGGTTACATAACTATTTTTGATGCAAGCAATGTTCCTGTGGCTTATGGAATATCACCGCTTATATTTACTCCTCCTTCGGTAGGAAGTTTCAAATGTCAGTGGAATGGTCCTGATTGCTCTACAGATTACTCAAATGGGAGCCCTTGTTTGACAGCAAAAGTAACTAATTTAGGGCCTGCATCGCCTTGTAACAATGCCGTTACACCATCTACCATCGAATCGAACATGGATTTTGCATGTGTAAATCAACCATTCAATTTGTCTTTGCCATTTTCGTTTGCAGATACAGGATATACTTATCAATGGAAACAGTCAACTACTCTTTCCGGAACTTATACCAACATTCCGGGAGCTACAAATCCCGTTTGTCAAACGTCACAGAATACTGTTACCTATTATCAATGTGTTTTGTATTGTGCTTCAGGGGATTCCAGTGTTTCTTCAATTTTTACAATGCCTATGGGTAAATGTTATACAATGCCTTCGCAGTCTGCTGGAATTCAAACCATCTCTGATAGTACTTGTGGGGCCTACCTTTTCGACAGTGGCGGAAGTAATGCCAATTATACAGATAATCAAACTCAAATACTGACCATATTCCCTTCCCAAATAGGTCAATATTTACAAATAACATTTGATAATTTTCAACTTGAAACATCATCATCCAATGATTCCTTAACTGTTTATAATGGAAGTAGTACAAGCTCTCCCGCTTTGGGAGTATTTTCAATCAATCCTTATTCGATTACTTCAACTGATGCGATGGGAGCTTTAACTCTCAAATTTAGATCAAATACTTCTACTAACAATTATGGTTGGAAAGCTAAACTCTCTTGTGTAAACCTTCCGACCAATGATATTCCATGTCAAGCAACAACGTTAGATTTAGATTCAACTTATTATCTGTCAAATGGAGGAGCAACGGTTGATTCCAATGAGTCTATTATTGCGCCGCCATTAAGTGGATTTTTAGAAACTGATGGTTGGGGATCAACCACGCTTTCGAGTACCGTATGGTTTAAATTCACAGCCCCGGCATCTGGTGGAGTTGAGATCTCTTGCACGGATCAATTGTTTGACGGTCAGTTAGCAATATACAAAGTAAACAATTGTGCTGACTATGGTACATTTACTTTCATTGCAGGGAACGACCATGCGCTTGATTCTTCTTCTGTGTCACCCAAATTTCAATTTTGTGGTTTGACACCAAACCAACAATATTATGTTATGTATGATTCTCGTTTTGATTATTCAAGTGGTTTATTTTCAATGCGTATAAATCCGCTTTTTGCTGATGCAGGAGAAACTTCCGGTGTTCAAAATATTTGTTCGGGTGAATCTGTTAACTTATTTGATGGTATTACAGGTAATCAGCCAGGAGGAACTTGGGTACAGTTAATCCCAACACTCGGATTAAATGGTTCAATGTTCAATACATCAGGATTAGCCTATCAACTCTTTGACTTTAAGTACATCGTTAAAGATTATTGTTTGTCGGATACTGCCACTTCAAAAGTAAAAGTATTTGGCCCTTCTAATGCAGGTGAAAATGGCACTATTCTGGCATGTAAGAGCGATGTTGTTAATCTACTTAATGGTTTGTCCGGAAATGTGGATATGGGTGGAACATGGTATAATCCTATGAATCAACCGTTGGATAGCTGTTATACCAATGTTGGAAATTTTCCCGGCCAATTCAATTATGATTACATTACCGGAAACGGTGTTTGTCCGGATGATACAGCTAATATCTTAGTCATAGTACAAGAAAATTGTACGAGTAATATTGATGAGTTAAATTCCGATGAAATTGTCCTATATCCTAATCCAACAGATGGCCTGTTGTTCGTGAAAAGTTCATCTTCAAAGGATCAATATAGTTATGAAGTAATCAATGTTGAAGGACGCGTTATTCAACATCAACGTGAAGTGATTAATTCTCTTGCTCCACAGACAATTGATTTGAACTCATGCTTGAATGGATTGTATATGATTCGAATTTATAACGATCATTTTGAGAAAACAATCAGAGTGATTTTAAAATAAGTTGATTAGAAATTGCAGAACAAAGGGAAAAATAAAAGCGTTTTTCCCTTTTTATTTTTTGACTTTATCCTCGAACAGTTTGTAAAAGACTTTTTATCTTTACACTAAAACAATACGGATATGATCGCGCCTTTTAACTTGCAAAAATGGATTGATGAAAACCGTGATTTGTTGAAACCCCCGGTTTCCAATAAAAATTTGTATGTGGAGGCAGGAGATTTTATCGTAATGATCGTCGGTGGTCCCAACGCTAGAAAGGATTATCATTATAATGAAAGCGAAGAATTGTTTTACCAGATTGAGGGTGATATTATTGTACGTATTCAGGATAATGGTGAGGCAAAGGACATTCGGATAAGAGAAGGTGAAATTTTTCTTTTGCCGAGAAACACCCCTCATTCGCCCATAAGAGGATCCAATACAGTTGGGTTGGTAATTGAAAAAGTTCGTAAAGGAACAAATCTTGTGGATGGATTGATGTGGTTTTGTGAAAAGTGCAATCATCAACTTAAGGAATATCGATTTCCGCTTTCAAACATAGAAAATGATTTCATTCCACGTTTTCGTGAGTTTTACGGATCTCTGGAAATGCGCACTTGCTCACAGTGTGGCCATATCATGGACGCAGATGAGAAATTTGTTGATTGAAATTTGAACTCATAAAAAAGGTCTTAACGAATGTTAAGACCTTTTCTTTTTTCATTTGGTTGGACAATGGTCGGACAAACTTTCGTTAATCCATTGATTGTCAAACACTTTTCGTACTCGGAGCGGGAATTTTGACCCCGTACTTCTTGAACCCTGAATAAACCTAAAAAAATCACTATTGTTTATCTTTCAAAGCATTATGATTTTTTATAGTATGCTATCATTTTGCTAAATCAATCATTGGTTGACTAATGGTTGACTAAACGCTTTTACATTCGTCATAAAATTACAAAGAATGGCAACCATTAAATTCCTAATTCAAAGTAAAGCAGAAATCGCTAACATCTATTTAAGATTCTCCAATAATCGTGAAACAATATTAAAAAGAAAAACTGGTTATACAATCAATCCTCAAAATTGGAGCAATGATAAGGGTTTCCCTATTACAAAAACGGATTATCTTAAAAAACTGAAAAACCAACTGGTCAATTTGGGTACATATATTGAACAAAGCTTTAATATTGAACTAAATGAAGGAAAAATTATTAATGGTGAATGGTTACAGAACAAAATAGATGTATTCAATAACATAAAAGTTGAAGAAGACCTTGAGCTATTGACAAACTGTATTGAAAAGTATATTGAAAATGCGCCAAACATGCCAAATCAAAAGAAAGGACTTGGATTGAGTGAGCGAAGAGTTAAATCTTTAGTAACATTTAGAAATTTAATTATTAAGTATGAAAATGAATTCTTAAAGGGTAGAAAAATTAGAATCAAAGAAATTAATATTGAATTTGCTGACAACTATATCAAATGGTTAAATTCAAGAAATTATACACCTGGGTATGTTTTTAAGAATATTGATAATTTGAAGTGTATTTGTAACTACGCCGAAAGAAAAGGATTAGAAGTATCATATCAGCTAAAATCTATTAAAAGCTATTCTGAAACTAAATCTCCCGAACAAATATTCTATCTGTCTGAATCAGAATTAAATCAAATTAAAGAAGCAGAATTATCTTCTGAACACCTTGATAACGCAAGAAAGTGGTTAC
>CAZGJF010000009.1:2478-3522 GCA_964526595.1 uncultured Akkermansia sp. | reverse complement strand
GTCAAATTGGTCAAAGGGCAGGTGATTTACTTTCTATAAAAGAATCTGATGTAAAAACTGAAGGAGAATTCAGAGATATATTCGCGGTAGTTCAACAAAAGACGGGTAAAATTGTCAGTATTCCACTGCTGAAAGAAACAAAAGAAATTATTTCTACAGGCTTTCCAAGAACGATTTCTTTTACCAAATTTAACAAGTACATTAAAAATGTGTGTGAAATTGCAGGAATAAACCAATTGGTATTGGGAAGAGTAAAAGAACATTCAAGAGGTATTACTAAAACTGTATATTTACCAAAATATAAAATAATATCTTCACATATTTGTAGAAGAAGTTTTGCAACTAATTTTTACAATAAAAATAAATTCCCCACTTCAATGCTAATGGGTATTACAGGTCATTCAACCGAAAAATTATTTTTAAAATATATTGGTAGAACATCGGAAGATAATGCCAGAATGATGATTCAAATAAGTGAGGGATTAATTCAAAACAACTGAATTCTAGAAACCGTTTAAGAATTCTTAATAAGATTTGATTTTCGTACATTTACCTACTTGTAAATCAAACTATGATGATAAAATTGAGCAAATCTTTAGTGTTATTCTTTCTTATTTTTTGTTCATCATTATTCGCACAAATTCCCACTAATTACTACAGTTCAGCAGCTAACAAAACCGGAAATACTCTAAAAACTGCATTACGTGACATTACTAAAACTGGACACGTCAAACTACCATACACTAGTACTTCATTTGATGTTTGGAATGCTTATGAGTTCACTGATGTTCGTCCTTCCCCCCAGAACAATCTTATCTGGGATATGTATTCAGACGTTCCTGGTGGAACTCCAGCCTATTATTTCACAATATTTACCAATCAATGTGGTAACGCATCCGTTGAAGGTGATTGTTATTCTAGAGAACATTCTATGCCTAATTCTTGGTGGGGCGGTTTTGATAATTCTACTAATCCCCAATATACAGACCTTCATCATTTGTTCCCTGCGGACCAGTACGTCAATCTGAAGAAGTCGAATTATCC
>CAZGJF010000009.1:0-2468 GCA_964526595.1 uncultured Akkermansia sp. | reverse complement strand
AACCCCCACTTGGACATCTACCAATGGTAGTAAAGTTGGTCCTTGTACTGTATCAGGATATACTGGAACAATCTTTGAACCCATCAATGAATATAAAGGTGATTTTGCAAGAGCTCAACTTTATTTGGCAACTCGTTATATGGATGTTATTGGCAATTGGGCTAAAACATACACAACAACAGAAGCCAAATTAGTAATTGATACGGTCACAAACGAATTTAGACCTTGGTACTTGAATATGTTAATTCAGTGGCATACAAACGACCCTGTTAGTCAGAAGGAGATTAACAGAAACAACGCCATTTACTACAACACACCACAAAATAATAGAAATCCATTTATTGACCACCCCGAATATGTATGTCAAATTTGGTCTAGTACTTCTTGTATAACAAACACTCCTCCAGCGATTTCAGGAATTACCCAATCAAAAACTAATCCAAACCAATTTGATGCAATGACAATTTCAGCTACGGTTACAGATGATGGAAGTATTTCAAGTGTTTCTTTGAAGTGGGGAACCGATAGTACGAATTTAAGTAATACGATAACAATGAATTTAAGTTCGTCAAATACATATGTTACATCCTCACCTATTCCTGCTCAAACAGGACCTAAAATCTACTACAAAATAAGTGCAACCGATAATTCTTCAAGTACTAGTTCAACAACCATCAAATCATATACAATCACCTCTCTTAACTTAAAAGCAGAACCTACTAACTATCCAACTGGAATAATTGGAAGGGGAATTGGTACAGTTAATTTTTTACTTGAATGGACTGACCCAACCACGGGAGTAATACCAGATGGATATCTAATAAAAGTTACCAAAGGATTTACAAATCCAATCGTAAATCCAATAGATGGTGTAGCTGAATCCAATGATACAAATGCTTTTGTTGTTTTACCGGGTTGTCAGTCAGAAGTATTTCTAAATTTGATAAAGAACATTAGGTATCAATTTAAAATTTTCCCTTTTACCAATTCAGGTCAATATATAAACTACAAGACAGATGGATTAGTTCCAACATCTGGTTATGTGAATGATTGTAATTGTAATATAAAAAAGACACTCCTTTATGAAACAATGGGAAAACAAGTAACATCAAGCTCAATAGCCATAGCAGATTCTAAATTCGTTTCAAACAATCTAACTTTTTCTGGTACTGCTGAAGTAAATAGTAACTCACCATCTGCTGGATATGAAACTTCATCGGGGAATTCAAATGTTCTGATTACAAATTCAGTTGGTAAATTCTTTCAGATATCAGGAATTAATACATCCAGTTTGATAATACCCAAACTTTCATTTGGAATTTATAAATCAACCGAATCAAGCAACGGTTCTGATTTAATTGTTGAAATTAGTTGTGATGGGGTTAATTTCACTCCTGTTAATTATTCACTACTACCAACGGGTGCTGGAACATCAAATTGGTACAATGTATCGGTTACAAGTTCAATAAATCAATGTCAAAATTTGAGAATTCGTTTTCGTCAAAACGGTTCTTCCACTCAATATAGAATTGATGATGTCTTTA
This sequence comes from uncultured Akkermansia sp., assembly GCA_964526595.1. GTDB lineage: Bacteria > Bacteroidota > Bacteroidia > Flavobacteriales_D > Crocinitomicaceae > M0103. Next base: position 924 of record CAZGJF010000009.1, on the reverse strand, counting down.
TGAATGAGGGGAATTAAATATCCCTTATCAAATGAACAACAATACCTAAAGTAACCACAACATCATTTTCATTGATTTGAATAGTTTCATATTGTGGGTTGTCTGGTATGAAGGATTTTAATTTCTTATTATACCTCTTGACACTGAACTCAGTATTATTAACGGATATAATTGGAATTCTATTATCTGTCAGGATAATGTTAGATTTAACAATCAATAAATCACCACATTGTATCGTTGGGTGCATTGAGTGTCCTTTTGACCTTACAAAAAAAGTATTGTCTGGATTTGAAACATAACGTTCATCAAGGCTTAACTTTTTAACTCCAATATCTTCTGCCGGACTTGGAAATCCAGCCTGTACACTTCCATAATATTTAGCATACATCTTGACTTGTGATTCAAATGGTATGAGTTCTAACTCACTTCCTAAATTTACTTTTTCAATCAACTTCCAGTAATTCATCCCAATTTGTAGTATATCTTTTTGAAAGGTTTTCTTGTTTCATTTTATGAGTTCTCTTCAAGTCAGTCCCTCCGAATTTAACCTTACCCCCCGTTTTTTTATTGATACGGTCAATTGATTTCATCAACTCAACATGTTTGGGGTTTTCTCCACCGAATAATTTCAGTTGAAAATTGTCATCAGGAGTAATACCTGAAACAATAACACCCGCCTTTTTGTAGTGAATACCTTTTTTGTAAATTGATTTCAAAACAGATTGAGCTATACGAGTAATTTCAAATGTACTACTGGTTGGAAAGTCAGTTTTTACAGTAAGAACTCCTTTATATTGGGGTAAATCTCCTCTAAATGGGTTTGATGAAATAAAAACGGTAATCATATTACAATGACTATTTTGTTTTCGTAGTTTCTCACCCAAAATTGTACAGAATGTTGAAACACGTTCCCTTATATCTTCA
>CAZGJF010000008.1:31167-71392 GCA_964526595.1 uncultured Akkermansia sp. | reverse complement strand
CAAGAAAATTCAGATAGACAATTATTTTTAGCCGCTTAAACCGAACTCACGTTATTTATATAGAAAAAAATCACGAAAAAATCACGAAAAAATCACGAAACCATATCCGGTAGACTCATTCGGGAACTTGAAAGGGAGTTGGCTACTGACCTTAAGTATTTACCGAGCTGTATTGAACGTTTACAAACAGATTATTCAACAGAAGAAAACGGATAAGGACAAGATCTACAGTATTCTCAAACCCTTCACCAGTTGTATAGCCAAAGGAAAAGCACATAAAAAGTACGCGTTTGAAAACAAGGTGGGTTTAATGACAACAAGCAAAACACTGATCATAACTACAATCAAAGCCTTCAACGGAATCCCACACAATAGTAGAACCATAGAGCCACTCCTGAATCAATTAAAGGGTAATAACTTAACCATCCCCAATGAAGTGATTTATGACCGAGCAGGAAGAGGGCAAAACAAATTGCGGATACCATCATCTCAACTCCCGATAACCGACCATTGACACACCAAACAGCATACCAACGAAAGCAAAAGTGCAAGAAGTTCAGGCTCAGAGCGGCAATAGAACCAATTATCGGACACCTGAAATCACATTTTAGGATGGAACAAAACTAACTTCATGGGGCACTTTCCCTCAAATTAACGACTTTTTAGCTACTGCGGGTTGGAACTTAAAGAAAGTGACGCTTCAACTCAAGAAACATTTTTTGCGCTTGATTTTTTCCTCTAGTTATTAACTCGTAAAAATCTAAGAGTGGATTATTAAGGAGCGACAATTTAATGAATCAACGTAATATGCCCATTGAATTCTTCTTGACCAGAATCTCCAAAATTATCTATGATGATTTTATAAAAATAGACCCCGTCCGAGACCTCTTTACCATCGCTCGTTTTACCATCCCATCCTACATTCGATTCATTGAATTCATAAATCAAATTACCCCATCTGTTAAAAATTTGACAGTTCATCTTTTCTATACAACTAAGATCTAAAGACCACAAATCGTTAACTTGATCATTATTTGCAGTTAAAACATTCGGAATAAATACCGTTGGATTTCCATTTGTCATTATAAAAGATTCGGGTTGCGTAAGTATACATCCATTGCCGTCTATAACGGTGATTTGAAAAGTGCCTGCTCCAATATTTGATACAGAATCATTTACTTGTATCGTATCTCCATTGAAGAAATAGGAATATGGGGGAGTACCACCGGTTATTCCATTGATTAACAAATTTCCATTACTAAGCCCACAACTTGGATTTGTGTGAACACTTTGAATAGATTTCGGTAAATGTGTAGTTTCTACAGCAATCATTGTGTCATTTGAACACAAAGCGTTTGAAAAAGAGATAACATAAATGCCCGCAGGTAAATTAACGGCACTATCAACGCTACTAACATTAGGATTCCACGAGAAGGAATAATTATCTGGTGGTGTAACTGCAATAAAAATCGAACCATTATTTTCTTCACAAGTAGAGTTAATAACTTGAACTGTTGAATTAAGTCCAATACTTCCTTGGATCGTAATCGTGGTGTCAAAAAAGCAAACACTATCAGTAACTGAAATTTGATATATTCCGGATGCTAATCCTGAAGCACTATTTGTTGAGGAAACTTCGGGAATCCAATTATAGAAATAGTTACCTGAAGGTGTATTCGTAATTGTTACAAAACCATTCTCTTTTCCACAACTTGTTTCTATTACATTGATCCCTGTTTCAAATGGAATTGGATTTTGAAGGTTAATGGTTGTATCTAACACACAAAATCCTTTAGTGATAACAATATTGTATAATCCTTGTGAAAGATTTATAGCAGAATTAGTGGAAGAAACATTGGGCAACCAAGTATATGTATAAGTGGAGTCAAAGGGATCAATTGAAATAAAACCATTACTATCCTCACAAGCAGGTTGTTGGGTATTTGTTGTTAAATTAAATGGGTTGGTAATGACATGGATGATTATGGTATCCTGACAATTGGCCGCATCAGTAACAATGACTTGGTAAGCTCCTTCACAAAGATTTGTTGCTGTTTGTGTTGTTTGATTCAAAGCATCATTCCATTGATAGGTAAATGGTGGAGTTCCTGACGTTATATTGACGGTTGCTTGCCCATTGCAAAAGCCAATATTAGTGCCTGTTAAACAATTTGCTGAATCATTACAAATTGCATATGTCGGATTTCCTACGCCAGCCCAACTTCCACCATCAGGCATTCTACGAATACTCAGACCGAAATGGGAGGATCCATTTTGCGAACTGGCATAAAACTTCAAGCTATCAGGAATTGTTTCATAACTTGGCAGCGTATTGGTAATATTGCAAGCACTCAAAGAAGAAATACACGGATTTTGAGCCTGTGATGCAATATTTCCCGGTCCCCAACTAACAGCATCTATTGCATTTCCATTTGCATCGTAAAAAGCAAACCACCCCCCTGCATTTGGAAACCAAACTCGAGTTCCTGTACAACAAAGACCCGTACCAGTAATGTCATAAGGAACGATTACTTCTACAACATTTCCACCATTAGCAACCAACAGATTACTTGGAACAGAGTCGGCATTTTCACCACGAATCAAAGCAAACCCATTCGGAGGAACGATTGTGCCTAATGGTAAACGAAAACCACCCTTCCCCTCCGGTGTAGAATTTCCTAAATAGTAACAAGATATATCCACTGAGTCACATAAATCGGGATTATATAATTCAATCCATTCTCCTCTCCCTTGGGATGTCGTTGTATTTCCAGAAATAGACCCATCACCTGTATTTGGAGAGATCATTAATTCATTAATCAGAATGGGTGGGCCATTATAGCTACAGGGTTCACATATAGAATTAGGAATAACGGAAACATTGGCAACCAGATTACAACCAGAGGAACTTGGTGGAATGATACAACAATTTCCCCCCTCAGAAATACTGATTGTATCTCCTAACCAACATCCATATTGTGTAAAATGAGAAAATAAACTGCCTCCCGTGGTGTTCTCGAAATAATAAACAATTTCGTCAGGGGTGTTAACTCCACCAGCATTAATAGTTGTATCACACTGCCCTGAAGCTCCCATCATCGTTGCCCCAAAAGGTCCCGACCCATTTCCATGCGAAGGAGTGTAACCAACAGGTGGACTGGTGAATATAGAAACTATTCCGGGTGCAACTCCGGAAACTGAGGTAGCAAAATTGCCTAAATTACAATTGTCATTATTTTGACTAGAGTTGAATCCGGCATAAAATACTTGTGTGACATTACTCACAAAAGGCCCAGTAAAAATCACCTGTACAGGTTCATAGGTGCAGATACCAACAATTAATCCTGGTATATTCTGATCTATGTTAATGGTTAAAATACCCCCGTTGTAATTGGAGTATATAACTAAATTGCCTGAAGAATTACAAATTGATTGAGCTTTGGGTGAAAAGCAAAAACCGGATAATCCAATAATTATTAATAATAAACTTCTAAACATCAATCCAAATATATCAATTGACTTGAATTAATGTTACAAAATACTTGAAAATTAAAAATTTAAACTTTGTTTCAATTCTTCTAATACCAAATTCGCATTAGTGAGTAAAGAGTATTCCAATGTAGAATTTAATGGAATTGCAGGGGTGTCTTTCGATCCAACAATTTTGATTGGTGCATCTAAGTGTTTAAAATTATCGCGTTGTAATCTTCCAGCTAAACCGAGGGAAAAAGAACATTCAACAGATTCCTCCGTTACAATGATTATCTTTCCATGTCGCTGACAAATGTCATTCATTGCTTGGTGATCCAAAGGATTTAAACTCCTTAAATCTAAAATTTCAACTTGACCTTCAAATGATTTTGCAGCTTCCAGTGACCAGTATACCCCTCGACCATAAGTTATGATGCCTACAGTATTTCCTTTGGATATCTGATTCAAATCGGCTTCTATAATCGTTCTTGATTTTCCGATCGGAATGATATAATTTTCTGCGGGTTCAATCGACATTGCGCCCTCAGTTCCGGGAATTTTTGACCAATACAAGCCCTTATGCTCAAGAATGACAACGGGATTCGGATCGTAAAATGCTGCTTTCATTAAGCCTTTAAGATCAGCACCATTTGATGGATAAACAACCTTGATTCCTCTAATATTGGTTAAAACAGACTCTACGCTAGAGGAATGATAAGGCCCCCCGGATCCATACGCACCGATTGGGACACGAATGATACAACTCACCGGCCACTTGCCATTAGAAAGGTAATACGATCGGGAAACTTCTGTGAATAATTGATTTAATCCAGGCCAGATATAATCTGCAAATTGAACTTCAACAATCGGTTTTAAACCAACTACAGACATTCCAACGGTTGAGCCAATAATGAACGCTTCCTGAATGGGCGTATTAAAAACACGGTTTTCCCCGAATGTTTGTGCCAAGGTTGCCGCCTCCCTAAAAACTCCACCTAATCTTCCGCCAACATCCTGTCCGTATAGTAATGCTTCCGGATGTTTTTCCATGATTTCTCTGACTGCAAATAATGCTGAGTCTACCATCACTGTTTTTTTCTTTCCGGATGGTTCCCGATTTCCTAGTTCCTCTGTAATAGGAGTCGGGGCAAATATAAAATCTGTGACAGATTGTGGGTCAGGATCTTCTGCTTTTAATGCTTCTTCGTAGTCCGAATCAACTCTTTTTTGTACTTCCGATTCAATTGCGGCAATGGTTTTTTCAGAAACCCCTTGCGTAGCCAAGACTTTTTTTAATTTGGGATAAGGATCTTGTTTATTTGCTTCGTCCAAATCATCTCGATACCATTCTTTTCTGACACCCGATGTATGATGACCTAGAAGCGGTACCTTCGCATGAATAATGAATGGTCTGCGCTCAGCTCGAACAGTATTAAAAACATCATAAACTGTGTGATAAGCCAATTCAAAATCACTTCCATCAATTGTACGCACTTCAATTCCCTTAAACCCTTGCGCATACTCGGTCATGTTTTGTGCTCTAATTTCTTTTGCATTGGCAGAAATATCCCAGTCATTGTCCTGTACCAAGTAAACAATCGGAAATTGTTTTAAGGCGGCCATTTGTAAAGCCTCAGACACTTCTCCCTCAGTGCACGAAGCATCTCCCAAGGAGCAAACAACAACCGGATTTTCTCCATTATATTCAGTTGAAAGACCTTGTTTTTCTTTGTACTGAATTCCCATTGCAATACCTGTAGTTGGAATAGCTTGCATTCCCGTTGCAGAAGATTGATGAGGGATTTTAGGCATGTCTTCACGATTGAGTGAAGGATGAGAATAATAAGTTCTTCCACCCGAAAAAGGATCTTCTTTTTTCGCAAAAACTTGTAACATCAGCTCATACGGAGTCATTCCGATAGCCAATAACATGCTATCATCTCTGTAATAAGGAGATACCCAATCTTGGGGCTTAAGCTGCATCCCTACTGCCAATTGAATAGCTTCATGACCACGGGAAGTTGCATGTACGTATTTAGAAGTGATTTCTTTGTTTGCTTCGTATTTTTCCGCTAGCGTTTTTGCAGTACACATCAAGCGAAATGCCTCAAGTAGTGTTTGCTCATTCATTTTGTTTGACATAGTTGCAACAGTAGTTTTCAATCCCATCTGTTTTTATTATTGGTCGCACAAATATACCAAAACACCATTGGAATTGGCTATGTTTTTCTGTTTGAACTTAGCTTAATTCTTTCATTAATTGATCAAAAGCGGCTTTGAGTTCTGCCAATTCTGTTTCTACTTTTTCCAGGCGCATTTCCAGATCACTGACATGTTTCCTTGCAGGTTCCGAAGAATCATAGATACTCTCATCAAAAGTAGGCACTTCTGAAAAAAGGTGACAATAACGAGCTTCCTTTTGACCCGGTTTTTTGGGAAGTTGCTGAACGTATGGGATTTCATACGATGACAGATTTAATAAGGTCTGCTGTACTTCTTCCAAATTTTCAAAATCGTATAGCCGACCTGCATTTGAATTTATTTCTCCTGCTGTAAGCGTTCCCCTCAAAAAAAGCAAACATAATACAGACAATTCTGCAGGATCCAATGGAAACTGAACAGCCAACGTATGACGATACTTTAACGCACGACTTCCTCCCCCAATGACATTCGCAGAAAGGTGTTTTTTTCGAAGCGTATCGAGAGCTAAAACAACCGTTTCATTATCGTAATCAACGATTGGATTTCTGGATGATTTTTGATTGCAAGCCGTCGTTATTGAGTTAAGAGTCATCGGATAATAATCCGGCGTTGTTCTACTTTTTTCAATTAATGAACCCAATACGCGTATTTCTGTATCGGAAAGTTGAGGCAATACTTGTTCTTGTTTTTGTTCTTCCATGATTTATTACGGATGATTTTTTTCAATGATGTAATTCAATACTTTGTCCATAAGATGAACTCTGTCTTTTCCAATGACATTGTGTTTGTGCATAGGATACGGAAAGAAATCCATCTGAATACCAAGATCTACAAATTTCTTCACTAATGCAAGTCCATGTTGCATCACAACGACATCATCACTTGTTCCATGAATCAATAGAAGTTCGCCCTTTAAATTTCCTGCGTGTGTTAATAAACTCGATTGTTGATACCCTTCGGGGTTTTGTTCAGGTCTGTCCATATAGCGTTCACCGTACATAATTTCATAATATTTCCAATCTGTAACTGGTCCTCCTGCAACCCCTACATTAAAAACGCCCTGATTACGAAGCATCAAGGAACTTGTCATAAAACCCCCAAACGACCAACCATGTACCGCTAATCGCGAGGCATCGACATATGGAAGAGATTTCAGGAAATTAACTCCTGTTAATTGATCTTCCATTTCTACGGTACCCAACTGGCGGTGAATTTGTGACTCAAAAGCAAAACCTCTTTCACCCGAACCACGATTATCCAATGTGAAAACCAAATATCCTTGCTCTGCCATCCAATACATCCAAAGATTAGCACCATATAACCAAGAGTTTGTAATCATTTGTGCGTGTGGCCCGCCATATACATAAAGTAATACAGGATACTTTTTTGTCGGATCAAAGTTGCTGGGCTTAATCAAACGGTATACCAATTTACTGCTGTCTTTTGCAGTTAACCGGCCTAATTCTGCCATTCCAATAGCGTAATCAGATAACTTATCCGTTGATTCTATCAATACCTTGACAGCGTTTCCGTTATTATCGCAAATTTGTGCCTTGTGAGCAGTTGTTCCGCTACTAAATGCATCGTAAAAATAGGTTCCATTGGATGAAAAACTCACAAAGTGAGTTCCTGTATTTGTCAATAGTTTCGTTGTTCCTCTTTCTAAATCAACCGCATAAGCTAAGGTGTTCGTTGGATCTTCTCCCGTTGCACTGTAATAAACTGTTTTTCCTTCATTATCGGCATGTAAAATATCTTTTACGACGAATGAATGACTTGTCAGTTGGCTGATTAGTTTACCTGAAAAATCATAGTAGAATAAATTATCGAATCCGTTTCGTTCAGAAATCCAGATAAAGTTATTTGAATGATTACTTGGGAAAAATGCTGGATGTTCCGGTTCTACCCATTTTTCATTAGATTCTTCAAGTAATGTTCTAACAAACTTTCCACTGACAACCTCATAAGCATTAAGCCACATGTGGTTTTGATCCCGATTTACCTCTGCGATAAGTACATATTTTTCATCCGGAGTGAAACTAACGTTGGTGATATAATCATCTTTTGCTCCCTTTGGGTTAATATAAATTGTTTTTCCTTTGACTACATTGTAAATTCCTAATCTTGGGTTTTCAGATGTTTGTCCTGCCATAGGATATTTTATGGATTGCAATGCTCCGGGAGTTTGGTTGATATCCAATAGGGGATAATCATGTACTCCTGACTCGTCTTTTTGGTAGAAGGCTAAAAAATTTCCGTTGAGAGACCAAAACATTCCTCCTGAAATTCCGAATTCACTACGTGCGATACTTTGTCCGGAAACAATGTTTTTATTGGTTTCAGATGTAACCGAAATCACTTTGCCTTTTGAATTTGGGGTTATCAGTTTGACATTGTTTTCTTCTGTATAGGCAATGTTCCATGTTTCGGGATGAAAAAGTGTATTTGCTTCTTGCTGTGAAACGCTGTGTATTAATGCTCCGGTTTTACTTGTTGGATTAAACCGCACAATGACACTGCCATCATTAATGATTAGTTCGTTCTCATTGAGCCATTCCATTCCAAAAAAACCATTCAGTTTTGTTCCCAATAGCTGATTAATTTCGTCAATTTTAAGAAATTCAATGGTTGCGTCTTTTTCAGGTGATGATTGATACAATTGTTGCCCGTCTTTACTTGTATAGGTATACGTTAACGTGCCTGGTATCCACTGAAAATTACTGATTCTATCCGGCATCAAACTTCTTTGTGAAACGGATTCTTTCAGAGTTAGAATTTTCTTTTGTGCAAATGTTGATACAGATGACAGTAATAATGTAATAACTAATAATTTTTTCATATTTATTGAGTAAAATGAGTTAAAAACTTCTGAACCGGAAGACCAGTTTCATAACAATCCAACAATAATTGATCCAAGTCATTTGAAAGGATTCTTTCAGGCGGAAATTCTGCATAAAAGTACCATTGCTTATTGAAAATGAGGTCTTCTCTTTTCGCTGCATCTTTTAGGTGCGCGGGAAGTGTTTTATTTTTTTCTCCTACTATTTTACCATAAGTGGACACGAAGTCAGGAGCTTGATAAAGGGTTTGAAATTCACGAATGTTTTCAGCAATACGCTCTCTAACCAATTCAAGGTCTTCTTTGTCAATCTCATAAATTCCACCGTATATACGCAGACGCTCGGGACCCAATTCAAAGTAAACACCATTGATTGCCTTACTTTTTTTCCCTTCAGGTGCAACGACTGCAGAAACCATTGTTTTATAGGGTGTCTTATCTTTTGAAAAACGAATATCACGGTTAATTCTGAAAATGCACTCTTTTGCTTCAAGACCCTTAAAAACCGGATTATCTTCTGATATTCTTTTAATAATATGCCCGACAAAATCCTTAAATGGATCCTTCACATTTTGTTCATACCTTTTTCTGTTTGTATCAAACCATTCTTTATTGTTATTTGCAGCCAGATCAATAAAAAACTGAAGAAAGTCAGAGGTGAAAAATGCCATGGTATTTTTTTTCAAAGTTACAAAGTAAATCAACATATACAGATGTTGAAAAGTTATACTTAAGACCTCATTATTTTTTTGATTAACTCTACTAATAGGTTTACTTTTGTGAAAAATATTTTGATCGAATGCCGGGTTTTGACCATTTAATTCAAAAACTAGACAGTAACGAAGAATTATCCGTTTCAAAAATCACATCCTCACGGAAGAAAAAATTCAAATTGTTTTTTTGGCTTTTAACGCTACTTAATATTATTGTTTGGGTAGTTGTGATTCGGCTTTACATAGCTTTTAACTATTTGTTATACGTTGGTTTAATGTACACCATTTTGAATCTTTATATTTTTTTAAAGCTTCGTAGATTTTATTACTTATATTCCAGTGTGTATTTGAAAGGGGATTCTATGATTATTAAAAATACGCGCAAACAATACATTGTGACCTCCATTCGAAGCATTACTAAAATCACACATTGGAAATATCGAAAAAAAGTCATAACCACTATTCACTATACAATTGATAATCTCAGTAAAAAGGCAATCTTAATCAATAAAAAAGAGAGATATGGGAAATCAACACCGGATTTACTGAACTCTGCACTGAATTATTTTAAAAATAAAAAGACAAATCTATAAGCCGGGTTCTGTATCCAAAGAATCTTTGGATGCCCATCATTTATCTAGCCTCAACATCACTGTTAAGATCAAGCGACCTACCCTCCAAGATCGGGCGAGCAACCCTCAAGCCTTGGTATACATGGTCTTTCAGTCCGTAAGGTTTACCCTGCTGCTGATGTCGCCACCAACACGGTGAGCTCTTACCTCACCTTTTCACCTTTTCTTCCAATTTTACCGGAAGTAGTTTCCCTTTCTGTGGCACTTTCTGTCATCGGTCACCCCGATGCCTTCTTGTTAAGAAGTACGGTGCTCTATACTGCCCGGACTTTCCTCTCTTCCGCTAATTGCGGAACAGCGACAGGCCGATTTGTCTTTAACACAAAGATAAACAAAAACACTACATTAAAGCAATCACTTTGTGTATCCGTTTGTCGCCGGAAATGATTGTAAGATTGTAAAAACCGGTTTTCAAGGATGTAATGGTAAGTTGAGTTGTTTTTTGTTTTTGCACACAGTTTTCTAAAACAACAGTACCCGCCAAATCTGTGATCATTATCTTATCAAAAGGTATTTCACTTGAAATAGTTAACAACTCCGATGCCGGATTTGGGAAGACAGAGATTTTCTGCTGATCTGAAAATTCGCTCAAGCTCGCATCCATAACTCTGTATATATCTTGATATTCTATTGATGTAATGTTTTCAATTCCTGCAATTTCTGTTGTTGTAATTTTAAGAACTGGAATTTTATGATTTTTTGTCCACCATTCATATTCATGTGAAAGAGGTACAGGTAATGGAAACCAAACACCACCTAGCTGCGCTACTCGTATAGAGTCCAACTCATTAATATCATTTTTGATTCGTACAACATCAAATGTTCCAAAAGGTGTTGTTAGTAAGCCATATCCATCAATAGAGCTGACACGTGTTTTTTGCTGGATCCATGTAGCGTCAATGATGGGATTAAAATCAATGGTAGTTTTTCCATAGGAAGTAAAAGAGTTACCGAAAGAGGCAGGATAACTATATTGTTTTTCAATCATTTCTGATTCAAAAGGAATACCCGTCCCATTAATTGAAATAGAATAACCTACTGCAGTCAAGGAATCATTTGTTTTTCGAGAATATTGATAGACGTTATCAATTGTTACAGGTAAAAAAAGGGAAATTTGGTCAATGGGAAGTTGAGTAAATGCGTTAAAAAAGGAGGCTCTATAGCTACTAGTTGCAAATGGTCCAAACATAAATTGAACAAAAGGAGCTGCATCAGACATAGGCAAAAATTCTTTGACACTTTGTGAGTTTGGAATCAAGGAAGAAAAATCCCAAACATAATTAGACCCCGTACTTTGATAATCAAACCCTTGATTTAAAGCAATGCTGATACGAATGCTGTCCCCACCATTAGGAAAATCATCCATATTCAGATTTATTTGAGCAAAGTAATTACTACCAAACGAAATCAATACAACTATCAAAAAAGTCCTAAGCATAATCATTAATATCGGTTATGGACTCTGTATTCCTAAGGTAACTAATCCCGAAAAGGGAATTACTTCATTACATGATATGTTTCTAAACAGACAATCTACTTCAGCAGTTAAAGCATAAACATCTTTACCGGAAGGAGCTTTGCCATAATAGTTTCTATCCAAAATGTGAAATTTAGAGTTACTATTGGGAGTAATAAATGTAGCATAAGTTTTCCCGTCCTTAGTCAATTTAAGCTTGGTTAAATAATCACTCTTTTGTTTTTCTAATGGTGATTCAAAGATTGAAAAATCATCTAAAAATGTGTGCGAATTAGTTCCATGAACTAATATTGACTTTTTAATTTTTGCTCCGCTTTTAAATTTTACCTCAACGCTTACTGTATGAAAAGAATTGTCGATAAGCGCAAAACATTCATGTTGACTTGAAATATATTCATCATCGAGATACCATTTAATATTTGTTATATCTTCAAATTCCTCATTGATCCACACCTTTAAGTAACCGTCTTCATTTAGAAAATGCTGAATGTGCCCAAATGATTCCTTTCTGTAACCTATAATTAACTCATTTGCAAGTTTGGCGTTGGAACCATTAGTAAAAGTAACAAGAGCTTCAATTAAATAACGTCCTGGATTTGAAATAAAAGCATTATCAATACCTGCCATAGAACCATTGATATTCCAAATAATCTGTTGTATATATTGTTTATTTGAAAATATATTCTTGGATAATACTACTATCGATTGTTTCGCTTCAAGTCCAAAGGGAAGATCATTCGGCAATTTTTGATAAAACGAAATAGATTGATTATCAATATCTCCATCCATAACCTGAAGTTCAAAAGTAGTATTATCATCACCTAAAACCCCTTTATAACAAGTAACACCATTAACAAGAGAATCCTCGGTTTGCATTAATCCGTTTTGTTCTCCAGCAACAATATCCATTAAATTTTCACCAAATAGACCGTGTACTTTAAAAATGGGGGCTGTCTGAACGATGGGATCATCAATGTTTACTTTTTTACAACCAAGTAAAACAGAGAAGAAGATGCCATATAAAATTAGTTTGCGAATCATTTTAATGTCCTAATGTTTTTCTAAGATACAGTTGTCCTTCAAAGGGGGTTCCGACAGATGTCCCGACAAAACGATCCGATGAAAGGGGCTTAATTAATTGAACTGAACCACGAATACCAACTTTTAACTTTTCAGAGACTGCATAATCATACCCAATACCTGTTTCCAATCCAAAAGGACTGAATAACATAACATTGGCATAGCCTTTTTCATCATTTAACTTATTCCCGTCAAGATATTGCATTTTGTTAACAGAGCAGGAAACATTGACACTGGGAGTCACCTGCAAATTAAATGAATGTCTTCCCTCAGCACAATGAAATCCAAGAGGTAACATCATTGAAACAAGCGATTTGAAGTTATACGTACTCTCAAGTTGATTTACCCCAAATCCATATATTTTTGCCCGTTCACTGATAGATAATTTGTCAAAAAAGACAGCTTTGAAACCTGATCCGAGAGAAATTGAAAATCGTTTAAGGGGCACTAGAACCCCTATACTAAACCCGACAGATGTATTGGAGAAATGCTGGTTGGTCTTGTCTCTGGCCCAAACCTGACCTACACCAGCGGTGGTCTCCGACCAAAACCTGAAACGGCTCACAGGATTATAGCTTAGATTTCTTTGTATTGGTGAATTTAAGGGTTTTTCATTGATTGAATCCAACCTTTTTTCTGTAAACAACTGAATAACAGGTTTTTCTTGGGAATCAAGAGTATGCTCAATCAAATTAGTCGTGTAAGTCGGGGGAATCTCAACGTTCTGTTCAGAATTAGTGATAGAATTTCCTGAAAAATTCTGTTCGATTAATTGGATTGTAGCTTTACTAGAGGATGAATGTTGAACGTCTTCTTCATCCTTAATTTTAGTAGTGATTTCAATGTGGTGTATTTCTCTTTTAGTTATAAGCGCCTTAGAAATTGAAATAGTTTGTTTACTGCTTGTCAGGTTCAATCCAAAAAGAATAACAGAAAGAGTAATGACCCCTAAAATGGAATACAAATAAATGCCATTTCTTTTTCTGTTATTAATCGGCAATTGCTTTTCAATATCCTGCCAAAATTCACGACGGAATTCAAACGATTGCTCATTGAAAGCATCCCTTACTAATTGATCTATTTCATCATCTGTCCAACTCATATCACCATTCGTTGATAATAGTTTTCAATCAATTCCAGTTTTTGTCTGAGTATCTTGCGTCCACTTGACAGATGCCATTTAGATGTACCCTCAGAAATACTGAGAATTTCTCCAATTTCACGATGTGAATACCCTTCCACTACATACAAGGTAAAAACTTTTTGTGTGGTATCGGGAAGTTGTCTCACCAGGTTCATGATACTTTCGAATCCAAAAGAACTTTCAGCATTATTTGTTGTTTGATGATATTCATAATCTAACTCTGCTTCTGTTGCTTTTGGAAAAATGACAGATGCATACGATTTCTTTTTTCGATATTCATCAATCAAGGTATTTACCATTATCCGTTTGGACCAAGCAGCAAAATTTACGGCTTCTGTTTCAACGGATTCTAACCCCTTTAAAATTTTGATAAATCCTATATTCAAAGCAGATCTGGCATCCTCTTCATTTGAATAATATTGAAAACATATTGGCATCAGTTTGTGAAAACAATGTTCATACAATCGATTAATCGCTTTTCGATTATCCAACTTGCATGCATCAAGCAACTCTGATGTAATTCCTGACATCGATTTTAAAGTCGTTATGAAAATGTCGTGTCGCAAGATACCAATAATATTTTGAACAGATCTTAAATAAAATAACAATAGATCTATATGATATCATTAACGTTTATCCATTAATTTTGGTTGGAAACCTTTACTCAGTATGAACATTCATCTTATCAGACACGCTGAATCCAACAAATTAGACAAAACCTGCGAGGATAAAGATCGATCGCTTTCAATAAAAGGAATTTCTCAATCGATCAACTTAGCTAAATATTGTCAAAACAGTTCATTTCGCCCGGAACGAACCTTTTGTTCTTCGTCACAAAGAACAAAGGAAACATGTGAATATCTACTACAGTCTTGTTCATTGGGAGAAATCGAGTATTCAGAGATGCTGTATTTGGCAAGTTTAAGGGATTTATTGAACTTTATTTGGAGTCAAAATCACGGACAAGATCTTCTATTAGTAGGGCATAATGAAGGTCTTTCAGAATTAGCAAGTTACTTCGCAGGAGAAAGTATCCATTTAAAAACAGCTTCTTTCGTAACCGTTCAATTTGAATTTGACAATTGGATTATGACCTCACAAAACACAGGAGTAGTTCGGTCAAATTATCGTCCACTGATTACGAATATCTTCCAATGATTTAATCACAAACACATTATTTCAAATTGAATAGCTAAATCATTTTAGCTTAATTTTGTTTCATGGATAAGATTTTAAATCGTATTGATGAAAGTGGGTTAATTCAACTCGATTTGGCAAAATTCAAACCCAAGGTGGACTGTGTAGGGATTGATATATCTGATCAACTGTATATGGGTTTAATCCTGAAAGAAAATGAATTTCGATTGTGGCTTAAACAACACGATTGGAATGAATATACCAACAAGGGGGTTTTTGTATTTTGTTCGGCTGATGCCATTATACCGACTTGGTCTTATATGCTTATTACCAGCAAACTTATCGGATTGGCCCATACTATTGTCTGTGGAACGCAAGAAGATCTTGAAAAACAATTAGTCAAAGATTCCATCGAATCGCTTGATTCCGAACAGTTTCGAGCAGCAAAGATTATCATTAAAGGCTGTTCGGATATTTCATGTCCCGAATTTGCGATGAGTGAACTCATTAAGAAGTTACAATCCACAGCTAATAGCATTATGTATGGAGAACCTTGCTCAACAGTTCCAATTTTCAAGCGTAAAATCACAAAATAATTTAGGTCATTTCAATCCGTCTGAATTCAAACCCCTTTTTTTGAATGATAGTTATTATTTCGGGTAGTAAAATTTGAATGCGATTTTTGGTTTTAGGATTGTCATGTAATACGATGATATCACCCGCCTGAATTTGTTTTTTGGCTTTTTGTAAAATGGTCTGGTCATTAATCCGATTGTTAAATTCGTTAGCCATCCAAGTCCACATAACAATTTTATACTTTTTTTTTAACTGTTTAACCTGTTTCAAGGTTATTCGACCATAAGGTGGTCTAAACAAAGATGATTTGATGAATTCGTTTGCTCGTTCCGTATTTTGAATATACAAATCAATCTTCATTTTTGACCCCTTTGAATGATTCATTGTATGATTTCCAATGCTGTGTCCTTCCTGCTTTATCCGTTGAAAAATGGATGGGTTTTTAAGTACGTTTTCCCCAACACAAAAGAAGGTAGCTTGTATTTTTTTTTCAGCCAACAAATCGAGAATCCAAGGTGTCAAAACAGAATCCGGTCCATCATCAAAAGTCAGATAGACAACCTTTTCACTAGAGGAAAACCTCCACGTTCTGTTCGGGAAAAATGTCCGAATAAAACGTGGTATTCTGAACAAAATCACAAACCTCCCTTCTATTGAAGCACAGAATCACCAATAGGCATCTGTTGCATGATTTCCTGTATTTGTTGATTATCGGAACCCAATGGTGCATTTGGTACTGTTTTGGCTTTCAAATAGCCAAATTTCACGCCGATGGCCTCCACATAATCTTGCAATTCGAATAACATACCGGCATATTTTCCAACACTTGAACCGCGTCTTGTGCTTTCTCCATTTTCACTTGCCTTTAATTCTAAAGCCCGATAGATTTCCGGTAACACATTTTTGTAGAAATTTTGAATCTTCGCCTGTGTTCTTTTAGCTAAAAGTCCAGAAGGATTGCCGTATGAGGTATCAATAGCTGCCAAGTGGATTTTGAAATAGGCAGAAAGTGCGGCATACAAATCTCCTGTGTTTTCAGGATTGGCGGCAAAGTATGCATCACTTTTTGCAAAATAATTCAAAATGGATTCTAACTGATTTGCAACAACCTTACCCAGCGATTCGGCTCCTTTTTGATCTCCTGCCTTGTATAAAATTCTAACATAATCGTGGAGAATACCATCCGAATAGGAGTTGAGTGAAACAGCCCCATTGGTATATTTTTCACGCCCATTTGATGTTGGCTCACCATAGTCAATCACAACATCTGCCGGCATAACTTTGAGTGAGTAATGAATTAATTCAAGTGCTTTTTGTTTATACGCTGCAACTTTCACATCGACACCTTCAGCCGCTTTTTCAAGCTGATTCGCACGTGCGGCCTGTCCATTTTTTCTCAAAAGTTGACTATTCAACAATTTAACATTTCCAGTTTGAGTAATTTGATCGGCTTTTGAAAGAAAATCATCTGCCAACGAAGCAAAATGAGCACGATATTGAGAAGTATGACGACGAGTATAGTAATCGGTCAGCACCTTCGGATTGCTCATTGCTCCATATTTATAGGTCTTTGTCAGATTAGCGAACATCTTTTCTGAATAGCGTTCATTCAATTGATTCAAGGGGCTTAATTCGAAGACCAGTCCATTTTGTTTAATATAACCTCTGGTGTAAAGTGCAATAGAGACGTCAGATCCTCCAGGACTTGAAAAATAAATCCCTCGTTTCCAGTCGTTATTTGCTAAGACATCTAACATCATTACTTGCTCTCTTGTGAGTCCTCGTTCTTCAAAATTGAAACGAAGTTCGTCTAAACAGTTTTCTTTTTGATCTTTACGGATAACTCCCGATTTGACGGCATTTTCCTTATTAACCGGCAAAATAAACCCAGAACTTGGAAATACTCGAACCATTCGCTGAGTATTGAAAGCAACCAAATTGTTATCGTCACGTACAAATTCCATTGCTTCATCTAGATTTGTAGTATCCCATGGTTTTTCAAAATCCAGCATTAGGTTCTGTAAAGCTTGTGCTTGTCCTTCGGGAAAAGTAAGGATTCCACTTTGAATTCCTGATAATAACTCAAGTGCGGCGAGGTATTTCTTGTAGATTGTCTCGGTGTTATTTTTACCGGTTTTTCCCGTTAGATCAGCCTTCAATGTTTCTATTCGAGATGAAAGATTTGGTTGATTTGTTGCCACGCCTGAAATAATCGGTGATACCTGCAAATTAAAGTTTTCTATTGCCATAGAAACTTGTCCCTGATTATTTTTGATACGCATATCAATCACTTTCTTGAGCATTTTTTCACCGGCATTAAGGTAAAATAACTCAAACAAGTTTGAGAAAATTACCTGATCCGTAAGGCCGGCATACATTAGGATTTGATCTTCTGTAAAGGATATCGGCAAAGGATCTGACTCGTACGCACGCATTTTCATTTGGTCTGTATACCAATCTGTCTGCATTAATGACAAGTTACAAACTCTGACATCCGTTCGCTTACCTTCAACTTCCTGCATATACCAAAGGGGGAATGTATCATTATCCCCATTGGTAAATAGTATTGCATTATTGGAACAGGATTCAAGGTAATTAATTGCTAAATCATAAGCAGAGGTCTTTAAACTTCGGTCATGATCATCCCAACCTTGCATGCCCATGATTAATGGCGCAAAAAGCCCCATTAAAGTAGCTACAATAGCTCCCTGTGATTCACTTTTGACTATTTTTTTGATTAAGGTCATCAAAACAATCAAAACAATACAAGCCCCGGAGATGATAATCCATGAGATCGAATTCGGCATTGATAGCTCACTAGAAAGATCAAATAATGCAAAGAACAAGAGTCCGCCACCAGCTATCATAAGCATTTTAGTTACCTCCTTTTTAGTAAAACGTAAAAAGGCATCATATAATGCATAAACACCTATGCCTATCCACATCGCGAAGAAATAAAAAGATCCTGCATAAGCATAATCACGTTCTCTGGGTTCCAACGGTTTTTGATTCAAATAGACTACGATAGCCAAACCTGTAAACAAAAAAGCTAAAAACACCACGAATGCATCTTTTGGAGCTCTATAAAAATGAAAAATTAAGCCGATTAAACCAAAAATCAATGGTATGAAATAAAAACGATTTTGCGATTTGTTCACGGAGGTAAAATAAGGCGCATCAGCACCCTGTTCTCCTAAACGAGCATTGTCTATCACGCTGAATCCGGAGATCCAGTTTCCACGCATGTTGTCCCCGTGTCCTTGAATGTCATTTTGACGCCCTGCAAAATTCCACATGAAATAGCGCCAATACATCCAATTTATCTGATAACGAAGGAAGTAATTGATATTCTCACCAAATGTCGGCAGACGTTTCCCATCCTTTCCGATGTCTGTTGGCTCTCCATCGGTTGCGTTGTATCCGGACCACTTGATATATCCCTCTGTCCGCTGTGGCTCTTGCCCCCAATACATACGAGGAAAAAACGTGGTTTGCGCATACGTCGGAACACTGTTTAAACGATCCTGAGCGTTGGATTCAAAATACTTTTCTTCAACAGAAGCTGCATGAGTCCGAGCATAATCATTAGCACGTTTTTCATCTTTAAACGCTTTTAAAGCCTGATCTCCTTTGGTTACTACAAAACGTCTGACATAAAATGGGGAGCGACTGTCAAACAAAGAGGGATCATTTTCGGCCGAATTCCAATAAGGTCCACTCAAAAGAGGTGCAGATCCATATTGTTCACGTTTTAAATAGGAATGAAGTGTTACCAAATTTTCAGGATCATTTTCATCCAAAGGAGTATTGGCGTTGGAACGAATAACGATTATTGCAAAAGAACCATATCCTATCAATAAGAGGATCAAACCCATTGTTGCATTGTATAAAATAGCATTTCCCTTTTTTCGAGCAAAGCGAATAGACCAAATACAAAGAGCAATTAAAAGAGTAAAAAAGAAAATAGTTCCGGAAAAAAATGGTAATCCCAAAGAATTTACAAAAGCAACTTCAAAAGCAGATGCAAGTGAAATAGACCCAGGGATAACACCTTCCTGAATAAATCCCAAAATAACAACCGATAAGACACCGGTAATCAAGATTCCTCTGGTATTAGCGGTAGACTTGTATCTGAAGTAAATGACATAACAAATTGCCGGAACAATCAAAATACCTAATAAGTGAACACCTATTGCCAGCCCCAATAAAAACATGATAAGAAGCAACCAACGATTGGGAGAGTATTCATTTGACAAAGTACCGTCTTGTACATGTATCATCTCTTCATCCCATTTTAAGATTGACCAAAAAATAGCTGCTGTAAATAGGGACGCCATTGCGTAAACTTCACCCTCCACTGCAGAAAACCAAAATGATTCGGAAAAAGTATATGCCAATGCACCAATTGTGGCACTGCTAAAAATAGCAATTTGATCCCCTGTTGAAAGATCAGATTTATAGTTTAGAATCATTTTCTTAACGAGTAAGGTTAATGACCAAAACATAAACAAGATCGTCAATGAACTAGATATTGCAGATAGCCGGTTAATCCAAACGGCAACATTGTCAGGTGAAGCAAAGAATGAAAAGAGTCTGCCCAATACCATAAAAAATGGTGCTCCCGGAGGGTGACCCACTTCCAATTTATAGGCAGCAGTTACATATTCACCACAATCCCATAAACTCACTGTATCTTCTATGGTTATAAAATAAACGATGGTAGCAATGAAAAAAACTGACCAACCTAAAAATACATTCCACTTCTTGTAGCTCATTTTCTTGTTTTAATTTATAATGTGTTTCGACACCAATAAGTTAATTTAGTATCTCCGCTGACGCGAATTTATAAATATATCACTTGTTTTTGAAATCGAGACCTTAAAATTATTGGATTGTTTTAGAATAGCAAAGTCATACAAGAACATAAAATTGGCTCAACAAATTTGATTTCCATAATGATATTTGCTATAGACTATCATTAGTTCATAAATAATCTGTTGTATTTGGTTCTTGATATTACCATTCCAAAAGAGATTTTTTAGTGAGATTTACTCTCAATAGCTATACAATTATTATCCATTGACACTCAAACCCAACTTCGAGACTAATTTCACCTTCAGTATTTTCTTCTGGGGCATTTTGTGTTTGATTTTTTAATGTAATAGGTACATATAATTTAAATCAATCATTTTACACTGATTATCTATCCTTAATTCAAGTTTATTAATGCACTAACTATTCTTTCAGCAGACTTTCCATCCCATAATTCTGGGATTTGACCCTTTTTCCATTTTCCTGCAAATAGTTGATCCATAGCAGGTTTAATGGCATTAGGGTCATTACCCAAAAGTTCATTGGTTCCAATGCTAACTGTTTCAGGACGTTCAGTGTTTTTTCGAAGTGTCATACATGGAATCCCCATTACAGTGGTCTCTTCAGTGATACCACCCGAATCAGTAATAACACATTTCGATCTTTCAACTAAGAAATTAAATTCAAGATAACCGAGAGGCTCAATTAGGTGCATTCGTGGGTGTTCAAGGCCGAGTAGTTGAATAATTTTGGCAGTTCGTGGGTGAACAGGAAATATCAACGGTAAATTCTTTGAATTTGCAATAATTTGTTCAATTAACGCCTTTAGGTAGTTTTCTTGATCAACATTTCCGGGACGATGAAGAGTCAAAACAATGAATTCTCCTTCTTTTAGTCCAATTTCATCCCAAATTTGGGGTTTAATAAATCTCGACCTATTCTTTAAAAGGGTATCTATCATAGTATTACCGACAAAAAAAATCTTTTCATTGTCGACACCACATGCTCTTAAATTTTCATTTGCAATCTCCGAAGTAGTAAAAAAATAATTGGTTATCGCATCTGTAACTAATCTATTAATCTCCTCTGGCATAGTCCAATCATTTGATCTTATTCCCGCCTCTATATGGGCAACCGGTATTTGCATTTTTTGTGCGACAATTGCACATGCCATCGTACTGGTCACATCACCTACCACAAGAACAAGGTCGGTAGGGTTTTGAATTAAATACCCCTCAAATCCCACCATTATTGTAGCAGTCTGTTCAGCCTGAGTACCTCCACCTGCACCAAGGTTAGCATGTGGTTCGGGAATACCTAATTCAACGAAAAAACGACCAGACATTCTTTCATCATAATGTTGCCCGGTATGAACCAAGCTAAAATCAATATCCTTTTCATCAAGTTTTGCTTGATTAATTGCATGAATAATTGGTGCAATCTTCATGAAATTGGGTCTTGCACCAGCGATAATTGTAATGTGTCTTACTTTTGACATTTCTTTATTGTTTCAAGTACTTCGAGAGCTATTTTCTTTCGGTCAAATGCTTCAGCTAATCGGAAACAGCCTTCACGATAGGAATTATAATTTGAGGATTCAATGATTGAAAATAATTGATTTAAAAATTCTTTTGCGTTTTCAGGTTCAAAACACAACCCGGCATTGTATGTTTGGATGATTCCTTTTGTCTCTCCTTGCAATCCAAGTAAAATAGGTTTCCCCATGGCTGCAGCCTCAAAAATTTTCGATGGAATAACCGTTAAAAAGGTCTCACTTTTCCTTAAATTGACAAGAGACACATCTATTAAAGACAAATATCGGATAACCTCAGATTTAGAGACAGAGCTCAGAAAAGTGGTATTTGTAAGTCCTAATCTATCATTGAGTTTTATCAGATTCTTCCTTTCAGCCCCATCACCGAGAAATAAAAAGTGTAGATTAGGATGACTCTTCATTAACGTTTTTATATTAACCAATATAAAATCAAGTCCATGAGCCATACCGAGGGTACCAATGTAGGCAAAAATTATTTTTCCTTCCAACCCCAATTCTTTCAATAGTTTCTGATCTTTAACTTGAGGTTTATAAATGCCCAAATTAGCTCCATTCTTATGCACCGAAATCTTTGTAGGATTCACACCTTTGTCTATAATATTTCGCTTGAATGTATCAGTCACAACAATAATATGATTTGCGCTTGTATACAATCTCCTCTCTAACCACTCAAAAAATCGGATAATACAACCTTTTTTCATTGCTCCAACAGCAACGATTGATTCCGGCCATAAATCTCGAACTTCCATTATCCAAGGCTTGCTCTTGAAAAAAGAAAGCCAGCGACCAGATAAGGCCGTAAAGAATTGAGGAGAAGTAGCTATAATGACGTCAGTTCGAATAGAAAGACCGACCATGAAGCCGGAAAAAGAAAAACTCAGATAATCAAGAATACGTTTTAAAAAACCTTCATTTGCTGAAATATATGTCCATACGCGAACAACCTTGATACCATCGATATATTCTACTTGACGTAATCTGTTCTTGTAACCATCGAACACTTTGCCTTTAGGGAAATTCGGAGCACAAGTGATGACAGTAACTTGAATACCTTGAGAAACCCATTCCTTACAATGCTCGTAAGTACGATTTGCCGGAGCATTGACTTCCGGAGGGAAGTTATCGGTAAGAAAAAGAATTTTCATTAGTTTAAAAACGTAAAATTATTTATATTATCTTTAATCCTTTCGTAAAATCAGTACCCTTAAATTTTCTCGATATTGTTTTCATTACTTTTCGTTCTGATAGTAGTAACTATAAACATAAAAAAAGATGCTATCAATGTTGTAAGGGCACAACCGTATAATTTCATTATTGGAATCAATATTAAGTTTAATACAATTGTAATTATAGCTGCTCCTAGTGTAATTATTGATAATCGTTTTGTGTTTTTGAAGAAAAAAAAGTAATTAGATTCGAACCTGTACATTGAAAAGAATATGTAAGAAACAGAAACCAATGACACGATTCCCATATCGATTTCATATTTATTAAAAAAAGAAATATATCCCTTAATAAAGTATACGAAAAGTAATATTAAGGCGCTAAAAACTAAAATTCCGGTATAAATAATCAACTTTACTTTTTTTATTCTTTTTGTATTTCCTGCTTTCATCATTTCAAAAAAGGTTGGAACCCATGCTAGATTAAAACTTGTAAACAAAAAATTCACCATCGTGCCCAACTGGTACATTACTGCATAATTCCCAAGGTCTTCCCTACTGAGAAAATAGAGTATAAAAAACCTATCCCCGATGTTTAAGATGTAGCCTGAAATCATATGTAAAATGACTGGAACTCCAAATAAAACAGCCATTTTTAACAGTTTTCTGTCCACTTTGTTAAAGTAACGATTCTTGAAGAGAATAAATAATGCAGCCATTCCTACGATGGTTGTAGAAATTACATTTGGATAAACTCTATAACTCCAATCAAAAGATATTGAAAAAATGAGGAAAACTCCCAATAATAAAAGATCAATCAAAACTACACCAAGTCTAAGCATCAGATACTTCTTTGGCGTTTTTTCTGCACGGTAAATACATAGTAATGTTTCTGTTATCTGACTGAACAGAAAGTGAACTATACTGAAACCAATTAACCATAAATAAATTGAATCAATAAACAATGAAATTGAAAGAAGCATCAATATCCCTATAAATGACATAAAAAAATGTAAGAAAACGATATTTGAAACAAACACCTTAAACTCCATTTCTTCTAAATCGTAATAAAACCTAATAACAGACTGAACTGTACTTAAACCTAGGAGTGGGATGAGAATAAGTGTAAAGTTACGATAAAACTCAACGAAGCCATAATCTTCCGGGGATAGTACATTAACAATTAATGGAAGAATAAAAATAGGAAGCCCTGAATAAAGCGCATTCGTTAATCCGTAAATCAACGACTCTCTAATCAAAGCATTTTTAGAAAATTGCCTTATCTTGTTAAACATTATTTTTTGCGTTACAGTTCCCTGTTTTTGCAGAGCCGTATTTCACCAAATATACGTTGGATTGAGTTATGTTTTCCATTTGGTTTTAAAATTCATTTGGAGTATTATTATTGAGACCTGTTTTCTTCAATTTTGTGATATGAAATTTGATGCGCTTGCGAAAAATTAGATTGATTTGAGGGAAAGTGTAAACCAAGTAACAGGTTATTCATAGCGCCTCTTTACCTTAAAATGAAGCTTTGAATTTTCGTGTTTGTAATTTTATATACAACTCTTAGCTTATAAACTTTTATAAGCCATTTTAATTTGGTGTTTGTCCTTGGTTTTATTCTTCTCTCGCAGTATTGCACTAGCTAATTTATGTGGTTTTGAAAAAATGAGATACTCTAACTCTCTGAGCAGTTCAAGTTTTTTCTTTGGATGACTTACATCATCAATAACAACACTCTTATTATTAAAATGTGCCTGAGTCATACAAGCAGAATATAATGACATGATGTTATGTGTTAAGCCGAAGGATTCTTCTAAACTTATTTCTTTTGGATTCTCAATATTATAACCCTGAAAAATTTTTTGTACGCTATCTTCCGATGAATATCGAGGATGAAATCGAATACATATGTTATTTTTTGTATCAATTTTTTCCAAAGTATCCTTAATCCTTAGTAATTGAGCATCATCCTCGGACGCTAAATAATAAGTGTAAATATATTTTTCTTGAGATTTTTTAATGTTCATTTTCAGACTTTGATAATGCCCTACTAAAAATTGAGATGGGCTTGCCTTCAATTTAATAAACAAATCACTATAATATTTATCCCAAACATAGAATTTATCAAACTCAAAAAAACTATCCCGAATAAAATAAAAATGTTCACCATGAGTTATGTTTATATGTTTGGTATTATTCTTTCTACAATAGTAGGTCGCAATTGAAGAAGTAAAAGAATATTCTGAAGAAGCAATTATGGCATCCGGTGTGTAATTTTTGATAATATAGTTGTAGAATAAAATTTTTGAAATACATTTTGATAAAAAATATAGTTGTGAAGGATACCTTACCCAAACACTCAAAATAATCGAAAGTTCAGTAAATCCGTATTTAAAGCCCGACATGAAATTTATTTTTTCTATGTCAAATTCGTTCAAAACTTCTGTCGGAATCACATCGGGATAGTGATAATTTTTATAGGGAAATATCGCCTTTTTTTTTGATGATTTTTCTTTAATTATACCCTTTTCTTTTTTCTGAATGATTGAAATAAAAATAAAATAGATGGCGGCAAAAAAGCCGAACAAATTATTTATATATCTTTTGTAAAAAGGCAATCTTTCAAATTGAACTCTGAATTGAAAATAAGATCGCTCAATCAAATCTTTTGGATTGTTATAAAGATTAAGTAATGCTTCTTGATCCTTTTTACTCAAGGAAAATGGATCGTGTGTTATTGAAAAAAAATTATTAATCCTACGTATAAAATCCATATATCAACCCCTTTAGTTCAAATAATGTGATCTTCTATTTTCAAAAAATATCACTTCAACTAACATAAATAATACAAAAACAGAAAGAAAATCCATTTGATAAATTGTTATAAATAATGATATAAGAAACAAAAAACCGTATAGTGTTGAGATGTAAAGGTTTCGTATCATAATTAAATTCAATAGTGAACAAATAATTTCATAAGCAAATAATAGAGTAAAAGGAAATAGACAAAAGAGCACATTCATAAAAGAGGAGTCTGACATTGTGTTCGAGAAATCATAATTAAACGAAATTGCATTATTCACAAGATTGTTTACAGAATCAACTCGGACATCCTGAAGAGCAATTTTTTTTACATCACCACCAAATCCCATGAATATCAAAAAATAATTTGAGACAGCATCCCTAAATAGAATCAGAATTGAAACAATAGTTAGAAAAATCATTGCTTTATACCTTCTAAAATGCAGAAATAACAACAATCCTGACATTATAAATGTACTTCTCGTCCAGTAAGCAAAGCTATAAACAACGCATGAAGATATCAATATAGCTCCAATGATAAAATCTAGTCTTGACGGTGGGGTTGAACTTTTTTTCTTCAACTCATACATTAAAAGATATAGCATTGAAACCCCATAAAATAACAAACTTACATAATTGATGCTTGCCTTAATAAAATATACCACCATCAATTTCATATTCATCAGATCATTCCTTAAATCGTAAAATAAAATTGCTCCAAAAACAATTAAGAAAATAGCGGCCCACTTTACTGGTACAAAAAAAACATTAACAATGTCCTGATATGAATACAGGCGATTGAATAAAAAATAGGGTAATGATGCACAAAGTATATAACCTGAAATGGAACCAGAAAACCCAAATACATAAAGTAAAAAGGACAAAAAAACCAAAGCCATCAATGAAAAATACTTCAATGGGTTTTCCCAATTTTTCATCTTTATGGATATGAAAAAAATTAATGACAGAACTATTGAATAATCCAAAATGAGGATTGTTTGCATAATCTCTCTTTTCAATAGCGGAATAATTTGAAGTAATAGGAAAATGAACAAAAGAATTTGGATCGTATTTTTTATCAATCTAGGCATACTAAACTTTAAACGAATTTTAATCAGGTTGTAATATATTCCCCTGTTTCTCGTATGGAATAAATTCGAAGATAAATGACAATTATGGTTCTCATAACTAATTAATTACCTTGTAGTAAATATTTTTAGTGTTCAGTATATGCTCTTGAATTTTAAGCAGTTGATCTCCTTGCTCCAAAAAATTCTTTATCTGTAAATAGAGCCCCGGTTTATATTCCTGGTCTAAGGTATTATCAAATTCATGTTTATTAAGTTGAACACTACCCTTTAGCTGAATTTGGATATCTTCGATAGGTTTTAAATAAATTCGTCTTTTTTCTGTAAATAACTCAATCGCCCATCTCCCAGCACTTTCCCAATTGGAGATATAAGAAAATAAAACTCCTTTGTTCGTAATTCCGGCACCTACATAATTTGTCTTTTTGTGCCAAGATATTTTTCCTTCCGAACTAAAACTGGAGAATTGAGCAGGATTTCCTGCTAAAAAGAAAGCTAAATCAATAACGTGGGTAGAGTTGGCAAAGAACCAATTTTCCTTGACCCCTTCTGCTTTTTTAATATCTTCTATGACGTGAGCCCACTCTGTAAATTCAAAATGCATAGATTTTAACCCCCCATCTTCTTGAATTAATCGTCTAGTTTCCAAAACAGAAGAATAAAATCTACGGTTATAAGCGACAAAAATATTACTTTGGCTGTTCCGAAGAAAATTTTCATTTTCAAGTAGTTCTTCAATACTAATTGCAGCAGGTTTTTCAACCAAAATTCTTGACACACCTGCTTGAACTAACATTTTTATAGCGGAAAGAAGATTTTCAGTGCCTGTCGCAACAATCGCAAAGGAATTAATTGAAATCGGTGTTGATTTGAGATAAAATTCAAGCCCTCCAACGAAAGGTTTAATCCTCTTGCTTTCGAAAAACTTTTTTGCTGATAACTCTCCTCTACCTACTACTTCGACTTGAACAGGAAAGGCTTTTAATACGTCTATATAAGCTTCAGCCATCGGACCTGTTCCGACTAAAATAATTTTGTTCATGTGATGGGCAGTTTTGTTAAAGTAGCATTCATCTCTTTATTGGTAAACTCCAAAAGAGCTTGTATAAACGGCAGATGAGCTTCCATTGCTTCTTTATAAGTCGGAAGCGTTAATCCGCCTTTTTCAAAAAGATCTTCACAAATTCTAGTAGTCAGAGAACTTTGGTACTCAATTGGAAAAGTGTCAATTTTGATTAAGGAATCAAAATCAGCAGGAAAATTTATTTCATTATCTAAATTACCCTCTATAATCACAAGTTGCTTTTGATTTTGATAATTAATGTTAATACTTATAGGAGTCGATTCCCCTTTTTTTGAAACAATAATGAACGTATCTCCATTCTCTAAACGACCTTTAAGTGACCCTGTAAACTCGATCTTTCCCTCTCTTTTGCCATTCAAAATTTCAGAATCAATCCAATCCGTTGAAAGGCTTTTAACTTTTGATTTGGTTAGATAACATATAAGATCAATGAAATGAAGTGCATTACAAGCTAATCCCCAATTAGAACCAAAAATTGAAAAATGTTTGTTCGAATTCGAAATCAGTTCATTATTCCTTAATTTTTGGTAGTAAGAAAACATTCTTCTTGGATGATTCACCCAAGTTTTGGTATTCTCAATTAACTTTTCAACCCTATAATAAGCATCAATTTCCTGAAATAAAACTTTTTCTAAAATTAAGTTTTGAACTTGATGATTTATGATTAAATCTTGCACGATTTCTTCCCTCACATCAGATTGAGTTGCAACGATGACTAAATCCAATGCTAACGGAACCTGATTCAATTCATTCGTGAAGAATATTGAACAATTGTGATTAATTTCTTGAGCTCTTTCAGAAGCCATTTTAAGCGAAGATTCAAATGGATCAACTACATAAATCTCTTGTTTAGCTTTCCATTTAAGTAGACCCTGTAAATGTCTGCTTCCTAATTGTCCTGCACCAATTATTAGATTTTTTTTCATTTTAATTTTTCATGTCCAAAAGTAATTCAGCTATCTTCCAGTCTAGGTTTGTATCAATATCAATTGAACTTTTTTCATCCATAACGTACTTAACAACTTTCTGAAACTGTCCTATTTTTTTTTCTAATATCACATTCCTATTTATTATATAAATTGCTCCATTGTACTCGAATACACTAGGGGAATCTTGTCTTCTTGTAAAATTACCTTGTTTTGATTTCTCTAAAAAACCCTGTTCGTTTTCTTCAAAAAGATTAAAATATGGATTTGATTTTGATTCTGTTACAGATACAACCATGTCAATATCCGTGTTAAATAGCTGCAACGCCTCCTTTATTTGATTACCTTTCCGAAAAGGGGATGTTACTTGCAATAAAACAACTGTATCAATTTTTTTACCCTGTTTTTCGTAAAATTCCAATGCATGAACTAATACCTCTTGACTGGATGCCGTATCAGTTGATAATTCATCTGGTCTTTTGAATGCAGGCTTTACACCCAAGTCTGCTGCAATCTGTATAATTTCATCATCATCAGTACTGATACATATTTCATTTTGACTAAATACCTCTTTGGCGGCTTCAATTGTATATTGTATCAACGGTTTATTACCAAGCAAGCGCTTATTCTTACCAGGAACTCCTTTAGAATTTTTCCTTGCTGGTATAACAACTAAATAATTCATTCATTAAAATTTCAAGTGTTTGATGTCTTCTCGAGCCTTTTCAAAATCCTCATGTTTACCAATGTCCAACCAGTAACCTGAAAATGGAAAAGAAATAACTTTTCCACTGTTTTTTATCAATACCTCAATTAGGTCAGTCGCATTAAAAAAAGTGTTTTTCGGGATTAACCGCAATACTTCTTTTTTCATCAAGTATATGCCGCCATTAGAATAATACGTGTAGGTTGGCTTTTCTTTAAAACTTTTAACCTCGCCATTGTATGTGTCTAAAACGGCATAAGGTATATTTACCTGATAAGGGATGGTCAACACGGCCATATCGGCTCCTTGTTCTAAAAATTCAAGAAAAAAAATCTCATAATCAACATTGGTAAGCAAATCCGAATTAGTCACAAGGATATAATCGTGCTCAAAATTATCTATTGTTGAAACGGATCCAATTGTCCCTAAAGGTTCATTTTCCCATACGTATTCAATTTTAATATTCTTTTCCGTACCTTGACCGAAGTATTTTTCAACCTGCTCTCCCAGATATTTAACGGAAACCCAAAAATCATCGATACCATACATTGCAAGTCGGTCTAGATTGTGCTCCATAATTGCTTTATTACCAACTTTAAGCAGAGGTTTAGGTGTTTCATTTGTTAATGGCTTTAATCTTTCACCTTTTCCTCCAGCCATTATCACCGCGTCAATTGGCAAATACGATCTGATATTCCTGAAATTGATTACATTAACTACTCTTCGATTTTCATCAACTACCGGTATTATTCTAAAATTACCTTCCCGATATTCAATGATTTTATCTATATTATTCTCTCCTTTAACAATATATCTCGGATCTTCCTGAATTATTTCATCTACAATACTATCAATGGTGAAGCCCTTGAGTAATCCGCGTCTGACATCACCATCCGTTAATGAACCTATTAATTTTTCATTTTCATCAACTACAAATAAAATAGAGTCATTCGCTAACTCATTTAATATTATTAACGCATCCTTGATTTTATTTCCAGAAAGAATTAAATGTTCCCTGTATTTTCTCATGCAAATTCTTTTATGATTTTTATTATAGAGTCAGCTGCGCCTTCTTTGAAGTATCTATTTTCTCCTTTGTAATCGTGGCATTTCATTGCTTTTTCATACGCTGTTATAATGTCTGATTCTTTGAATTCACAATCAATTACATTATTACTTCGAAGTCTTCCTTTTTGCCTGTTCCCTACATTTACAACATACTTACCAAAAGAAGCTGCTTCTAAAATCCCACTCGATGTATTTCCAATCAGTACTTTTGCATAATGCATTGCCGAGAAGTAATTGTTCTTTCCAAAATTCTCGACTAACACAACTCGATTAGGTTTTTCATCTTTCAATAGCATAATGGATTCACGAAAAATGGATCCTAAAGTATCTGCATTAGGCATTGTAATTACAAGCAACAGCTGTTCAGAAATAGAAGCTAAAGCTTTTTTCATCTCTCCGGCATACAAACTGTTTTCCCTAACGGAAATAGTCTCAGGATGGAATGTTACTAAACCAAAATCTTGGTTTAGTATTCCAAATTTATTCAGAAATACCTCTTTCTGTATCGGTTTAAAGTTTAAAATATCATTTAAACTCAACGACCCAACTGAAAATACTCCTTCAGATATATTAGTTAAATCAATAACCTTTTGTTTAAATGTTTCTGTTGCAGTAAAATGAATGGTTGATGCAAGACTGATTTGGTGACGGTAGACATTATCAATAGCCCCAAGTGTAGTTTCTCCTCCGTGTATATGGGCATATTTTATTCTGTATGGAATACCTGCTTGAACAGCTGCACTCATTTCGAAACGGTCTCCCAAGCAAAAGACCAAATCATAATGGTGAGTAGCCCAAAAGTCGGCAAACTTCAATACTGTCAAGCCATAAGAACTAGCTATTGATTGCTCATCATCATTTGAGATTAAAGATGATATTGAATGGATACAGCTATATCCACCCTTTTGTATCTCATTTAGCGTAAAACCGTGACTTTTTGATAAATGAGTGCCAAAAGCAATAATTTCCAACTCAAAGAAGGTATCTATATTCAACTTTTGAAGAAGTGGCATATAAATTCCGTAATCAGCCCTTGAACTAGTCAATACTCCTATTCTCATATCAGATCTGAAATAATTAAGACGTCAAATTCTTTTTTATCTTTAGACAGTCTTTTCCCTATAACACCTTCCCATTCCATCGGTGAAATACCGTCTCCCGGTCTTAAAGCA
Source organism: uncultured Akkermansia sp. (assembly GCA_964526595.1). GTDB lineage: Bacteria > Bacteroidota > Bacteroidia > Flavobacteriales_D > Crocinitomicaceae > M0103. The sequence continues at coordinate 39,739 of CAZGJF010000008.1, read as the reverse complement.
ATCAAATCGTCCTCAACAATTACATGCCCCTTTTGTAAAGATTTTCTTACATGTATACTTTTTCTTGCTATTGCTATGTTCTTTAATTCACTCTCACTTGGATTTTTAATGCCATCTCCACTCAATGCAAGCTCAATGTTCCTTATAGCTTTAACCATGTCTTTTAATTCATTTGGTTCCAAAGAAGCCGCATGATCGGGTCCCGGTAGTGATCGATCCAACGTAAAATGTTTTTCGATGATGGTTGCTCCCAATGCCACTGCTGCAATTGGGACTTCTATTCCAAGAGTATGATCCGAATATCCTATTTTAGTTCCGAAGGCATCTTTTATTCTTAACATTGCCTGCAAATTAACATCTTTCATCGGAGTTGGATATTCTGTGTTACAATGTAAAATTGCAATATCCCTCATTTTCAATCCAAATTTCAATAGAACATCAATTGCATCACTTATTTCTTTCTCCGTGCACATTCCTGTTGAAAGTATGACGGGCTTTCCACACCTCGCAATTGACCTCAAGTAAGGGTAGTTTGTTATCTCACCGCTAGGTATTTTGAATAACTCCAATCCTAAGGAGTTAAGATACTTTACTGCATCAGAGTCAAAGGCAGTAGAAAAGAATCGTATTTTACGCTCTTCACAGTATGACATAAGCTCAAGATGATCATCATGACTTAATTCCAATTTTTTCAGCATTGCATACTGCGAATCATCGTCATCGTTAATATTATTTTGCTGATATTCGGCCTTTTTTGCAGTTTTGCTAACCAAATTATCTGCTTTAAAGGTTTGAAATTTAACATAATCTACACCTGCATCAACGGCTATATCAATAAGTTTTTTAGCTAATTTAAGATCTCCATTGTGGTTCACTCCAGCTTCTGCTATAACGACAACTTTTTGCTTCATTTTAGTTTCGTTTTCGGGCCGGATTACCCAACCATAATTCTCCATCTGGAATATCTTTAACAACAACTGATCCCGCCCCTACTGTAACAGCCGAACCTATTCGAACGCCTTGTTTCACTACTGCATTTGCACCGATAAAGCACCCCTCACCCAACTGAACGTCACCTGCAAGAACTGCACCTGAAGCAATATGACAAAAATTACCAATCACACATTCGTGTTCAACAATTGCTCCGGTATTGATAATACATCCCTGACCTATTTTAGCTAAGGGGTTGATGACTGCACCAGCAGCAAGCATAGTCGAATTTCCAACAGAGCTATTAGTTGCTACAATTGCCTGAGGGTGAATCAAAATGAGTTGATTGAGTTGTTGCTTTTCAAATAGCAATAGCATTTTTTTTCGAACTGCATTTGACCCCACTGCGGGAAAAACAAAACAAGAACGAAACAAATTCCAATCTGCCTTTTCCTCATTTCCTAAATAGGAAAGTCTATATGGATTATGTACATTTTCATTGCGATCAAAATAAGCGATTGGATAATATGAACATAATTGAGCGATGTCCGCAACAACGTATGCGTGGCCAGAGTAGCCAAAAAGAACAATATGTTGTTTATCAAGCCCGTACACTACTTGGAATATTTACCAATCGTTCTTCAATATACTGACTGTTTTGCAAACCATCATGCCCACAGCCAGTAAACATGCTTAGCTTGTTCATCAACGCCCAGATAGGTCTAGTCATGACACCCTGATCATTGGTTTGTGTTAAAAATGCATCACGTTCTTCCTGATTGGAAAGTAAAATGGAATTAAACCAGAAATTAGCATGAGAATTTTCGGGTTCCGGCACATAAGTAATTCCCTGTTTTTGAAAAAATTCGTTGTATAAGTTTGCTGTTTCACGTTTATTCGAAACAAAATAATCCAACTGTTCCAATTGAGCACAGGCGAGAGCAGAATTGAGATTAGGACAACGGTAATTGTACCCAATCTGATCATGTACAAACTCCCAGCGGTGGGGTACTTTTGATTGAGTTGTTAGGTGTTTGCCCAACTTACCTAATTTTTCATCATTAGTCACAATGATTCCGCCACCTCCACAAGTAACGGTTTTGTTTCCATTGAAACTAAAGATGCCCAATAATCCAAATGTTCCAGTATGCTGACCCTTGTAGGAAGAGCCAATAGATTCAGCGGCATCTTCTACCAAAGGTATTCCGTATTTTTCACACAATACTGCTATGCGATCAATCTCTAGGGGAAAACCAAAGGTGTGCATAGGTACACAAGCTGCTACTCTTTTTCCACTAGGTTGATGAATCGGTTGACCGTTTGTAATGCGAACATCTTTTAAAAATGCTTCAAAGGCATCAGCTGACATCCCTAGAGTTTTCCGGTCAATATCTACAAAATAAGGTTCGGCGCCTAAATAACTAATTGCATTACAAGTGGCTACAAAGCTGACCGCCTGGGTAACAACCAATTCACCACGCCCAACATCAGCGAGCATTAGTGCCATGTGAAGAGCAGCTGTTCCATTTACAACAGCAATAGCGTATTCTGCACCTGTAATTTCGCGCATCATATCCTCAAACCGATCTACATAAGCCCCAACAGAAGAAACAAATGTAGAGTCAATTGTGTCCAATACATAAGTTTTTTCATTTCCCATAAAACGCGGTTCGTGTAAAGGAACAAAATTCTGTCCTGGATACAACTCTTTAATAAACTTGATTACTTCTATAAAATCTCGCATATTACATTTTTGAATCAAGATATTTACCTGTTTCCTTATGTCCAAAGTTTGGAATCATTTCAAAAAACAGAGAAATGATTTGTTCTTTATTCCAAGTTCTGTTTGCCTTCATTAGGGCAATTGAATGTTCAAAATGTTGTAGGAGTTTTTCATCGTATATCGGATCATTCTTAATAATACCAAGATTTTCAAATCGTTCCAAATCCAAAACTTCCATATCTGTGTAAAACTCTTCAAAATCTTTTTCACCGGTAGTATCGCTTGAGGTGAATAAACATGGCCACTTTTTTTCAGCACTCAAACTTTCCACATTGCTTCTTGCTTCTTCTTCTGTTGCACAATTATAAGATGTATAACCAAGTTCTGATAGATATTTAACAGCTATATCGGCGAAAGTTATTAGGTGTAAATCCTCGCTAAGTTTTGGGAAAAAGATGTCTCTGTTTTCACCAAAAATACATGACATTAAGCATAACTCACCCGATTCTTTAGGGGTTACGAAATACCGTTTAATGTCATTTGGTGCTACAATAGGTTGCTTTTTCATAATACGCTGATTGAACCCATGTAATAATGAGCCGTCTGAAAAAGCAACGTTGGCAAATCGGGCAGTAGAGACGGGGATTTCGAGACTTCTTCGCATGAGGAACATTTCCATAATACGCTTAGATGCACCCATCATGTTTACTGGGTTCGTTGCCTTATCTGTAGAAACACAAAAGTATTTTTTTGTTCCCCGATCAATAGATTGTTTTAATGTTTTTTCAGTGTTGAAGACATTTACATCTATCATTCTCATCAACGTAAACGGATCTTTTTCACTTCTTACATGTTTCAACGCAGATAAATTCAAAACGTAGTCATACACTCCATCTGCCTCAATAAATGCATCATATTCTCTGGATCCAATATCTAAAGCAAAAGTTTGAAAATCACCATTTATGTATCCAACAGAGCTTCTTAGATCGCGAACAAGCTCAACCATGTTGTTTTCACTTATATCTACAATGTGAAGTTTTTGCGGATTTCGGATAAATATTTCTCGAGTAACGGCCTGACCAATTGAACCTGCCCCTCCTAAAATCAAAAAACTGGAATTTTCAATAATATATTTTAATTCTCTTTCTTTTTTTTGAACATCACTTTTAAAAAGTTCTTGTTCTCTACCAACTAATCCAAGTATGTTCATAGTATTTATTTAGAAATATATTTTCTAAAAGTTGCTAAATTGATTCTGGAATTACGATTAAAACCGGTTTTTTACAAATCCAATCATTTAATTTTTTTCGATAATAGTCTTATAATATCTTTTTATCAAAAGATAGAGCGCTGCAACAAAGCCAAATAAAAGACCAAATAGAATCGTAAACTTGATTTTACCGGGCTTTGTTTTTTCAAGAGGAAATCTAGTAGAGTCTATAATCTCTATCAGGGGTGTCTGATCTTTTAATTTCATTTTGGCTAACTCAAGATTTTTAATTAGCTCGCCCAACAAAATGGTGGATGCTTGTACATCGATTTGTTCCTTATTGGCTTGGACTCTTCTAACGGCCATCGCAGGATTTAAACCGAATACCTCATCTGAAGAAATGGCCGAGGCGTGCAAAGAATTATACAGAACATTCCGCACTGAATCTGTTTGAATCTGAAGAACATTTACGTTCTGTTGTGAAAGCCTAGTTTTCATTTCAATATATCTTTCTGCTACCACAGAGATTAGTCTTTCAGGAAGAAATTTTGATAAAGAATCGTTACGCGTTGATACCTTAATGGAAATAATACTCCCCTCTTTTTCAGGTTTAATTATCTCTATCATTTCGTTTAAATTCTGACTTATAGAATGAAGGACACTATCCTTTTCAAGTGAAAAATTTGCTCTATCCTCTCCTAACTTGAAATTGATTCCTGAAAGGATTTTAGAATCTGACCATTTCTTTTTCCATTCATATGTCTGAAGAAACCATTGTGCAAATGTTTTTCCTGAATTTTCCAATTCTGACAACAAAACACTTTCAAGGATTGTCTCTGATTTCAGATATTTCATAAGATTTGTCTGATTATCGAATAGCCCCCCATCTCCTCCGCTTAATCCACCTATTCCAAAGGTGCTTGCCAAGCCACCTAAAGAACCCAATCCGCCTGATTTTGATGGACTTTCAACAATAAATGTAACTTCCGAATTGTATTCAACTGGTTTTAAAACTGCATAAAACAGCCCCAAAAGGCCCCCAAAAGCACCAACGATCAAAAGGACTTTTTTCTTTTGCCAGAGAAATGAGAATGCTCCCTCTAACTTATTGATTAGATCAATTAATGTGATTTCCTTTTCTTCCGTTGTTGCCTTCATAATTCTATGTCAAATTTAACGATTACTATCACAAATCCACCTCATTGGAAAAGAAAATCTTAAAATTGCATCACCTTTTCGTATGCCAATATTATGCAAATACCGCATTCTATTTTCAGAATGGAATTCAAAAGGAAACCGATGTTAAATCTTCTTCAGAAAGATAATTGTTTTGGATAAAATAATCTATCATGGCCTCTTTTATCAAATGTTGTTGCTCAGCGTGTGATAAATATGGCATTTTTTTAACCAGTTTAAAATGAGGCCAATTGTCTTGATCTGTTTTTTCAAATTTATAATAACCATAAGGTTCAAGAATGGTGCAAATGGCAACATGAAACAAATCTGTTTTTTCGTTTTTTGTAAAATTTCTGTAGCCTACACCCAATTCATTAACCCCTATTAGGAACAAAATTGCTTGAAGATCCATGCCCTCTCCAAACTTTTCCTCCAAATAAAATTTTAACTTTTGAAATCTAAGTTCAATATCATAATCCATACCGACACAAAAATAGAAAACTTAAAGTCCATCTATGGATTTTTCTTCTTCGAAGAGCTTGTTTTTAAATAACTCTTACAAAGTACCTCTTTTTTCTTGTTCGCGCTCGATAGATTCAAACAAAGCTTTGAAGTTTCCGGCTCCAAAACCACGTGCGCCCATCCGTTGAATGATTTCGAAAAACAAAGTCGGCCTATCCTCTACCGGTTTGGTGAAAATCTGAAGTAAATACCCCTCTTCATCAGCATCAACCAATATTCCAAGTTTTTGAATTTCAGCAATTGGTTCTTTCATCAGATCCCTGTGTTCCCCCAGTCGCTCCGGAATTTCATCGTAATATGCTTGAGGAGGAGCTGATAAAAATTCTACTCCACGTGCTTTCAGTTGTGTAACAGTTGAAATAATGTCGTCTGTTGCAACGGCGATGTGTTGACAACCGGGTGTTTCATAGAAATCAAGGTATTCTTCAATTTGTGAGCGTTTTTTTCCTTCAGCCGGTTCGTTGATTGGAAATTTGATACGCCCATTTCCGTTAGACATCACCTTAGACATCAATGCAGAATATTCCGTATGAATTTGTTTGTCATCAAAGGACAAGAAGTTAACAAACCCCATCACATCCTCATACCATTTTACCCACGTATTCATTTCGCCCCATCCAACATTTCCAACCATGTGGTCAATGAATTTCAATCCCAATGACGCAGGGTTGTAATCAGATTCCCACTTTATAAATCCAGGTAAAAATTCACCTGAATAATTTTTTCGTTCGACAAACACGTGAACGGTTTCTCCGTATGTGAAGATTCCGGAACGAACAACTTCGCCAAATGCATCTTTTTCAACAGTTGGTTCCATGAATGATTTTGCTCCGCGTTTGGTCGTTTCTTCCCAAGCACTTTTGGCATCTTCAACCCACAATGCAATGACTTTAACCCCGTCTCCATGCTTTTTGACATGCTCACCGATTGGGGAATCACTTTTCAATGCTGTTGTAAGCACCAAGCGAATTTTATCTTGTTTTAAAACATAAGAAACTCGATCTGTCATTCCTGTCTCTAATCCTGCATACGCGTATGATTGAAATCCAAATGCTGTCTTGTAATAATGTGCCGCTTGCTTTGCGTTTCCAACATAAAACTCAACATAATCCGTCCCCAATAGTGGCAGAAAATCCTGCGCACCCTCAAATATTTTTTCCAAACCGTATTCTACGTTTTTTATCTCTTTACTCATTGTATTAGTTGTGTTTCAATTTTTATAAAATTATGCTTTTACGTTCAATTAACTATGCAGCCAGCTTTGGTAGTAGTCTTTCACTTCAATCCCCATTGCTGCTTTTGTCAAATTTAGTGGTTTAAACGTATCAACCATAACAGCTAGTTCCAATGTTTCCTTTTTACCAATGCTTCGTTCATAGGCACCTGGATGAGGGCCATGTGGCAATCCTGCGGGGTGAAGTGTGATTTGTCCTTTCTGGATGTTATTTCGGCTCATAAAATCTCCGTCAACATAATACAATACCTCATCGGAATCAATGTTACTGTGATTGTAAGGTGCAGGTATTGAATCCGGATGATAATCATACAATCGCGGAACAAATGAGCACATGACAAAACCTTTCGTTTCAAATGTCTGGTGGATCGGTGGAGGCAAATGGACACGTCCTGTAATCGGCTCAAAATCGTGAATCGAAAATGCATACGGATAGTTATATCCATCCCACCCTACCAAATCAAACGGATGATTGGCGTAAATGTAATCGTATAAGACGTCTTGTTTCTTAATTCGAATCAGAAAATCACCTGTTTCGTCATGTGTTTCCAATTCATGAGGCGGACGAATGTCTCGCTCACAAAAAGGAGAGTGTTCTAACAATTGACCAAACCAATTACGGTAGCGTTTAGGTGTATATACCGGATTAAACGACTGAACAATGAACAGCCGATTATCTTCGTTTTCAAACTCCATTTGGTAAATCATTCCACGCGGTATCACCAAATAATCACCATAGCTGAAATCAATATTACCCAACTGTGTACGTAATTTCCCCTTGCCTCTGTGAATGAAAATGATTTCGTCAGCATCTGCATTTTTATAGAAATAATCTGTCGTTGATTTTTTTGGAGCAGCTAACTCAATGTAACAATCCGAATTGACAAGTACCGGCACTCTGCTTTCCAAATAATCGTCCTTTGCTTCAACCTGATAGCCCATCAAACTTCGCATTGACAAATTTTTGTTTACCGCGATTTCAGGGGCAATAGTTTGCTGCCCTTTGAACTCTTTGACAATTGTTGGCGGTTTGACGTGGTATAACAATGCGGACATCCCATCAAATCCGACTGTTCCAAACAATTGTTCGTGATACAACTCACCATTTGGTTGTCTGAACACAGTGTGTCGTTTGTGGGGAATTTTTCCAAGTTTATGATAAAACGGCATTTTGTTCGTGTTTTAAATTATGCTTAATAAAGTGCTAAAGTTCACAAAACTTTGGCAAATAAAGTATGCTTGTAATGCTAAAAAAATGACGATAATCATGATTTCCCTTTTTTGATATTTTTTAATTGAATAAACGGTTTGGTCTGCCTGCAAATGATAACTTTGTAAACGCTTAAAGCAGATTATATTCATGTCAAAGACAATCATTATTGGAGCAGGAGGACAAATCGGAACCGAACTAGTGCTTGCGTTGCGTAAAAAGGACGGCTTTGAAAACGTAATTGCTGCAGACCTTAAAGAAACTTGTCCGGCAATTATTGAAAATGGCCCTTATGTGCAAATGGACATTTTAAACAGACAATTTGTACGCAGTTACATCATTCGAAATGAGATCAAAACCGTTTATTTATTAGCTGCATTATTGTCTGCTACAGCTGAAAAAAATCCCGATTTTGCTTGGAAATTGAATATGGAGGGGCTCTTTACGATTTTGGATCTTGCCAAGGAAGGATACATTGAAAAAATATTCTGGCCGAGTTCAATCGCTGTTTTTGGCCCAACAACACCCAGAGAAAACACTCCTCAATATACCATCATGGAGCCATCT
>CAZGJF010000008.1:0-31157 GCA_964526595.1 uncultured Akkermansia sp. | reverse complement strand
TTTCGAAATTGACAGGAGAGCGCTGGTGTGAATACTATAACAAAAAATTTGGGGTTGATGTACGAAGCCTTCGCTATCCGGGTTTGATTTCGTACACCAGTTTACCGGGAGGAGGAACGACAGATTACGCAGTTGATATTTTTTATCATGCGAAACGGAATGTTCCCTACACATGTTTTCTTTCTGAAAACAGTACGCTTCCAATGATGTATATGGAAGATGCTATTCGCGCAACCATTGAATTGATGGATGCTCCGAAAGAGAATGTAAAGATTCGATCTTCGTATAACATTGCGGGGTGCAGTTTCAATCCGAAAGAATTAGCTGAAGCAATCAAACACATAGTTCCTGCCTTTCAAATTACATATGAACCCGATTTCAGACAAGCCATTGCTGACAGCTGGCCGGCAACCATTGATGATTCGTTTGCACGCAAAGATTGGGGATGGAAAGAAAACTACGACATTTCTAAATTGGTCAAGGTGATGATTGACAATGTGAAAGCGACGGCTGTTTAGTAAGGTTAGCCCTGCTACTATCAAATTTTATTTCAAGACAATACTTTTCCTGTCACATACAAGAAAATTGCTTAAATTCGAGATAAGAAATGAGCAAAGAAATAAAAATAGAGTCACGTTACGATTTTGAAACAAAGCACTTTATACCTTTGGTAGTCGTTGCTTTAATTATTGCCATTTATTTCATCGGAAAAAATAATGACTTTAGTTCTTTAATTGGGATGGTGATATTGTTTATCCTTGCTGGACTTTTTTCAATATTCTTAATACCTTATAGCATTATTTTTGTTGCTGGTGAGTATATTGAATTAAAACGGATTCATAACAGTATAAAAATTCCATTAAGTGAACTAATTGACTTCGATTTAGTGGATTTTGAAGATTTGAGACGGTTGTATGGCATTGGTGGATTTTTGGGGTACTATGGAGATTATGAATCATTTAATCATGGCAAAATAAAATTGATGGCTAAGCGTTCTCGCAATATCATTGTTGTTTGTACAAAAGACTCTAAAATTGCCTTTTCTGTCGATGACCCTCATCATTTTGAACACTTAGTTAGGTCATTTATCAATCAAAACTAAATTTCATTAAATGTTCTAAAACCTATTGATTCTCCATCCAAGTCTGCTAGCATGTTTCTCAACCAAATTGACAACAATTAAGTATGCTTGAATACCATACTTTCTTTTGTTGTTGTAGTCGAAATTAATCCAGTTATAATCTACTCAACACGCCTTAACTGAAAAGACATTTAATACTCTTTTTGGTTGCGCTTTTCTATTACAATAATGTATCCCCTCTCTCTATTTAATGCTAAGCATAAAAAAGAACAACGCGTCTGTCAAACAGAGAAAGTAATTCTATGAATAAGAGTAATAATTGAGCAGATCTGAAACACGCTCCCCCATCTTTAAATTTCAAATTTTATTTAGCTGCTAAAGCTGAAACTATATTATTTATGAGTTAAGAATAATAACACTGATTGAAATTATGAAAAATAAAAGGCATTCAAAATCTAACCTTGCGCGATAAAAGCATAAATTTGTTCGCTTAATGTATATTCTTTAATAAGAGAAATGAGCGATGCAATCAAACACGAATGCGGTATTGCCCTGCTGAGATTGAAAAAACCCATCCAATTTTATCAGGATAAGTATAACACTGCCTTTTACGGAATAAATAAATTGCATCTGTTAATGGAAAAGCAACACAATCGAGGTCAAGACGGGGCGGGTGTTGCTAATATCAAACTTGATATGCTTCCGGGAGAAAGGTACATTTCTCGTTACAGATCCATAAAAAAATCAGCCATCCAAGATGTTTTTGACCACATCAATGAACGATTCAAACAGCTTTACAATGAAAATCCTGAGTATCTCAATGATCCCGGTTTTCTTAAAAAAAATGTCGCTTTTACCGGTGAATTATTTTTAGGTCATCTTCGTTATGGAACTTTTGGTAGAAACTCCATCGAAAGTTGTCATCCTTTTTTACGTCAAAACAATTGGATTACTCGGAACTTAGTAGTCGCCGGGAATTTCAACCTTACCAATGTAGACGAACTTTTCGAAGGTCTTGTTCACATTGGTCAACATCCGAAAGAAAAATCAGATACTGTGACTGTCTTGGAGAAAATAGGTCACTTCTTGGATGAGGAAAATGACGAGCTCTATAATCAATTAAAGAGCTTGGGTCATACCAAACAAGAAATTTACAATCAAATAGCACAACAAATCAACATTGAAAAAATTCTCAAGCGAGCATCAGAAGATTGGGACGGTGGCTATGCGATGGCGGGGCTATTTGGACATGGGGATGCATTTGTGCTTCGGGATCCTACGGGTATCAGACCGGCGTTTTGGTATGAGGATGATGAGGTCTGTGTAGTGGCTTCAGAAAGGCCGGTTATTCAAACCGCATTCAACCTTAAATATCAACAAATTAACGAGTTGAAACCCGGACATGCACTGATTATTCGAAAAAATGGAGCAGTGAATGAGGCGATGATTAATACCCCTTCCACCGAGTTAAAATGCTCATTTGAACGTATTTATTTTTCCAGAGGCAGTGATTATGAAATATATAACGAACGAAAGAACCTTGGAAACTATTTAGTTCCACAAATTTTAAATGCAGTAAACAATGATCTTGACAATACTGTCTTTTCATTTATTCCTAACACAGCAGAAGTTTCGTTCTACGGACTGATAAAAGGGTTGGAAGATCATCTTAACATTGAAAAGATCAAGGCCATCCAACAATTAGGCAGTAATCTGAATAAGGAGATGCTGGAAAAAATTATTTTGCGTCGTGCTCGAATTGAAAAAATAGCAGTGAAAGATGTTAAACTAAGAACATTTATCACCCAGGATGATTCCAGAGACGATCTGGTAGCACACGTTTATGACATAACATATGGTTGCATAGTTCCTCGTCAAGATAATTTGGTTGTCATCGACGATTCAATTGTTCGTGGTACAACACTTAAACAAAGTGTTTTAAAAATTTTGGATAGACTTGACCCAAAAAAAATCGTTATTGTATCTTCTGCTCCTCAGATTCGATTCCCGGACTGTTATGGAATTGATATGGCTAAAATTGGTGATTTCATTGCGTTTGAAGCAGCCATTGAATTGTTAAAAGAGCGTCATTTGACTCATGTGATTGATGAGGTGTACACCAAATGTAAATCACAGGAAAAATTACCTAAAGAACGTATTGTAAATTATGTGAAAGAGATTTATGCGCCTTTTTCTGACGAAGAAATAGCACAAAAAATAGGTGTGCTTTTAACTCCATCTACTATTAAATCAAAAGTTGAAATTATCTTTCAAAAAGTTGAGAATCTGCACAAAGCATGTCCAAATCATAAAGGAGACTGGTACTTCACCGGAAATTATCCGACCCCGGGAGGCAATAAAGTCGTTAACAAAGCTTTTATAAATTGGGCAGAAGGGAAAAATGAACGAGCATATTAACCGCTTGTCAATTCAATAAAGTCCCATGAAAAAACAAACTAAAATCTTTTTCTATTTACTGGGAATATACGTCGTTCTACAATTTGTTTGGTGGAGCTATCATTTGATTGACTTGACGAAAGCTCTAGAAAAAGAACCGGAAGAGACAACACGAAAAATCCGTATGATATTTAGTGAAGGATTTGTTTTTTTTCTTATATTGTTATTTGGTTTATGGAAAATCCGGCAGTCAATCAAAAAAGAACTTCAATTATCTAAGCGCCAAACCAATTTTTTATTATCTGTTACCCATGAATTGAAAACACCATTAGCGGCAATCAAACTTTATCTTCAAACGCTACAAAAAAGGGAATTAGATGAATTAAAAAAGAAAGAAGTTATTGATAAGGCAATTAACGAGAATGAAGGGTTGGAGGGATTAATAGACAATATTCTGAATGCATCAAGAATCGAAAACAATGCCTTGAGGCCGGTGAAAACAACAATTAATCTGTCGATATTAATGAATCAATTGATTGACCGTATTGAGAAACGCTATCAATGTGCATTCATCAATCGTCAAATAAAACCGGAAATAACGATTGCCGTTGACGCATTTTTTATTGAAACGATTTTGAACAACTTAATTGACAATGCTCAAAAATATGCCGGCAATGATGCCCAAATAACTGTTTTTCTTGCTCTAAAAGAACGAAATGTTGTTTTTGGAGTAAGAGACTTGGGTCCGGGGATCTCAGACATGGATCAGAAAGAAGTTTTTAAAAAATTTTTCCGATCAGGAAATGAGGAACAGCGACAACAAAAAGGAAGTGGTCTGGGCTTATTTATTGTCAGTGAATTAGTCAAAATTCATCAGGGAAAAGTTCTTTATAAAAAAAATAAACCGACAGGTAGCGTTTTTGAAATAACTTTACAAACATGACGAAACATCTTGGACTGATTATTTTAGACGGATGGGGAATTGGGAATCAATCGAAATCCGATGCAATTTATCAGGCTAATACGCCTTTTATGGATGAGCTTCTTTCTACAAGACCACATGCAACGCTAAGAACATCCGGTGAAGAGGTAGGTCTGCCTGAAGGACAAATGGGAAATTCTGAGGTAGGTCATTTAAACATTGGGGCAGGGAGAATCGTATATCAAGAGTTAAGTAGAATAAACAATGCTATCAGGGATGGTGCTTTTTTTTCAAACTCAAGTTTACTGGATGCCATTCATAAAGCTAAGAATTCTAGCAAAAATCTTCACTTAATGGGCCTTGTTTCGAAAGGTGGAGTTCACAGTTCACAAGAACACTTATATGCGCTCTGTGAAATGGCAAGAAATCACGGGTTAACCAATGTTTACATTCATGCTTTCACGGATGGTCGGGACTGTGACCCCAAGAGTGGTATCGGTTTCTTGCAAGAATTGGAGCAAAAGTTAATTAAAAGTGTTGGAAAAATAGCAACCATTATTGGAAGATATTACGCGATGGATCGTGATAACAGATGGGAGAGAATCAAAAAAGCGTATGATTTATTGGTTCATGGAAAGGGTGTTCGATTTGAATCCGTAAGTGAGGCCATGAGTCAATCTTACCAAAACAACATCACAGATGAATTTATAGAACCGATTATTTTAACCCAAAATAATGTGCCGTATCCGAGCATCCAAAATGGGGATGTGGTCATCTGTTTTAATTTCAGGACTGACAGACCACGAGAAATTTCCATTGCGTTGACTCAAAGAGATTTACCTGAGTTTAATATGAATCATTTACACTTGAATTATTACACTTTTACAAACTATGATTCAACGTTCAAAAATATTCAGACAGTGTTCGAAAAGGATAATCTTCAGAACACCTTGGGTGAAATCTTATCCAAACTGGACAAAACGCAAGTGAGAATAGCTGAAACAGAAAAGTACCCGCATGTTACTTTTTTCTTTAATGGCGGTCGAGAAGAACCCTTTCCCAAAGAGGAACGGATTCTGATAGAGTCACCCAAAGTTGCCACTTATGACCTGAAGCCCGAGATGAGCGCACCCGAGGTACGTAAAAGCATCATTGAATACATGGTGCAAAAACAGCCTGATTTTATTTGTTTGAACTTTGCAAATCCGGATATGGTTGGTCATACCGGCGATTATAACGCGATTGTTAAAGCTGTCGAAACGGTCGATGATTGTTTAAAAGATATTGTAAAAGAGGGGCTTGCACTAAATTATGAGTTTTTAATCATCGCTGATCATGGGAATGCCGATATGGCAATTAATGAAGATGGAAGCCCAAATACAGCACATTCATTAAATCCTGTACCGATAATATTAGTGAGTAAAGAACAGGGGCTTACAATCAAAAATGGCATTTTGGCGGATGTCGCACCAACCATTTTACGGAGGATGGGGATTGCAGCACCCATTGAGATGACCGGAAAATCGTTGGTTTAATCTGTTTTTGACATAACTAACAATCTATAGATCTTTAAGTAGCGGTTTACTCCAACCGATAATCCATAAAATTCATGAGCTCCTTTCATCGCTTGTTCTTGGTCGTATAATGATAAAGTACTTAATGCGAATTGATATGCTTCCTTGTGAAAATTAGGAACGACAACTCCGGCTCGATATTGATTAACAACAATATCAGTATCACCAACTCCTGCATTACAGATTAGAGGTATTCCCATTGCCATAATTTCCCCTTGTTTGGTCGGGGAAGAAGCTTTTTTAGAATAAGATGGACGAATAAAGAAAATAGAAAGATTAAACAAACTCACATACAGAGGGACTTCTTCGTGCAAGCAGGAGGTAATGATGATTGAATCCGATGAAATACCTTTTTTGGTTGCAGTAGTTAATAGGTATTCGGCTTTTTCCCCTGTCACGAAAAGAAATTTTGCATTCAGATGTTGTTTTTGATAAACTAGGAAAAAATCAAGCATTTCAGGTAACATATACCAGGTTCCTATGGATCCAACATACCCTAAAACGGTGTCATCCTGATTGATTCCTAATTTTCTTCTGAGTTTATTTTGTGATTCTTCTTGTATTTTATTTGGATCAAACAGGGTCAAATCCACGCAACAAGGGATTACCTGAATAGGCGGGTGAATCTCTTTGAATGGTGGCCAATTTTCGATTTCTTGTTTACCGTTGTTTGTTAATGAAATAGTATAATCCGCTTCCTGAATAAATTTGATTTCTTTGCGTTTGAAGTATTTATAAACACGTTTGAAAAGGGGATTTTTTAGCGACCATATTGCTCCATCGATTCGTTCATCCGCATAAAAACCTCGCATATCAAACAAAAATTTGGTTCCAAAACGCTTTTTCATTCCCAATCCAACCAATGCGGAAAGATAACTCCGGCAATGAATAATTTGAAAATGGTGTTTTTTGTGAAGTTGATGAGCCAAATGTTTCATTCGTTGCACATCAAACAAAGTAGAAAATAGGGGTGGCTTTTTAGTATAGCTTAATGGATACCAATGAATAGAGGAGTCATTACAAATGCTTTGAATATGTTTTCGGTGATTCTTGAAACGATCTCCCTTTTCAAAACTAATTAAATGAAATATGTACCCCTTTTTTGAAAGCTCAATTAAATAAGACAATACCTGAGACTGACCGAGCGGATCGGTCATACCATCATAGGAAATATAAAGTATGTTTTTCAAAGAATTGCTTTACTTCATCCAACGTTCATACCACATCTGAAACATCAAAAGGTACCATAATTTTACATCATATTCTTTTTTTCCATTGAAAAAGTCATTTTTCAATTTGGCAATATATTCCCAATGAAACAATCCTTGAGAACTAATGACCTGCTCACTTAAATATGTTTCTACTAATTCTTTGAGTTCATGCTGCATCCAATTAGCAATAGGAATAGCAAATCCCATTTTCGGGCGATCCATCATTGATTTTGGGACATACTGATGAACGATTTCTTTGAGAATATACTTTTTTTCGCCTTGATGATATTTATAGTCATCCGGTAACTTTGCTGCCCATTCAATGACCCGATGGTCCAAAAAAGGCTCTCTTCCTTCTAAACTAACAGACATTGTTGCTCGATCTACTTTTTGCAAAATATCATCCAACAAATAAGTTTGGTAATCAATAGCCATCATGTAGGATAATGGACTATAATACTCTTTTTTTAATTCTTCAGAAATATAAGCACTGTCCAATTCCTCAACCGAATATCGAATAATCTCAGCCAATTGATTTTGAGTATATTGTTGACTGAGACTCAACATGATTTGCTCTGAGGACGGATTTCGTAAAATTCCCTTTAGTTTTTCATAGCGGTTGTGGAAATTGTATTTGTTTTTCAACACAGGTATCCGTTCCGACGGAACCAGCTCCATCAGACCGGATATCGCCTTTCGAACAAAAGAAGGAACTCGAATTATTGTTTGACCATAACGCATGAGGTAATCATAGCGATTGTATCCGGCAAAAACCTCATCACCGGCATCAGCACTTAAAGCCACTGTTACATGTTTTCGTGCCATCAAACTAACCAAGGTCGTTGGAATAGCACTACTGTCTGCAAAAGGCTCATCATAAAAAAATGGAAGATCAATAATGAGATCCATTGCTTCTTTTTGTGTACAAGTTATCTCAGTATGATTAGTTCCCAAGTGTTTTGCTACCTCTTTGGCATAAGGAGCTTCATTTAATCCAATATCTGGTACCTCAATGGTAAATGTTTTGAGTTTTTCCAATCGATTTTGCTGTAATAATGCTGTAACACAAGTACTGTCATACCCCCCACTTAAAAAAACACCAATGGAAACATCTGCTATCATGCGATACTCACAAGCCGATTTCAAGATTTCTTCTGTTGATTTTTTTGCTTCATCAAATGAAAGATCTGTTTTGGGGCTGTTATACGCATCATAGACATTCCAATAGGCTTCAATATGAAATAACTTTGTTTTTAAAGAAAACTCTAAGAAGTGCGCAGGTTTTAGCTTGTGGCAATACTCAAAAATACAATGAGGCGTTGGTACGTTTCCATATTGTAAAAAGGAGGTAACAGCATTCGGGTTGATTTTTTTTACAAAATGTGGGTGTTCGTGAAACGCTTTTAGTTCAGAAGCAAATAAAAATAGGTTGTTCCTTTGGTAATAAAAAAAAGGCTTTACTCCTGCTCTGTCTCTAGCACAAAATAAGGTCTGATAACGAGCATCATAAATGACGAACGCAAACATTCCTATGAACTTATGCAAACAGGTCTTACCCCATTCAGCATAAGCATGTAGAATTATTTCGGTATCTGAACCTCCATCAAACTGGTGTCCCAATTCAGCCAATTCGCTTTTGATCTCTTTATAATTGTATATTTCACCATTGAATGTAATGGTCCAATGCCGAAATGTCATTGGTTGATGTCCGGAAGGAGAAAGATCAATGATCGCTAATCTTCGATGCCCAAAACCAATTTGGGCGGATTCTTCATTCAATAAGACTACCCCATTACCGTCCGGACCACGATGAAACAGAGAGTCGGTCATTTTTTCTAAAATGCCATAGTCGGATTTTTTATCAAAGTCTACGAACCCAGTTATGCCACACATGATGCTAAGGTAATGAACTTTTGTTGCTTTTCATCGTAAATCAAGATGTTGCAATAAAAAAGTCCCCTTGAATTCACAAGAGGACTTTTCGTATAGTGACGCGACTTCTACCCGAATTAATCAGAAAGGAATCGACGAGAAAGAGGGCCGTAGCCCTCTATTATTTTTGAGATTTAGGCTGTTATTCCCAAATCAAGATGTCGGGTAGATTTTTACATCATTCCGGGCATACCCCCAGGCATACCTCCCATCGCTGGGACATTTTCTTCAGGCTCATCCGCTATGACACATTCTGTTGTCAACAACATCGATGCGATAGATGCTGCATTTTCAACAGCTATACGAGTGACTTTAGTCGGATCAATAACTCCTGCTTTGTATAGTTTTTCGTATGTTTCAGTACGAGCATTGTAACCAAAGTCATCTTTACCTTCCCGAACCTTCTGAACAATCACCGCTCCTTCACCCCCTGCATTAGCAATGATCTGACGCAAAGGTTCTTCGGCAGCGCGTTTGACAATTTGAATGCCGGTTAACTCATCTTCATTGTCAGCTTTCAACTTGTCCAAAGTTTCAATCGAACGAATTAAAGCAACACCTCCACCCGGAACAATTCCTTCTTCTACCGCAGCTCTGGTTGCAGCTAAAGCGTCATCAACACGGTCTTTTTTCTCTTTCATTTCAACTTCAGTCGGTGCACCAACATAAAGTACAGCAACACCTCCTGCGAGTTTAGCCAAACGCTCTTGAAGTTTCTCGCGATCATAATCAGAGGTGGTAGCCTCTATTTGTGCTTTAATTTGACTAACACGAGCTTTAATATCTGCTTTTTTTCCAGCACCATTGATAATAGTTGTATTGTCTTTGTCAATCTCTATTTTCTCTGCCGTACCAAGCATGTCCAAACTGGCATTTTCAAGGGTGTAACCTCTTTCCTCTGAAATAACCTGACCTCCTGTTAATATTGCGATATCTTCTAACATCGCTTTGCGGCGATCTCCAAACCCGGGAGCTTTAACAGCTGCTATTTTCAATGACCCTCTTAAACGGTTTACAACTAATGTTGCCAACGCTTCGCCATCAACATCTTCAGCAATAATAAGCAATCCTTTTCCTGCTTGAACTACTGGTTCTAATACAGGAAGTAATTCCTTCATGTTAGAGATTTTCTTCTCGTAGATTAAAATAAGTGGATTTTCCATCTCGGTAATCATTTTCTCGGTATTAGTTACGAAATACGGAGAAAGGTAACCCCTGTCAAATTGCATTCCCTCCACAGTTTTAACCTCAGTTTCGGTACCTTTTGCTTCTTCAACCGTAATTACACCATCGTTTCCAACAACTTTCATTGCTTCGGCAATCAATCCACCAATATTTTCGTCATTGTTTGCTGAGATAGTGGCGATTTGCTTGATTTTATCATTGTCCGAACCAACTTCTTTCGATATTTTCTTGAGATTTTTAACAACCTCGTTGACTGCTTTATCGATTCCTCGTTTTAAATCCATCGGATTGGCTCCCGCTGCCACATTTTTCAATCCGGCACCAACGATAGCCTGAGCTAAAACAGTCGCAGTTGTTGTACCATCTCCAGCAATATCCGCTGTTTTAGAAGCTACTTCTTTAACCATCTGAGCGCCCATGTTTTCAATCGGATCTTTCAATTCAATCTCTTTTGCCACAGAAACACCATCTTTGGTAATTTGAGGTGCCCCAAATTTTTTGCCGATAACGACATTTCTTCCTTTCGGTCCTAATGTTACCTTAACCGCATTTGCTAAAGAATCTACTCCTTTTTTCAGTTTGTCTCTAGCATCAACATCAAATAAAATTTCTTTTGCCATTGTTTTACAATTAATAAATTAAACATTAAAAAATACCATAAATATCAGATTCCCTCATAATCAGATAGGTTTTTCCATCCATCTTGATTTCTGTTCCGGAATACTGTCCATAGAGCACAGAATCACCAACTTTTACGGTCATCGGTTCATCCGTCTTTCCTTTCCCTGCAGCAATTACAGTACCTTTCAATGGTTTTTCTTTCGCTGTGTCGGGAATGATGATACCACTAGCTGTTTTTTGTTCTGCCGGCGCAGGTTCTATCAGAACTCTGTCTGCCAAAGGTTTAAACTTAATCGACATATTTTTTATTATTTTAATGTTTGATCTTAATTAGTCTAATATTATGCCAAGCTAATTCAAAAGACATTTTTTCTTTTTTGGAGTATAATTAAGCAAACAGATTGTCAGTTATTGTGACAATATGACACATAGGTGTAATAACATTATTTTTATGCCTCACTGAAAAACAGACCTTAATCAGGGGTGTTGTTGACTAAACACAACTCTATTCTTATTGGCTAACTGTCCACATGCTGCATCAATGTCTTTTCCGCGACTTCGTCGAATATTGACAATCAAGTTTTTGGATTCTAAGTAACGTGCAAAAGCATCAACATTTTCTTTGTTTGCCTGTTGATATTCTCCGTCATCAATTGCATTGTATTCAATGATATTTATTTTGCATGGAACACATTTAGCAAATGAGGCTAACTCTTGTGCATCTTCTATGCCATCATTAAAATCTTTAAAAATGATGTATTCAAAGGTTACTCGTGATTTTGTTTTTTCGTGGAAATATTCCAACGCTTCGCTTAGCGCAGCAAGGTTATTTGTATCATTGATTTCCATGATTTGGCTGCGTTTTTTATCATTAGCAGCATGTAAAGACAAGGCGAGATTAAAGTTTACTTCGTCATCTCCTAATTTGCGAATCATCTTAGCAATTCCAGCTGTTGAAACGGTAATGCGTTTGGGTGAAATTCCCAATCCATCTTCAGAAGTTATCAGGTCAATGGATCGAAGCACATTTTTATAATTTAACAGTGGTTCACCCATTCCCATGTAGACAATATTTGTCAATGAAGTTTGGTAACGACTCTCTGCTTGGTTTTTTAAATAAACAACTTGATCCACAATTTCACCAGCAGTCAAGTTTCTCATCAGTTTCAGCCGTCCCGTGGCACAAAATTTACACGACAAACTGCACCCAACCTGAGAAGATATACACGCTGTAGTACGACTAGTTGTCGGAATCAAAACACCTTCCACCACATTTCCTGATCCTACGGAAAACGCACACTTGATGGTTTTGTCAGTACTGATTTGTTGATCTTCGAGTTGAATGTGATCGATGTAAAAAGTTTCCGCAAGTTTTATTCTCAAGTCTTTACTGAGATTCGACATATCGTCAAACGTTGATGCATTTTTTTGCCATAACCATGCATATACTTGTTTTGCACGAAAAGCTTTCTCTCCAAATAGTTGCATGGCACTTGCCAATTCTGAAAAAGAGAAATTCCTGATATTTTGTTTTGATAAAGGCACTGATTTTACAAAAATAGAGAATAAAAGTCAGTGTCTTATCGTTATGCGTTTTTTGAATTTTAATTAAGATCGTTTAATCGAAATGTGTAGCAGAAAATATCAAGCATATAGATTGGGAATGATTTTAACTAACTTCGCAATAAACTATTTGAAACAATATGGCAAATCTGTATAGTCAAGAAGACGTAATTGACACTGAACGACAAAATCTGCTAATTTTCATTTGGAAAAAACGAAAAATGATTAGTGCCGTAACATTGTTATGCGGTATTATTTCCTTCATCATTTCCATGTTGATTACACCTTTATACAAATCTACGGCAATTGTTTTTCCTGCAGCAACCAGTACTGTTTCCTTCTCTGAGCAACGCAATGCAAAAGCAGCGGCAATGGATTTTGGAGAAGAAGAACAAGCTGAACAATTAGTTCAAATATTACAATCTTCGAAAATTCGTGATAAGATCGTTGCTGAATTTGACTTAATGAAAGATTACGAAATCAATCAAACCGATCCAAATAAAAATTACAAATTAACGAATGCTTACAATGATCATTTCACATTTTTCAGAACACGTTTTGGTTCTATTGAAATTGACGTATTAGATGAAAATCCGGTGAAGGCAGCAAAAATGGCTAATAAAATTCTTGATTTAATAGATACAGTAAAAAACAGCATGGTTGCTGAGCGTACTTGGCCTGCGTATGAAATCAATAAAAGAAAAAAAGAAATATTAGAAAAGGAGCTTGATCAAATTATGTTAGAACTTGATAGTTTAGCCAGACTTGGAGTAATTCCCGAAGAGAGCAGGGCTTCGCTTTTCCAAGCTTATGTTGATTCCAGGTCAAATGATGAAAAGAAGTTTTTAAAAGAAAAAATTGATGTCAACCTGCTTCATGGTTCACACTTTGATGGATTGGGAAGAATGCGTGACGAAAAAATCATGAAACTTGAGCATTTTTTGGAATCTTATGAACAAGCAGAATCGGATGCAAATGCTGTCTTTAACCACAAATTTGTTGTAGAACGTGCTGTTGTGGCAGACAAAAAAGATAAACCCAAACGATTAATCATCGTGTTAATTGCAACTATTTCTGCTTTTCTGTTCTGCATATTAACTTTATTGATATTGGAACGGATTAAGCAATTAAATCAATCTATATAATTGTTTCGTGCCTTTTTTGAGACAAAATCTGATTTTTCTTTTTGCTACTGCATTCTTTGCATCGATCACTAGTTTACTTATTTGGAAGAATCTTGAATACTATAGTTTATTCCCACTTGGACTTTTTGCAGTTTATGCCATCATTTATCATTCTAAAACGAGTTTTCTGTCTCTAGCTTTCTTAACACCTCTTTCAATAAATATAGAGGAATATACCGATCATTTCGGCTTGTTTATTCCAACCGAACCGATACTTTTTGGGTTTCTTCTCTTAATGTCCATGTTATTTTTGCGTAAACCGGGTATTGCAAAAACAATCTTTATGAATGAAATCGTTTGGGTACTTAGTGCTTATTTAATATGGATTTTCATCACTTGTATTACAAGCTCTCACGTGATTGTTTCTTTCAAATTTCTGTTAGCCCATAGTTGGTTCATAGTTCCTCTAATTATTCTTGGATCAATTTATTTTCAAGAGATGCAGACGATTAAGCAATTTATATGGCTTTTTTTGTCCGGTATGACAATCGTTATTGTTTATACACTCATTATTCATGCGAGCTATCAATTTGGTGAAGATGAGGGGCATTGGGTAATGTGGCCATTTTTCAAAGATCACACCATTTATGGCGCAATTGTAGCCTACGCAGTCCCCTTGGTTATTGGATTGTATTTTTCAAAAAAACATACACCTTTGGTTCAGTCTATCATTTTGCTACTTGTAATCATTATGATAACTGGATTATATTTCTCATACACGCGTGCAGCATGGTTAAGCGTCATGGTTTCTTTCGCAGTATGGATTGTTGTGAAACTCCGAATCAAATTTAGGCTGATAGCAGGTCTTTCTTTAGCCTTCAGTTTAATTTTAGTTGTTTTTTGGGATCAAATTCAAATGGAATTAGAGAGGAATAAATCAGAACATACAACAGAACAATTTGGAGAACGTTTACAATCCGCCACAAACGTTACAACTGATGCCTCCAATTTAGAACGAATCAATCGCTGGTCATGCGCTATTGAAATGTTTAAAGATTGTCCGGTTTTTGGATTTGGCCCCGGAACTTATGCATTTGAATATGCCCGATTTCAATCTCCTGAAAATTTGACAATTATTTCCACCAATTTTGGGAATTTAGGAAATGCTCACAGTGAATATCTCGGAGCTCTTGCGGAAACGGGACTTTTAGGGTTTTTGCTAATCATAATGATTGTTGGGGTTGTTATTTGGAAAGCACTTACACTTTACAACAAATGGCCACGAGAAGACAAAGAAAGTCGAACATTGTTGCTCGCTATGGTTTTATCCTTAGTAAGTTATTTTTTTCATGGGATTTTAAACAACTATCTAGATACCGATAAAGCGGCTGTTCCTGTTTGGGCAACTTGCGCAATGATTATTGCAATGGAAATAATTCATCAGAAACGATTAGTAAAAAACGATAATACCGATAATTCAAACCCCTCTAATAGTACTCTTTGATAAAACCTATTCAAATTTCATATATTGTTCTGGATCAACCGGAGTCTGCTTGTGCCATAGTTCAAAGTGCAGGTGGGGGCCACTTGAATTTTCGCCTGTATTTCCCACAATAGCAATTGGATCTCCCGATTGAACTTTGGCCCCTGTCTTTTTCAACAAGATCTTGTTGTGTTTGTAAATGGAAATATATCCGTTGGTATGATGAATAATGATTACGAAACCATCTTTTTGAGTATAACCTGAAAAAATAACTGTTCCACTTTGACAAACGCGTACGTTGATACCTCTGCGTGTTACAATGTCAACCCCGTGATGATTTTCGGAATCAAAATGCTGACTTATCACCCCTTTAACCGGCTCCAATAAAAAACTTCTATGTTTCTGTTTGCGAGTATTATTAAGTGCTCGAGAGTCATTTTTTACTTTTTTTGAAAGTTCTTTTTCATTTTCTGTAGGTTCAGAATCAATTTGTGTTAAATCAATATGAACTGCATCTTGAACCTTATTATTCAAAGAATCTTGTACCAGTTCTCCGGAAACAATTTTCTTTAATGTTTGTATATATCGCGTTTGTTGCTCAACCTCTTTGGAAAGTGCATCTATTTTTGTTTGTTGAACTTTCAATGCCTTTCTGTCAATTTCGATCCCACTTTTACCAAAGAACGAAACTAAAGGTCCATTTATGAATAGTAAGTTAAAAAGTACACAAATAATTAGAAGTACAATGATAATGAAGGAAAGAATTTGAAACCCGGTAGCTTGAAAACTCCAACTTTCTTGAAAATTTGAAGGATTAGATGCAGCATATTTTGTTTTTTGCTGCATTTTTTCGAAGATCCTTTTGATTTCACTCATTGTTCTCAGATCTGGATGCTAAATTTCATCACAAAACACGAATAGACTCAGATAAATTTTTTAAAAAAGTATCTGTATTTTTTATTTATCGGAAGTATAGATGATTCCACCATACATTTGGTTAAGACTCCTTTGCAAGTCAATGTGTTTTTCTTTTTAACCAACTTAATGTTGGTTTTTTTTCTTAAAAGATTCATTGTTTTGGATTATTTAACCAATCAAAAAACTACTTCCGTAAGGATTTAGATCGATTGGATTAACTACTAATGCCGGTATTTTTGCATCGTTCGTTATAATATATTGCTCATAATTTGCTGTAATCGTTCCCAAGAAGTTTTTTCTGTTAAGATTCATGATTGCAATCAAATCCGCATCAATATTAACGGCATGTTTTACCACTTCTTTGTCAAAGCCACTACTTGGTGCAACGGTGGTAGTCACTTCAATACCTTTATCGGAAAAAAACTTTTTGGCAAATTTGATATTAGCATTCACTTGATGTCGCAAAAACTCATCTGATTCATCCGGGGTAATCACGTGAACACGCGATTTAAAATACGTTGCAAGATTTGCTACGATTGATAATTTTTGTTTCGTTTCTTTGTGTAAGTCCATCGGAACAACAATGTCATCGTAGCCCGTCTCTTTAACTCCTTTTTCCTGAACAATTATGAATGGAACATTTGAGTTTGTGATTACTTTCAATGCGTGACTTCCTGTGATATGTTGCCAACCGTGAGCACCGTGTGTACCCATAAAAATAAGCTCTGCTTCATGTTCTGCAGCAAAATCCCCTATATCATCAAAAATAGTTCCAACTCGAACTGATGTAATAAGTGAAACACCGGTGTCAGCATTTTTTTGGATAAGCTCATTTAATTGTTGTTCTGCTTCAGGGATATTTTTTTCTTTAGCAACAACATGCAGAATATAAATTCGTGCTTTCAAAGGTTTTGCCGTTGCAATGGCATGTGCTAAAGCTACATCTGCAACTGGAGTGAAATCGTGAGGTACAACAAAGGTTTTCTGATCCATAAATGATTAACATTTTTTGACTTTGCAAATATACGAATATAAATACACCACTCTATTTGCTCATGAGTATGGAAATACGCTACTAATCGAACTCTATCAGAACCCCTGAACCCCGTTTACGGTAGTGTATTTCAAAATATTTTTTTTGTCAGGATGTATACGTGCAAAAGCTGATTGAACCGCCAGTGTTCCTTCGTGGAATCCACAAAGAATCAACTTCAACTTATTTTCATAAGTATTAACATCACCTATTGCATAGATTCCAGGGATGTTAGTTGAGTAATCCAGCGGATCAACTTTGATGGCATTTTTTTCGATTATCAGACCCCATTCTGCTATTGGACCTAAACTTGGTTTTAATCCAAATAATGGAATAAAATGATCTGTTTCTTGAAGTATTTTACCATCTTTCTGGTGTGTGATGACAACGCTCTGGACATTTTTATCTCCATTAATATCTGTAACTTCCGCCTCAGTAACCAACTTTATTTTGCCATTTTCAGCCATATCGATTACCTTTTGAACTGAATCTAAATGCCCTCTAAATGAACTGCTTCGATGTACAAGAACCACTTCTTTGGCAATGTTTTTTTCTGCCAAAAAAATAGACCAATCCAATGCAGAGTCACCTCCACCGGCTATAACCAATCGTTTTCCACGATAGAATTCCGGATCTTTAATGATATACTCCACTCCTTGGTCTTCATATTGGTCGATGTTAGAAATGGGAGGTTTTCTGGGTTCAAATACACCAAGACCACCTGCTATCATCACAATAGGTGCTTGGTGTTGAGTTCCTTTGATTGTTGTTACAGTGAAATGATCGTCTGATTTTTCAATTGACATGGCTGCTTCTCCTAACGTGAATCCCGGTTTGAATGGTGCAGCCTGCTCCATTAAATTATCTATTAAATCACCTGCCAGAATACTCGGGAAACCGGGTATGTCATAAATGGGTTTTTTAGGGTAGATTTCAGAACACTGACCGCCAGGTTGTGGCAGGGAGTCTATCAGGTGGCAGTGCAATTTCAGTAATCCTGCCTCAAATACTGTGAAAAGCCCAACCGGACCGGCACCAATAATAATTATATCTGTTTTTATCATTTTGTCAGTTTAAAACAGCCGCAAATTTAAGGAAATGTTGTTTAACTGAAAAGAGCTTTAATTCACTGTCAGGATTGCATTGATATCATGAATAATGCCTGCTGACCTGAATTAATTAGCTTACATTTCTTTTATAACATTGTTTAACTTTGACCTAAATAACAGTAATTTGCTCATATGCGTTTTTTTTATTTCATCCTTTTTATTACGTTGAAATATTCGTTGCGTATTTTCTATCACAGAATAAAAACAATAAACTCGCCCAAAACTTTTTTAGGAAGTACAATCTACGTTAGTAATCATGCTGCTTCATTCATGGATCCTCTTGTTATAGGAGGTTTAAGAATGCCTATCGTATTTTTTATGACGCGTTCCGATGTGTTTACACCCCTAACCAAACCATTTTTATGGGCAGCACACATGCTTCCTATTTATCGTCAACACGATGGCGTAGATACGAAAGATGCCAATCAAAAAGTATTCGCAAAATGTAATAAGGTACTATCTTTCGGCCGGAATTTATTGATTTTTGGTGAAGGCTTTACAGATGATGAGTTTATTCGCAGATTGAAACCAATCAAAAAGGGAGCTGCCAGAATTGGTTTCGGCGCTCTGGAATCAATGAATTGGAGGAAAAAGGTATACATTGCTGCTGTCGGATGCAATTACTCAGACCCTAACCAAATGCAAAGCGATTTATTAATAGCGACATCAAAACGAATTTGCTTAAATGATTACCAAAATGCATATCTTGAAAATCCTGCTAAAACGATATCGGAAGTCACTAAGGAGATTGAGCGACTTATGCGCGCGCAAATTACCCATGTAGAGAATAAAGAATGGTGTGGTTTTCATGAGAATGTCATGAAACTTACTCGTAAAGGAATGAATGCAACGTGTAGTGATACACACATTCCATTAGTCAGACGATGGCACTATTCACAAAAACTTGCCGATTGGTTGAATTCTCAATCAGAACAACAACTGGAAGACTTGATTGAATTAAAAGATGAAATGAATCACTATTTCTATTTGCTCAAAAAACGAAAGATTGATGAAAATTATGTGCATGAGATGGGAGTTACCCAAAAAATTAAAAGGGGCAAAGAACTGCTACTATTGTTAGTGTTGACACCAACGGCTTTACTAGGTTTATTGCATTGTGGAATACCCTATGTTTGGATAAAAAAATTTGTTCAGCGAAGTTTCAAACGACGAGTTTTTTGGGGATCTGTTAAATTATTGCTAGGCATGATTGTAATGGGGATTTTAAATATTCCATTCATTTTTATTTTCTACGATTTAATTTATGCCAGTTATTTCCTTGCATTTATATACTACACTTTGATAGGATTATTTGGACTTTCAGCTTACACGTGGTGGCAAACGTTTCTTCGTTACAAAGAAAAGGGATATATAAGAAATATCGATTTATCTGACTTGGTGAAAAAACGAACGGAAATACTCAATAAAATTCATCAATTAATCTCGGTTGCTTGACCTTCGAGGCCCTCCCAGATCGTAGGACGCATTAGATGTAGGGTTTCTGAGTGTAATTTTATAAAATTCTTTTGATCAAAAACAGTGTTGGAAATGTAGAATTATTTTTTTTCTATTAACTAAAATTTATACTTAATCCCTAACTTTTGATTTGATCCGTTTTTACTCGAATAAATAATTTGAAACAAATAAGATAAAACCAAAAATTGAAATTCAATTTTTAAAATTAGTTGTGTTCGTTTTCCTCAAAAATTCTCTTTGGACGAAGCTTTTCAAATACACCCAAAGTAATCCAATAAGGAAGGATAAAACCTAGTAAAAACAACAACATCCAAAACGCCATACCGGCAATTAAAAGAAACAAGACGATACCGAATACACTCATAACTTAAATGTTGACTTTTGTGAATTAATTCGTAAAGCTAATAAAATATCCGTAAAGTTGCAGACAATAAATTGTTTTCTTGGTGGTAATTTAAGTTTTTTATAAATCTCTTTTAATTGAAGATGGGCTTTGTCCGATTTTCTACTCTGTTGTATTTCAGATCGATTTGCTTTTTTTTGAGTCTTCATTGAAAAGAATTGTACAAAGATTAAAATAGACTTTGAGATTCATAATGAAGAACTCAGCAATGAAATTCAAAAGTGTCAACTAATCACGCGTATTGCCTTTTTGATATCAGAAGCTTTCAATCTCAAAGCATGAATGCAATTACCGGCAATGGTTATATGTCCCATTTTGCGAAAAGGCTTAGTTTTTGCTTTGCCGTACAAATGGACATAAACATCTTCTTTTGATAGGATTTTTTCAAGCCCATCATAAACAACATTGCCCTCAAATCCTGTTTCTCCCAGCAAATTAATCATTACCCCCGACTGTAGGAGTTTAGTAGAACCAAGCGGTAAATTCAAGATTGCTCTCAAATGTTGCTCAAATTGAGATGTAACACAACACTCGATGGTAAAATGACCACTGTTGTGGGGCCTAGGTGCAATCTCATTGATCAATAGTTTCCCGTCCTTCATCAAAAAAAATTCAACCGCTAAGATTCCCACTAATTGAAGTTTTTGAACGATTGAAATCGCTAATTGTTGTGCCTGATTTTCCGTGTCAACTGAAATAGCAGCGGGCGAAAATAAAAATTCGACCAAATTAACTTCCTGATTAAACTCACATTCTACAGTCGGGTACACCCGCACCTCTCCGTTACTGTTTCGAGAAACAATGACTGACAATTCTTTATCAAAAGGAATCCATTTTTCCAATACAGATGGTTCATCAAAAGCCAAGTGCAGATCCTCTATTGATTTTAACACCTGAACTCCTTTGCCATCATAACCGCCTCTTCGTTTTTTTTGAACCAATGGAAAAAAATCGACATGATTTTTGAGTTCCTTACTGCTCTCAATTAACCTAAATTCTGCAGTCGGTAACTCATGTTGATTATAGAACATTTTTTGAAGCCCTTTGTCTTGAATGATTCTCAAAACACTGGGCTGTGGAAAAACAGAGACATTCATTTTTTCCAATGAGTCCAAAGCATCAATGTTAACATGCTCAATTTCAACGGTTAAAATATCTTTGTTTTTTCCAAATTGAATAACGGTATCGTAATCTGTCAGAGACCCTTGGGTGAATTCATAAGCGATGGAACGACATGGGGCGTCCGAATCAGGGTCAAGGACATGGACATGAACATCATAGTTGATAGCTTCTTGTATAAACATTCTCCCCAATTGACCTCCTCCAAGTATCCCTATACGAGTTGAAGAGCCGTACCATGGTTTACGCATAGCACAAAGATAATTCAGAAAATCAATGGGGTAATATTAATTCGAATGGAATTTCTTTACTTTGCGAAACATGCAACGTATCATTTTAATCGGATTTATGGGTTCCGGTAAAACCCACATTGGCAAACAGTTGGCGATACACCTCAACATCCCCTTTTTTGACTCAGATGAGCTAATTTCTCAACGCTTACAGATGCACATAACAACAATTTTCAATGTAAGGGGAGAGGAGTATTTTCGTGATTTGGAACGTGACTTCATTCATGAGTTTAATTATGATGACGACTTTGTGCTATCTGTAGGAGGAGGATTACCCTGTCATAGTAATCTGATGAGCAAATTAAATATGCTTGGAACAACAATATTCCTCAATTGCTCGTTGGAAACACTTCACAATAGATTACTTTCCGAAAAAAATACGCGACCACTGATCAGAAATACCCCAAAAAATGAGTTGTTTGACTTTATTAAAACAACCCTTGAAACGAGAAATCCAGTTTATCTTCAGTCACAAATCATATTACCCGAAGACAAACATACAGTAGAAAAAATTATACATGAAATTCGTCGAATTAGCTAGAAAGATCAACTAACGGAAGATTTTTAATGCAGTTAACCAAACAATTTTCAAATCCTGAAAAAGACCGGGTTGTTCAATATACTTCAAGTTCAGATTAATTTTTGCAGGCATCACTTCGGTTATGTACATTTTTTCAGGATCTTTAGAATTACCAAGTAATTCATTTTCATTAAAATAAAAGATGGATGCATAATCTGTAATACCGGGTTTTACTTGAAGTATTTTTTGTTGTTCTTCGGTGTACAGTTTAACATATTCCAATACTTCAGGTCTAGGACCCACAATACTCATTTCTCCTTTCAAAACGTTCAGAAATTGGGGGAATTCATCCAACTTAAATTTACGCAAAAAATAACCTGATTTTGTAATTCTTGAATCGCGCATTCCAACGGTCAATTTTCCCAGTTGATCTGAATTCTTTAACATAGTTCTGTATTTCAGTATTTTAAATTGTTTTCCATTCAGTCCGACACGTTCCTGTTTGTAAAATATTCCACCGCCGGATTCGAGGTAGATCCATACGGAAATCAGAAACCCAAATGGGAAAAATAAAATCAGAATTATCGTTGAAAAAAGAATGTCAAATAACCGCTTTATCATTGTTTGAAGTTGCTTGTAAGACTTCTTCCACCGAATTAATCACAGCAGAAATAACAGTTTGTAGCTGTTCATCTGTTAAATTATAATAGACGGGAAGTGAAATCTCATTGCAATATTTGTTCCATGTTTCAGGAAAATCTTTAATGTCATAGCCTCTTTTCTTATAAGCCGTAAGTGTTGGCAAGGGCAAAAAGTGTACATTGACAGATACATCTTTATCAAAAATCAATTGCATAATCAGATCGCGTTGTGATTCTGTAATTCCTGCTATACGAAGCTGATACAAATGATATGAACTTATTTTTCCTTTCGTGGTATGCATTGGAGTAATTGCCCAAAACTTCTTTTGAAATGCGGCATCATACTTGTCGAAAATTTCTTTTCGACGATTCAAATTTTCTTGATAACGGTCCAATTCAACCAAACCAATGGCAGCTTGAATATCAGTCATGTTGCATTTAAATCCAGGTTCTTCTACATCGTAACGCCAATTTCCTTTTTGGGTTTTTGTCAATGCATCTTTGTTTTGCCCATGCAAGATCAAAGTACAGAATTCTTTATAAATAGCTTCATGATCAAATCCTTGAGGCAAATTGAAACACAAAGCACCACCCTCGGCAGTGGTCAAATTTTTGACGGCATGAAACGAAAATGCTGTAATATCAGTCAATGAACCACTTCTTTTGCCATTCATCAGGGCACCAAAACTATGAGCCGCATCGCTGATTACTAAAATTCGATTCAGTTTTTTCTGTAATGGGTTATTGGCTGAAAATTGACTTACAATTGATGATTCACATACTAACGAATTTATTTGATCGTAATCACAAGGAAAACCGGCAAGATCTACTGCAATGATTGCTTTTGTTCGCGGTGTAATTACATCACGGATTGCTGAAACAGCAATGTTAAAATCATCATGATTAATGTCAACCATCACAGGCGTAGCTCCTGCATGAATAATAACATTCGCACTAGCACAATACGTATAGGCAGGTAAAATAACTTCATCACCTTCACCTATTCCCCACCAACTCAATAAAACCTGCATTCCCATGGTCCAGGAATTCACAGCAACGGTTGTTTTACAAGCACAATATTCGGTGATTTTTTGCTCAAACAATTTTGTGCGTGGTCCGGTAGTAATCCATCCGCTTTGTAAAGCGGATGTTACCTCATCGATGATACGTTGATCAATTCGAGGTGGGGAGAAAGGAATCATTTTAAAAGTGTCTTAATCAGAGTTTGTAATTATTTAGCTAATTTAAAGGTTTTTATAATACTCAGGGATGAGAGTAACTTGAAATCATTAATTTTGGAATCTATAATTGAGTGCAAATCTTGTACAACTTGTTAATTAATAGTGTTCTGAACCAATCTCTTTCGAAATGTAAATTACTAATTTGGGAATGAACACAGATTTTAAGAAAAATACTTGGATTCTAATCATTGGTACGATAGCTGCTCAAGTCATACCCATTTTACTACATCCATTTTTAAGAAGAATGTATACTCCTGAGGATTTCGGAGCAATGGCTATTTTTCTTAATTTATTTGCTGTAATTACAATTGCTTCTTCTTTGAGGTATGAATCAGTCATTGTCTTACCCGATAATCATGTAGAAGCTGCAAATATTTTAGGTCTTACGTTTATTCTCAACTTAGCTTCAAATTTGTTAATTTTCATTGTGATTTTGTTTTTTGAAGGGGATATAGGTGAGTTTCTAAACATGCCCAAAAAGTACGTAAGTTATTTTTACTATTTACCTATCTCATGTTTTTTATATGGAACTTACCAAAGCATGAATTATTGGCTAATCAGAAAAAAGGCTTTTAAATCTTCTTCTGTAAACAAAATTATCAGACGAACAATCGAAGGGGGAATGCAGTTTTTGTCAGGACTGCTTACGATAAAGGGGGGATTATTTATTGGTGATTTTTTAGGTAATCTCGGAAATTTTCTGAGTGCATTTACGCAAGTGTTTAAAAATAAGTTCCGTTTTTCCATGCTATCCCCCAAAAAAATGCGATTTGTGTTTCATAAGTACATCGATTATCCCAAATATAATGTAGCGCCTACTTTGTTGAGTAATTTTGCTTCAACACTCCCTTTTTTACTAGTCAGCAAATTTTTTTCCACAGAAACAGTGGGTTATTTGGATCTATCGAGATTGGTTCTGTCCATACCTCTGATTTTTGTCGCTGCAACGGTAAGTCAAGTGTTGTTTCAACATGTCACTGAAAAGAAGAGAAATCATGAAAGTATCATACCGGATGTTCGTAATGTGCTTATGATATTGTTGGGAATTATAGCAGTTGAAAGTTTAGTAATCTTTACTGTCGGCGATTCGATTTTTCAAATTGTGTTTGGCACTCAGTATATTCTGTCGAGTTATTTTTCTAAAATATTAATTTTCAGCTTCTCACTAAATTTCATAACATCTTCCTTTTCATCGTTTTTTCTTATTTTTAACAAAATAAGGATCAACAGTATTTGGCAGTTTTTCTATTTTCTGAGTCTTTGTTGTTTGTTTGCAATGGAAAATAATAGTGTAGATTCATTTTTGGTAACGTATGTAGTAATTGAAAGCACTGCATTAATCGTCAATTTAATTATATTGTATTTCATCGTTCAGTCGTATGAAAAAAAAATACCAAAAATAGCATGAGTATTTTTCTATATGCCCTTCTTCTGCTTATACCATGAAGATTTATCCGACAGATTTTATAAATTTTAGATCGACAAGTACCGTAAGAATTTATGCGTAACCCTAAAGCTCTAATTCTAAAAAAATCAATCTTCAAGGACGTTTATCAAGGGATTGCCACCATTTTTGAATCAAAAGAGTTGTTCAGAATTTTCTTGTTATTGATAATAAATTATTTAATTCTAGAACTCTATTATACTTTTTTTATAAGCCAATATTTTATTCATCTAGGCTATTTTTTCAATTTCAATCTGTTCAAATATATTATTGTTAAGTTGTTTTTTTTGATTTTGTTTGGAGCAGGGACCGGTTTATATTCGTCAGACAAATTTCTTTTTTGCGTATATGTCTTCTTATTATTCCTTTTTTATATTCCCAATGCCATACTCTTTTCTTTAAGTAATGAGCAGTTAGGGCCTTATGCTTCCAATTTGTTTTTTGTTGGTTTATTCAGTTTGTCAGCAAGAGTTCATTTTTCATTGCCATCATTCTCAATCGATCAAAAAATAAAGGATGGTGTCGTTTACGTCCTTGTTTTATTGGTTGTTCCATTCCTTTTTATCTTTAAAGATACCTTTAACTTAAAGACTTTGTTTTTAGGAGAAATTTACGAAACGAGAGCAGTTTTTTCGGAAAAAATAAGCGGTTATTTAGGATACGCTTATCACTTACTTGTTAAAACAGTTTTACCTCTTTCAACTATTTATTTTTTGATTAAAAGAAATTGGATTCCTTTGATATTGATTGTATTTGCACAGATTTATCTTTATGTCATTTCAGGTAATAAAGTAGTCTATTTTTCAACTTTCACCTTATTTTTATTTCACTTGTTAGGATCTGATTTCTTGTCCAAAACGTTGAATTTTTTCAAGTTTATGCTCCTTTGTCTAATAGCTATTCCACTGATAGATATTACTTTAAATGAGCCACTATTATGTGGAACTTTTGTCAATCGTATGATTTTTATCCCGGCATTGCTAAATCAATGGTATTTTGATTTTTTTAATGGTCAGCCTTTTTATTTTGCCGAGAGTCACTTTTTTAATCATTTTGTTGAGAGTCCTTATGAAATGCCTATAGGCTTTTTGTTAACCAAAATATATTGGGGTCAACCGACAGTCTATGCTAATAATGGTATTGTTTCTGACGGTTATATGAATCTTGGGTATTGGGGAGTTATTATTTTTTCTGTCATGTTTTCCATTCTTTTCCGGTTGTTTTCTGCTTACAAATTACATGCGGCCTATTTTGGGGTATTCATTATATATTTATTTATGTTTTTGAGCGCTCCCTTCTTAAGTTGCTTTATTACGGGCGGAATTATATTATTTATTATTTTGGCTTTCTTTATTTTACAAAAACAAATTTATTAAATAATCATTTTGTAGTGATTTCTTAAAATCTGAGATTGAATTTAAAGTCCATCCATTTCCCAAAAATGAGTTATAGATTTATTCGAATTACCGACTATTATCAAGAGTTTTTAAACTCTTTTTTTGAAAAAAATCCTCTTTGCAATGATTTGTCCTATGATGAACTTTATGAAAAAATTATAGATCAATCTATTGAAATCGTAAGTTCTTATGGTAAGCACTTACGATCCATAGGGGTTGAAGCAATAGATATTATTTCAAATGCGACAAGCTTACAAAAAAAATGGGCTGATGAGCATGATGTCAAAGGAGATCTCTCAAATGAGGCAATTGTATTAAAGCAGTTAAAAAAATATCAACCAGATATTATTTGGATTGATACTACACAATTTTTGACCCCTGAATGGATAGAATTGGTCAAAAGGGAAGTTGTGGGGGTTAAAAAAATTGTTGGCCATATTTGTGCCCCTTACAATCATATACTTTTAGCAGCCCTTTGTAAATTGGATTTAGTTTTTACTTGCACTCCCTGTATGTTTGATGAACTAAAAAAAATAGGAATCAAAAGTGTTGAGCTCATTTATCACTCATTTGATCCTATTGTTATAGAGAAACTAAAAAAAGAAGAAAATCAGTATCCCTTCTCCAATTTATTGTTTACCGGTTCATTACTTACAGGCTATGGGCTACACAAAACCCGTATTGACTATTTAGAGGAATTTATCAAAAATGACATCAATGTAACTTTGTACGGAAATGTTGAATCTAAAAATAGAATTTTTCTAAAAAAAACACTTTCTAAAACAGTACGTACGTTAAATAATTTTAAACTTAACTTTTTAGTTAATACATTACCCATTTTGAATAAATATAAGCTTCATGCAGAATCAGAAATCAATTACTATTCAAACGAACTATTAAGTCGTGTACAATTTCCTGTTTTTGGATTAGAAATGTATAAAACCCTTGAGAAATCAAATATTTGTTTTAATATTCATGGTGATATTGCTAGAGGTTGTGCCGGTAATCTGAGGTTATTCGAAGCTACTGGAGTAGGAGTATGTTTGTTAACGGACTGGAAGCAAAATTTATCCCAGTTATTTGACTTGGATAATGAGGTGATTACGTATCGATCGATGAACGAATGTGTGGAAAAAATAAAATGGTTGGATGAACATCCTCTTGAAAGAAAAAAAATTGGTGAAGCTGGGCAGAGAAGAACACTCAATGATCACACTGTTGGGGAACGAGTAGTGAAAGTTGATTATATTTTAACTAATCTCTTGAAGACTTAACGCTACAATGGTATCATAAAAAAGCGACTGAAACATTCCTTTCATGTTAATTTTCATTGATTTGTCTGATTGAAAAAAAGCATCTTAATACAAGATAAGACACTTTAAAAGAAAATGAGTATTAAATCATTACTAAAAAGAATAATTCCAAAATCTTTACTAAATAGATTTCTGGGATATTTTTACGGTTGGAGTGGCAGTTTTTCTTCTTGGAGCGAAGCCTCTGCCAAATGTACAGGTTACGATAATGGAGTGATTTTGGAAAAAGTGAAGAATGCCTTATTGAAGGTTAAAAACGGAGAAGCGTTTTATGAGCGAGATTCCGTTTTGTTTTTTGAAGCTCATTATTCCTACTCCTTATTGAGTGCTCTTGA
Organism: uncultured Akkermansia sp.; assembly: GCA_964526595.1. Taxonomy (GTDB): domain Bacteria; phylum Bacteroidota; class Bacteroidia; order Flavobacteriales_D; family Crocinitomicaceae; genus M0103. The sequence continues at coordinate 2,825 of CAZGJF010000008.1, read as the reverse complement.
TCAAGTAGGAGAAAAATTTGGAGGCCATGTAAATATTTTAGATTTTGGAGGGTCTCTTGGCAGCACATACTACCAAAATAAATCGGCATTAACTCCATTCAAATCTTTGCAATGGAATATTGTTGAACAATCGCATTTTGTGGAAGAAGGCAAAAAAAACTTTGCGAATGAAACACTTCATTTCTACGCAGATATTGAAACTTGTTTAAAAGAAAACAACGTAAATATTTTACTTCTGTCTTCTGTACTGCAATACATTGAAAGACCCTATGAATTAATTAATGCCTTCTTGAAGTACAACATTCATTATATTTTTATTGACAGAGCTCCGGTTCTACTGACTGGAAATGATCGAATTACAATTCAAAAAGTCCCTAAAAAAATTTATGATGCTTCATATCCTTGTTGGTTATTGAATGAGAATAACTTGATAGATGTATTCTCAAAGAAATATCAAATGCTGTTTAATGAGATTACAACAGAATCAATCAATATTAACAATGCTGCTTTTAAAACATTTTTCTTTAAATTAAAGGAATAATGACCTATTAAGTACCTTTATTATACTAATCATGGCTCACGTAATCAGCTTAAAAACATTTACAGACAAAAGAGGAAATTTAACTGTTATTGAAAGAGTAATTCCCTTTGATGTCAAACGCATATTTTACATTTATGGAGTAGATGAGTCTGTTCGCGGAGGTCATCGCCACCATAAAACCAAACAAGCGGCGATTTGTATAAAAGGTAGTTGCATCATCAGTAACGATGACAATCGAAAGAAAGAAAATTTTATATTGGATTCACCGGATAAATGTCTCATTCTTGAACCTGAAGATTGGCATGAAATGCACCAATTTTCTCAGGATGCTATATTGATGGTACTTGCCTCTGAATTCTATGATGAAAAAGACTACATTTACGAAAAATACCGTGATTGAATATGAAAATTTAGCAAGACTGAATGCTCCATTCTTTCAGGAGTATTTGTCTGTTTTCGAGCAAACACTCGCCTCCGGATGGTATGTACTAGGTGAAAGTGTTAATCAGTTTGAACGTGATTTTGCAACCTTTTTAAAGACCGATTACTGTATTGGCGTTGCCTCCGGACTTGATGCAATTACATTGTCGATAAATGCCTTAGGGTTTGAAAAATCAAGTGAAATCATTGTGCCATCCAACACATACATTGCTACGATTTTAAGTGTTCTACAAAATGGTATGAAACCTGTATTGGTCGAACCCGATATAAGCACATACAACATTGATCCTGCGAAAATCGAAGAGCAAATAACATCCAAAACAAGAGCTATAGTCGTTGTTCACTTATATGGTAAGCCTTGTAATATGGATCCCATTTTAGAAATTTGCAGGAAGTATGATTTAAAACTAATTGAAGACTGTGCTCAGTCACATGGAGCCTCATATAAAGGGAAACAAACAGGTACTTTTGGGGATTTTGGGGCATTCAGTTTTTATCCTACCAAAAACTTGGGGGCACTCGGTGATGCAGGTGCTGTGACATGCAATAACAAGGAATTAGATCACCGCATTCGCAGGCTAAGAAATTATGGCTCAGATGTGAAATACTACAATGAGGTAGTTGGATACAATTCCCGCTTGGATGAAGTACAAGCTGCATTTCTTTCGGTGAAATTGAAATATCTTGATTTAATAACTTCGCACAAAAGAAAATTAGCGGCTCTTTATCTTGATAACCTAAAATCTGATTTTATAACACCTGAAGTAGATTCCGATTATTTTGATGTCTATCATATATTTAACATCCGTCACAATAAACGAGATGAATTACGAACGTATTTATTAAAACATGGGATAAAAACTGAAATACATTATCCTGTTTCCCCTGCGAAACAAAATGCGTTGACGGGTATACTCGAAAAGTCAGATTATCCAATCAGTGAAAAGATACATCGAACAACTCTAAGTCTGCCTATTTCATATTTTCATACTGAAAATGATATATACAGGATTGTTGAAATAATGAATAAATTTTAAATACAAGGAGAATTTCGTACTAATAAGGTATTAATCATAGCGATTTTTGTACTAAAATTCAACTAACAAATGCAACTTTTAGATTTTCGGAGGTAAGTTATTATAAAAAACAGGAAGGAAATCCAGAAGATTCCCTTCTCTGTTTCTGTGAAAGCGTTAATTTACCCCGTTAAATCGCCAAAAATAAAGTTGTAATGTCACATCTTTCTTATGAACAAAGATACTCAATAGAAGTATTATTAAAAGCGGGAAAAACCCAAACAGAAATTGTCAAATTAATATCTGTAAATAAGTCTGTTATCAGTCGTGAAATCGATAGGAATCGAGATGGTCGAAGTAATGAATACAAGGCTAAGTTAGCTCAAAAAAAATATGAAGAACGTCTTTGTTCAAAACCAAAGCACATCAAGATTACCTCTGAAATCTGTTCTGAGATAAAATCTCTATTAGAGCTAAATTTTAGCCCGGAACAAGTTGCGGGAGTTCTTAAGATAAGTGGAATAACCGTTTCACATGAGTGGATTTATCAATTTATTTGGAAAGACAAAAAACAGAAAGGAACTCTGTATACTCATTTGAGACGTAAAGGAAGGCGTTATCGAAAACGGGGTTCCAGTAAAGACTCCAGAGGACAAATTATAGGAAGAGTTGGTATTGAGAAACGTCCAAAGGAAGCTGATAATCGTAGTGAATTTGGACACCTGGAAGTGGATACAATAATCGGTAAAAATCACAAGGGTGCTATAATAACTTTAACGTGAGTTCGGTTTAAGCGGCTAAAAATAATTGCCTATCCGAATGTTCTT
>CAZGJF010000007.1:0-72333 GCA_964526595.1 uncultured Akkermansia sp. | reverse complement strand
GGATGCTGAGCATAGTCGAAGCACCGAAAAACGTTGATTGTGCTAAGTATGGTTGATTCGACGAGCCACCAACCCAAATCGGTTGCTGAGCATAGTCGAAGCACCGAAAAACGTTGATTGTGCTAAGTATGGTTGGTTCGACAGGCTCTCCAACCTAATAATTCGGATGCTGAGCATAGTCGAAGCACCGAAAAACCTTGATTGTGCTAAGTATGGTTGGTTCGACAGGCTCACCAACCTAATAATTCGGATGCTGAGCATAGTCGAAGCACCGAAGCTACCTAAAAACGTTGATTGCGCAGAGTATGGTTGGTTCGACCGGCTCACCAACCCCAAAAGCTACCAACCCCACAAGATCACTAAGCGGTGTTTTGTTCTTACATGAATGTACACAAAACCTGTCTTTTGAAACATAAGCTAAATTTTCCCTAACTTTTTATTGCTATAATGTGAATTCGATTACATTTGCTCAAACTTTAAAGAATGTCAATTAATACGCACAAGGCTTCGTTAGCGGGAGTGCTTATCACCATCGGAATTGTTTTTGGAGATATTGGAACCTCACCTCTCTACGTTTTTCAGGCAATAACTGGAAATGGAACCAATTTTTCAAGGGAATTAATCATGGGTGGCTTGTCTGCCGTGATATGGACCCTAATCTTATTGGCTACTGTCAAATACATTTATTTTGCCTTAAACGCTGACAACAAAGGTGAAGGAGGAATCTTTGCGCTCTTTGCACTACTGAAAGCAAAGCGCATCAAATGGGTAATCATTCCGGCATTGATTGGCTGTGCTACATTACTTGCTGATGGGTTCATCACTCCGGCAATTTCCATCTCATCTGCGGTAGAGGGAATCAATAACATCAACCCTAATTTTCCGGTTTTGCCCGTAGTTGTGGGAATAATCATCGCATTGTTTGCCGTTCAACAATTCGGAACATCGGCAATCGGGAAGGCGTTTGGTCCCATCATGCTGATTTGGTTTATCTTTCTGGGTTATTTAGGAATTATCAATATTGCTAAAAATCCACAGGTTTTAACTGCATTCAATCCATATTGGATCTATAATTTAATTGCCAATGTAAAAGATGGGTTTTGGGTATTGGGCGCTGTTTTCTTATGTACGACCGGAGCAGAGGCACTTTATTCCGATTTAGGTCACTGCGGAAAAAACAATATCCGAATCAGTTGGGCCATGATGAGCTCCTTATTAGTTATTAATTACCTGGGACAGTCAGCCCTGTGTCTTACGGATGGTTTTACATTACAAGCGAAAGAGACCGTATTTTATGCTATGGTTCCTGCAAACATCCTGCCTTTTGCCATCGGTATTGCAACAGCGGCAACAATTATTGCATCACAAGCTTTAATTACAGGTGTATTCACGCTCATGAACGAAGCCATTAAACTGAATTTATGGACCAACCTGAAAGTTAAATACCCTACTACACACAAGGGGCAGATTTACATTCCTTTCATCAACTGGTTTTTGATGGGTGGCTGTTTGCTGGTAATAGCTGTTTTTAGAAAATCTGTTGCAATGGAGGCAACCTATGGATTGGCAATTACAATAGATATGGTCATGACCTCGATTTTATTGTGCTATTTATTGATACTGAAGTATCCAAAAACCAAAATTTTTTACATCTCTATTTTTGGGTTGTTTTTGACTATAGAAGGAATTTTCCTAATGTCAAACTTGGGTAAAATTGTTCATGGGGGCTGGTTTACTCTAATTCTGGCTATTTCTTTTTTTTCGGTTCTATTTTTATACTATAAAGCCAAACAGTTAAGAAAAAACATTACCGAATACATTTCCATGGATAAGGTGATCCCTCTTTTAAATGCCGTAAAAAATGATGATGGATTGCAATACGAAGCTTCTAACCTGGTTTATCCTACCCGAAGTAACACCCCAAATAAACTTGATTCCACTGTTTTTTACTCTTTGTTCAAAAAACGCCCTCGTAAAGCGGGAGTTATATGGTTTTTACACCTGGACATTTTGAGTGATCCATGGGGAGTTCACTATACTGTCAACGAAATTATTGATAATCATTGTTACTATGTCAATCTGCAACTCGGATTCAAGGAGGAACACCGCATTGAATACATGATGCGTAAGATTCAATGTAAAATGGTTGAAAAAGGAGAGTTAACCGGTGATAGTGTCTTTAAATCGGTACAAGGACAATTTGATGAAGCTGATTTCAAATTCATAGTACTGAACTCTCGGATTGCTATGGACAATAAACTTACAGCATTTCAATCCATTTGTGTCAAGGCATATCGCTTTGTCAAATCTACCGGACTGAAACCTGCAGAAGATTTTGGTTTAGATAAAACAAATGTCATGGTAGAGTATATTCCAATCAGTGTCACCAAGCAATACGATCAAGTAATGGTTGAGGACTATGAAGACTATTCTAAAGGAAAAATGACGAGTTTCAAGTAAGGTGACTCTTCCAAATAATCCGATTAGTTAAAAATGAATAGGGGCTACTCCTCAAAATAGATGCGATGTACTCGTTTTGAAATGCCGGTCATGATTTCATAAGGTATAGTGTCTGCGAGTTTTGCAAATTTCTCAATTGTGTGTGTAGAATCAATAATTGCTACCGTCTCTCCTTCCCTTACCTGCAATTTACTCACGTCAACCATGATCATGTCCATACATACTCGACCAACAGTAGGACAATAAACTCCACGGATTATCACGCCTCCTTTTCCGTTCCCAAGGCTGCGACGAAACCCATCTGCATACCCAACGGGCACAACAGCAATTTTCATTTCTTGAGCTGCTATAAATGTTCGATTATAACCAACACTTTCTCCTTTTTTTATCTTTTTGACCTGAGAAACAACACTATACCATTTCAATACAGGCAGCAATTTCTGCTTGAACTGAGGATTGTTACTAATTCCATACATTCCGATACCCAACCTGACCATTTCAAATTGTGCCTCCGGATGATTAGCCACCCCCTCGGAATTTAAGATATGCCTGTCAAAAGAATAATCCAACTGCTGACTCAATAAATGAGTTGCTTGATTAAATTGATGTATTTGGTGTTCTGTAAAACGCTTATCTCTTCTGTTATCAGCCTCTGAAAGATGAGAATATACTGACTTTACCCGTACTTCGGGTTGTGCTTTGATAATTTCACAAAGTCGTGTAACATCACCTGGCTCAAAACCCAGTCGCTTCATACCTGTATCAATTTTGATATGAACGGGATAGTTTGTTTTTCCTTGATTTATCAATTCCGTAATAAATTGATCCAACTGAGCAAACGAATAGATGGCAGGTTCCAATTCGTGATGAATACAATCCTCAAAACCGCCTTCTTCAGCATTCATTACCAGAATAGGTAAGCGAATTCCATCCTTTCTGAGCTCAACGCCTTCATCAATGTATGCAACACCGAGATATTGTATTCCATGTTGTTCTAAAAAAGATGCCATTTTGTGTGAGCCGGAACCATACGATTCAGCTTTCACCATTGCCAATAACATGGTTTCAGGTCTGAGAATTTGCTTGAATTGAATGATATTGTGCAATAATGCGGTCAGGTTAAATTCGACATAGGTCTTGTGATGTTTTAAGCGAAACAATTTAGCTACATGCTGCATGTCTGCTTTTCGTGTGCCTTTGATGAGTATGACTGCGTTGGTGTATGCGATGCTGACTTGTTGTCCGGGATGAACAATTTGAAAGTCGGTAGGTTGATATGATTTTACAATTTGCTCCACTAAACTTCTTTTGGTCACATTTTCTTTGTCTAAGCCAATAATGACTACCCTGTTCCTCTTCCCGGAAACTTGCATTTGATATTCCAGAGAAAGCTTCAAGGCATCCAAATCTAAGTTGTAGGTATCATTGATGACTGTATTTCCGTTGATTCCTTCAAAGGTTTCCATTCGAAGTGCTAATCTTGGTAATGACGAAATACGTTCTTTCAAAATCGTGTCATCAGCGATGAAGAATTTTGCAACAGCAATGGCAGATAACGCATTACTCAAACTTGCCTGATCGTTGAAGGGAATGGAAGTGAGTTCTTTTTTATAGCTAACTGCGTGCAAGGATATGCCATTAATCCGCTTATTCCGCTCCAAAGACAAGTGAATATTTCCCGGATAAAATGTGTTTTGTGTAGTAGAATACAAAAGGAGCAATTCATCCAAGTAGTCATCGTGAGAAATAAAATGATCTGCCTGGCTACTTCCTACAGAAGTGAGAATTCCAATAGTTGGTTGAATCATTTTTTGAAGATTTTTCATCTCCCCCGGCTTGGAAATCCCTGCCTCAATCAGTGCCAAATCGCAATGTTCATCTAATTCAAGTAGAGAAAGTGCCACACCCAACTGAGAGTTGTAACTTTTAGGACTTCGCTGTACTTTGAATGATGGACTGATTAAATGATGTAACCACTCTTTCACAGTGGTTTTTCCGGCACTTCCGCCAATGGCAATCAGTGGGTATGTAAAGCGTTCTCGGTGATGACGTGCAAGCTCTTGAAGCGCTGTAAGTGTATGATTCACCTGAATAAAATGTGCATCAGGAAAGTCAGACATTGAAACAGCTTGACTCACCACAAATAATCGGATTCCCTTGGAGTAAGCATCATTCAGAAAGCTATGCCCATCACGCAAACCTCCTTTCAGAGCGAAAAACAAGCAATCGGTGCCATTGATGATTTTTCGGCTGTCATAGGCTATGCGTTCCACTCTCAGTGAAGCGTTGCCTGTCAATGAATGCCCTTGCATCCATTCACAACATGTGATATAGTCTACACCTAACTTCAATGATTTGCATTATTGAAACATACCCGACACAAGGGCTTATATTTTTCAGTTGCTCCCACGAGTACTTGACCGGGTTCTCCTACCGTACGATGTGAAAACTGCGCCAAATTGCCACAGTTAAGACAAATCGCATGTACTTTGGTAACGTATTCTGCAATGCATAATAAACCGGGCATCGGTCCAAATGGAACGCCTTGATAATCCATATCAAGACCGGCCAATATGACACGAACTCCTTTTTCGGCCAGTTCGTTACATACGTTTACCAATCCTTCATCAAAAAACTGAGCTTCGTCAACCGCAACTACCTTTTCACCATTCCAAATACTCAGAATATCGCGAGAATCATTGACAACTTGTGCTTTTAGACTGCTGCCCTGATGACTGACCACATTTTCTTCATGATAACGGTTGTCAGTCAGTGGTTTAAATAAAATCAACTGCTGGTTGGCAAATTGAATTCGTTTGAGTCTTCGTATTAATTCTTCCGTTTTTCCCGAAAACATCGATCCACAAATGACTTCAATCCATCCGTTTGGCCTGTCTTTCCCAGGAAATTGTTCTAAAAACATTCTGTTATGTGTGTTTCAAATTATTAACAATTCACCGAAGAGAAGTTTCGGCGTTTCCTACTTTTAAATCTATAAAGTTGGTAAATTTACAGTATAAATTTCTTTTAAGAAATCAAATGAACTTGCTTCATTGCTAACTTTGTTTTAAAATCAACGAATCTGTCAAACATGACTCAAATGAATCTGATGAAATCACACCTGAAATCCATTGAATCAATCCTGTCAAAACTTGAAAACGGGAATCTAGCACTTGATGAGTTAGAGGTTTTGGTAGAAAACAGTCGCGAATTATTTGAAATAGCGTTGGTTTTACGGCACAAAGCGTATGAAATAAATGTGAATGGACAAGAGATGACTCATGAAAATCAAATCATTAATGAGTCCATTGAGCCTACTCAGGAAGAAGAACAGCCGGAATTGTTCAATACTGTTCAGGTTGAAATAAATGAACTCAACTCAGAAACTGAGTCCAATCAACCGATTTTGGAGTTTAATTTGTTTGAAGATCCTCAAACTGATCAGGGTGATTTGTTTGCCGATGAACAGCAACCTATAGATTCTAAGGCGCCGGAAGTGATTACATCGGCATTCGATGATCAATCGAGCGCAGAAGAACCGATTGAAACAGCAAATGAGTCGAATTATGAGCCATTCCAAGCTGTCGAATCAATAGTAGTTGCACTAAATACAAAGGATTCTGAGATGAATAGTGACGCAGAAACAGATTTGTTGAACATTCCGGAGTCGAACGTAATCAATGAAGATCTGGAAATAATCACTAAGACCAATGTTGACCATGAGTTTATTACTCGTTTTGCAGATGTAAACCCCAATTTAACCGGTCAAATTGGTATGGCAAAATTAGACACATTGATTGGCTCTTTCGGTTTAAATGAGCGATTGCAATACATAAATGAGCTGTTTGACGGTTCCAGTGAAGCGTTGTCAAATGCCGTAAAGACGCTTGATAACGTCGCTAATTATTCTCAAGCTTTGATGAAAATTGCTGAGTTATCAGACCAATATCAGTGGGATTTGAATAGTGAAACTGTTGAAGAATTTATGTTGAAGATTCAGCGCAGACATGTGTAGAATATTTGGATTTTTCTTCTTTTTCGGTTATTTCACAGTCTTCGGACAACTCGAAAATGAACGAAGAATTATTCAAACCCTTTGTTCACCGGCTTTTCACGGGAGAGGTTACGTCAATCAGGGGGACTCCATTGCGGCAAGTTTTATAGCCGATGAATTCAAAAAAATGGGATTAAAACCATTAAAGAAATCCTTTTTTCAGTCTTTTTCATTCGATGTAAACACTTTTCCGGGTGAAATGACAGTCAATCATAATGACAAAGTACTCAAACCTGGCATTCATTTTTTAGTTGACCCCGGAAGTTCGGGAGGAAGTTACCTATTGAATGCAAAGCCATTGAGCATAGAATCATTGTTAAATACTGAATTGTTAAGTCGTGAATTACAACTTATTTTAAAAGGTTCCACCTACAATGCTGTATGCATCAATTTAACTAAAATCTCTCCCGATACCTTAAAAAAAATAAACGGTATCTCCGTTGAATTGGCTTCCCTCCTACCTGTTATTGAGGTGACAAAGCAGAAATTTACTTGGTCAGTTTCATCGCAACAATTGAATTATCCGTTGATTCAAATTCAAGATTCTGTCTTTCGAGAAAACAAGCCTTTTCAAGTGAACATCGAAGCAAAATTCATTCAAAATCATCATGCATCAAACGTTATTGCCTATCTTCCCGCATCCAAAAAATCAAACAAGACTATTGTTTTTTCGGCACATTACGATCATTTGGGTCAAATGGGGAACGATGCTGTCTTTCCCGGAGCAAATGACAATGCGAGTGGTACAGGCATGTTATTGAGTCTGGCTGACTATTTTTCAAAAAATCCGATGAACTATAACATCGTTTTCATCGCTTTTGCAGGGGAAGAAGCAGGCTTATTGGGTTCTAAATACTTTGTTGAACACCCGATGATAAAGCTTGAAAAGATTAATTTTTTAGTTAATCTTGACATCATGGGAAGTGGTGAAGAAGGTGTCACTGTTGTAAATGCGACACTTTTTGATCAAAATTTTCAGCACCTATTAACCATTAATCAAGATAATAAGTTACTTTCTCTTATTAAACCTCGTGGACCTGCTGCAAATTCTGATCATTATTGGTTCACTCAAAAAGGAGTTCCTGCATTTTTTATATATACCATGGGGCCAAACAAGAATTATCATGATGTAAATGACACCTATGAAAATTTAACCTTCAGTGAATTTGCTGATATTAAAACCTTATTAATTGAATTTACAAAGACTTTTTAAGTCGATTCATTTTAGGATTAAACAGTAAAATTAAAATCAGATTAGCTGTTTAAAATCCACTATGCCGGCTTTTGTATTCATTTTCATTGATTGTTATTCTTCAACATTTAAGAAAATTAGTTAAATTTAGAAGTAAGCTGACCAAAATCAAGTTTAGAGATGATTTTATTTCAAAACTATTTTTGATTCTTTATTCAGCTTACCTTTGAATAATCGATACATTAGAAATTAAAGCATTGGATATGGATAATTCACATTTATTAATTGTTCCGGTGGACTTTTCCTCCGCATCATACAGTTCTACTAAATTCGCCCTTGATCTTGCCCGAAAAAAGGGAAATCATGTTTGTTTGTTTCATATAGTTGGAAGTGAATTCGACAGAACCGCCGCAGAACTGCAACTTGAGGACTTTGCTTCTAAACATTTGGAGGGGTTTGACAATTTCTCTACCAAAGTAATCATCGGTAAAGTAAACACAGACATTGCCATCGCTGCTGAGTCCATGAAAGCCTCATTAATCATTCTTGCAACCCATGGCGCAACTGGGATGAAAAAATTGTTTGGCAGTTACGCTTTTAAGATAGTTGAACACAGCAAAGTGCCGTTGATTATTGTTCAGGAGGGAACCGAATTTCACGAGATCAAAAAAATTGTGATGACCATAGACCTTGAAAAAGAAAGTTTACAAATCATCAAAAACGTAGCTTCAATCAGTAAAATGTTCAATTCAGAGATCATTTTGGTTGGTATTAATCATTCTGATGAACTGTTCAAGAAAAAAATAGAATTGAACCTAAACGTTTGCAAAAAATATCTAAATGAAAATGGGATCAATTATTCCATTGAACTGGTAGATGGTTCAGCATTTGTTCAACATATTTTTGATGTCTGCAGAAATCAGCATGCGGATTTACTCGCAGCTACCTATTACCAAAATTCATTTCACTTGTTTACAGACTCTTTTGTGCGGGCGCTTTCTAAAAATGAACTACATATTCCGGTGCTAACAATCGACAGCGAAAATACAATATTGGGTGCGCAATATGGATTTATGACTGTTTAGAGGACTGCTATCTTTTGGCATGTGCTTCAATATCTTTAACGTTGATGGGTGAATCACACAAAATCACGAAGCGTTCTATGTAATTTCGAAGTTGTCTGATATTTCCGGTCCAATCAATATTTTTTAATGCCTCAATCGCATCATTTGTAAATTCTTTAGTCGGCATTCCATAGTCCGAGCAAATGGAATTCATGAAATGATCAGCTAACAATGGAATATCTTCTTTGCGTTGATTCAACGAGGGAACATGGACAACAATGACTGCCAATCTATGATATAAATCTTCTCTAAAACGACTTTGTTGAATCTCGGTAAACAGATTTTTATTGGTAGCTGCAATAATTCTGCAATTTATCTTGATGTCCCGTTCGCTTCCTACGCGTTGTATGACATTCTCTTGCAATGCTCTGAGGACTTTTGCTTGAGCTTCCAAGGACATATCTCCGATTTCATCCAAAAAAAGCGTACCTCCATCTGCTATTTCAAATTTTCCTTTTTTTTCTTTGATGGCTGATGTAAACGCACCTTTCTCATGACCAAACAACTCACTTTCAATTAATTCAGACGGAATAGCAGCACAATTAACCTCAACAAAGGGCATTTTACTTCGATTTGATTGTTCGTGTATAGATCTGGCAACCAGCTCCTTACCGGTTCCGTTTTCGCCAGTAATTAATACACGAGCATCACTTGGTGCAATTTTGGATATCAACTCCTTTATTTGATTTATTTTGGGTGTTTCACCGATGATATTGCTTCCTTTGATTTTTTTGATAGTCGATTTTAATATGTTGGTTTGCTCTATCAGGTTATTTTTTTGACGAGCATTTCGAAGGGCGACAAGAATTCGATTTAAATCCAATGGTTTTTCAATAAAATCAAATGCTCCCTTTTTGATTGACCTGACGGCCATTTCGATATTCGCATGTCCGCTTATCATAATCACGGGAGTTTCAACTTTTAATTCCATCAACTTATCTAATACTTCAATTCCATCTACTAATGGCATTTTGACATCGCAAAAGATAATGTCATAATTTGTATTTGAAGCTGATTCTAAACCATGTTTGCCATTTTCTGCTTCGTCAACATGAAACCCTTCAAATTCAAGAATCTCTCTTAATGATCTTCGAATGGCTCGTTCATCGTCAATAATTAAAATATCTCCCATCATTCAGAAATGAAATGTACCATACTACGTTTTCGACAAGCTACTAAAAGTAGCATATTAACTTTAATATTAATTGATTTGAAGTCCATCAAATGGTAAGTGCACCCTCTTTGAGTGAATATGGTGAAACAAATACACGTTCTACTTTCAATTTATCCAATATCCATCGCGTTTTTACTGCTGCAAATGGAGCCATCTTCTTTCGAATCGGAATAATCCAAGGATTTAGTTCCCGATCTGATTGAGTAGAGGAAATGATTTTATTTAATTCACTTCTGAGAAAAGGCACGGGCAACTCAACGGCATTTTGTTGGCACGGAAATGAGCAATTGTTAATCAATTCATAAAAAGTCTCAAAGCTTCCGGAAGCACCTACTAAAATTTGTTCTTTTTTATTATCAAAATACCCTTTCGTCTGTTTTTCCAACCATGCTTCTATACGTGAAATATCTTCATCAGACATAGGATCAGCATAGGTATATTTTTGAAAAATCCTTGAAACACCAATATCTAAACTAATCAGATCACGTATGCCCTCGTTGTCCGCAAAGACAAATTCAGTGCTCCCACCACCAATATCCATGACCGTTGATGCTTCCCGAAACGGAAACGACCACTTGACGCCATGATAAATCAATTCGGCTTCACGTTCACCTGAAATTACCTGAATTTCTAAGCCTGTTTTTTGTCTAACTTCGTTAATGAATTTTGTGGCGTTGTTAGCCCCCCTAATAGCAGAGGTACCTATAGCAACCAATCTATCCACTTTGAATTTCTTACATGTTTCGGAAAATCGTTGCAATGATTGAATTGCTCGCTCAGTAGCCTCCGGAACGATGATGTTTTGATTGATTCCACCCATTCCTAACGCAACACCTTCTTTTTCCGAATGTACAACTTGGAATCCTTTGTTTGTAACATCGGCAATCAGCAAATTGAACGTGTTTGTACCCAAATCAATGACAGCCTTTCTATTCATCTTACGTTTTTTTCATCCACCGAAACAATTTTACCAAACTAATTCGGTGACCGACATGTAAGATACCATTTTTATACAAACGACCTGCTAAAATGAGCATTAAAATCGATGAAATGATCAGTATCAAAAGTGAAACATAAAGTTCGTAAGCATGACCTACTTCATACCCATAGGCAAGTTTAACAAGAACGACAATGGGAGATGTAAATGGTAAAAAATGGAGAAATTCAACGAATGCACTTTCCGGAAAATAGACGGAATAATAACCTGAATAACACGCCAACGTCAAAAGTAAAACCATTGGAATAATAAATTGTTGTCCATCACTTTCTGAACCTGCTGTCGCCCCAATAGTTACAAAAAATGACGCATAGAAAAGATATCCAAAAATTAAAAATAAAAGAAAGAATATCAACATATTTCCAAATTGTATCCGCTCGAACACTAAGTCAACAAGTTGATTGTAATCTACAGTATTAAAAAACAAATTACTATTGTTTTGATTGGACATTTCTTTCGTCATTTGGGTTATTTCAGAAATAGATGCATCAAACATATTGGGGAACAACAACTCACGCATAGCAAAAAGGCCAATTGCAATAAAGAGTATCCAACATACAAATTGAATCAACGCTAGAAGTCCAATGCCAATTATTTTTCCAAGCATTAATTCACTTGGTTTTACAGAAGCTAGCATCACTTCAACAATGCGATTGCTTTTATCATACATGACACTTCGGAGAATAGTCATGCCGAAAAACAGGATGAACAAAATGATGACCGCTCCGAAAAAAAATCCCACCCAACCGCGGATATCCGATGATTTGTTGTATGGGTCGTTCACATCTCTGAAGGTAACATTCATTGGCTGTTTAATCGATCGAAACTGTTGGAGTGTCAATTTTGTAAAATGCTCAACCATCACTTCCTCCAAACGTCTCTCAATCTGAAATTGAAGCATGATCTGCATTTGAACAGAAGGTTTGTTTCTGTGAAAAATGAAAATGGTCTTGTTGGATAATACCTTTTCATTGATTTCAATCAGAGCATCAAATCCGGCAAATTGCTTGGCCACCCTAAATTCTTCCATTTCAAGATACTGGTCTGTAAAAAAATATGAAATATTTTTTTCTTCAGCCAACATGATTTTATTCTCCATCAGACCGGTAGGATCTACAATCAATACATTCCAATGTTTCCTGCCCTCACTTCCATTTTTGAAAAGAGCAAAAAGGAGAGCCAACACAAAAAGAGGTCCCAAAACAGACATAAGAATGAACGAACGAGACCCCAATCTCTGTTTAAATTCCCGAAGTGCAATGAGCCAGCTATTTTTCATGATGGAGAATCATTTTTAGTTTGGATTGTTTCAATAAAAACATCTTGCATTGATGGTAATATTTCCCATGCAGCCTGAATATTCACCTGACCAATTAAGGTTTTCAATAAATCATCCAGGGTATTGTCTCCTCGCATTTTGACATGAACAACAAAGCGGTTATCAGCTATATTTTGTTGATGAATGAGTTCAAAACCTGTCCACATCGCATTTGCAAAGGCAATCATATTTCCTTTGAATTGAACTGCAAACAAACCTTTTTTCCGTTTTTCGCGCAAATCTGAAATGTTTCCCTCAAGCACCTTTCGGGATCGATGAATGAATAAGGCTCTGTCGCAGACCTCTTCAACACTTTGCATATCATGTGTTGAAATCAAAACCGTTTTACCATTGGATTTCATTTCCTGTAACTCCTGTTTTATCAGCTGGACATTAACCGGATCGAATCCACTCATGGGTTCGTCTAAAATCAAAAGTTCGGGTCGATGAATTACTGAGCAAATGAACTGAACTTTTTGTGCCATACCTTTGGAAAGTTCTTCAATTCGTTTTTTGCGCCATGAATCAATTTCGAACTTTTGAAGCCAATAAGATAGTTGCTTATTCACCTCGACTTTAGAGACTCCTCTCAAGCGCCCTAAAAACATCACGTGATCCTCAACTGTCATCGAACGATACAAACCACGTTCTTCAGGTAAATAGCCAATACGTAAAAGGTGTTTGGGCGAAAACAACTCTCCTAAAAAACGAATTGATCCGGAATCAGGTTTTATAATTTGATTAACAATTCGTAACAAGGTTGTTTTTCCCGCGCCATTTGGCCCCAACAAACCTAAAATCTCTCCTTTTCTAAGATGTACGGAAATGTCATCCAATGCACAAGTTCGGTGGAATGACTTAGAAATATTCAGAATTTCGAGCATTCGTTTTGATTGAGTGATAAAACTACAAAAATAGAATTGACTTACGTGATTATTGGTTTGAATTCGTTGTAATTGAACTTCTTTGATTTATCAGTAGCCTTTCATTCCAATCTTTCCAAGAAAATAGTTTTGAATAAAACCAAATCAATAATGGTTGAATGATAACCAAAGTCAATACAATGTCCCAACCAATCATAGGTTTAGAGTTATCAATAAAAATAGAATCAGTTTGAAAAGCTTGCCAGTTGTTCGTAACGATTAAAGCTCCAAAAATATTGTTCACAGCGTGATAACCCATCGTCAATTCTAACCCATCATCCATGACTGCAATCAAGCCAAGAAAAAATCCTGAAAAAATAAAATAAATCAAAACAGAATAACCCAATACTTCGACCTCCGGATTGGAAATATGCATTAAGCCAAACAGGATCCCGGAACCAACTATAGAAAGCCAACCTCTTCCCCACGAACGCCCCAAAGATTGTAACAAATATGCTCTGAAAAACACTTCTTCACAGGTCGTCTGAACGGGAATCAAAAACAGTGAAATTAGTAAAAGCGGGACAAAAGTTTTTGGATTAAAATTCCAAGAAATTTCTTTATCTATAATCCAAGAAAGGGTTAAAAATACACTTAAAACAAAGCCCCAAATTAAAAATGAAGTAAAAAACCGCCCCCAATGAAATTTATTTCTGGTCGTAAAAAGTGATTTAATTGGTCTTTTGTGGACGTATTTAATGGCAATGAATAAAGCTCCTAAAGCTCCAAAAAAAGGGAACAACAAATAAACTAATAATTTATTTTTATCGAATGATGCCAGATTGATGTACAAATCAGAATTGCCGGAAAATTCGCGGAAATTTTTGTTAAAAGCAAATTCAATCAGAAATGGCAGTTGTCCTATTATTACAAAACCTGCAAATATGAAAAGTAAAGAAATGACATAACTTCGGAAAGAATTAACTCCGAGAGTAGCATGATTAAGGAAAGTCATGGCTAACTGAACATATCTTTCATGCGATTAAAGAAACTCTTATCGTTTTTATCAGGATGAGGTTTAAAATTTTCACTATTTTTTAATTTATCAAGTATCTCACGTTCTTCCTTAGATATCTTTTTTGGGGTCCAAACATTGATGTGAACAAATAAATCTCCTTGTCCATAGCGTTGAACATGGGGAAGTCCTTTACCTTTCAGTCGCAATACTTTGCCGCTTTGAGTACCTGGATCAATTTTAATTTTGGCCTTTCCGGAAATCGTAGGAATCTCAATTGATTCCCCCAAAACAGCATCCACAAAATTGATGAAAGCCTCATAATGTAAATTTTCACCGTCTCGCTTTAATTCAGGATGCTCCACCTCTTCGATAACGACAATTAAATCTCCCGGAATTCCATTAAACGGTCCAGCATTTCCTTTTCCTGTAACACTTAACTGCATTCCTTCTTCTACTCCTGCCGGAATATCGATTTCAATGACCTCTTCCTGACGTTTCAATCCTTGTGCATCAGAATCCGAGGGCCTCTTATCAATCATCTTTCCAGCCCCTTGACAAACGTGACATGCAGATTGGGTTTGCATGGCCCCCAAAAAGGTCTGTGCGACACGAGTTACTCGACCTGTTCCGTTACAAGTTGAACAATTTTTGTAGGTAACACCTTCAGCATTAATAAGCTTATTTACTTTGATTTTCTTTTTAACACCCTCTGCTATTTCCTCCAGCGTCAGCTTCATTTTTACACGCAAGTTCGTTCCTCTGACATTTCTGCTACCGCCACTTCTGCTACCGCCAAAACTTCCACCAAAAGCACCACCAAAAATATCACCAAATTGCGAGAAGATATCTTCCATATTCATCCCACCACCAAAGCCACCCTGACCCCCAAGTCCGGCGTGTCCAAAGCGATCATATTGAGCTTTCTTTTCTTGGTTACTTAATACTTCGTATGCTTCTGCCGCTTCTTTAAACTTTTCTTCAGCGTTGTGGTCTCCCGGATTTTTATCGGGATGGTACTTTAGGGCTAATTTCCTGTAAGCCTTTTTGATTTCATTTTCATCAGCATTTTTGGAAACACCGAGAACCTCGTAATAATCTCTTTTTTGACTCATTTATTTGGGGAATTAAGGTGGTAATAATTCAATGCAGTAAATGATTATTGACCTACCACCACTTTTGCAAATCGTATTACTTTCTCATGCAGATAATATCCTTTTTCTACATCATCAATGACTATACCTTTGTCATTTTCGTTTGTCGCCGGTACGTTGGCAATAGCCTCATGTAACTCACTGTCAAAAGCTTGACCCTTCGAGTTCATGGGCTTCAAGCCTTTAGATTCTAGAATTGATTTGAATTTATTAAAGATTAGCGAAAAACCTTCCTTGATAATTTCGATGTCTTCAGCTGTCTCATTACTTTGAATTGCGCGCTCAAAATCATCCAATACTGGCAGTAAATCAACCAAAACACCCGCATTTGCAGTGCTAATCAAATCTACTTTTTCTTTATTTGAACGTTTTCTGAAATTATCAAATTCAGCATAAAGACGTACAAAACGATCATTCAACTCCGCATACTTCTCTTCTAACGTCGGTTCTTTAGACGTTTCCTCCTGTTCAGATTGGTCTTTATCAATAGCATTTTGATCATTGACTACCTCATCCTGATTTTTGATTTTTGTATCTTCCTCTGCCATTTTTCAACTTTTTTTGTTCCTAAAACCAATCACAAAGATAAGACCAATTATAATAGTCGGACAAGGTGGCAGAAAATGAAGCAAATCAATGAAAGATTGACACTAATTGCGTATCAATCTGAAAAATTGATTGTTAACAAGTTTGACTGGTTTAACAAACTTACACCAATCACTTGATTAACTTTGACAATTATGTCTCGCGAATTAAAGCCATTTAATGTATTGCTATTCCTTACAGCAATTCTCTTGACACTAGGCTTATTTTCCTATTTTTTTCCTGAAAACGGCATGCAGTTGGGTCGTTTGAAAATTCGTTTTATAAATCAAAGAGAAATCTATCAACCAACTAAACAGCAAAAAAAGGATATTTCACATGTTGTCACTAAAAAAACAATCGATGATTTCATTCATCAGACCGGGGAAGCAAACAATAAGAAAAAATCAAATTCTGGTATTGGGGCGCCAAGTGCCGGGATTTTGGACACAGCGAGTACAAATGCAATTATCCTAAGTGATGCATGCAGGGACAAACTGTATATACTGTTCAGTAAATTGAAAGACCTTACCTCAACGAGGGACAAGATTCACATTTTACATTATGGAGATTCTCAGATTGAGGGTGATCGAATGACTTCATATATTCGTCAGCGATTACAAGATCAATTTGGCGGAAATGGTCCGGGAATGATTCCGGCAATGAATGTTTACAACACCTTTACCTTCAAACAATCTTATTCGTCAAATTTCATTCGTTACACATGTTTCGGAGGCGCAAAACTGAAAAATAAGCGATATGGCGTGTTGGGTTCTGCAGCCAGATTTACCGAAGAATTTGACAGTCTGCGTGCGCACAAAGAAAGTGTTTTGCATGAGGCATGGGTAGAAATTGAACCGGGTCATGCAAAATACTACAGAGCCAAGGAATACAATAAAGTAACAATGTATTATAATAGTTGTTATGTTCCGTGTGGCTTGAGAATTTTTAATAATGGCAAACTAATCCGCGAGGACAGTCTGCAACATGATGGTAAGGCACATGCATTGAAGCTTGATTTTCAACAAACACCGGGTAAACTAAAATTTCAGTTTATTGCAACTGTAAGTCCAACCATTACAGGATTTTCGCTTGAAGGGGACTATGGGGTTCAGGTAAGCAATATCGGCATGCGAGGTTCAAGTGGAAGCATCTTTAACCGGATGGATAAATCATTGTTAAGTAAGATGTATGAAGAGCTTAACACAGAAATGATTATCATGCAATTTGGGGGAAATTCGGTTCCTTTTTTCAGGGATAGCACAGCTGTAAGGAATTTTGCAGGATACTTTAAAAAACAATTGAATACGCTAAAGAAAATACGCCCTTCAGCAGCAATCATAGTGATCGGTCCAAGTGACATGTCCAAACTTGAAAATGGTGCTTTTGTATCATATCCTCTACTTCCTTATTGTGTGAATCAAATGAAGAAAGCTTCGATTGAGGCAGGTGCGGGATTTTGGAATTTGTTCGATGCAATGGGTGGAATAAATTCAATGCCGTCGTGGGTTGAACAAGGGTTGGCGGGCAGTGATTACATCCATTTCTCAAACAAAGGAGCCAGTATTGCTTCTGAACTCTTTTTTGAAGCGCTGGGGTCAGCTTATGCTAAATGGACAGAAAAAAAGTAATCCAATGTTTGGTTTCAAAAATATGATACTGTTTTTTTATCTATGTCCTTTAGTCTGGGGATTAGGACAAAATAGCATCAACCCATCCCCTCTTCCACTTAGCACGTATGTTTACCCTGATATATTTCAAATTGACAGTTCTCTGAAAACAAGCTGTCCTTTTGTTGATTTGCGAAAAAACAACTTTAAATTTTATAGCACAAAGAGTGACCAGTGGAAACTTCTTTATGAAAAGATAGAGAGAATGGTGACCAACAAAACAGGTAAACTGACTTTTTATCATATTGGCGGATCACATTTACAAGCAGACATTTACACTCACGATTTTAGAACTTTTCTTCAATCTCATTGGGACGAATTACCCGGAGAACGCGGATTAGTTTTTCCTTTCGAACTTGCTAACACAAATAACCCTGCCAATTATGATTTTTCATCACCAAATCACTGGAAAGCTTATCGTAGTGTAAATGACAGAGAATCTACCTTAGATTACGGATTAATGGGGGCAGTAATTGTTTGCCGAGATTCAATCATTAACATCACATTTAAGCATGATTTGACGAATGTCAAACCACCTTTTACAAAGCTTAGAATATACCATAACAAAGGAGATTTTCCATTTGAAATGAATTTTGGGAATAGTGAAATCTTAATCAATTATAAAGAACATTTTCCGGAAAAAGGATTTACCGATATTCATTTCAATGATCCGATATATGAGATGGACATTCAACTCACCAGAATAGACAACTCAGTCTCGGAATTAGAGCTTTATGGATTTTTGTTTATGAACAACGATCCGGGATTTTCTTATAACACAATCGGAGTTAACGGTGCTTCATTGAGTACCTATTTGAAAAACGTTAATTTCGAGGAACAATTGGCTTCTTATCCACCCGATTTATTTGTTTTTTCAGTAGGAACTAATGATGCCAATGTACCTTCATATCGATTTAATCCAATGATATATAAAGCTAATTTGGAAAAATTAATATTGAAAGCCCTTCATACCAATCCCTCTTGTGCATTGTTACTCACAGTGCCAAATGATTCATATTATCAGCGAAAATATCCCAATCATAATATTGGCAAAATTCGCGAGGTTATTTTAGAGCTGGCCCAACAATATGAAGCAGCTGTTTGGGATTTTTATGGCGTCATGGGGGGACTGGGATCTTCCAAAATATGGCTTCAACATCAATTAATGCAGCCTGACAAGGTCCATTTTACAGCTTCAGGTTATCATCTGAAGGGCGCATTGCTGATTGATGCTTTTTTAAAATTTATGGATCAATTCAGTAATACATACTAAAAACCCCATTTATTCAGATGGATCGAATCACACAGATATTCTCGTTCAATGAAAAAGAGCCTTTAATTTTTACTCAATTAGATTTTTGGTTGTTTTTTTTGGTCGTAATGATTGTATTCTCTGCTATATATAAACACTTTGTAGCTAGAAGTATTTTTCTGACAGTCGTAAGTTTCTTTTTTTACTACAAAACATCCGGACTATTCTTGATATTACTCTTTATCAGTTTAGTTTTCAATTTTTATATTGGAAAAAAGGTTTTCAAAACGCCCCAAGAACATAAAAAAAAGGGATTGATTGGCATTGGAGTACTTTTTAACTTGACGATTCTGATTTACTTCAAATACGCCTATTTTTTCACCAATTCATTTAATGAGATTTTTCACACCAAATATCAAGTTATCAATCATTTGGCACATTGGGGCAATTCCTTTTTTGACGGCAACTACTTTACGGTAGATAAAATAATTCTTCCCGTTGGCGTATCGTTCTTCACCTTTCAAAGTATTTCTTACTTCATAGACATCTATCGAAAAGAAATTGAACCTGTATCGCACTTTTTTGATTATACTTTTTTTGTCTGTTTTTTTCCTCATCTGGTCGCAGGTCCTATTGTTAGGGCAAGAGATTTTATTCCTCAACTAACCAAGCCATATCAGCTGGATAAAGATTCGTTTAGTTGGTCTGTTATTCAAATCATGAAGGGATTAATCAAAAAAATTGTGCTGGCGGACTACATCGCTGTGCATTTCATTGACAAGATAGTGGACTCGCCGGAATCATACCCCGGGTTTGTAAGCATTTTGGCGATGTGGGGTTATTCCCTTCAAATCTACGGGGATTTCTCAGGATATACTGACATTGCAATCGGCTTATCGCGCTTAATGGGGATACAACTGTTAGAAAATTTTAATTCACCCTACAAAGCCAAAAGTGTTGCAGATTTCTGGAGAAGGTGGCACAAATCGCTCGGATCTTGGCTGAGAGACTACTTATATATTCCGATGGGAGGAAATAAAAAGGCTACATCAGGCACTTATGTAGCTATTGCAATTGTTCTGATTTTTCTTTTTTTCATCACACAATGGTATGAATTAGTCTTTATTTACTTAGGAACAGCTTCGCTATTTTTGATTGGCATTTTATTGTTCCCTCAATTAAAACAACATATTCATCGTGATCTGAACCTAATGGTAACAATGGTCGTGGGTGGTTTGTGGCATGGAGCCAGTGAAAACTTTGTTTTATGGGGTGCCATGAATGGTCTTGCTCTAATTTTCTACAACTACTGGAAAAAAATATCTCCTTACGAAAATAAACCTCATGTATTGATTAATTTCTGGAAAATTTTCCTGACTTTCAATTTCATCACATTCACGCGTATTTGGTTCCGTCTTGATGGGGAAGGTGAACCGTTAGCCATGTTGAATCACATTACTTCTAACTTTGGTTTCAATTGGCAAGTTTTTGTAAAAGTTTTGACCACTTATCAAAGTGTTTTTTGGGTAATACTGATGGGTTACACACTGCATTGGTTACCAAGCAGAATAAAACAAAACTGGGAAAAGTTATTCACTCGATTTCCTTTACCATTACAGGCATTAACTGTTGCAATCATTGTGATAATGATATATCAAGCAGTTTCAGATACATTTAAGCCATTTGTTTATTTTCAGTTTTAATTGAAAATAACTGCACTAACACATCACCTGTGAAATCGTTTGAAAAACCAAACTTTGAGAAAATCTGCTGTCAAAACGTATGATAAAACAATCAAAAAAAGTATGCTAACGTATTGAATTGGCAAAGGTTGTAACCCAATATCTGAAGCTATTGAAGTGTAGGGTAAAACGACCGTAATAAGTAAGCCTAAAACACTCAATATTAAAAGTAGATTGCCCGGTTTACTTTTGAAAAAATTCTGATGTGTTCGAATGATGAATAATATGAATAATTCAGTCAAAATTGATTCAATAAACCAGCCTGTCTGAAATGCGGATTCTTTGACCTTTAATCCATAATATAAAACGAAAAATGTCAATAAATCAAACAAGGAGCTGTGCAAACCAAAAATCACCATATACAAACGAATGAAACGAAGGTTCCATTTTCCTGGCTTGTTTAATTGCTCGCTGTCAACGTTATCCGATGCAATTGATAAATAGGGGAAATCCGTTATGAAATTTGTCAAGAGAATCTGTTTGGGAAGCATGGGCAAAAATGGAAGCAAAAGAGAGGCTATGGCAACACTAAACATATTTCCGAAAGTAGACCCGGTATTAATAAATATGTATTTCAAGGTATTAGCAAACGTTTTTCTCCCTTCCTTAATTCCTTCAATCAACACGGAAAGATCTTTTTCCATCAATACAAAATCAGCAGCCTCCCGAGCTACATCCACAGCGTTATCAACCGACACACCAATATCCGCCATGTTTAATGCAGCTACGTCATTGATACCATCTCCCATGTAAGCAACAGTGTATGAATGTTTCAACGATTGAATAACCCGTTCTTTCTGTTGGGGCTCTAATTCAGCAAAAATCTGCGTTTTTTTTACTTGTTGTTGCAGAGCCTCAGGACTTATTCTGGACAAATCTTTCCCAGTCATGACAATTGGATTGGAAAGGCCAATTCCTTTACCGATGGCTCTAGCAACATTTATATTATCACCCGTAATGATTTTTAAATTAACTTTTAATTGTCTAAGATCAGAAATGACATTCACAATACCGGTTTTAATAGGATCACTGAGCAAGACAAAACCTGCAAAAATCATCTCAGCTTCATCCTTAATAACAATTGACTTTGAATCAATTAATTTGTAGCATACAGCTATTACTCGAAGCCCATCGTGACCATACCGTTCAAATTGACTTTCTATTTTGTCGGAATAAGGTGCTATCGGACTAGTTGATCCATCTTCTAATCTAAGCGAAGTGCAACATTCCATTATTTGTGGAAATGCACCTTTCGTAATCAACATTACAGAATCATCAATTTTTAAAGAGACACTCAGGCGTTTACGTATAAAATCATAGGGTATCTCGGATTGCTTAATTACATCTTCATCGGACGTAAGATTCAACTTTGTTAATGCAACATCTATCGGGTTAGCATATCCTGTTTCAAATTTGGCATTCCAATAGGCAAGTTTTTGGACAAAATCAGATTTGTTACCCTCGTAATCAACAATTGAGTCAACAGTAATGACACCATCCGTAATCGTTCCGGTTTTATCGGTACAGAGCAAATCGACTTCTCCCAGATTCTGAATAGATGCTAATTTTTTGACAATTACCTTTTTGTTTAATAAACGTTTCGCACCGGCGCTCATGGCTATAGTTGAAATAGCTGGTAGCAATTCAGGCGCCATACCTACGGCTAACGCTAAAGCGAATAACGCAGATTCTATCACATACTTCCCATTAATCAAGTTGATAATCAATATAAACACGGATAAAAAAAGTGTGATTTTCATTAAAAAATAACCAAAATCTTTGATTCCTTTTTCAAAAGCTGTCTCCTGATATGTTTCAGCACTTTTAATGGTGGTTCCAAAAATTGTTTCCGATCCTGTGTTAATTACAAGAGCGGATCCTGTTCCACTAATCACATTAGTTCCCTCCCACAAACAGTTTATTCGTTCACTCAAGGTCGAATTTTCAGGAAGGACCCCAACTTGTTTTCTTGCCGGAAATGATTCTCCTGTTAAACTAGACTCATTGACAAATAATTCATTGACTTCCAAAATCAAACAATCCGCCGGGATGATGTCTCCTGCTTTAAATAGCAATACGTCACCAGGAACGATCAAACCGGAAGCTATCTCAAGCGCAATGCCATCTCTTAAAACCGTTGATTTATAAGCTATCAGCGATTGCAATTTCTCTACGACTTTGTTTGCATTTCGTTCTTGAAAATAACTTAGTAAACCTGTTGACAGTACCATAAAAAGTATGATGAAAACGTCTGAGGTATCTCCTAAAAAAGCAGATAGAATTGCAGCACCTATCAACATCAACATTAGGGGATTTTTATACTGACTTAAAAATAAGCGTATTTCTTTCTGTTTTCTTGAATTGTTTTTTGGGATATGCAATCCTTTTTTTAGAGCGTTCTCTGCTTCAATACTTGATAATCCATGGGTAGAGCTATGTAATTTTTCAAACCAATATTCACGGTCGAAATGCCAAAAACATCTTTTATCAGTCATTTCCAGGATAAATCTGTGAAACAAACATTTGACAAATAATCCATTGAAAAATCAAAAGCCAAACAAGAATAAAATTAAGAAGGTTATCCGATTTTGCGTACGGAAACAATAAAAAATTCAATTACTAATGACAAATCAGTAATCAATCGAGAATAATTTCGGATATTTTATAAAAAACCCGAAAAAACAAGTTATCGATTCAACATTACCGGCATAACAAGCATCAAGATATCTTCGTCCTGATTGTCTTTTACAGCGGGCATCAATAATCCTGCTCTGGACGGTTCACTCATCTCGAGTCTCACCTCATTAGATTCAATATTATTCAACATTTCAAGTAAAAAACGTGAATTGAAGCCAATCTCCATATCATCTCCATCATAATTACACGTTAGACGTTCATTTGCTTCATTTGAAAAATCAATGTCTTCCGCAGACAAGGACAACTCTGATCCTGCCAACTTCAATTTAACCTGATATGTTGTTTTATTGGCAAAAATCGAAACTCGTTTGATAGAACTCAAAAATTGTTGACGGTCAATGGTCAATACGTTTGGATTTTCATTCGGAATAACCGCCTCATAATTTGGATATTTACCATCTATCAATCGACAAACCAAAACGATATCATTGAACGTAAACACCACATTAGACTCATTGTATTCCAACAGAACTTCTTCGTTCCCGCCCAAATTTACTTTGAGAAGGTTGAGTGGTTTCTTGGGTAAAATAAAAGACGAGCTACTTTCTGCTTGAGAATCGGTTCTTCGGTAACGTACCAACTTATGGGCATCTGTTGCCACAAATGTTATATTTTCAGGACTGAACTCACAAAAAACACCACTCATAACCGGCCTTAAATCATCATTTCCGGTTGCAAATAATGTCTTGTTGATTGCTCTCAACAGAATGTCTCCTGAGACTTTAATCGAACTGCTATTTTCGATGGCAGGTATTCGGGGAAAATCGTCCCCATTAAATCCAACCATTCTTGACTTCCCGTTATCGTATGCTATTTCGATACCAAAATTTGACATATCAACCGAAAAAGTACATGGTTGATCCGGTAGATTCTTCAAAACGTCCAAAATGAGTTTTGCCGGAATTGCGATTTTTCCGACTTCATTGGCTTCAACCTCCAAGGTTGTTCGCATGGTGGTTTCAAGATCCGAAGCAGAAACGGTTAGCTGCTTCTCATCAATCTCAAAAAGAAAATTGTCTAAAATCGGTATGGTAACACTTGTGCTTAATACACCCGATATGCTTTGTAAATGTCTTAATAAGGTGGTACTTGATACGATAAAATTCATTCGGCCTAAATGTATTATTAATTTGGAAACCTAAAATTAGCTAATTACTACTGACATGTTATCTGATTGTTATATTATTTTTCAACAAATAAAGGGACTAATTAACACTTTCAATGCCACAAGTAGCTTACGAATAAATGTCGATGATTAACTTCAGAACACTCAACTTATTGTTAAGTAACAATTGAATATCAACTACTAAAGTTAACTTTTCAAGGTGGGAAAACATCCTTGATTAGTCTTTACCTACTTTCGATTATTTTCTGTCTGATTACCAGTTTTTCTTTTTGTCAAATCCATTGGAAAATAGACATGCCCCATCAGTAAAGGATTAAAGACATAATATTGACATTTTACCAATTCACCGCTTGGCAATTCACACCAAAATAAATTCATATCCATATTGACGATCTCACCAAATTCATTGGTTTGATTTTCTTGTGATTTGATTCTGAACATACGAAGCTTTGTAATAAAACCATTGGTTTCCCGATCGGTCATTTTGGCAAATGGCATTGACCGCTTCAAGCTGTCAACTTGTCTGTCGTTTAATTCAAAATTGACCAAATTAAAGTGAATTTTTTTGAAATTTTGTAAATACCTGAATATCATTGATGGAGGAACATTTTTCAACTTCCTATCTTGTTGATATACCTGCATGAAATTACCTTTTTTACTTACTGTAAAACTGAGTGTAGGATCGTCCAAAAATTGAACATGAACGTTAGCAATTCGCTCAATCGGCAAAGCAAAAATTTGTGTACAACGCCATTTTCGCTGATCTGCAAAAAAACGAGGTTCTATGATTCCATTAAGTCCCTTTATTTTCATCATCACAGGCAAACTGCTTTTCCCGTATTCTTTTGAATCTAACAACATGATCTGACCGTAATGATCTTGCGAAGCAGGACCTATATACCATGTTTTGGTCCAATCACCATTCTGATAAATCGACACTTTGACGTGTTGGGATGACATGATTCTTGTAAAGTGTTCCTGTGAATTATCTGATAAATAACCCTTAAACTCGATATTTTTAAATGCATCCAAGATAAACTGAACGTTTTCTAGTGTGACACAAGAACCGTCTGCTGCAACCCAACGTTTATCCTTACGGATCAACTCCATTGTGTTAGAAAAAGCATCAGCAATGATAATTCTGTCAACTGAACTTGTATCTGCTATTGCAAAATCAATTAATTCAGTATCGGATTTGCCCTTTTGTTCAAACAGCTGTTTGGTAAAGAATCCCAATATCGCGATAACGATCAGAAGGGTACTAATGATGAAAAGTTTTTTCATTTACTAATTTGCATATTTTCGTTTTCTCAAATAGGTCATTACTAAGGCCAATAACAAAACAAGTAAAATTGGCAAGAAAATATTTACAAGTTTGTAAAAGGTAGAATCTGCCTGTACTTTCTCTTTATCTAAGGCATGAATATCTATTTGCTTGCTTCGAATATCTAATACTGAGTTATCGCCCATCATATAATCGGCCAAATTCTGAAAAAATTCCTGATTACCGAAATACAAAGGGATTCCAAGTTGTGCTATTTCAGGATCCATTCTTAAATCGTTAAAAGATTTGGGAATATAGTCAAAGCTCTGACCATTTCGTTTAGGGAAAGAGTCATAAGAATTTGCGATAAATCTGCCATTACCAACCAATAGTACTTTCCCCTCCTTGATGCTTTTATCCTTGTACTTTATAATGGGGTTTTTGGCAAACTCATCCACTATTCTATTTTTAAAGTGTGATTGAAAAAATCCTTCAGATAAACCGGCCAAACAATGTTTGTTGATTTCAGCATCAGGATTTGCAACCAATTCTGGATTTTTACCAAAACTCAAAGGCATTCCCAAACTAACCATTGGCGCTAAACCTGTAACATTTGAATTGGTTGAAGATGTTAAAACGGGAGTTAAAGCTATTTGATTTTGACTTTCACCTACAAACTGAACTTCACTGACATATTTCAGTGATACGGGCTCCAAATTACGTGAAATAGGATGTTTAGTTGGGCTTGCAAGTACATGAAAATACCAAGGTATCAACGATTGTTTTGCAAACGGAACAGGCTTGGGGGCACAATGTACATCAATGACATAATTTTCATTTAACTTGAGCCCATAGTCAAAAAGCATGCGCTCCAAACCTGTTTCATTACGCATGGTATGAGTCATTCCATTTTTGTTGAGCGTATCTTCATTGAGCACAAGTGCATCCAAAAAACACATCAATCTTCCTCCCCTCATCACAAACTGATCAATGACATATAAGTCTCGGTTTGAAAATGCTTGCCGGGGTCTTGCAATGATTAAACCATCAACATCATCAAGTGCTGCAATAGATTCGTTAATAGTAATGTCTGCAATTGAAAAATAGGGGGCAATTAAGGCTCTAGATCGCTGTGTTTCGGCGAAGGAAAGCTCCCCATGCCCTTGTAAAAATGCGATTCTGGGTTTGTCTTTTTGGGTTGTCCGACGAATTGAACTCATCAAAATATACTCAAGATTGTTCATTGAGTTCTCAATGATTTCAGTCATCCCATCCAAACTATATGGCTTTCCGGGTGAAGTACCCGGCAAAAACTGAATGCTTTGAACAGTCGCTCCCCCATAATCTATTACCGCACCCGGCCAAAGTAATACTTGTTGTTGGCCCCCATCTTTCATGAAGACCAAATCCATTGGTATTATTCCTTTTCCTCTGGCATATAATGATTCAAAAAGTGCCTGTTTTTCTCCTTCAGTCCCGATATTTGGGTCAATAAATTGATATTCTATCCGATCACCTGCATATTGTTTAAACTCTTTCAGTTTGTCCTCAATAGCATTTCGTAATTGTTTTAACTCGGATGGCAAATTACCTTCAAAATAAATTTTGATACTCAACCTATTTTTAAAATTGGTCGGATTACTCAAAAAACTGACAGAACCCTGATTTAACGAATAGCGTTGATCTTCCGTCATATCAATTCGTTTGTAAAGCAAAGAACTAATGACATTTACCAGTAATAGGCCAACGACAAGTATGGTTAAAAAGCTCCAATTGAAAAGACCTGATGATATTTTTTTTGAAGTAGCCATAGCTTATTTTTTTAACGTTTTGATTACCGTCAAAGCGGCTACAATAAAAACAACGATAGCAGAAATAAAAAACACCAAATCACTGGTGACAATAACTCCTTTCATGATGGAATCGTAATGAAAAACTAGACTGAGGTATTGAACAGCTGAATCTGCTTTGCCAAGCAAAACATAGGATCCTAGTAATGAAAATCCGGAATAAAAAATGAAACAAAGGAAAACGCCGACAATAAAGGCAACAATCTGATTATTAGTCAAAGATGATGCAAAAACTCCAATTGCAACAAATACTGCACCCAGAAACTGCAAACCAAGATAGGAAGTTACTGTGGCCCCATCATCAATGATTCCAACCGGATTTCCGAGAAAATGCATTGAAAGATAATATATCAAAGTTGGAATCAAGGAGATAAAAACCAGTGTGACACCTGCGAAATATTTTGCAAGTACAATATTTAAGTCAGAAATAGGTCGGGTAAACAATAACTCTATGGTTCCTGATCTTCGTTCCTCTGCAATCATACGCATGGTTATCGCAGGAATCAGTACCATAAAAATAAAAGGTGATATCGTAAAAAAGGGAATTAAAGTGGACTCACTTCCTTCCAACAGATTAACATATAAATACTTGTTGTTGGGCATCAACCAATGTAACAAACCGGAGGCAGTCAGATAAATTAAAATGAAAATATACCCAATAATTGAACTGAGAAAACTTTTTATTTCTTTGAAATAAAGCGCTGTCATGAATAAACTATGTTTAGTTGCAAAATTACGATTTCCTATACAAATAGAGACATAATCAAAGTAGGAAAACGGATCAGAGATTTTTATTAATGTCCCCAAAAATCAAATTATGAATTGTGTTCAATAAATCTTAATGATTATTAGGTATTTAGACTATAAACAGCATCCATATTTTGTTTAATATTTCAATGTTCAAAAAAAACAAGTATCGAAAACTACCATTCTCATTTTGGCTGTATTTTTGGGTTGATTTTTAGTTTTGTTTAATTTTTCGTTACCTTTAGCTACATCATCAATATGAAAATACAACTAACATTACTCTCATTTTTTTGCCTCCGTTTGTTTATGGCACAAGTTATCATACCTGCAAACACAAAGGCTGATTTATCTATAATCATCAATGATATATCAATCAACAAGGGAAAACCATCTGAAGATATTCAATCCCGATTTGCCATTCATAAGTTAAACAACGCTTACTACATATCATTATTGGCTACTAAAGGGCCTACTTTCTCTAATCAATTATTATCTGATCTTGGAATAATAATCGGTGGTCAAATCAATGAAATCATCACTTTAAAGGTGCCAATTGAGCAATTAAACAATGTACACTCACTTCCCGGCATTCGTTCAATTCAACTCGCAGGAAAAATAAAACCTCAGCTGGATCGAGCAGTGAAGGATATTCGAGCTGATAGTGTCCACGCCGGCATCGGCCTACCACAAGGATATACAGGTAAAAACGTTTTCATCGGAATCACAGACTGGGGCTTTGACTATTCTTCACCAATGTTTTATGACACCTTATTGCAAAATACCCGAATTTTTGCTGCATGGGATCAATTCAAAACAAGTGGCCCTTCGCCGGATGGATTCTCTTATGGAACTGAATATCTAAATGCTCAAGATTTACATACTGCCGGAGCAGATACAGCCAATATTTACAGTTATGCCACTCATGGATCACATGTAGCGGGAATTGCAGGAGGAAGTGGTGCCGGAACGATTTATAGAGGAATAGCGTTTGATGCCAATTTCTTATTGGTCACATTTCTGGTTGACGAAGGAGCAGTGTTAGATGCATGGGAATGGATGTACCAAAAAGCACAGGCAGAATCCAGAAGATTAGTCGTCAATATGAGTTGGGGACTCTATCATTTTGGAACTTTAGATGGGAATTCATTACTTAGTCAGGCGATCGATTCTTATTCGGCTTTAGGAGTGGTTTTTTCGAATTCAGGAGGAAATAATGGTGATGTCAATTTTCATATCAAAAAGACTTTTGACAATGATACCTTACGGTCTCGAATTGAATTTTATAACTACTCTGCAAATGCAAATATGTGGGGTCAGAGTATTCATGCATGGGGGGAACAAGGTAATTCTTTTGCGGCAGGAATCAATATCTGTGATCCCACAGGAATCATATTAAAAGAAAGTCCTTTTTACTCGACTTCCACAACGAATCAGTACATTGACACCTTCTTGGTCATTGAAACTGATACTATTTGGTATAACATTTCAGCGGACAATGCTCACCCACAAAACGGAAGACCTCAGATGCGCTTACGTGTCAAATGTACAAATGTCGGACTAAGAGTTATTTTAAAATCTACCGCCACAGAAGGCATTGTTCACTTTTGGAATGTGACAGAATTATCAAATGATGTTGGAAATTGGGGTATGCCATTTTCATTTTTTGGTTCAGGCAGTACCATCGGTGATAATTTATATGGTATCAGCGAACCTTCTTGCACAAATAGTGTTATCAGTGTTGCTGCATACACAAGTGGATTTCTTACATTAAACGGTACTCAAGGTGGAGGAAACATAGCAACGTTTTCAAGTATAGGACCACGATATGATGAAGTACTAAAGCCTGACATTTCGGCACCGGGAGTTTCTGTAGCATCATCAATATCATCATATACAGACAATGATTTCACGACACTCACATCTGTAGATTTCAATGGAAGATCCTATCCGTTTGCACGTTTTTCAGGAACATCTATGGCTGCACCAATGGTAACCGGTGTGGCTGCACTGATCTTGGAAGCAAATCCCTACTTATCATCACAGCAAGTCAAAGACATCATTATTCAATCAGCTCGAGAAGACAACAAGACCGGTGTAATACCTGAAAACGGAAGTACTCAATGGGGTTGGGGAAAACTAAATGCTTATTTAGCAGTTAAATTAGCTTTAAATACAATTGGATTGGAAGAAAATGATCAAGTGATTCCTTGGTCTGTTTATCCCAATCCTGTTTCAAATGAATTACATTTCACCTTGATTGACGAGCTTCCATCTAGTGTTCAAATCATTGATGGTATGGGAAAAGTGATTACGAAACAACTCAAAGATTCTCGCATCCAAGTTAGCGACCTCAAATCAGGAACTTACTGGATCAGAGCTGAAGTTAACGGACATATTCAACAACAGGTTTTTGTTAAGCAGTAAATTTTCCATGTTAATCAAAAAACTGGATCTTGAAGAGTTGATAATCGTTCGTGAAATTGCCTACCAAACTTGGCCTATAACATTTCATGACATTCTTTCAAAGAAACAAATCGATTACATGCTAAACTGGATGTATCATCTTGACAGTTTAGGCGACAACATGAATTCGGGACATGAATTTTATGCATGCTTTGAACAAAAAACACCACTAGGCTTCATTGGAATACAAGCGTTTTTTCCGCAAAGTGATTCACTAAAAATTCACAAATTGTATGTTTTACCAGATAAACAAGGAAGGAAAATCGGAACAAAATTATTGGAAACGGCATTTTTTTTAGCACAACAAAAAGGATTAAGGCATATTATTTTGAATGTCAATCGTTTCAATAAAGCCGTGTCATTTTACCAACATATCGGCTTTTCTATTATAAAAGAGGAAAATATTGACATCGGAAATGGTTACCTGATGGAAGATTATGTCATGGGGTTTACAATCCGTTGACATCAATGCTATTACCACAATTAAAATGAATTTTCGGGCAAGCTGAATGACCGTGCAGTCCGCAAGGGCGACAATCTAAAGACAAATCAGTTTCAACAACAACCGAATCATCTGATAAAGGACCAAACCCAAAAGCAGGAATTGTCGAACAAAAAAATGCAGTAACAGGAGCATTCATAGCAGATGCCACATGAAGTGGTCCTGAATCGTTAACGTAATTTCTTAATGCTCTTTGCATTAGGGCCGCTGATTCTAAAATCGTTAGTTTTCCTGCTAAATTAATAGCATTGGAAACGCCGGACAAACTAATAATATCTTTACAAAGTTCGAAATCATCAATCCCCCCTATCAAAAAAACCTGAGCAGTTTGGGCTTTTTTCTTGATCAAAGCTGCCCATTTTTCCTTCGGCAGTTGTTTGGTAAACCAAACACTGGCCGGAGCAAAACAAAAAAAGATGTCTGAAATAAATTTGCTAACCAACTGATGATCTTTTTCTGTTGGAAACAATTGGGGACGAACTGTTTTTAAAGCTCCAAATTCAGCGATCAAATTCAAATTACGGCTTACCTCATAAGTCCCGTCTCCAATCTGATGGGGAAACTTTTTGTTAAAAGTAAAAGAAAACGGATTTTTTTGGAATCCATACTTTTTAGCGGCTCCGGAAAATAAAGTCAAAATACCTGAACTCGCAAAACGATTCACATTAACTACCAAATCATAACGATTTTTTCGCATATTTCGAATTGATTTCCAAAGTGATATAATTTTCGGATTTCGCTTGTCAAAAGTCAAAATAGTACTGACTGCCGGGTGATTAAATAACAAGGACTCATTTCCTTTTTTCACTAATACATCTATGAAAGCCTCCGGATAAATTCTCTTTAATTCAGAAATCAATGGTGTTGCTAAAATCACATCACCCAAAAATGCAGTTTGAATAATCAAAATTCGATTCACTAACACAAAGGTAGTTAAAATGAATTGCTCAGCGAATTAACGTAACATGCCCACGTCTGACAATTTCAACACCATCCCCATCATGTATCTGTAAGCGATAAATATAGGCAGCTGCAGAAGCCTTTATTCCGGTTGTACCGATAGTGCCATCCCATCCGATCGAAGGATTATCCGTCTCAAAAACTATTTGACCAATTCGGTCATAAATAGTCAATCGATAATCTTGTGGATCAATAATTGATAAAACCGGTAAAAAATGATTATTTGTCCCCTCCGGCATGAAAGCATTAGGAACGTAAATAATTGGTCGAAACGTCTCACAGACACGATTAGATAGGCTACTTTGTGGTGCATTGTAAATATTATCACCCTCCACTGCCTCAATGAAATAACAGGCACTTCCTTGAAAGGTTAATTCTGCCAAATCATCCTGATAAGACAATTGTTCACCCGGTAAAGTCGCCACTAACTCAGGGAAACCATCATCAATAATCCGATAAATCAGAAATCCCAACACACCACCATTGAATTGTTCATATGAATTCCAGTTCAAATAAACAACTTGCTCAATTTCATCTTTTTGGTGATTTAAAAGTATTGTTTGAGCCGTATTAGAAACTACCCCATATTGCCCACAACTATCAACTATACGAGTTCTATAACGATATGAGTGTTTGTCAACTTCAACGTCTGTATCTGTATATAAAACTTCATTTGAAATGACGGGAATCTGAGCTATTTCTTCGAAAGTACCATCTTTTCCCATCCGTTCGAAGGAAATCGACCTTACCCCACCCGATGCATCCACCAAATGTTTGAGATCTACCTGCTTTTCGTTTACCGTTGCTAATTGTAAATAATGAAAAGATGCAGGCGTGGGAGCAATCACAGAAAGACATGATTGATTTGAAAATGCTTGTGTACCTGTTAACGAGATTGCTTTCACGAAAAAGCAATAATCTTTCAAACTTTCAACCGAAGTTGAAAAACTCAAACCATTTGTTGAGTCAAGTCTTTGCCATATAGAATGATCCTTCTGAGACCAGATTTCATAATATAGCACACTATCCCAACCAACATAGTTCGACCAATTTAATGAAACTAAATTGTTACATATTTGCAGTTCACTCTCTAAGTATACGGATGTATTAATTGTTGCTTTTGCTGAAGTTTGGAACGTAACAGGAGTGGACTCTGTAAGACAGGAGTCGAATGCAGCAACAGAGTATGAAAGAGGACCCTGACTGATATCTGTATTGTGGAGGTATGTGGTATTATTTATTCCCCAAAGCGTATCCAATTCAAACAAAAAACCATTGGCATCGTATGTATAAATCACATAGCCATAGGTGTCGGACTGATAGTTTTGATTCCAAGAAATGACAACTTTATTACTCGAAGTATCGATACTTACCTTTTGAATGTGAGGGATATCCGGTGTCAACATATCTTGAAAATTATCTCCATCATGATTAGATGTATAACTACATGAACCATTTTCTAAAACAACCTGATACCTCAAAAAAGCATCACAAATATCAATCGTATCCTTATAGAATTGAACACTATAGGGTACACTATCAATCAACTGCCAATTTCCTGCCGGAAATTCTCTGAAAATATGATAATAAGTTGACATAGTGGAAACAGGACTTTCGATTGGAGTATTCCATTGAAGATTTGCGGTTCCATCCGAAGGATTAGTTACATCTAAAAAAAGATTGTTAACTGTATCACTTTGAACTATATTAGTTCCATTGCAGTCATAAACTAAAGAAATGTAATAATCATTTTGTTGGGTTACTGCTGTTGGAACCGTAAAACTACTCATTGAAATATTAGTAATTGTGGCCAATAAACCATCTTGAACAGAGTAGATTCGATATTCCATAAAAACACCATTTGGATCTGTAGAAGGGATCCAGGTGATAGTGACAACACCAAATTCATCTGTGGACAAACATTGAATAACAGGCAATGTCAATTCACAATCCGAAGGATCAGGCATATTTATTATGGGCGCAATATTCTCCGCTTTTCCAAATCCGACACACGAAATCACGACAAAAAATACAAGTAAAAGCCTGTGCATGAATACTAAACGCAATTAACTTAGAATTAGTATAAACATAGTTAACCTGCTGAAACAATGGTCATTTCATCCCAATTCAAATAATCTTGAGCCAATTGTTGAATCCGTTGAGGAGTAATCCGATTGATAGATTCAATCATCTGATTGTAAAAATCAAGTCCCATCCCATAAGGTTCTACTCCCATATACAAATCAATCAAGGCATACGGACCATCAGCACTTTTAAGTAATTGCCCCAACATGTAATTTTTAACCAGCACAAGCTCCTCTATCGTAACAATCTCATTTTGAATCTTTTCAATTTCACGTCTAATTTCAACAAATGTTGCATCCTTGAATTTTTCACCTACTTCTGTAGCAATCAGAAAGTAACCAAAGTCATGTAATTCGGCAACCATAGAGCCAATACCATACGTAAATCCCTTTTCTTCTCGGATGTTGGACATTAAACGGCTTCCAAAATAGTCACCTAAAATGGTATTAAGAACCAAGAAGTCAGTGTAATCTTTATGGGTTTTATTAAATAACGTTTTACCTACTCGAATAGCAGTCTGCAATGCTTTTTCTTTTGACACATGAGTGACTCCTGGCAAGTTATGAATATCATTATTATAAGTTGGGATATGATCAATTACCCAATTTCCAAAGCAGTCAATCAATTCATCGACCTCATCTTGAGACAGATTGCCAACCAATACTATTTTGGTAAGTCCTTGAAGGTAATGACGCTGAAAAAAATGCTTTAATTTGTCTGTAGTGATCGTATCAAAATCACGTTCTTCACTAACCCTACCATAAACTGGATTATTAAACAGATTTTTCTGAAACTGCCTTTGAGCTAAAAAACTAACTTTTTCCATATTAACCTTGAACTTCTGCCGACGATCGCTAAGCAATTCTGCTACTTCATGTTCATGAAAAACCAAGTTTTCTATGGCATCCTTCAAAATTTGAGAAATAGGAAGCAATTTGTCACGTAGAGAATACATCGTAACTACCGCATTTTCAGCGGAAATTCCCGATTCGTAAAAGCCTCCCAATGCATCAATTTCTTGATGAATTTGAACAGATGTTTTACTTGATGTACCGGAAAGCAGCAAGCCATTTACAAAAGATGCTATAGCCGGTTCTCCTTGAGTGGTTCCTGCATTAAAATACAAATCCAATCTTGCTGTTTCGTCAGACACCTCCTGCATGAAAAACAATTTGACATTTTTGGAGACATCGAAAATTTGCGGCTTGACAAAATCAATCTTATGAATATCTGTCAATTTTGGGGCAATGGTTCTATTCAGCATGATGGCTTGCTTTTACTTTTAACAAAGAGCAATTTTTCGGTTGAAGGATTCGAATGGCTGTTTCCTGGAGATGTTCCGATTGGATAAACTGATATATTTCGTGTTCTGTATTGATTCCATCTGCGTCCCCCAACAATTCAAAATGACATAAATTCATCGCTCTATTTAACAAGCCTTGCTCCTGAAATTCCCTCGAAGTATGTATTTTTATTTTCAAACGATCCATTTCATGTTTTTCAATAGGCTTTTCTTTGAGTTTTTTTAATTCTTGCCACAAGGCCTTATCCAATTGCTCAAATGAAATACCTTCGTTAAGCTTCCCGGATATAACCAACAGCCCTTCATCCATCGAACCGGAAATGTAAGCTCCGATTTCAGAAACAAGTTTTTGTTCTTTTTTTAATGTCACATACAATCTGGATGATTTATCACGACCTAATGCATCAGACAACAAATCACATGTGTAATAGCCCTCACTTTTGCGTTCAGGCATTTTAAATGCATAGTAAAAAGCATCAGCCGGTACAGCACGATTGATTGTTTTCTCACGAAATTCAGTCTGTTTAGGTTCTGCATTGAGCATACGCGGTGGTTTGAGTCCTGATGGAATATCAGAGTACCACTTTTCAACCATTGATTTAATAAACTCTAATTCAAAATTTCCGGCAATACACAAGATGGCATTTGAGGGATTATAATGCTCATAAAAGAAAGATTTAACATCATCCATAGTTGCATTCTCAATATGCTTGATTTCTTTACCAATTGTTGCCCATTTATACGGATGAACTTTATATGCCAAAGGTCTCAGATTCAACCAGACATCACCATAAGGCTGATTGAGATAGCGTTGTTTGAATTCTTCAATAACTACATTGCGTTGTACTTCAAGACTTTTTTCTGTAAATGCAAGGGATAATAGGCGATCACTTTCTAGCCAGAGTGCTGTTTCTAAATTGTGAGCAGGCAAGATATTGTAATAATTTGTAATATCGTTTGAAGTAAAAGCATTACTCTCTCCCCCTGCTAACTGTAAAGGTGCATCAAAATCAGGAATATTGACAGAACCTCCAAACATTAGATGCTCGAAAAGGTGCGCGAAACCGGTTTTATCTTCGGTTTCATCACGAGCACCAACATCAAACAACGTATTTACAACACACATGGGTGTTGTGATGTCCTTATGGAATAAAACCGTTAATCCGTTTTGCAGTTTGAACCGCTCAAATTTAACCATCAAAAAAGGTATTTATCACTTTGTTGTTTCAGCAAAGTGTCTTTATATTCTAAAATAATTTCTTGCACCACCTCAGCTGCAGGCATGATTCGATGAATCAACCCGGAGATCTGTCCTATTTCCAATTCTCCTTCAATCATATCACCCTCAAACATTCCTTTTTTTGCGCGCCCTCTTCCCAATAACGAAATGAGTTCTTCTTTAGTTGCTCCATGCTTATATGCATCCTGTACTGTATGAAAAAATGGATTTTTAAGTAAGCGAACCGGCGTGAGATCTTTTAAAGTCAACAACGTATCCCCTTCTCCGGCATCAACAACGGCTTTTTTAAAAAAATCGTGAGCACTTGACTCTTCTGTTGCAACAAATCGACTACCTATTTGGACAGCTTCAGCTCCCAAATTCATAGCCGCCAACATACCTTTTCCAGTTGCGATACCTCCTGCAGCAATCATAGGAATATCTACTTTTTCAGCAATCATAGGTATTAAACAAAAAGTTGTTGTTTCATCTCTACCGTTATGTCCACCTGCTTCAAATCCCTCAGCTACAATTGCATCAACCCCCGCATCCTGAGCTTTCAAAGCAAATTTGAGTCCGGAAACTACATGTGCGACTTTAATTCCGTTTTCTTTCAGCATGGATGTCCACACAGTCGGATTTCCTGCAGATGTAAATACGATAGGTACCTGATACTTGATGATTGTTTGAATATGTTTATCAATATCAGGATATAACATAGGTAGATTCACAGCAAAAGGTTTATCAGTAGCTTTTCTGCATTTGATAATGTGTTCTTCCAAAACATCAGGATACATTGACCCGGAACCGATTACTCCCAAACCACCGGCATTAGAGACGGAGGATGCCAATCTCCAACCGGAACACCAAATCATGCCCGCCTGAATCAATGGATATTGTATTGAAAATAACTCCGTAATTCTGTTCTTCATAAATTAATACAATGCTAAAACTAAAAATCATGCTAATTTACTTGTTTTTCAATGTTTACCTGACTATTTAGTTCGCTTTTTAATTAGAATGGTATAAATACATCGTAAACTAGAAAAACGCGCTTCATGAATTGATATTTCACTATCTTAGTTTCCATCATGCGATTTTATACAGCGAGTTTTGTCTATTGTTTTTTTTTCTTGACTATTTCAATTCAGGGGCAAGAATTAATTTACAAACACCAAACTCATTACAAATTCATAGAAAACAAAGGTCAATGGGCACCTGAAATACTATTCAAAGCAGGTTTTTCCGGTGGAAATTTATGGATTCAGCAACAAAAATTTGTTTTTCATCTGCAAGATTTTTCATACACCAAAGAAATGCATGAACATCCAATATCAAAAGATTTGAGCATTTCCAATTCAGCAAATAAACAACATGTTGTTCATCTGAATTTTATTGGTGCTAATAAAATAAATTCTATCGAAAAGAAATACCCTTCTGATTATTATTTCAATTATTTTATCGGAAATAATCAATCGAAGTGGGTATCCGACGTTCGGGGTTATGGTGAAGCTACATTGATTGATTTTTACGACGGGATCGATTTAAAAATCATTGAACAGGATTCAAGATTGAAATATGAATTTCATTTGAAACCAAATATTGATCCCAATCTCATTCACTTCCAATTGGAGGGGCAGCAAAAAGTCAGTATTAGTGAAAAAGGAGATTTACTCATTACTACTCCTTTAGGGACAATCACTGAAAAAAAGCCCTATGCTTTTCAAATCGTGAATGGAAAAATCATTCCAGTATCCTGCTCATTTGAGGTTCAAGAAAATAAGGTTAGCTTTAAACTGGGATTCTATCGTAAGAATATGGTATTGGTTATAGATCCTATTTTAGTTTTTGCCACATACTCAGGTTCTGTCACAGACAATTTTGGAATGACTGCAACATATGGACATGATGGCTCCGCTTATTCGGCTGGAACTGTTTTTGGCAATGCATATCCTACGCCGTATTTAAATGCATATAATGTAAACTCAAACTTTACCGTTCAAAATAATATGGTGGATGGTATCACCGATGTTTTTATATCTAAATATGCATCAGATGGAACTACCATGCTTTGGACAACTTATCTTGGAGGAGGTGATAACAATCAGGGTACTGAAACAGCTCACAGTTTAATCTGTGATCAATTTGACAACCTATATGTATATGGAGCAACATCAAGTGTTGATTTTCCTGTTGTGAATGGTTATCAATCTTTTCATGCTGGTGGAGCCTCCAATGCTAATTTCACCTTTAATGGGGTACATTTTACCGATCAGGGAACCGATATTTATGTTTCAAAAATAAGTGCCGATGGACATCAACTCTTAGCTTCTACATACATTGGGGGAACAATGAACGATGGAATCAATACCAAAGTAAGTTCAGGTATTTATAATACTGTTGAATCTTATGATTCTTTAACGACTAATTATGGTGATCAGTTTCGAGGGGAGATCATGTTAGACTCAATTGGAAATTGCATCGTTGCAACTTGTACTAAATCAGTTAACTTTCCATTAAAAAATGCTTTTCAGTCAAACAATGCAGGTATGCAAGATGGTGTTATTTTCAAACTGACATCAGATCTTGACAGTCTTCTATTCTCAAGTTACTATGGTGGCAGTAATAATGACGCCTGTTATTCAGTCAAAGTTGATTCTTCCGGGAATATTGTTTTTTGTGGCGGAACAAGCTCAC
Organism: uncultured Akkermansia sp.; assembly: GCA_964526595.1. Classification (GTDB taxonomy): domain Bacteria; phylum Bacteroidota; class Bacteroidia; order Flavobacteriales_D; family Crocinitomicaceae; genus M0103. The sequence goes on along the minus strand of CAZGJF010000007.1, from coordinate 32,823 downwards.
AAAATCTATTATTTACAAGCAATGGTTTGAATTCTAATTTTTTGGGTGGTAAAACAGATGGATTTGTTGTAAAATTAAATCCGGCAGATAATACGATTGTAAATGCAAGTTACATAGGTACGCAGCATTATGACCAAGCATTTTTTGTTGAAATTGATAGAAATGACAATGTCTTTTTGGTTGGACAATCAAGTGGAGGTCAATTTCCAATTCAAAATTCCAATTTTGTAAACACTAATAGTGGACAGTTTGTCATTAAACTCAACCCAACATTAACGGCAAATCTGAATTCTACCATATTTGGAAATGGGAATGGCCTTTTAAACATATCACCGTCTGCATTTATGGTCGATATTTGCGGAAATATTTACATTTCAGGCTGGGGAGCGAATATCCTTCAAGGAAATCCTCTATCAGGTATGCCCGTCACGACAAACGCTTTCCAAGCTTCTCCACCAAATGGTTTTGATTTTTATTTATTAGTCATCGACAGGAATTTTAACAACATGCTTTATGGGACATACTTAGGTGGTAATCAAGCATATGAACATGTTGACGGGGGCACTTCACGTTTTGATAAAAATGGTGTTGTATATCAATCAGTCTGTGGGGGATGTAGTGGTTTTTCAGATTTTCCGACCACGCCGGGGGCATGGTCTGACACCAACCTAAGTACTAACTGCAACAATATCATTTTTAAATTTGATTTTCAACTAATCCCTAAGGCTCAATTCTCAACGAATCAAACGATTGGTTGTGTCCCTTTTACAGTAACACTAATCAACCAATCATCTGATTCAGACAGCTATTTATGGGATTTTGGCAATGGCGATACTTCTTCTATTATTTTCGAACCTACACTTACCTACAATGAAACAGGAATCTATACAATTAACTTATACGTTCAAGACAGTGTATGCTTATTGACAGATACTGCGCAAATCAAGATAACAGTTATTGATTCAGTGAAGCTTCAAGTCGAGGACTCTGTTAAACTATGTAAACCTGTGCCTTGGATTGTTGTAGCAAACACACAAGGAACAGCAAATCAATTTGTATGGTCTTCAAATTCAGCTTTTTCTGACACACTAAACGAAAATTTAGCTGACTCTACGCTGATTATTACTCCTGAAGGATCAGGAACATTCTATATAAAAGCGGAAAATACAGCTTGTGAAACAGTTGATAGTGTATATTTCCAATTCATCAGCTCTGACCTGAGTTTAACAGGAAAAGACTCCCTATGCATCGGTGAAAATAGCACTATTAGTGCGATTAATACTAATCCTGAAATTGCATTTGCATTCGTATGGATTCCCGATTCAATTGTTGTTTCACAGGTTGCTGAAAATGCAGTCATTATAAAAGCGAACACAAGCCAATATCTTTTTGTCACAGCACAGGCTTCTAATGGTTGCATTATAAAAGACTCTGTGTATATGAATGTAGGGATTTTGCAAGAAAACGAAGTTGAAGCTTCAGCAACAGACTATATCATTCCCGTTGGAGGAAGCACTAAATTATTAGGAAAACCCTCCGGAATGAACTATGAGTGGCAACCTTTGGATGGCTTAGCAAATCCCACTAGCCAAAACACACAAGCATTAATTAATGAGAGTATGCTTTATACCTTGACGGTCAGCGATGGAATATGTAAACGTTCAGATACTGTATTCATAAAAGCCGTGGAATACATTTGCGACCAACCATTTGTATATGTTCCGAATGCTTTTACTCCAAATGGTGATAACGAAAATGATATTTTATATGTTCGTGGAAAAATCATCGATCAAATAGTCTTTCGAATTTTTGACAGATGGGGAGAGTTAGTATTTGAAACAACCGAACGCAACAAAGGATGGGATGGAACGTTCAGGGGAAAAAAGCTGGAACCGGATGTGTTCGACTATTATTTAAAGGCATCCTGTTTAAACGGTACTGAAACCATTGTAAAAGGAAATGTAACAATAATGAAATAAATCTATTGTTTATTAATGACCGTTCTTTTGTAATAATCGATTAATTTCCTTGAGATAGTCAACCTCTTTTTGTAATTGTTTCGTTTGTACTTTATTTGTATTCAAATCACGGTTTGCTTTTTCAAGAGCTTCCATTAGATTCGTAGCTGAACCGTACTTTTGAGCCATTTCGTTCCATGTTTCACTTGACTTCCTTGAGTAATGCATCTCCAAAGACTCAAAAAAATTGAATTTTAAAACATCTGAAATACTTTCTAACAAACCAGTATCGATTGATTTACGAGTAAAAATGTGGTAAACATTCTGACTAGTAATGTTTATACGACGAGCGAACTCGGTTTTTTTCATTCCTGATTTTTCCAGTTGCTCCTTAATTAATTGTCCGATATGTAAATCCATAATAATGTGTTAATAAATTAATAAAAAAATAGTATTTGTTCTATTTCAGTGTGCAATAGTCATTAATAATACAAAGCCGTAGCAATATTTACTGTTAAAATATTTTGTTTTCACTGTTAAAATATATTATCGCACTGGAAATATTCATTTTAGACCTATTTAAGACGTTTCTGTTTATGTAAAAGTTGCTTTTAATAGTAAAGGTAACCTGAATTAATTTGAATTTTCATATCTATTCAAATGAAACATCTTTTTTTTAAACTAATTTAACATTTTTCTAATTATATGTGTGAATCATACACTATCCAGAGTATTCATAATTTATAACCACTGAATCAATGTAGAAAAATTCTTATTTACTGGAAGGTCTTAATTTATTGCATCCAGAATTGAAATAAAAATACTGTATTATTCATAAAATCCTCCATAGTATATTTACGTTTTGTTTGATAATTATGAAAACACTATTATTAGCTTCTTCGATATTCATTTCAAGTATTTTTTACTCACAAGAAACATTCAAAACATTGGAGGGTGAGGCCCAAGGGACATTTTATCACATCAGTTACTACGATCATCAAAACCGTGATTTACAATTTCAAATAGACAGTATTTTACGCGATTTTGATCTATCGGTTTCTACGTATCAACCGAATTCAATCATTTCACGAATCAATCGCAATGAGAAAAACGTAAAACTCGACAACTATTTTATCACCTGTTTTAACAAGGCAAAAGAAATTTGGACAAATACAGGTGGTGCATTTGATCCAACTGTTTATCCTTTGGTGAATGCATGGGGATTTGGTCCCGGAAAAAAGAAAATAATAGGACAAAACCAAATCGACAGTATGATCTCCTTTGTTGGATTTGAGAAAATAAATCTAAGACGCGGAAATAAAATTGTCAAAAAAGACCCACGAGTTACGTTGGATTTTAATGCATTTGCTCAAGGATATTCTGTTGATGTTGTTTCAAGCTATTTAGAACTAAATGGAATCACATCGTTTATCGTTGAGATTGGTGGAGAAGTATATGCAAGGGGGATACAGTCTAATGGCGAAAACTGGACTGTTGGAATTGAAGAACCTTATGACAACAAATTGTCTGGAAACACTTATTATGCCATCGCTAAATTAGAAAACAGAGCAATTGCAACGTCAGGAAATTATAGGCGATTCATTATTGAGGATGGTGTAAAATATGCGCACCATATTGACCCAAAAACAGGTTATCCTACAAAGAATAATTTATTGAGTGCATCCATTTTTGCAAATGAGTGCATTACTTCAGATGCTACTGCTACCGGAATTTTGGTTATGGGACTCAATGCTGCAATAAATTACTTGGATAAACATCCTGAAATTCAAGCCTACTTGATTTACTCTGATGAACATGGAGATTACAAAGTATATAAAACATCCGGGCTTGGTGACATCATAATTGGAGAAAAATAAAAAGGGCATCCCTTAAAGAATGCCCACTATAATTAATAAAACAATTATTTATTTATTGAGTATTATTTTGTATGTTGACTTTTTTGATCCGTCTGATACAATAAAAAAGTAAACACCATTGGTGTAACCTGACAAATCAATATTTTTAGACCCCTTGATGTTTTCAAGTTTATCTTCAAAAACCGTAACCCCTAAAACATTAACCACTTTTAAATCTGTAGCTTTATCGTAATCTACATGAATAATTCCATTTGATGGATTAGGGTAGATCTTTATATTTGCAACTGACTTTGTTTCTTCTAATCCTGCTGAAGAAGGACTCCATACCAACGAAATATTTGAAAAATTAGCATCAGTAGTAGGCGTTTTATTATCTGGCGATGTTCCCTTTGTGAAGTCAAAATACCTCACTATTTTACCTGAAGTACCGTGTGCCCAGCATTCTTCAACCACAACCTGATAAGACCCATCAGCAACAAGGTTTCCACTTGCGTCTTTGCCATTCCATGTGATAGTTTTAGCAGACCAACTGCTTAAAGTAGCACCTGTAGATGCGCCAACAGTATTGCAACTTAAAGACATACAATTTGTTGTAGAACCATTTGAAGAAACTCCCGCCCAAATTGGTAAATGATCTGATGTACTATTTTGTCCACCATACCGCATCATTGTCTTGATAAATGTACCGGTATTTGTTTGTATCCATACAGCCATTACGTGACGGCCTTGGTTGCCGTATGTTACTGAATTTGATTTTGAAACCTCAGTAAAGTTAAATGTAAGCGATCCTGAAGTTTGTGCTGTTGATAGATGTGAAACATAGCCAAAAATCAAAGCAAGAATTGAAGTTTTAAATAGAGGTAATTTCATGTTTTAATAATGTTAAAGTTTACGAATATAACAAAAAATTGAATTTCTTCATTAGTGAACGTGTTTTAGCTGAATTCGCTTAATGACTTCTAAATTATTTCCTTTTAGTTTTAATTTATAATTCCCATTGATCAAATGGGTCAAATCAATCTGTTTCGTTTTGCTATTGATTCTTAAATTCAACGAACAAATGCAATCTCATTCAGCTACACCCCTCAAACCTCCTGAATGCAAGTTCACCTAACAAGGAGTATATCAACATATTCTGCTAGATAAAGCAACTGCTATTTAAAGCGATCATTTCTGTTTCTGAACAATGCTGACTTTAAGTTTGTATAGGTTAAAGAAAATTCTAACGATCCTCCTTTATAAGCCTGCCTAAGAGCTGAAACGGTTACATCATAAGACACACCAAATCGAAATCCCTTCCAGTCAACTGTCAAGGTTGGAACAATGGCATCTTTGATACGGTAGTATGAACCGATACCAACATAGGCATCTTGAGAGTGACCGGTGTACTTTGTTCCATTAATAAAGCGATATTTTAAAATACCTCCCAAAATGGTTTCAGTGTGAGGGCCTTGTATGATATGGACAGCACTTACATCAATAGCAAAGTCCTGATTAAAAATATCACTCACCACTCCGACATGACTGACCCATTTTGTGTACATATGATCTCCATTTACGATACTAAAATTTAAGTTAGGCCTATTTAAATGATAACCAGCTAAACCTAATTGAAATTTCAAATCATTGTTACGTTTAAAAGAAGTTTTACCACCATCATAAACATAATACATACCGGCAGATGCGTCCATGTATTGAAATGATGCAATGTTGCCCTCACCACTTAATACAGATTGATCAAACGTAACTCCGTTCCATTGAGATGAAAATGTTAAATTATTTACATTCATTTTTCGACTTCCATAGCCACCCTGAATACCTGTAGAAAAATAACCTTTTTTTCCGGCAGGTAAAATCCCACTAAGTGACAATAACGCTGATTGCACCCCATAGCGCGAATCACCGCCTATATCATTGTAAAACATCAACCCCACTCCTATATGAGCCTTACGGGTTACTTCACTTTTAAAAAAATTCGCATCCGCTGCAACTGAAGTAGTCATAAATTGAGTACCCGAACCCAACCACTGACTACGGTGATTTACAATAATACGCTCCCAACCATCGTAAACACCTGCAGCCGCCGGGTTTATAACTAAAGGAGTATTAGCTGTTTGAGAGAAATGGAAATCTTGTCCAAAAACTACAGTGAATTGTACTGTAGCAAAAATTAATAATATTATCTTCTTCATAATTATCGTATTAATGTGATGTTACCGGTTTTAATGTCAGGGTATCTGTCTGTATATGTAACATTTAAGACATAGGCATAAACACCGCTATTACATGGCTTACCTTCATAGGTTCCATCCCAACCAACAGAATCATCCGTTGTAGTAAAGACCAAATGCCCCCAACGATCATAAATGTACAACGTGAAGTTCGCTACATTTTTCCCAAGAAGAATATAGAGTTTTTCATTTTCAATATCTCCAATTCCGTTAGGTGAAAATCCGGTTGGCAAGAACGTACCATCCTGACATTGAATACCGATCTTGTTTGGATCACATGAATCAAATGGATTAGTTCCATTATTAATCTCAATTGTATCAAGAATACCATCCATATCACAGTCGGCTCCCGACAATTGTTCCAAAGTCATGGAAGTTATTAGATACGAACAAGAGTCTAAAGGATTGGTTCCATCTAAAATTTCCAAATTGTCAATTACCCCATCATGATCAGCATCATCCGTGCATTCTGCCGTATCTACAATCGTTAAGTTGATGGCAATTATACTGTCACAACCCACGCTATTTGGAATCACTGCCAAATACTGACCCGAGGTGGTATAAGTTTGACCATCCGGTGCAATATAAAACAAACACTGAGTATCAGTAATCGTTGCTGTCGTTGAATTAATTTGCAGATTTATTGTTATAACACTATCACATCCTGCAGCATTTGGAATCACTGCAACGTATGTTCCTGGTAAAAAATAAACTTGGCCATCAGGAGCTGTATATTGTGTACATGCCGATTGACTGATTGTACTTTGTGTAGGTTGATTAATGGTTAAATCAATAGTGATTATACTGTCACAACCACCTGCATTCATAATCATAGCGGTATATGTTCCGGATGAAGTATAAATTTGACCATCAGGTGCAGTATAACTTGAACAAGCAGTTTCTGTTATGAAACTTGAGGTAGGAGTAAATATTGTCAAATAAATTGTAATCAAACTATCGCACCCAAACACAGTAGGAATAAGTGCCGTGTAAGTACCAGAACTTGTGTAAACTGCCCCATCGGGTGCAGTAAAACTTAAACAAGCCTCTTGGAACAACTCGGAAGTTGAATTATTAATAGATAAATGGATTGTTATCGTGCTATCACATCCATAAATATTTGGAATAATGGCAGTATAAATACCGCTCATGGTATAAATTTGACCATCAGGTGCATTATACGTTGAACATACCGTTTCATTAATTGTACTAAAAGTTGGTTGATGAATTGTCAAATCGATAGTGATAACACTATCACAACCGGAAGTGGTAGGGATTGTAACTGTGTAAATACCACTTGTCATAAACATTTGTCCATCCGGAGCAGTGTACATTTCACAAGCCGACTCAACAATTGTGTTTGTAGTATTGTAATTCACGGTAAGATCAATCGTAATTATACTGTCGCAACCATTACTTGCAGGAATAATTGCTGTATATATTCCGGAGGTCGTGTAAACCTGAGCATCCGGAGCAGTATATGTTTCACAAACTGACTCAACGATTGTGTTTGTAGCATTGTAATGCATGGTAAGATCAATCGTAATCGTACTGTCACAAGCGAATGCATTTTGAAGGATTGCCGTGTAAATACCTGATGTGGTATATATTTGACCATCAGGAGCAGTGTAAAATTCACAAGCTGTATCTATAAGGGTAGTATCGTTAGATAAAATAGCTAAATCAATGTAGATGGTGCTGTCACAAGCGTATTGATTAGTAAATACAGCTGTATATAAGCCTGACTCAAAATAGGTGTTTCCATCCGGTGCCGTATAACTATAACATTCACTAACAGGCAGATAAATAGAATCCGATAAAATTGTCAAGTCAATCGTAATATTGCTGTCACAACCTACACTATTTGGAATGACTACATTGTACAATCCCGAACTTGTGAAAGACTGTCCATCCGGCGCGATGTAGGGGCTGCATGTGGCTTCTACGATCGAATTACTCGAAGACATCAAAACAGTTAAATCCAAGTTGATTACACTATCACACCCATTTACCGTTGGAATCGTATAGGAATATAGACCTGATGACATGAACATTTGTCCATCTTGCGTATACATATCGCAAACTGTATCAGTTATAGAAACAGTATCATTTAGATTCACAGTCAAATAAATTGTCATAACACTATCACAACCGGCAGCATTCGGAATGGTATCAAAATAAATTCCGGACGTATAATATAACAGGCCACTTGGAGCCGTATATTCATTACATACAGTATCGTAAAGGTCTGCATACGTTGTCGGAGAAACTGTTACAAGCACACTATCTGTGCAGCTCGTGATACCGTTGTCTACTGTACAATAATAGGTTGTTGTTTGTGTTGGTGTTACGCTTATGCTTGCCGTGGTATCTCCGGTGGACCAGTTGTAGGTGGCTTGACCTTGAGTGTACAACTGTTGAATTTCTTGTTGCGTTAAAGCACGGTTCCAAATGCCAATGTCATCTATTTTACCATTCCAAAAGTAGGTTGGGGTTGAACCTAATGCACCAATAAACATTTCGTAAGAATTATTTATTATTTCTAAAGGCAAGTATTCATTAAAGATAAGCGCCCCATTCAAATAGTATTTTAGTGTATCCGTATTATCGTCGTAGGTTACAACGTAGTTATACCAGACAGAATCCTGTATATTGTAACTAGAACTTGCATAATTTTGCGTGCCAGCGTTAGGATAGCTTTGAGTTGAAACAATATGATTTCCATTTGATTCCCAGACACCAAAACCTCCAAAACCATCAATAATATTTGAAGGTACATTTTGTCTTTTACAAAGAATTAAATTAATTGGTCCGCCAAAAGAATTTCCAGGAAATGAAAATGCATTAAACCATGTAGAAATAGAAAAATTATTAGTTAGGTCCAACATATTGTTATCAGGGACAGTTATAAAATCAGACCCGCTAAAACTATAGGTACTATTTGAATTTCCAAACCGGTCACTTGTCAACGTTGCTCCATTCACTGTACCGTTATTCCCATTTCCACTTTCATCATTGGCATTTCCACAGAAAGGCCACCAAGCTACTAATCCATTTTGCAAGTTGGAAGGTAGCGGAGCACATCCACTTGTTGTTGCACCTATAACAGGAGTTGAAAGAGTGAGTGTTTCCCCCTCACAGATTGTAGTATCATTTTGGTCAATGTGGGCATCGAGTAAATCCACATACACAGAATCTGTTACAGCGCAACCATTAGCGTCAGTTAGCGTGCAGTTGTACCACCCGTTTTGGGCTACGGCGATAGTATCGTTTGTTTCGGTGGTGCTCCACACATAGGTGTAACCATCGGGTGCCACAAGTTCGGTAGAAACACCACATGCCCCAAGTGTATCCTGTAAAAAGTCAGGTGCAAAAATAGTCGTATCATACAGTTGCTGAATTTCACACGCGGTAAGTGCACGGTCCCAGATGCCGATATCGTCTAGTAAACCATTGACAAAATAAGGAAATAAAGGGTCATTATGCATCCCAAAAAAGATTTGTTCGCCTGAAGGATTCATTAGTCCGGTATATGGAGATGTTCCCTGTAGTATGCCATCTACAAATAATTTCACTTCAGAACCATCATAGGTCAAAACAATATGGTGCCAGTCTGCTTGAGGAATAATGGTAGAAACAGGTGACTGGACACCACAACCTGCCGTAAAATTATCGTTTACCTGCCCTGAAAATTTATTGGATGATGTCACTTCATCGATGCGAATACTGAAGTGTTCTTGCTGAACATCTGTGTTTCTTGAAACCAAGTATTGAGAGCAACCGACAGAACAATCTGTATTGCCATTAATGCCTGTTATCTTTGCCCAGATACTGATTGAGATTGCATTATTAATTTCCAGTCCATTGATTGGGTTTAGAGAAATATAACTGCTAGAGCCATCAAAAAGATAAGCACCATCTGTATTTCCAAAACGATCTGATGAAAGAACGGCATTTGTTACTGACCCATTATTTCCATTACCGCTTCCGTCATCAGCATTTCCGGTAAATGACCACCAACCTTTAAGACCGTTTGAAGGCACATAAGACGGTTGGGCATACAAACGACCTAAAATTAATATTGTGAGTAAAAACGTTAACAAATAATTGCTGTAATTAAGGCGGAAACTTTTGACGAATTTCATTTATATAGCGTATTTAGTAGTAGTTATCTATCCAAAATCAGATGTTAATTAATTGTAAAAAATTGAAAATAAAATATTTAACATTCTATTTTGAAAAAACTTAAAATTTTAATCTTAGCAAAATAAGTTTAAAATTCTCAATAGATTGACAAAGTTCTGATTTTTTTTAATCTGCTTATAATTCAGTTGAACTTAAAAAGCTATTCCATTTAATAATTTTCCGCATTATGATTGTCATTTACAGTAAGATTTTTAACAGGTTTTTAATATTTAAACTGAATAATAAATAACTTTGCAATATGGTGAGGCGGTTGATTTTTTTAGCATCGTTCATTATAGTTTCTCTGGGTGCAAACTTATTTGCTCAGGGTTGCTCTCAATGTCGCTTATTGGCAGAACAAGGGGCAGAATTGGAAGAATCTTCTTTTGGAACAAATATCAATTACGGGATTCTATATCTGATGATTATCCCTTACATCTTGCTATTCTTATTGTTCCGAAAACGACTCTTGAAATTTTTCAGAAAAGGTTAGTGCCGTATTTGATAAGAAGTGCCACTGATTGAATCATAATTAAAGGAGTACTTTGACAACTTACGTACAAGCCAACAAAACAAATAAACAAGCATTTTTTTTAAATTTGGTCGCTCAATTCACACTCTATTCACGTTTACTATGAAAATATTTAATGCTATTCCTTTATGCCTATTTTCCGTTTCATTTTTTGTTCAATCCTGTAAAAAATACGAAGGTCAGGGCGGAAAAAGTGCTATAATCGGCAAGATAACAATTGATGAAAAACTGTACATCAATGGCTCATACTCACAAACCGTTTCCTACCCCGGAGCCAAAGAGGATGTTTACATCGTTTACGGCACTGATGATTTAATCTATGACGATAATATTGAATGCAACTATGACGGTAGTTTCAAGTTTGATTATCTTCAACCCGGTGATTACACCATTTTTGCTTATAACAAGGTTTTTCACACAGGAAATAATCCAAGCAACAATGATGATGATTATTATACCTTAGAACCTTATATCAAACAAATCACTATTAAGAAAAATGAAACGGGTGATCTTGGGATCATCAACCTGTCGAAATAACATGAAAAAAATCCTGATTTTTGCAATCTTATTGCCTACATGTTTATTGAGTCAACGAGAAGATATGCTATGGTCAACACTTGGTGTGAAAGGAAGCATCAATCGCAAAATAGAATGGAGTGTTGCATTGACCGGTCGTTTTGGAACCTACGGTGCAGAAACTACTTTCGGTCAGACTTCTCTAAAATTCAAGTTAACGAAATGGTTGCGACCTTCACTAGACTATCGCCTTATCTCAAATTTGGATGATTATGGAAATTACCGCTACTCCAACCGATTGAATTTGAATGCAGAATTGAAATACGAATTGTACCGTTTAAACTTTGAGTTGCGTTTGCGTTATCAATCGACATTCAGCCATGTAAAGAGTAAACCCAATTACAACGCCGACTTTGACCAAGCAATACGCATCAAACCACAAATTACATATAACATAAAGGGAAGCCCAATTTCTCCTGTGATAAGCTTTGAAGGATTTTACGATCCCGTGTATGGTTTATATGGCAAACAATTTATAAAGTATCGATTATTTTTGGGTATTCAGACTAACCTTAAAGAGTCACACAGTTTCACAATAGGTTACCTCCAAGATCAAAAAATCAACGTCCCAAATCCATTGAGAAAAAATATTTTTTCTCTCAATTATATTTACAGTATTCATAAAAAGTCATCTAAAAAAGGTTAACGCTTAACTTCTTGAATAAGCAAACCGACATCCAATACTTGATCAATAGTTGAAGCAGTGATTCCTTGTTCCAACTGAAAAATGTAAGCTCCCTTCTCCGGCAACTTTCGCCTCTTAAAATATAAAACATTTTCTACAATGGAGCCTGTTTTTTTTCCTATCCAAGTTCCATCAGGATTCGCTATTTTAATTTCAAAGGGTTCTCGCGCCGTTTGACCTCCGGGAGTCTTCGTGTTGAGATAAATCCATAAATTATTATACTTATAATCAGTAGTCGTTCTGAGTGTTAATAAAAAATCATACTGTTTTGAGGTATCCATAATCGGGAACTTAAATACCGGCTTTACCCGTTGCGACCACGTATGATTTTCAAATGAATAGGACTTTTCATACACCGGCAAATCTCCACAGGAACTCAACAGAACTACTAAAACAAAAATGGGAACAAATCGATAAGCAGTCATTACCTACTATTTTTCGGATTAGCTTTATTATCGGATGGTTGTGTAATTTTGTCTCCTCGATTGAAATTGGCACTCTCTGAATTCATCGAATTTTGTTGCTGATTTCGATTTTTTTTGCCTGGCTTTTTCTTGTTCTTTTTGTTTTTGAATGTATGCTCAAATCTATTCAAACTATCTTGCCCAACAACATTTGTATAATCCGGTTCTTTTTTCTCTACCTGAACCAATTCGTTTAGTTCTTTTGGCTTTTTACCTTCGGCATTCATTTTAGCAATTTCACGAACCCGATCAGGTGTCAGCGAGACCAACCCTCCACCTGCTTCACCTTCATAAGAATACCACATAAGTTGCTTAAAAACATCTGTTTTCACGAAATAGGCATTTCCATTTTCAGTTTGTAACTTATTATCTGTTTTTGGAAAAGCCTTGATGGCATCTAAATACATATCTAATTCGTAATTCAGACAACATTTTAACTTTCCACACTGTCCGGCTAACTTTTGTGGATTGAGTGATAATTGCTGGTAACGTGCGGCTGAAGTTGCAACTGATCTAAAATCGGTCAACCAGGTGGAACAACACAACTCGCGCCCACAGGATCCAATACCGCCCAATCGGGAAGCTTCTTGACGCGAACCTATCTGACGCATTTCAACACGGATTTTAAATTGATCGGCCATATCCTTTATCAACTGGCGAAAATCAACACGTCCCTCCGCAGTATAATAAAAAGTAGCTTTGGTTAAATCTCCCTGATATTCAACATCTGAAATTTTCATTTCAAGGTTTAGATTCACCGCTAAGGTACGCGACTTATACATTACTTCTTTTTCAAGCGAACGCGCCTTAATCCATTTATCAATATCATCTTGTGTTGCGATGCGGTAAATCTTCTTCGTCTCAACCGGCTTCAGTCCGGGTGCTTTCTTTTTTACCTGAATCCTTGCCAATTCTCCAACTACAGAAACTACGCCCACATCATGCCCAGGACTAGCCTCTACTACCACCACATCTCCCACCTGAAGAGAAAAATTCTTTGCATTTCGATAAAAACTCTTGCGACTGTTTTTAAAACGAACCTCGACAATATCATATGAGCTTTGTCCGTTAGCCGGAGAAATATTGGCTAGCCAGTCAAATACCTCTAATTTGTTACAACCACCCGAACTACAGGTGCCATTATTCTTACATCCGCGTGGAGTTCCTCCTTCACTACTGCAATTTGAACAAGCCATTATTCTTGTATTAGTGTCGTAAAAATAAGAATTTAAAACAGATTGAGTACTTTGTATGGTGAATTCACCGTCTAAGCCGCATGAATATAACGCATCACATTGAAGCACAAATTAGTAAATAAAATCTTGGGATTAGCATTCCGATCTATGTGGTAATGTGCGTTATTAAAGGACTCCATAAAATTCAGGATGTTATTCCCGGTAATGAAACGAGAAAAATTGCTCAAAAACTGCTCCTCGTCAACTGAAACATTGGTCAATTTAGATTCGGTGTAATTTCGGAGCATACTTTGACGGAACATGTGAAGTGCATATTGGAGAAATATTTTTTGCCGTTCTTTTGTTATCGAAGTTACCTGCTCTGCCCAATCCATCATCGCCAGAACATCTTTTTTATAACAAACCCGCATGAGTTTAATGAATAACTCTCTGTTATCATCCTGTTCCTGATGACTCCCTAATAAAACAAGTACCTCATTAAGATCTCCTTCAGACCGAGCAATGATGCTTTCAATTACTGATTGATCCATTGAAAGCCGCTGTTTGAGATACGCAATTAGCTCATCGGTTGAAATGCGAGGTATTTTTACGATTTGAGCACGTGAGATGATCGTTTGAAGCAAATTTTCCTGTGACTCACACAAAAGAAGAAACAAGGTGTTTTGAGGTGGTTCCTCTAAAATTTTGAGTAACTTATTTGCACAAGTCACATTCATTGACTCAGCCATCCAAATAATCATCACTTTGAATCCTCCTTCATAAGATTTCAGAGTTAGTTTGCGAATGATTTCCTGACTTTCTTCCGTTCCGATAATGGGAGTACGTTCTTTTTCATCAATTCGCTTAATCCAATCGTTTAAGGCAAAATATGGTTTCTCATTGATTTGGTTTCGCCAATCTGAAATGAAAGCATCCGATTTTTTGCTAATTGCCTGAACAATCGGAAAGGAAAAATGGACATCAGGATGTTGCAAATGATTTATTTTGTTGCATGAGGGACATGAACCGCAACTGTCATCTTCTGTTTTTTGCTGGCAAAAAAGATACTGTACAAAGGCAAGGGCAATTGGTAATCCACCATAACCTGCTTTCCCTAAAAAAAGTTGAGCGTGACTTATTTTATCTGCTTGAACCTCTTGAATAAGATGTCTTTTGAGGTTTTGCTGACCAACAACGTCTTTGAATTGCATGTCTGTAAAAGTAGTCGATTTTTCGATATTTTTGGCATTCTATACGAATATGAACACTAAAATAACACGAAAAAAGAGCTTTCATTTTCGTAGTTGTTTACTTTTGAATTAAAGTTTACCATGCATCAAAAACTCAGTTACCAACTCCTGCTCCACCTCATCATTTTCATGTGGGGATTTACCGGAATTTTGGGCAAACTGATCCATCTTGAGGCCATTTATATTGTTTGGTATCGTGTTCTAATTGCCTTTACAGCATTGGGAATAGCACTTTTTTTAATGAAGAAATCATTGGTTTTGGACTCCATTAAAGATTTAAGCTATTTAACGGGGGTTGGAATCATTGTGTCGCTTCATTGGGTGACGTTTTACATGTCCATTCAACTTTCGACTGCATCTTTAGGTATTTTATGCCTTTCAACAACTACCCTTCATGTAACATGGCTGGAGCCTTTGGTGATGAAACGTAAATTTTCTTGGACTGAGTTTACGTTAGGTTTAATAGTCATTTATGGGATCTATTTTGTATCCAGTGACTTCAAATCATCAGAATATCTTGCGTTAATCTATGGATTGACTGCAGCGCTGTGCGCAGCCTTATTTTCTGTTTTTAATGACAAACTTTCTCAGACAATTGCTTCTCATCAGATCCCATTCTATGAATTGGTTACTGGCTTTGTGTTTTTAACAACTCTGATCTTACTTCAGGGAAAATTCAATGGGAAGATACTTCAGTTGGAATGGAATGACTTATTATGGTTACTTTTCTTAGGGATTCTATGCACCTCGTTTGCCTTTTTGGCAACCATAGAAGTTGTTAAACGATTAGGAGCCTTCACCGTTTCATTGAGTATCAACTTAGAGCCAGTTTATACGATTATATTGGCTGTATTGATTTTGAAAGAACATCAACTCTTGAGCATTCATTTTTATATGGGAGCCTTAATGATAGTGCTTGTTGTGGTATTCAACGCCATTTTGAAGAGTAATCAAGCGAGAAAAGTCTGAGAAAAGTTAGTTTATCTTTTTTGAATGAATTATAACTTCTTCTTTAAAAGCACTTTTACAGGTAACTAAATCAGATAAGGCGAAACAACTTTATTTCTAATCTTCTATGTACAATAAAGCTGAACGATAATATTATTCATCATTTTCGATTTTTAGTAACGACACTAAACTAATTTGTAAATTGAATTGTTTTGTTATAGTTTTACTATTATTGTTAGATTAGACAAACAACCCCATTGAAAACAGCAACTACAAAAGGAGTTCAAGTAAGCGTAAAAACATGGTTCAGAGATGATCTGTCGCATGTTAATGAGCAACAATACTTCTTCAACTATCGTGTATTCATTTTAAATCAAAATGATTATGATATTCAATTGTGTTTCAGAGATTGGCTTATATTGGATTCTTTTTCCATGCCTAAACAAATTAGTGGAGAAGGAGTTGTCGGCGAATTACCCATCCTCAGCAAAAATGAGGCCTACGATTACGTCAGTGGATGCGAGTTAAGATCTGATATTGGATTAATGAAGGGATTTTATACATTTCGAAACCTACAAACGGGAGATAATTTTCGAGTGGTTATACCTCCTTTTTCGTTGGTTTTTCCGGCACGTCTAAATTAATTTTCTTTTAAGACTAAGGACACTAGCAGATAGTTATAGGGCATTTAAAAAACAACTACATTATTAGTACCAACGGTAACATTTGAAAAAAAACTTGGTATATTTATTGTTAAAATCGGAAAAATAAAAATATGAAACGGTTTCTATTATTTCTTTGCTCATTATTAAACCTTGCTATTTTAGCTCAGACGCCCGCTAAAGAAGCTAAAATCGGGGCACAAATTTGGACCGCTTCGAATCTGAACACAGCAAAATTCAGAAACGGTGAATTAATCCCACAAGCTAAAACAGCCGAAGAATGGAAAAAGGCTGGAGAGGAAGGAAAACCAATTTGGGCATTTTATAATTTTTCACCTGAAAATGGAAAAAAGTACGGTCGAATTTATAATTGGTATGCAGTAAACGATAAACTTGGCTTGGCTCCAATCGGAAATAAAGTTCCAACTTACAGTGAGTGGAAAATATTAGTCGATTATTGCGGAGGTATCATGAAGGCAGGAAAAAAGTTGAAGAGTGCTAGTGGTTGGAAAAATAATGGAAATGGCTCTTCGCCGAACGGTTTTAACGGTTTACCTGGAGGTTTTTGTATCGCAGATGGAACATTTGCAGGACTTGAATCAAGTGGCGGATGGTGGACTTCAACCGAAGGTAAAGGAGTTGAATATGAAAATTCTGCGTGGGATCGCTATTTAGAGGCAGAAAAAAACACTGTTGAAACTTATGCAGAGCCTTGGGTGCTAGGTTTCTCAGTTCGGTGTATAAAAGTTAAAAAATAAAGTTTAAATTAATATTTGTATTATGAAAAAATTAGCGCTTACAATTTTTACTTCTCTTTCTTTCATTTCGTTTGCTCAATGGCAAGTGAAATTAGATAAAACAGTTAATTGGTATCAAGTTTCTCCTACTGGAAATTTGATTTTGGGAACACTAGACGGTATTTCAGGCATGGATGATAAAACGGGGGAAATTAACTATAGTGTCAATTTAATAAATTCTCCAACTGAAAATGAATTTACAATGATTCCGAATACACCTTTTGGTATGATTACACGGGGTCAAGGTAAATTGGAGACAAAAGTTATTTTCAATGTAACCGATGGTAAGATTCTATTTGACTCTAAAAAGGAAAATATTATTATTGGAAAACAATATATTTTGGGGAGTACTGGCGACTTTCTAATGCAAGGATTGAAAGGGATGGAATCTGTTTTTTTTCTTGTTGACGCTGCAACGGGAACAGTTAAGTGGGAATTAAAAGAAGTTTTTGGAAAGAGTATTTTAGCAGAGGTTATTGATGGAAACCCAATTGAAACCGAGGATGGTAATTTTATAATTCCCACAACTGGAGGCATGAAAGGAGGAGCCATTTATTGCTTTTCCTCCAAGGATGGAAAGCAAATTTGGAAATCTGAGCTACCTAAATTAAAGGGTGCTCAAACGACGACGAAAACTGAAACGAAGCTCGCTTTATCTTACCTTGAAAAAGATAAGTTCATTTTCATTAAAGGTCAGGGGGTTATGGCTTATGATTTAACGACAGGAAAACCTATTTGGTCAGAGCCCGCAAAGCAAAAAGGGCTACCTGATTTAGTGATTTATGATCCGGTTGGTTTAATTATTTCCAGCGCAATTGATCCGAATAACACAATGTTCAAGCCAACAATGGCCATGTATGATTATGCAACAGGAACAGAAATTTGGGCGGAACAAGTTAAATTAAAAGGCACCGTAAAAAAGTATAATTACAGTGATAAGGGGTTGATTATTAGTATGGAAAACTCAAATGGATCAAGTCTTTTGAATATTGTTAACTTAGAAACTGGAACCTATCTATATGAAAACTTTTACAAGGTAAATGGATCTGTTCAAGAATTGAAATTGGTTGATAACGCAGTTTATGTTAGAACTGAATTGGAAGAAGATATTGTAAGTTTAGAAACCAACAAATCAATTTTTGACAAGAATAATTCGTCTAAAGAATTGCCATTAATCAATATTCGTGAAGGAAATTTATCGTATTCTTTCAATCCTTCAACATCAATATTATATGTGACAGACCTAAAAGGTCTTACTCAAGAACCTTTGGTAGCAAACAAAATTGAATTTGAACAAAAAGAAGTTCCAACGCGAATCGAATTAATTAAAGAATTACTTGTTTTAAGTTCTTCTCAAACGGTTGCTGCATATTCAAAAGATGGTAAAGAAGTATATAAGTCTCATATTCCCGCACCAGGGATTTCAGGCTGGAAAAAAGCGCTATATGCGACTTCAGCGATTTTAAATACAATGGATGCAATGCGATACGCAGATTTAGAAGCTCGAGCAAAGTTAACATCGCAAAATGTAAAGTCTCCAGAAGCTAGAGAATTTTGCGATGCCATTGGACAACTTGCAAATAAGGGTGCGTCAGCCCACCTTTCTGCTGCATCCAAAGAAATGGATATGGTTAGAAAACGTTTCAAGGCATCTGCTTCCGGAAATGATGTTCAGTTTATTTTAGGTAAATTGGAGTCAAAAGATTTTGGATTGATTGGAATATCAAAGATTACTGGTCAAAAAAATATAGAAATAAACTTTGGAAAGGATAAGGAACCAAAATATATTTTGGATGACGTCTCAAGGACAATCTATTACTTGTCAGAATTTAAGGAAATGAGAGCGATTAAATACTAAAAATCACAGAAATTGAATGAATAAAAGCGCCCTATAACAGCGTGTAAGCAAAATTGCCTTGCCGCAGGCGTAACACTAGGCAACATCGCCTGCACGCAAAACGGCAGCACGCAGACACAAAGCATGATAATACAAGCGGTTTTATTGCAAGGTATTTAACTGATATTAACAAGATTTCTAGCTGAACAACTTAATCAATTGTTTATTCAAAATCATATCTTTCTTTGTCTTAATAGAGCGTTTCCATTAAATATGATACCATGGATTAAACATAAAAAGGGGGACATGCCTATACGTCGTTGCGAAGATGGTTTACAATCTGTATTTTTGCAATAAAATTGTATTATGTCAAATGCCCTTTTTCAAGTTCCGATAGCTCAAAATGAGCCTGTAAGATCTTATTTTCCCGGATCAACAGAACACACCAGTTTGTTGAACAAATATCGAGAAATGTCAAGTGTTTCACCGATTGACATTCCAATGTATATTGGTAAGGATCAAATCCGAACCAGTCAGAAAAAGGCTTTGATTATGCCCCACGATCACCAAAAAGTCATCGGGTATGCCAACATGGGAGATGCTACACATGTTGAAGCCGCTATTGAGGCTGCGCTTGAAGCAAGAATTAAGTGGGCTAATTTGGCATGGGAGGAACGTGCAGCAATCTTCTTGAAAGCGGCAGATTTATTAGCAGGACCTTACCGTGATAAGATAAATGCTGCAACGATGCTCGCTCAATCAAAAAATGTTTACCAAGCTGAGATAGATGCTGCTTGTGAATTGATTGATTTTTTTCGATTCAACGTTCAATACATGACTCAAATATACAAGGAACAACCTGAATCATTACCCGGAATGTGGAATCGTATAGAATATCGCCCTTTGGAAGGTTTTGTTTTTGCAATAACTCCATTTAATTTCACATCAATTGCTGCCAACTTATGTGCTGCACCTGCCATGATGGGGAATGTTGTTATTTGGAAACCAGCTGATTCACAAATTTACTCAGCGCAGGTCATCATGGAACTGTTCCGTGAAGCTGGTGTCCCAGATGGTGTAATAAATATGATTACTGTTGATGGTCCAGTTGCTGGTGATGTCATTTTCAAAAACAAGCATTTTGGAGGACTTCACTTTACAGGATCAACTTCCGTTTTCAGATATTTATGGAAAGAAATTGGAGCAAATCTTGAAAAATATCGATCTTACCCGAGAATAGTAGGAGAAACAGGAGGTAAAGATTTTATCATTGCTCATGAATCGGCCGATCCGGCAGAAGTTGCCACTGCCTTATCGAGAGGAGCATTCGAATTTCAGGGGCAAAAATGCTCAGCAGCTTCACGTGCTTACATCCCGGCAAATTTATGGCCTGATGTCAAACGAATTCTTATTAAACAAGTCAATTCTTTCAAAATGGGTAGTCCTGAAAATACTGCTAACTTTATCAATGCAGTAATTGATGAACGGGCCTTTGACAAAATTGCTTCTTACATTGACTATATAAAATCACAAGCGGACGCAGAAATAATCACCGGTGGAAATTATAATAAATCCGAGGGTTACTTTGTTGAACCAACAACCGTGGTTACAACAAACCCTAAATTTCGTACGATGTGCGAAGAAATATTTGGTCCCGTACTGACAATCTATGTTTACGAAGATAAAAATTTTGAAACTACGTTGGATTTAATTGATGACACCTCTGATTATGCATTGACAGGTTCTATCATGTCACGAGATCGATATGCCATTAGTTTAGCGACCCAAAAACTGGCAAATGCAGCAGGGAACTTTTATATCAATGACAAACCGACCGGAGCTGTTGTCGGTCAACAGCCTTTTGGGGGAGCAAGAGGTTCAGGAACAAATGACAAGGCAGGTGCCTCTATGAACTTACTGCGTTGGGTGTCTGCCCGAACGATCAAAGAAACATTTGTCGCACCAGCCGATTATCGCTACCCATTTTTGGGATAGTGAAAGGGAAAGATCTTTGTTATTTTCATAAAAGTGAATTTTGTTTAACAGCTTTTTACTGATCCCGTTGATAATTGGTCCTGTATTGATCATTGCCGGATTCATCCTGATCAAGTTTCCACCTAAAGAAATCAATTCAATGTATGGATATCGGACAAACAATTCAATGAAAAATCAGGAAAGGTGGGATTTTGCACAAAAATATGCTTCCAAAGAAATGATGAGACAAGGTTTTTTGCTGGTGTCACTTTCGTTTTTGGGATTCTTTGTACACCTCGAAGAACTTTTCAATATACTGCTTGGTTTAATTTTGATGCTCATTTCATTTATTTTTCTATTTGTCAGAGTAGAACGAGCTCTGAAAAGAAATTTTGATCAAATTTGATTCAACTTGATTAAACCATTCATAAACAATTCACTTATGTGACGTATATTTGCAATCAAAAATAATCATGTCCGACCATTCACGTATTTCTACTGAAAAAGCCCCTAAACCTGTCGGTTTATATCCTCATGCAAGACGCGTGGGAAATTTGCTGTTCTTATCGGGTGTTGGTCCAAGAGTGGCGGGATCAGATGATACCGATTCAGCAGTTCCTGGATTAAAATTGGACAAAAATGGCAATTTCATTGAATTCGACTTTGAAGCTCAATGCAGAAGTGTTTTTGAGAATGTAAGAATCATACTGGAAGAATCCGGCTCAAGTTGGGATAAATTAGTTGATGTAACTGTATTTCTAGTAAACATGAAACGTGACTTTCATGCTTACAACAAGATTTATGCAGAATATTTTAAAGATAATTTACCTTGCAGAACAACGGTTGAAATTAATTCACTCCCAACCCAAATAGCCATTGAACTAAAATGCATAGCAACTATAGATTAATTATTATATGACACGTTTTATCATTCGCTGCGTCATTGCTCTGACAGCTACTTACTTCAATATCTTTTTATTCATCAATGGAAATTGGGGTTGGGGAATTTCATTTATTGTGGTGACCGCCCTCATTATTTTCTCATTTTTCAGAAACGAACAAATGATATTGGCATTGAATCAAATGCGCTTAGGGAATACTGAAAAAGCCAAAAAACACATCAATAAAATCACTCATCCAAATTTGTTGCCACGTAAGCAACATGCCTATGTACTTTTTCTTAAAGCTGTCATGAACGCGCAAGAATACGGTTTTACTAAGTCAGAACAATATATCCGAAAAGCATTGACTTTGGGATTGCGCACTAAACAAGATAATGCAGTTGCTCGCATGCATCTTGCCGGAATCTGTGTTCAAACCGGCAGAAAATCAGAAGCTGAAAAATTACTCATCGAAGCTAAAAAACTGGATAATAGCGGAATGCTTAAGGACCAGATTAATCAGATGCTAAATCAGCTAAGAATGGCTCCCTCCAAGAATCAGATGCGTATGGCTCAGATGATGGGGGGACGGAAGAAAATGCCTAAAGCACGCTAGTGAAATTAGATGTTCATCGAATTTTTTCCAATCCCTGGAAAGATTATGAATTAATCGATGCGGGAGGCGGAAAAAAGCTCGAACGTTGGGGTTCCATTATTACTATTCGACCGGAAATCCAAGCATACTTCAAATCAGGAATTCCTTTTACAGAATGGGATTCTGTAGCTCACTGGGAATTTGTTTCCAAAGGTACCAATTCAGGTTATTGGAAAAATCTAAAAGGTAGAGAAACTCCCAGCTCATGGGACATACAATACGAAAAGTTAACCATAGAACTATCGCTTACTAAGTTTAAACATCTGGGTTTGTTTCCCGAACAACAAACAAATTGGGAGTTTATCAGAGAACATATTAATCCGATGGCACGCTTTTTAAATGTATTTGCTTACACAGGTGCAGCATCTTGTATTGCACGATTTAAAGGCGCGGAAACTATTCATGTTGATTCTGTAAAACAAGCAATTTCATGGGCTAAAACGAATATGGAGAAAAGTAATTTACTTAATATCAAATGGGTTTTGGAAGATGCCATGAAGTTTTTGGTTCGCGAGAAAAAACGTGGAAACCATTACCAAGGAATCATTATGGATCCTCCTGCCTGGGGACTAGGGACTAAAGGTGAACGGTGGAAAATCGAAGATAAAATTGACGAATTACTCCAAACAGCCTCAAGTTTACTGGGAGCAAATGGCTTTTTAATCATGAATACATACTCTCCTGCTATTGAAATTTCGTTGATTGAGTCATTGGCTGATTTGTATTTTCCAAATCGAAAAAGTGAGATTGGAGAATTGTGGATGAAATCAAGTTCAGGAAAAGAACTGTATTTCGGAAACATATTGCGAATATGTTAATTTTATTCATTGTTCAGATATAGACATTTGAAGAAATAGTCGGCAACCTATGATGAACTTTAGCGTCTTTACTATATCAGATTTTTTTCTAATTTAGCTATGAAAATGTGTAGTCTGGCTTGTTTTATTAAAAATTTTATAACCAATATTAATGAAGCGATTTTTATTTGTATTAGCAGTTATTTTTTGTTTTAGTTCTCAAAGTTTTGCACAATTGATTCTGTCAAATATAGGTGCCTCTGCACAAGAAATCATCAATGATTTTATTGGCCCGGGCCTCAACATTACTAACCCTGTAATCAATTGTCCTTCAAATGCTTATGCCAATTTTGATAACGGTTCCAATACAAGTATTACCTTAGAAAGCGGTGTGTTACTAACTTCGGGGTCTGTTGCTAATGTTGATACTTTGGCTGTTGCATTGTCATCAAACAATAATGGAACAAATTGCAGTGATCCTCAACTAGCTTCACTTGATCCAGCAGCAACTCACGATTGTTGCATTTTAGAATTTGATGTAATCCCTGAGTGTCAATCTATCACTCTTCGTTTCGTTTTTGGATCGGAAGAATACCCCGAATGGGTTGGAACGGCATTTAACGATGCATTTGGTTTTTTTGTTTCCGGTCCCAATCCTGCAGGAGGAAATTACACAAACATTAATGTGGCTACTTTGCCTGATAACGTTACCATCGCTAGTATCAATAATATTAATCAGAACACAAATTCAGCTTATTATATTAATAATTCGAGCAGTACAACCATTGTTTATGATGGATTAACTACTGTATTGACAAAACAGATTAGTGTTGTTCCGTGCCAGCCTTACCATTTTAAACTAGCCATTTCTGATGTTCAGGATGGTGTATTAAATTCAGGGGTTTTTGTCGATTTCCTTCAATGCGATGGTGCATTAACTGCAACAATAGATACCATTATCAATGAAAGTTGCGGATTAGGAAATGGTAGTGCTCAGGTGACTGCTGTCGGAGGAAATCCACCATATACCTATTTGTGGGCTCCATCAGGAGGTAATGGTCCAATCGCTTCAAATTTAAGTGAGGGAACTTATACAGTAACTATTGATGACTTTAACAATTCTTGCACTTCACCGGTTGTGAAAACGATCGTGGTTGAAAATTTTGCAACGCCATTCCACATTTTATCTGATACGATTTGCATAGGTGAAAGCTCAACCTTAACTGCAGTACCTTCTGTACCCGGAGGCACGTTTTTATGGTCACCTGGGGGAGAAACTACTTCAACGATTACAGTTACTCCAAATGATACAACCGTTTATTCTTGTGTTTATAATTTAAATGGTTGCATCTCCAATGCTTCGGCTACTGTATTTGTTTGGATACCACCTGTAGTGGTTGTTAATAATGCCGGTATTTGTCCTGCTTCTATCACAACATTAACTGCATCCGGAGCTGATTCTTATGTTTGGGGGGGGGGTGATGTTTCAGCATTAAGTACAACGAGCGGAGCTCTAGTTTACGCCAACCCTACTACAACAACGATTTATGAGATAACTGGAACAAATACCTGCGGGAATGGAATAGCATATTCAACAGTTACTGTATTTGATCCAAACGACATAGCGTGCCAGTGTAATGCAATAGCGGACACCTCTGGTATTTACTGCTCTTCATCAACGATAGAATTATTGGGTGGTACTGAAGATACGACAATTTTTACTTATAGTTGGACTGGGCCAAATAACTTTTCAAGTAATTTACAAAGCCCAACTATTCCAAATTGCGATTCGACAATGGCAGGAGTGTATATGTTAACGATTACAGATGGTATCTGTACAAAAACTGATATTACCACCGTTATTGTTAATCAAACACCTGATGTAACGATAACTCCCATTAGTTCGAAATGTAAGGGTGATACTATCCAATTGATAGCAAATGGTGCTACTGATTACACTTGGAATTCAACAGTGCCTATCTATCAAGATTTAGGTGATACCATCAGTTTTATCAGTCCAAGCTCAGGTACAATATCTTATGCAGTAACAGGAACAGTATCATATACCAATGATGGAACAGCAGTCACTGAATGTTCTTCTTCTGACAACATCAATGTGGTTGTAAATGCTCCTCCTACTGTTACGGGGAATGATGTTATGAACTTGTGTTCCGGAACGACGAAAGTTCTAACAGGATCCGGAGCCAATTTTTTCATCTGGGCACTCTTAGATCCTTTACCAGGTAATACCAACAGCTACCTGAACGCTACCTCCGGTTCCGGTGTTATTTTCCAGGGTTATACCACTTCGGTTGATACAGTAATAAAATATGTACTGAAAGGCACATTAGATAATGGCTGCAGTGATATGGATACTGTAAATGTTAACATTAAAAAATTACCAACCGTTGAATTAGGTCCGGATACAATCACTGTTTGCGAAGGAACACAAATTACTTTAAGTGTTACACCTATTGCTTCACAAGGTGGGGCAAACACATTCGCTTGGACACCTTCCTCAGTTGTTAATAACGTTGCTTTTACTCCAACTGACTCAACACTATACAAAGTAATAGGTAGTACGTTGATTGGATGCAAAAATTCAGATTCAGTGATGGTATATGTGAATCCCGTTTCCACCATTTTTGCGGGGAATGATGTGAATGTTTGTGAAAACGAAACAGTAACACTCACAGGATCCAGTGCAAATTTATACGTATGGAACAACAATATCCAAAATGGAGTATCTTTCACTCCTACCTTGGGTTCAACCACTTATACAGTGACAGATACATCTGATATCTGTTCAGGTTTTGATAGCGTTGTTGTTAATGTATATCCATTACCTGATGCATCATTTGTTGCTGACCAACTAAGTGGGTGTACGCCTCTGAATGTTAATTTCACCAATAATGAACCCTCGTCCTCAAACTGTATTTGGACTATCAGTAATGGCACCACATTAAGTGGGTGTGGTTCCGTTTTCAATACATTTAATCAAGGTGGTTGTTTTGATGTTACATTAACTGTTACTACATCAAACGGTTGTATAAATTCAAGTACACAAAATTCAATCATTTGTGTTAATGAAACACCGATGGCTTCATTCGATGTGTCATCCACAACAGTAGAATCATCTGATGCAAATGTTACATTCACTAATAATTCTGTGGGTGCGGTTACCTATTTTTGGGATTTTGGAGATGGTTCGGAAATTTCAACTGAAGTAAATCCTGAACACGATTATGCAAATGCAGATTTTGGCAATCACCTCATTACATTAACGGCTATTACACCCGAAGGATGTCGAGACAGTACCACTAAAATTGTTCGTTTATCAGAATATCTGCTATTCTTCATTCCAAACACATTCACACCTGACGGAGATAACTTTAATCAACAATTTAAACCAGTGTTTTCATCGGGTTATGATCCTTATAATTATTCCTTGTTCGTTTACAATCGTTGGGGTCAAACATTATTTGAATCGCATGATGCAAATGTGGGTTGGGACGGAACTTATGGAGCTGGATCCTCAGCTATGATGGTTAGTGAAGGTATTTACACTTGGAGAATTGTGTTTAAATCATCTGAAAGTGATGAATACAAAACATATTCCGGTCACATTTCATTAATCAGGTAACCGTAGATTTATTTTTGCAAATTATCCGCATTCTCTCCGATTGTAGAAATTTGTTATTATCGGGCAACAAACAAGATGATTTTGTCTCAAAATTCATTAGAAAACAAAATTATCTTAATGTTTTGGTTAACTTTAAGATGTAATTAAAAAATCATTAAATTAACCTAATCATAATTTAGCTTTTTGATAGCAATGCACAATCTCAAGGAGGCACTTCGAAAGTACTTTGGGTTCGATACTTTTAAATTGAAGCAGGAAGATATTATAAACAACCTGCTTTCCGGAAAAAACACCTTTGTTATTATGCCAACAGGTGGTGGTAAATCCATGTGTTACCAGTTACCGGCATTGTTATTAAATGGAACAGCGATTATCGTTTCTCCATTGATTGCTTTGATGAAAAATCAAGTAGATGCTATTAGAAACGTTACAGATTCAGAGTCAATTGCACATTTTTTAAATTCGTCTTTAACTAAATCAGAAATTGCTAATGTTAAGCAAGATATACAAAACGGAAAAACTAAACTTCTATACGTTGCTCCCGAATCACTCACGAAACAAGAGAACATAGATTTTCTCACTTCAGTTGATATTTCATTTTTTGCAATAGATGAAGCACATTGTATTTCAGAATGGGGACATGATTTCAGACCTGAATATCGTAGGTTGAGGGAAATTTTTGAAAAAATTTCCAATGTTCCGATCATTGCTTTAACTGCAACTGCCACGCCAAAGGTTCAGTATGATATTCAGAAAAATTTGAATATGATGGATGCCGTTGTTTTTAAGTCTTCGTTTAACAGGGAAAATTTATACTATGAGATACGCCCTAAAAGAGATATTGAAAAGCAAATCGTCAAAATTATCCGTTCAAAACAAGGAAAGAGTGGTATCATTTATTGTTTGAGCAGAAAAAAAGTAGAAGAGATGGCTGAGTTATTGCAAGTCAATGGAATCAATGCCTTGGCTTATCATGCCGGATTGGATTCTGCTACCCGGGCAAAACATCAGGATATGTTTTTGATGGAAGAAGCAGAAGTAATTGTTGCAACAATAGCATTTGGAATGGGAATTGATAAACCTGATGTACGATACGTGATTCATCATGATATTCCCAAATCAATCGAAAGTTACTATCAAGAAACCGGCAGAGCCGGCAGAGATGGAGGAGATGGAGAATGTATTGCGTTTTACAGTTATAAGGACATAGAAAAATTAGAGAAATTTTTGCATGGAAAACCTGTAGCAGAACTAGAAATAGGGCGCTTATTATTACATGAAATTGTTTCTTATGCGGAAACTTCCGTTTGTAGACGAAAATTCATTTTGCATTATTTTGGGGAAACGTTTGACGAAAAGGATTGTAATGAATTTTGCGATAATTGCAAACATCCCAAAGAGCGGAAAGAAGGAAGTGAATATGTTCAAATGCTATTGCAGGCTGTTATTGACCTTAAAGAAACCCAAAAAGCTAAGCATTATTGTGCATTCTTATCCGGAAACATTACTTCGGAGATTAAATCGTATAAGCATCAGTCATATCCAGGATTTGGTTGTGGAAAAGACAAGGATGAACATTTTTGGAATGCAGTTATCAGACAGGTTTTAGTAGGAGGATTATTATACAAAGATATTGAATCCTATGGTGTTCTAAAGCTTTCCGAACAAGGTAAAGAATTTCTGAAGAATCCACAGTCATTTCAATTGATTCAGGAACATGATTTTTCAAACACTGATGATGATACAACTATTATTGTGTCAGGAAAGGGAACTGCGTTTGATGAAACATTATACGACATGTTACTTGATCTTCGAAAGAGTATTTCCAAACATTTAGGTGTTCCTCCATTCGTCATTTTTCAGGAGCCTTCTTTGAAAGATATGTGTTTTCAATATCCGATAAGTATTGAAGAATTAACCAATATTCAGGGTGTTGGAACAGGAAAAGCATCAAGGTATGGAGAACCCTTTGCTGCCTTAATAAGAAATTATGTTGAGGAGCATGAAATTGAAAGACCTCAGGATTTAATTGTAAAATCTCTAGTTAACAAATCAGGCTTAAAAGTTCAATTGATTCAAAACATTGACCGTAAATTACCCTTAGATGACATCGGGCATTCTCAAGGAAAAAACTTGGAAGAAGTCATTGAAGAGATTGAGGCTATTGTTTCTTCAGGTACCCGAGTAAACATCAATTATTATATTGACGAAATTCTGGATAAAGAAAATCAACAAGATATTTATGAATACTTCAAGGAAGCTGAAACGGATGACCTTAAAGCGGCATACCACGAATTTGATGGTGAATTTACCGAAGAGGAATTACGTCTGATGCGCATAAAATTCATGAGTGAAATGGCCAATTAAAGTCATGAGATTTGAATGATGGCCTTTAAGCTCATCTAAAAAGTGTCTTTTTATTGTGCGATATTCCAATTACAGAGAAAAAAGGGGTTCCAAATTCAAAAAAAATGTTTCTTATTTTGGTTTTCTTAATAAAAATTTCTTGGTGTGTTCGTCAAAAATGTATATTACTGGTTTAGAATAACCAAAATCAGAATAAAATCCATTGGAATCTGGAGGGTTTACAATTAACATCCTACTATTTGAACGAAAATCATATCCAAATACGGCATCTGGAGAGTCATATATTTTGCCTGTTTGCCTATCGATTAAGAGACTATTATAACAAGGAGACCCACAACCCCAATCAACAAAAGTATAATGGCCAGCAAAATTTGCATTTTTTTCACTATACTTTATTCTTATCAATGTACGAAAGTTATAGGCATTTATATTTGACTTTAAGTCAAGAATGGCATGTTTTGTGTCGAGAGTATTTACAACTTTAAAATCTTCAAATCCAATATATGGTTCAAATTTTATTATTGAATTTAAAATTTTAGATTTATCTATCGATGAATATCCGTACAATTTAAAATTTGATGTTTCATAAATTATTTCAATTTTAGGTTTTTGTTTTTTTGATTTGTTATGAGAATTATTCTTTGTATCACAAGAACATACACAATAAAGCAAAAAAATTAGTGTGATTATCTTTTTCATAAATTACAAAATTTAGTCACTAAAAAATGGGATGAAATGGTCATTTTGATTAATTAATCACAGACCTCGATTTGAATTTAAACGATTTCTATGTGAAGCTCTGTAATATAATGTCCATCTAGAATTGTGAAAAACATTATTTTCGGTGAAATCAGTCCAAGGATTTGTGATTTTATCCACCATGATATAGTTATTATATCTTGCAAATGATTTTAAATATGAAGTGCCATTGTAATTCGGAGCTGGCTCTCCCCAATAATTATCATGCCAATTTCCACCAAATCCATGGTCGGCTAAAAAAATCAAATTTGGATTTAGGTCACAGCTTTTCAGAATTCTGTATGTACCAACTCCCTCTGTTCCCAACTGAAAGAACCTTACAATATTGTGTGTGATTTTATTATATAAAATAAAAAGATTGGATAGATTCTGGTTCGGTCCTGAAAAAGATGTACTATTTTGGTTTTCAAACCAAAAATCTCCCCAACTTTGTTTTCCAAAATCAGATGGAAATAAATTAATTATTCTAATCACTTCCCAATCTTGAATTGTCGCTAAATCTTCCGTTGAAATGTGGAGAAGATAATCACAGAAAAAAATCTCTTTAGCATGTGGAAATTCATTAAGTATGAATTGTAAGGTATCTATATCATTTCCAGAACCTGGATAATATACTTTAGTTATTGATTTGATATAATTTTTTGAATTGTTTAAATTATTGGTTTTCATAATGCTGAATAAGAAATATTTTGTATACTAACTTATTTGTTTAAAAAGTTTTATTGAACCATAGTAAGATCTTAAATAGGTTTCATAACGATAATCGTTAAAATGATCAAACAAAACATACTTGTTAAACCAATTTAAATCGTTTCTATCGGTAAAAATAAAATTCGGTATACCAGCATCATTATTTAATACAGACCATGCTAATGCTTTATTCTGATCATAAAAATCGGTGTAATTGAATCCAAAACCAGTGCCAGGTCTGATTATTGCCA
The DNA here is from genome assembly GCA_964526595.1 of uncultured Akkermansia sp. GTDB lineage: Bacteria > Bacteroidota > Bacteroidia > Flavobacteriales_D > Crocinitomicaceae > M0103. The sequence goes on along the minus strand of CAZGJF010000007.1, from coordinate 1,629 downwards.
GAGCCTTAGGGAATAGGCAATTATCCCAATATAATTTTTGATATACTTCAACAGCTTCTCCACCAATGTATAGCATGGAAAATCTTTTTGTACCGTGATTCCCTTCAAAATTATCTTTACGTTCATATATTATCCACTTTGCAAAAGGTTTCCAATTATTTTTGAATCGCGAAGATTTAGAATAATTACTTTTGTCATCAGTAGGTGGAAGAATGAATCTAGATTGATGGTTAGGCGGATACAGTTCATTAGGAGATATATGTCTAGTTGCAAATACTTCATATCCTTTGAAATTATTAAGGACTTCTTGCAATTCGCTCTCATCAGTATGATAATCACAAAAGATAAAGCTATTGATGCTAAAATCTGTTACCTGTGTATTACAGAGTCTAATAATATTACCGTCGAATCCGCATGCGGGGTAGAATAATGATTCCCTTAAGATTTCAATTAACGGAAATTCTCCAAGTTCAACTTGCTCCTTTGTAAAATTCTCTAATTTCATTTTAGTTGATAGCTGAGTTCAACACATAAGTGCAATTTTTAGAAACAAATGACAAAATGCTTTTGAGGGCATTTTGCCATTTTCCCAAGTAGTGCAATCTTTGGATTGCTTATGTCAAAAAATTACACACATCTCAGTTTGATACAAAGATATCAGATTGAAGCCTACATTAAGGTAGGAATGAAACAAAAAATGATTGCTCAAGAACTTGGTGTAAGTCCATCTACTATTAGTAGAGAATTGATTAGAAACACAGCCAAACGAGGTAAAACTAGCGGGACTTATGTGGCAAGTAACGCTCAACGCAGAACTGAGCAGCGCCATCATATAAAGCCTAAATTGGTGAAATTTACTCCAGCAATGAAGAAACAGGCGGTTGAATGGTTGTCTGAAAAAAAATGGAGCCCTGAGTTGATTAGTTTTGAAGGTAAAAGAACAGGAAAATGTCCTTTGAGTATCGAGTGGTTGTATCAATGGATATGGAAATCCAAGCATGGAAACAAAGCTATTGATAAGCCCTATAAGCACATTTATCAGCACCTCAAACATGGTAAACGAAGAAGAAAACGAGGCAATAGAAAAGATACTCGTGGTATCATTCACCATCGAACATCTATTGAACACCGTCCTTTGATTGTTCAGCAGCGAACAAGGCCCGGTGATATTGAAGTTGATTTTATGATGGGTAAAAACCATAAAGGAGCCCTATTGGTGATGACAGATAGAGCAACATTGTATACTTGCCTTCATAAACTTCAAAATAGAAAAAGTGATGCGGTAAGTCAAGCTATAATTGAGAATCTCAATAAAATGGATTATCCACTACACACCATTACTTTTGATATTGACAAAGGTTTTGCCAATCATTTGGAAGTAGCTCATGCTTTAAATGTGACCACCTACTTTACAAGACCATACACTAGTCAAGATAAAGGAACTGTTGAAAATAGAATTGGAAAAATTAGACGATTCTTTCCAAAAAAAACCGAAATTAGCACAATCACAAATGGCCAAGTGAAAACTGTTGAACAATTATTGAATGATAGGCCAGTAAGAAAATTTAACTATAAAACACCTAAACAAGTGCTACTTGAAAAAATTGCACTTATTACTTGAACTTACAA